>DATKRN010000015.1:0-44876 GCA_035532155.1 Verrucomicrobiia bacterium | reverse complement strand
TGGACGAGGCGTACGCGAGGAACACCCCCACTTGGCAGTTGTCGGTGCGACCCAGCGTGCCCGAGTACTGGCGGCCGACGCCGGCGGACCACATCCCCTTCTTGGCAAAGCCGGTGTCGTCGAGGATGAGCACGCCGTCCTTCCCGCCCAGGTGCTCGCTGACAAAGCGCTGGACCTCGTCAATGCACCCCTCGTCATCCCACGGGGAGACGCTGATGAACTGCTGCAGCCCGCGGATGGGCAGGCCCACCTGCTCGGCGACGTTCTCGATGTTCTTGCGCTCGAGCGGTCGGAGCAGTCCGCCAAGATAGCTCTCGGCCATGGTGCGACCCTCGCTCCGACAGAAGTACCGACTGAACCGCGCATGGAAGGCCTCCAGGTCCGGCACCAGGCGGTCGAGATCGACAGGCTTCATCGAGTGTCCCCGTGCAGGGACACCATGATGACGGCGTTGGGAGGGCGGTGCCCCGTGCCGTGAACTCTACACGGGATCCGCCCCAGGTGGCACACTAACTATCGTTGTAGTACTAGGGCACCACCGTGGCGGATTCCTCGCCGGACGCGACGACGACCGCCGAACCGCGTCCCGATAGCTCCCGAGCCGCGGCTCGAATGACGCTGGCGAGGAGGCCCGGATAGGCGACCTCAAGCTCCACGTCGCGCAGGCGAGTGAGCTTGCGCGTCCCATGACACCTCTGCTCGATCAGTCCGGCCTCGCGCAGAACCCGGAAATGGTGCGTGAGAGTGGACTTGGTCACGGGCAGGTCAAAGCTCCCACAGGGACGCGGGCCAGGCGCCTCGCCCAGCGTGCGGACGATTGCGAGCCGGATGGGATCTCCGAGCGCCTGCAACAGCTCACTCACCCCGACGCTGGGAATGAGGCTGTCGATGGGCGCCTGGGCGCTCGCGATCTGACTCGTGCTGACTGGCCTCATGTTTGACTCTCATCTAACTTAGTGGTACGATCAGCGTCGAACGATACCACGATCGGTGGCAGCTGGGGGGCGACCGTCACATAGGAGGGCAGGAGCTGGATCAGACCCACGCTTGACCCGGATGCCTCTCGCCGGACGGCAAGGCACCCGAATCCCACTCCAACCAAGAGGAGATCTGAGACCAATGAGCAGCAGGTTTGTGACCAACAGCGTTCTGACGGTGGGCGGTGGCTTCCTAGTCGCGGCCGGCTTGGCGTTCGCGCCGACCGTGACCGCGTGGCTGGCGCTAGCCGTGTCGATCGGCGTCTTGGCCACATCGGCGGTGGCTCAGGCGGATCCGTCGCGGACCCTCGTGCAGCGTGGCCTGGACGGGATCGCCGGGATCGCGGCAGTAGTGATGCTGGTCTTCAGCGTCGTGTTCACCGGTGTGGCGCTGCACTGGCTTGCCTTCGCGTTTGCGCTCGGATTCGTCGGGCTCGGCTACACCGGGCTGGTTCTCAACGAAGTGGGCGACTGGCGTGCGGAACACGGCCTCGCCCCGCTTCGCGGCCTGCGGGTCGTCCACGGGAGTCACCGCGACAGCTACGCTGCCTAACGGCAGTCCGCCATCCGGCGGAGCGGGGGCGTTGATGCCCCCGCTCCCGATGGCAGGACAGCCGGTTGCACTCGGATTGGGTCCTGCCCCAGGGGGCGGGGCTGCAGGGCGCCGGGTCACGAGGCCTCACAGGCCCGGGACCAAGGCCTCGTTCGCCGGCCTGGATAGCCCGCTGCCCATCCCAACGGGTACGGCACGCCTGTGACCCCAATCGGTGAGTAGGCCGAGCGGAGGGCGGTCCGGGAGCTGGCGCGACATGGGAAAAGTGCCTTCGATGCTGGGATAATCGAGCAGCAATCACACCGCTCGTGTCCCTGCACGGAGGCACCTTTCGCGTGAAGCGTACACCCTCCCGCGGCTTGGTCCACATCCGGGCGGATGACCCCACCCTGACCCCCTTCGCCGGCCTGGTCCTGGCGGGGGAGCTGGTACACCGCCGGGGCGGGGCTGCGGGCGGCCGTGCCCGCAGCCCCGACGGCTGGCCAGCTCCTGCGCCGGTTCACCCGGCGCCAGGGCCACGCCGCGGTGGCGACGGTGGCGGCGGCGGGGTATGCCTTCGATGCCGAGCTGGGCCTGGACCCGCACGCCCCGATCACGCTGGACGGCGACGCCACCCATACGGAGGTGTACGGACACCACAAAGAGGGGGCGGCCTGCGACTATGAGGGGCGGCGCGGCTACGCCACCCCGGCGATCACTTGGGTCGAGCGGCAGCGGGTGCTGGCCGCCGAGCTCCTGCGCGACAACGTGGCGCCGACGCGCAGCGTGGTGGCCCTGCTGCGCCGGGCGCTGCGGGCCCTGCCGGTGGGCCACGGCCCGGTGGCGTTCCGGGCCGACAGCGACTACTCCACGCTCGACCTGCTCCACGCATGCCGGCGCCAGCACGTCCGCTTCGCCGTTTCGGTGCCGCGCAGCCCCGCCATGTGGCGGACCCGGGAACGGATCGCCCTCGAGGCCTGGCAGCCCGCCACCGCGATGCCCGGGGCGGAGGTCGCTGAGACCACGTACACCCCGGGCGGGTGGCGCCACGAGCCGGTGCGGCTGCTGATTCGGCGGGTCGCCCTCGACGCGGCGACGCTCAGCCGCTCGCCCAAGGCCCGGCGCCGGCGCACGATCCCGGCGGAGCAGGTGGCCCTCGCCCTCGCCGAGGCCGTCGACGTCGTCTACGGGTACAGCTTCATCGTGACCGCTCGCCCCGAGCCCGCCGCCACGGTGGAGCAGTGGCAGCGCCAGCGCGCCGCCATCGAGGAGCGCTTCCGCGACGCCAAGCTCGGCTGCGGCTTGATCCACCTGCCGCTGGGGACCGCGCGGGCCAACGCCAGCTGGCTGGTGGCCACCGTGCTGGCCACCAACTGGATGGCGATGCTCTCGGCCACGGTGCGCGACGTGGCCCCCACCGCGGTCGTGCCGCCGGACGTCGATCCCGCCCGCGCCCCCGCGTATCGCACGAGCCCGACCCTGCGCCGCTGGCTGATCGCGACCCCGGGCCGACTGGTCCGGGGGGCTCGGCAGGTTCACCTGCGCCTGCCCCGCGGCTGGTGGTGGGCCGAGGTGTTCCTCGCCACCTACGCCCGGCTCCGCCTCCTCGCCCCGACCTGACCGCGCCCGGCCCGGTCGCCCCGACGGTCTCACCCCGGTCGTCCCCGCACGCCCCGCGGGGCCCGCCGTCACGCCCGACCCCGCCACCGGCGACCCCCAGCCGGTCACCGTGGCCCCTCGTGAGGTGCAATCGGCCTCCACGTCCACCGCTCCCCCGCGTCCGCCTCCGCCCACCCCCTCAAGGCCCCCCTCCACTCGCTACTCACCGATCCGGGTCTGAGCGGCGACTCTGACCCGCCTGGCGGAGCACGTCGGAGTCCACGCCGTGAAGGTGCGGACCGACCGGGTGCTGGTGGACCGCCGCCGGCAGTGGAGCCACGCCGGCAATCTCCGCCACAATGCGATGGTGCGCAGCCTGGCGCAGACCGCTCTCCATCCGCTCCGGCGGGGGTCGCGACCGCCTCTCGGCGGGCCCCGAGCGGGGGCCTAGGCGATCCGCCCGGCGGTCGTCGACGCGGTGGTGGTGGGCAGTGGTCCCAACGGACTCGCCGCCGCCGTGACCCTGACGGCGGCCGGGCTGCAGGTGCTCGTGATCGAGGGCGCCGCGCGGCCCGGCGGTGGCTGCCGCACCGAGGAGCGCACCCTCCCCGGCTTTCGCCACGACACCTGCTCCTCCGCCCACCCCCTCGCGCTCGCCTCGCCCTTCTTCCGGCGCTTCGATCTCGCCGCCCGCGGTGTGCGCCTGCTCCAGCCCGAGCTCCCCTTCGCCCATCCGCTCGACGGTGGACGGGCGGCCGCAGCGCACCGCAGCGTGGCCGAGACGGCGGCGGGGCTGGGGGCTGACGGCCCTCGCTACCGCCGCCTCTTCGCCCAGCTGGCGGAGGCACCCGACGACCTGGTCGCCTTCGTGCTGGGATCGGGTCCCCGGTTGCCGCACCGACCGTGGGGGCTGGCCGCCTTCCTGCGCCACGGGCTGGATTCGGCGGCGTCGCTGGCGGGAGGGTTCTCGGGAGTCGAGGCCCGGGCTCTGTTCGCCGGCATCGCCGCCCACGCGATCCGCCCGCTCTCGAGCCGCCCCACCGCCGGGGTCGGGCTCCTGCTCGGCAGCCTCGCCCACGCGGTGGGGTGGCCAGTGGTCGAGGGTGGGAGCAGCCGACTGACCGATGCGATGGTCGCCGCCGTGGTGGCCGGCGGCGGCCGGGTCGAGACCGGGCGGTGGGTCGGGTCGCTGAGGGAACTGCCGCCGGCGCGGGCGGTGCTGCTCGACGTCACCCCGCGCGCGCTGGTGGGGCTCGCCGGCGGGCGCCTGTCCGCGCGCTACCGCCGGGCCCTGGAGCGCTTCCGCTACGGCGCTGGCGTGTGCAAGGTCGACTTCGCGCTCGCGGGGCCGGTGCCGTGGGCGAACCCCGACTGCCGCCGTGCCGGCACCCTCCACCTCGGCGGCACCTTCGAGGAGGTCGCCGCGGCTGAGGCGGCGGTCGCGCGCGGAGAGCATCCCAGCAGCCCGTTCGTGCTCGCCATCCAGGCCGGGGTGGTCGATCCCAGCCGCGCTCCCGACCGCGGCCACACCCTGTGGACCTACTGTCACGTCCCGGCCGGGTCCAGCACCGACATGACCGGGCGCATCGAGGCCCAGGTCGAGCGCTTCGCCCCCGGCTTTCGGGAGCTGGTGCTGGCCCACACCACCCGCACCGCGGCTGCGCTCGAGCGCGATGACCCCAACTACGTCGGCGGTGACATCGCCGCCGGCAGGCAGGACCTGCGCCAGAGCGTGTTCCGGCCGACCCTGCGGTGGGACCCGCATCGCACCCCGCTGCCCGGCGTCTTCCTCTGCTCGGCCTCGACCGCACCGGGGCCTGGCGTGCACGGGCTCTGCGGCGCGCTGGCGGCGCGCACGGCGCTGCGAACCGAGTTCGGCATCCGGGACGCTCCCGACCTCGCGCCCCGACCCGTGAACCGCGGGCCGATCTCGGCCTCCACCCGATGAACCCCGAGGCGTCGGCAGCAACGGGCCCGCCGAGGCAGGCACGAGTCAAACCCCCCATGCTTCCGCTCTGGCTCGGCGCCGTGGCGGTGCTGGTGATCGCGGCCTACGGCCCGCTGTGGGCGGCGACCCGGGATCCCCAGATCGACGTGTTCCCAGGGGCGCCGCGTTCATCGCGCTCACCCTCGTCAGCGTCGGAGTGATCGTCGCCCGCACCCAGCCCGCCAACCCGGTGGGCTGGCTCCTGCTGCTGGCTGGCCTCGGGGTGGTCGCCGGCACCGACGCTGCCCTCTATGCGGTGCTCGACTACCGGCTCCACGCCGGTCGCCTCCCGCTGGGACCGGTGGCGGTGCTGGCGACTTGGCTGTGGCAGCCCGCGATGGTGTTGGTCAGCCCCGTCGCCCTCGTGTTTCCCGACGGCCAGCTCCCATCGCCGCGGTGGCGGTGGCGCCTGCGGGGCTATCTGGCCGCCAGCGGGCTGTGGATGACCATCACCCTCGGGGTGATCGTGGGTGGACTCCTGCGCGCTCCCGTCGGGATCGGTCTCAGCGGCGACGTCGCCCGGGTGGACCACCCCAGCGAGTGGGCGGGTCCCCTGGCCCAGGTCGCCCTGGTAGGGCTCGGCCTGCTGGTGCTCAGCTGGACGGCCTTCGCATTCCCCGTCGTGGTGAGCTAGCGCCGCTCCACCGGCGTGCGCCGCCAGCAGAAGGCCTGGTTGATGAGCGGAACCGCCCCGACCGTCGTCGGCGTCACACCGACCGGGCTCCTGGGCTCGCTCGTCCCGTCCCATGCGCCGACGGGCCTCGCCGGGGCGGCCGCGGCGGAGCTCAGCGTCGGGACCGCGGCGCTGCCGGTGTCGATCGGGGTGGCGATCCTCCGCGACCGCCTCTATGACATCGACCAGCTGGTGAGCCGCACCGTCGCCTACGCGATGGTCACTGCTGTCCTGGCCGGTCTCTACTTCGGACTGGTGGCGCTCACCACCCGGGTCATCGACCTCGGCTCCGCGCTCGGGGTCGCGGCCTCGACCCTGGCCGCGGCCACGCTCTTCACCCCGCTCCGGCGCCAGGTCAACCGCCAGGTCAGCCGCGCTCGCTACGACGCCGACGCCATCCTGGCCGCCGTCACCCATCGGCTCCGGCGCACGGTCGAGCCGGAGACGGTCACGAGCGACCTGCTGCGCACCGTCGCGGACGTGGTGGATCCGGCGCACCTGTCCCTTTGGCTGCGCCAGGCGCCGGCCGCCGGTGGGCGGCACCTCGTCGCGGCCCCGACGGCGGGGACGGACCCGTGACCACCTAGTGGGGGCAGCCCTGGGGCTGGTGATCGGAGCGCTGAGGCTCGGCCTCATGGCCGTCGTCTCGCACCTGCCCGCCCCTCCCCGCCGCGGAGGCTGCCTCGGGCACCAGCAGGGCCCGGCTCCGTCTGGCGTTGCTGCTCACCATCGCGTGCCTCGACCGGCGCCGACCGCGTCATCCGGTGGGCTGGCTCGACATGACCTGGCGTGCGGGGGTGCTGCCCGAGCGCCGAGCAGGGGCCGGCCGCAGTCACCGCCCACCGGGGCCTCCTCAGGGGAGCGCTCGTGGTCGGGGCGGCGCCCGCCGGCCTCGCGGAGCGGACGATCCCGGTCCTGAGGGCAGCGGCCACCCTCCACCGCTGATCCGCGTCGCCGCCTCCCCGCTCGTCCCCGGCTATCCGGCGACCGGGGAGGTCGCTCGGGTGGCCTCGAGCAGGAGGGGCTCGCCCTCGTCGCGGGGCTCGCGGCCGCCAGTGTCCCGGTCCCCGCGCGCCGGCACCCGAGCAGCCGCTGCGTCGCCCGAGCCATCCACGCGGCTGCCGCCGCCCTGGCCGCGGTTACTCGACGGCGGTGGGGCCGGGTGGAGGGCGCCTCGGCGCAGCCGGAGCGGGGTCGCCGGAACGCTGGCGACCGTGCGCCGGACGGTGGGGGAGCGAGCGCCGGCGCGACCCGATCCCCGGGACGCAGGGTCGGGGATGCGTCAGCCGGAGAGGTCTCGGCGCGCGCGCCCTCGTTGCCGTCCCCGCACCTGCTGATCGAGCACCACCTTGCGCAGGCGGACGGTGGCCGGGGTGACCTCGACACACTCGTCCTCGGCGATGAAGTCGAGCGCCTGCTCGAGGGAGAGCTGCAGGTGCGGGGTCAGTCGCTCCAGCTCGTCGCCGGTGGAGGAGCGCACGTTGGTCGGCTTCTTCTCCCGGGTGGGATTGACGTCCATGTCGTCGGGGCGGGCGTTCTCCCCGACCACCATCCCCTCGTAGACGGAGGTGCCCGGGCCGATGAGCATCGTGCCCCGCTCCCCCAGCGCCATCAGCGCGGTGGTGGTGGCCAGCCCGCGGCGGTCGGACACCATCGAGCCGCTGCGGCGCGTGCGGAGCTCCCCATGCCAGGGCTCGAAGCCGTCGAAGACGCTGTGGAGGACGCCGGTGCCGCGGGTCTCGATCAAGAACTCGGTGCGGAATCCCACCAGCCCGCGGCTGGGGATGCGGTAGTCCATTCGGACCCAGCCGGTACCGTGATTCACGATCGTCTGGAGCGTCCCCCGGCGCAGCGCCAGCAGCTGAGTCACGACCCCGAGGTAGGCTTCGGGGACATCGACGGCGAGCCGCTCCATCGGCTCATGAAGCCGCCCGTCGATGGTGCGCGTCACCACCTGAGGCTTGCCCACCGTGAGCTCGAAGCCCTCTCGCCGCATGGTCTCCACCAGCACCGCCAGCTGGAGCTCGCCCCGCCCCTGCACCTCCCAGGCGTCCGGGCGCTCCGTCGGGAGCACGCGGATCGCCACGTTGCCCAAGAGCTCTTGGTCGAGTCGGGACTTGACCAGCCGCGCGGTGAGCTTGGCCCCGTCCGACCCGGCCAGCGGAGAGGAGTTGATCCCCACCGTCACCGCCAGGCTGGGCTCGTCCACCAGCAGGGCCGGCAGCGGGCGGGTGTCCTCGGGATCCGCCAGCGTCTCCCCGATGGAGATCTCGGGGAACCCCGCGACCGCGACGATCTCGCCGGGACCCGCCTCGGTCACCTCGACCCGCTCCAGCGCCTTCGACTGGTAGAGATTCGTCACCCGGCCCCGTTGGACCGAGCCATCGATCCGGCACCAGGCGACCATCGCCCCCTGGCGCAGCGTGCCGTGGTGGACTCGGCAGATGGCGAGCCGCCCCACGTAGGGGGAGGCGCCCAGGTTGGTCACCAGCGCCTGGAGCGGGAGCTCGGGATCGAAGGCCGGCGCAGGCACGTGGGTCAGGATCGCCTGGAACAGGGGGCCGAGGTCGGTGCCGATGGCGCCGGGCCGGGTGCTGGCCCAGCCCGCCCGGGCGCTGGCATACAGCACCGGGAAGCCGATCTGGTGCTCGTCGGCGTCGAGGTCCAAGAAGAGCTCCTCCACCTCGCGCACCACCTCGACCACCCGCGCGTCGGCGCGATCGACCTTGTTCACCACCACCACCACCGCCAGCCGCGCCTCCAGCGTCTTGCGGAGCACGAAGCGGGTCTGAGGCAGCGGCCCCTCGGAGGCGTCGACCAGCAGCAGGACGCCGTCGACCATCGCCAGAGCGCGCTCCACCTCACCGCCGAAGTCGGCGTGGCCCGGCGTGTCCACGATCGTGAGCTTGGTCCCGCCGACCTGGACGGCGATGTGCTTGGCGAGGATCGTGATCCCCTTCTCCCGCTCCAGGTCTCCCGAGTCGAGCACCCGGTCGCCCACCGGCTGGTTGGCGCGGAACGAGCCGGTCTGGCGGAGCATGGCGTCGACCAAGGTGGTCTTGCCATGGTCCACATGGGCGACGATCGCCACGTTGCGGAGGTCGTCGCGCCGCTGCATCCGCTCCCAGGATAGCCGGGGGGACACCGCCGCCCCGGCGGCGGCTCAGCTGCGCCGCAGCCACACGCTCATGGGCACCGCCACCTCGACCTCGCGATAGGCTGCGTGGAGGATCGGGACCACCCCGGGAAACTCCTCAAGCGACGTCTGGTCGGCGACGATCACGCGCGGGCGAGCGCGCCGGATCCGCGCGAGCACCCCCGCCGCCCCCAACCAGTACTCGTTCATGTACACGGTGGGGGTGACCAGGTCGGGGCGGAGCGGGGTGAGCAGGTCCACCCACGCGTTGGCCGACCAGACCACCGCGCTGGAGCCGGCGAGGTGATGGGAGCGCAGCCAGGAGGCGACCGCCACCTCGGCGGTCGCCTCCTGGCCGAAGGGGGAGCGGAACGCGGACCGGCCGAGCGTGCCGTCGAGCCGGCCGAGGACACTTTGGTAGTAGACGCCGGTGAGCTCCAGCGAATAGAAGGCCCCGGGGGGGCTGAGCAGGGACCAGCCGATACCCACGGGGACGAGCGCGGCCAGCAGCAGGAGCGCCTCGCCGACCCGCGGGGGCGACGCCAGCCGGCGCCAGGCGTCGGCCCTCGGCCACCGCGCGCTCGCGAGCAGGATCGCCACCGGGGCGACGGCCGGAAGCCCGAAGTGCGGGTAGGGACGGTTGGGCAGGGTGGCCACGATCAGGGCGCAGGCGGCCCAGATCCAGACCAGCAGCTGCCAGCTGGGGAGGCGGCGCGCCAGCCACGCCCCGGCCAGCAGGGCGCCGACCTCGATCAGCCGCACCGCCAGGTTGGTCAGGGTCGGAGGCAGCGAGCTGGCGGTGTAGCCGGTGTAGCTGGTGACCAGCAGGAAGACCAGGCGGGACGGCCCCACCCAGATCGCGTAGGGGGCGAGCGCCGCCACCACCAGGGCGGCCCAGGGGCCGAGCAGCGCCGCCAGCCGGTGCCGTCCCGACCAACCGGAGCGGACCAACAGCCAGAGGGTGGCGGCGCCGACGACGTCGAGGGCGGTCTGTTGGTAGAGGGTCGCGACGGCGAAGCACCCGCCGGCGGCGGCGGTCCACCCCAGCGTCCGGCGCCCGGGGGAGGCGTCCTCGGCGCGAAGCAGGAGCAGGATCCCAACCGCGGCCGGGCCGATCAAGAGGTTCTCGGGAAGCGCGAGGTCGCCGTTGAGGACCGGAGTCCCCAGCAGGACCGCGGCGATCAGCCCCCCGATGGCGGCTCGGGCGGCGCCCTGGTGACGGAGCAGGATGCGATGGACCACCCCCACCGCGATCAGTCCGGAGATGAGCGATGCCGCGTGGAGGGCCGCCTCGGAAGGACCGAACCAGGCGACCAGCAGGCCGTAGGTCCAGAACAGCAAGGGGGGCTTGTTGTTCCAGACCGCTCCGTACAGCGGGTGTCCGTGGATCGCGAGCCAGGCCGTGACCGCGTACCCGGCCTCGTCGGTGTACCAGTGCGGCTCGATCAGGGAGGGGGCACGCAGCAGGCAGAAGATCACCGGCGCCAGCCATCCGACCCAGCCCTCGCGGCGGCGCCACCGGGCCGGCGCCGCCGGGAGCGGGGGGGCGGATGCGGGCGACGCGGTGGCGGTCGCGTCTCCCCGTCGCTCCCCGCGGGTGTGCTCCACAGACCCCCATCTGCACCGGTGGCGGGCTCCCGTGGCCGATGGTAGCAGCCGCGCCGAACCGTCCCGCCGGGTCAGGGCGCCGCGTCGGCCTGGATCCGGTAGATGACCCCGCGGCCCCAGTCGAGGACCAGCAGCGCGCCCCTCGGGTCGACCAGGACCGCGATCGGGTGGGCCAGGCCCTGGGCGAACACGCTGACGTCGGAGATCGCGGCGGTCCCGTCGCGCCCGAGCACGATCCGGGCGACGCGGCGGCCCGGACCCGCGGTCGACCGGGCCTCACCCCACTCGGCGACGAAGAGGTTGCCCCGGTAACCGGGCGGGAAGCTGGTCCCGGTGTAGAAGGCGATCCCGGCGGCGCCCGCGTGCGGCCCGAGGAAGGCCGCCGGGGTCGTCACCCCGCGGCAGGAGCCCTGCATCACCAGCAGGCGCGCGTCCGGCCAACAGCCGGGCCAGCCGTACCAGCCGCCGGGCAGGACGCGCACCAGCATGTCGGCCGGCTCCGGGTTGGCCATGCTGCCCAGGCCGGCCTGGCCGTCGACGGTGGCGTAGAGCCGTCCCGTCCCCGGCTGGACCGCGAGGCCGACCGGGTCGGCCAGGCCGGTCGCGACCCGGCGCAGCCCGCGCCCCGATGGCAGCAGCGAGAGCACGGCGGCGGCGTTCGCGGTCGGCTCCCGGCAGAGGTTGCAAGTGGAGCCCGAGGCGATCAGCAGGCGCCCATCGGGTCCACGGATGAGGGCGTTCTGGTGATGCAGGCCGTGGGGCAGTCCCCCGATCACCCGGACCCGGCGGGCGGCGCGCCCCCGCACCAGGACGACCCGGTCCACCTGGCCCTGGGCGGCGACGTAGAGGGTGTGCCCCAGCCAGACCAGCCCCTGCGGCGAGGGAAATCCGGCAGCGAAGTCCAGCGGCCGTCGGCTGCCCGGAACCGCCACCACGATCGCGCCGGACGACTCGGCGACGTAGAGGCGCCCGTCCGGGCCATACGCCATCGCGGTGGGGTGGCCCAGCCCGCTGGCCTCCACCTGGACCCGAAAGCCGGGCGGGGCCTCGACTCCCTGGGCGCGGGAGAGCCGCAGCCCTGTGGCAGACGAGGCGACCGGGATGGGGTGGCGCGCCCGGCCCACCGCCGGGCGCGCCGGCGCGCCGGCGGCACAGCCGGCGACGGCGAGAGCCAGAGCCCCCCCCGCCAGCACGCGGAGCCCCGGCTCCCACGACCCCATCGGGGCGCGGGGGCCGGGGCGCGGCCGGGTCCCCATCAGCCGGTGCAACGCCCACGGTCCCCAACGGTTACGAGCGGCGCCCGGAGCACCCACAGCGCGGTGGAAGATGGGGCGATGGAGCCGGTCGGGGTGACGGTGGTGGACCCGGATGGACGAGCGCACCACGCCCGTTGGCGCGATGCCGCCGAGCTCCGCTGCGGACCCTGGACGATCCTGGCCCGACGGGGCGCCGCCTCGCCAGTGGCCGCTGCCCCGGTGCACTGGGCCCTGGCAGCCGCCGGCAGACGCCCGGCCGGCCGGGTCGTGCTCCATCTGCGCGGGGCCCCCGCCCCCACGGGCGTGGTCCACCGAGAGGGCTGGCAGTCCTGGTCCGCGACCGGTCCCCGGCTGGAGCGGCGCCCGGCGGGGTGCCCGCCCTGGGCGGCCCGCTCGCTGGACGGCGGCGTCGCCCGGCCGGCGGGGGCGAGCGACGCGGTAGCGGTTGTGGGCACACGCGACGGCGCGCTCGCGGTCGGCTTCCTTTCCGCCCGGCGGCACTTTGGCTGGGTGAGCTGGGGCGGGACCGGGGGCGCGGTCCGCTGCACCGCCTCGCTCGAGGGGGTGATGGTTGCCCGTGAGCCCCTTCGGCTCGACCCCGTGGGCTGGTTCGCCGGCCCCACACCGGGGGCGGCGCTGGCCGCCTACGCCGACGCCGTCGGCCGCCGCAACCGCGCCCGCGCCGCCGGCCCAGCGGTGATGGGGTGGTGCTCCTGGACCGCCCATGGCCCCGACCTCACCGCCGCCCGTGTCAAAGACACCGTGGCGCGTCTGGCGGGATGGCGCGACCTCCTGCGCGTGATCCAGGTGGACGACGGCTACCAGGCCGCCACGGGTGACTGGCTCACGACCCGTCCCGAGGTCGGCGCGCCCCTCGCCGGCCTGATCGAGACCATCGCCGGAGCAGGGTTCGTGGCAGGGCTGTGGGCCGCACCCTTCGCGGCGGGGCGGGGATCGCGGGTCGCCCGCGACCACCCTACCTGGCTGCTCAGGGACACCCAGGGCGCCCCGGTCGTGTGCATGCCGTGGATGGACGAGGCCGCCGCCCTCGACTGCTCCCAGCCCGAGGTGCGCGAGCACCTGCGCGCGACATTCGCCACGATCCGCGGACTCGGCGTGAGCTACCTCAAGGCCGACTTCGGGTTCGCCGCGGCCGCCGCCGGCCACCACAAGGAGGCGGGGTGGACCCGGGCGGCGGCGCTCGCGGCCGGTCTCGACGCGGTCCGGGCCGGCGTGGGCGACGAGGCGCACCTGTTGATCTGCGGGTGCCCCTGGCTGACCGCGGTCGGCGTCGCCGACAGCTTCCGGGTGGCGGCGGACGTCACCCGACGCTGGCGGCCCCGCTGGGATGCCACCGTGCCGGTGCCGCGGGGGGCGTCGGCCCCGGCCGCGGGCAATGCCGCGGTCGGAAGCCTGCGGCGGGCCTGGATGCATCGCCGGCTCTGGGTCAACGACCCTGACTGCCTGCTCCGTACGGACACGACCGCGCCCGTGCGGGAGGCGCTCACCGCGGTGGCGGCCGCCGCTGGGGGAACTGTGATCCTCTCCGACCCGGCCGCGCGCCTGGACGACCGCGACCACGCCGCGGTGGCCGATCTGATCCAGCAGCAGGCCCGGCTGGACCGTCCGATGACGGCGGAATGCCGCACCCGCGGGGATCGCGTGATCTTCACACGCGATGCTCCTGGGGGTCGGCTCACGCTGGACCTGGGCCGCCGCCGGGGCGGCGTCCGGGTCTCAGGGGCCGGCTCCTGAGAGCTCCGGCGGATCCGGGTCCAGGGCGGGTCGCCTGCCCGCGAACGAGCTGCGACGGGATCGTGGTGGCCCCGGAGCCGTCCGAGGACTACGCTGGGGCGGTGGACTACGCCGCCTCGGCGACCGCCTTTCGCGGGCTTCTCCAGGACGGAGAGGCGGTGGTCGCGGCCGCGGCGGTTCGGATCACCGGGACCGCCTCCAACGCCCTCGGCTGGGGGCGGCGCGGCCCGATGGCGGCCGATCTCGGTGCCGACGCCTGCGAGCGGGCCGCGCGCGAGGGGACGGCGGGAAGCCTGGCCGCCGCCTACCCGGGCTGCCGGGGCCTTCCGGGAACCTGGCTGCTCGCGGTCACCGATCGCCGCTTGGCGGTCTGGTACCCGAGCGTCGGACCCCACAAGCAGCTGGTCTGGTCGGTGCCGGCCCAGACCCTGGTCGATGCCGCCTCGGCCGGGCGTCACCACCTGCTGATCCCCACGGTCCGGCTGCGCTTCGCGGACGGATCGGCGATCCGGCTCAACTGCCTCGGCGACCGCGAGTTCCTGCTGCGCCTGGCCGCCCGCCGGGCGGGGCTGGGCTGGCTGCGGCCCGGCGGGGGCGGGCCCCAGCCGGCCCCCGGCTGAGCGGGCTCAGCCGACCACCACTAGGTCGAGCCGGCGGGGGCCGTGCACACCCACCACCCGGTCGAGCTCGATGTCGGAGGTGGCGGATGGGCCGGAGATCAGGGTGAGCGGCCGACCCGCGGCGGCGGCGGGCGCGAGCCGCTCGATCGCGTCGGGCACGTCTGGCACCACGTCGTCCGCCCGCACCAGGCAGCAGTGCCAGTCGGGAACAAGGCTGAGCGCGCGCCGCCCCTGTCCCACCCCACCGTCGAGGACGACGGTCCCGGTTTCGGCGATCGCCAGCGCGCAGCCGGTGATGGCGCCATCGAGCGCGTCCAGGGCGGCGGCGGCGAGCGGGGCGGAGCGCTGGCCGTCGACGACCAGCTCGACCCCCGGCGGCAGCCAGCCGCGGTCCAGCCCCGCGGGGATCCCGACCCGGCGCGCGCCCCGGGCACGGCAGAGCCGTTCCAGCAGCCCCGCGACCCCGTCCGGCGCCACCCGGTGGACCCCGGCGCCGTGGTCCGCGGCCCGGTCCAGGAAGTGAGCAACCGGGTCCTGGACGGCCGCCCCGGGCGAGGGGCGCTGCGGCCCGGGCGCGGGCGCGGGCCTCTCCACCCCATCCTGAGCCGCCCGGATCCGGGCCAGGACGACGGCGCGGGCGGTGGCGTCCGGCGTCATCCCCCAGACCGCCGGCGCCACCACTGGCGGAACGTCTCGGCGGGGACCACGGGAAGCTCACGCGCCCGCGCCCAGGTCGCCAGCGGGCCGACGCGGGGGAGGCGCCCCGTCCGCTGAAGGAGGCGCTGGGCCCGCTCGTAGCGGCGCGGCTCGGCGAGGATGCGGCCCAGCCAGGCCATCCCGCGCGCCTCCGGGCGCAGCCCCGCCCGCGGGGCCGCCGCCACCACCTTGTGGCGCAGGTGGACCAGCACGGCCGGGATGTCGATGCCGACCGGGCAGACCGCGGCGCAGGCCCCGCAGAGAGTGGAGGCGAAAGGGAGCGAGGCCGCCCCGGCGAGCCCGCGCACCTGCGGCGTGAGGATGGCGCCGATCGGTCCGGGGACGGCGGCGCGATAGGCGTGTCCGCCGGTGCGGGCGTACACCGGACAGACGTTGAGGCAGGCCGAGCAGCGAATGCAGCGGAGCGCCTGGCGACCCACCGGGTCCGCCAGCGCGCGCGTGCGCCCGGCATCGACCAGCACCAGGTGGAACGCCTGGGGGCCGTCCCCCGGGGTGACCCCGGTCCACAGCGACGTGTAGGGATTCATCCGCTCGCCGGTGGCCGAGCGGGGCAGGAGCTGGAGCATCACCGCCAGGTCGTGCCAGCGGGGGATGACCTTCTCGATCCCCATCACGGTGATCAGCGTGGGGGGAAGGGTGCAGCACATCCGTCCGTTCCCCTCCGACTCCACCACCATCACGCTGCCGGTCTCGGCGACGGCGCAGTTGGCGCCGCTGATCGCGACCGTGGCCGTGAGGAAGCGGCGGCGCAGGTGGGCGCGGGCGACCGCGGTGAGGACCGCGGGGTCGTCGGGAAGACGCTGTCCCGGCTCGCGGAAGTCGACCGCCTCGGGGAGATGGCGCTCGAAGAGGTCGCGGATCTCCGACCGATTGCGGTGGATCGCGGGGACGAGGATGTGCGAGGACGGCTCGCCCGCGAGCTGACAGATCAGCTCCGCCAGGTCGGTCTCCACCACCCGGATGCCGCGCGCCTCCAGCTCGCAGTTGAGTCCGATCTCCAAGGTGGTGATCGACTTCACCTTGACCACCTCGACGGCACCGGTGGCGGCGACCAGATCGGACACCGTCCGGCTCGCCTCGCGGGCGTCCCGCGCCCAGTGCACCGTCCCGCCGTGGGCGGTCACCTGCCGCTCCAGCTGGGTGAGGTGCCGGTCCAGCCCGGCCAGCGCGGCGTCCCGCATCGCGGCGGCGCGCCGCCGCAGCGCCTCCCCGTCGCCGAGCTCGGCCATCATCGCCGCCCGGCGGGCCTGAATCGTGGTGGTCGCCCGGGCCAGGTTAGCGCGGAGCTGGCTGTCGGCGAGCGCGGCCCGGGCGGCTTGTGGGAACGGCTCGGGCTCGGCGGCGGTCATCGGGCGCGGTCGCTGGCGGCCAGCACCTCGGCGAGGTGGGCGGTGCGAACTCCGGTCCGGCCCCGGGCCAGCCCGCCCCCGATGTGCATGAGACATGAGCTGTCGACGGCGCACACCACCTCGGCCCGGCTGGCCAGCACCGCCGCGACCTTGTCCGACAGCATCGCCTGCGAGACGTCGGGATTCTTGACCGCGAAGGTGCCGCCGAACCCGCAGCAGGTGGCGGCGTCGTCAAGCGGGCAGAGCTGGAGCCCGCGCACCGACCCGAGCAGGCGCAGGGGCTGGTCGGTCACTCCCAGCGTGCGCACCGCGTGGCAGGTCGGGTGGTAGGTGACGCGGTGGGGATAGGCCGCGCCCACATCGGTGAGGCCGAGGACGTCGGTGAGGAATTGGGAGAGCTCGTAGACGCGGGGCGCCAGCTCCGCCGCACCCCTCGCCAGCTGGTCGTCGCCGGCGGCGGCCGCGATCTGAGGGATGCCATGGCGGACCATCGCCGCGCAGGAGGCGGCGGGAGTCACGACCGACTCCGCCCCCTCGAAGGTGCGCACCACCCGGCGGGCCAGCACCAGGGCGGGCTCGCGGTATCCGGTGTTGGCGTGGATCTGACCGCAGCACGTCTGCTCCGGGGGGAAGTCCACGGTATGCCCGAGCCGCTCGAGCAGCCTGACGGTCGCCCGACCCACCGCGGGGTAGAGGGTGTCGACCAGGCAGCCGACGAGCAGGGTGCAGCGCACGGATCAGACCTCCCCGGGGGCCGCCCCGGTCGCTCGGCGCCAGGCCGCGCCGCCGGGGAAGCGGAAGCGTCGCACCGAGTCGGCACAGAACTTGGTTCCGAATCCGGGCGCCTCGGGCAGCCGGTAGCGGCCGCGCTCGACCGTGACGGGGTCCTGGAAGTGCTGGTGGAGCTCGTCGACCCACTCGACCGTGCGGTCGCCGCGCTCGCCGCCGACGCCCAGCGCGTCGAAGGCGGCGACGTGCACGGCCATCTCGCACAGGCCCACCCCGCCAGCATGGGGGCACACGGGCACGTCATGGAGGGCGGCGAGACAGAGCACCGCCAGCACCTCGTTGACCCCGCCGAGACGGCAGGCGTCCAGCTGGCACACCCCCATCCCTCCGGTGGCGAGCAGCTGCTTGAACATCACCCGGTTGTGGACGTGCTCCCCGGTCGCCACCAGGATGGGCGCGACCTGGCGGGCGATCGCGGCGTGGCCGAGGATATCGTCGCAGCTGGTCGGCTCCTCGATCCACAGGGGGTCGAAGCCGGCCAGCTGCCGGGTCGCCACGACCGCGGCCGCGACATCCCAGGCCTGGTTGGCGTCGAGCGCCAGCCGCCGGCCGGGGCCGAGCTCGTCCCGTGCGACCGCACAGCGACGCCGGTCGGCGAGCGGGTCGCCACCGACTTTGAGCTTGACCAGCTCGAATCCGGCCTCGGCCGCCGCCCGGCAGCGGGTGCGCAGCTCGTCGTCCGCGTACCCGAGCCACCCGGGCGAGGTGGTGTAGGCGGGCAGTCCCGCCGCCACCAGCTCGGCCTCACGGGATGCGCCGCCCCGGCGCCCCCGGCGCAGCAGCTCGAGCGCGTCCTCGGGCGTGAGGGCGTCGGTGAGGTGCCTGAAGTCGATGCAGGCGACCAGCTCCTCGGGGCTGCAGGCGAGCAGATGGCGCCAGAGCGGGAGGCCGGCGCGACGGCTGCGCAGGTCCCACAGGGCGTTGATCACCGCCGCGGTGGCAAGGTGGATGACCCCCTTCTCCGGCCCCAGCCACCGGAGCTGGCCGTCCCCGGCGAGCCGGCGCCAGATCCAGCCCATGTCGGACTCGACGGCTCCCAGCGGCAGGCCCACCACCAGCGGGGCGAGCGCCTGGATCGCTGCCACCACCACCTCGGTGCCGCGGCCCAGGGTGAAGGCCAGGCCGTGTCCCTCGATCCCGTCGTCCGAGTTGGTCTCCACCACCACGACGGCCGCCGAGTAGTCCGGCGCGGGGTGGAGCGCATCGGACCCGTGCCGTCCCTGCGAGGTGGGGAAGCGCACGTCGGCGGTGCGCAGCCCGCGGATCGCCTCAGCCATCGCTCGCCCCCTCCCGCGGCAGGCACGCGCGCCTGACGGGGCGCCGGGACCGACCGGGGACGCCCGCGCGCCGGGTCGGGGAGAACGGGCGGGTCACGCTGGCGGTGGTCACAGGTCCTCCCGGGCGAGCGCCGCCGGGGCACGGGCTGATGCGGATCGGGGGCGGGGACCGGTCCCCGCCCGAAGGGTCAGCCTAGCGGACCGGCGCTCCCTCAACCACCCGCGCCCGCCGTACCATGTCCCCACAACTGAAGAGCCGCACGGGCGAATGGGAATCCGGTGCAGGGCGTCCCCGAGTTGGGGGCCGACCCGAGTCCGGAGCTGTCGCGCAACTGTGAGCGGGGAGCAGGGACCGAACGCCACCGGGATCGCACTCCCGGGAAGGCGGTCCCTCGGCTACGATCCGCGAGCCAGGAGACCGGCCCGGGCGGACCGACTCACCCCCGCGCGCAACGGGAGGGACGGGCCTGTGGCGGTGGGCCGGCCTTCGGCGTGGGGTCCTCGTCCGCCGGAGGACCGACCATGGTTCGGACGACGGGGGCCCGCGCGACTCTGGCCCTGCTG
Source organism: Verrucomicrobiia bacterium (assembly GCA_035532155.1). GTDB lineage: Bacteria > Chloroflexota > Dormibacteria > Aeolococcales > Bog-877 > DAHUZL01. The sequence continues at coordinate 26,037 of DATKRN010000015.1, read as the reverse complement.
CTGCTGGGAGCCGGGCTCGCGGGATGCGGAGGGGGCGCGGCCACTCCCCCCGCCCGCTCTGAGGGCGCCTGCAGCGCCCAGATCGGCGCGCACGTGACGGTGGTGGTCGAGGTCTCGGCGCACACCATCCTCGATCGATGCGTTGCGGTGGGACCCGGCGCGGTCAGTGCCGAGACCGTGATGCACCGGAGCGGGGTGACGATCGCGCTGCAGCACTTCAGCTTCGGCGACGCCGTCTGCGCGCTGGATCACGTCCCCCCCGCGTACACCCAGTGCTTCACATCCGGCGCCCCCTACTGGGCGCTCTTCGTGGCGCCGGCGCACGGGCTCTTCCGCGCCGCCAGCACCGGCATCAGCGGGATCCGGCTGCGCGCCGGTGAGACCCTCGGCTGGCGCTACCTGCCGGCCAAGGGTCCGGTCACGCCACCGCCGTTGCGCACCCGGCGGTGATCGCCGGGCCCGACGGGCCCGACCCGCGGGCGCTGACGGCATGGGCCGGGGCCGTGATCGTGATCGCCCTGGCCACCGACAACCCCGCGACCCGGGCGCTGCTGGCGGTCGCCGCCCTGGTGATGCTCGGACGGGGGCGGCGAGCCGCCGGGGCGGGGCGACCGCCCGTGGCTCTGCTGGGGCTCGCGGTGGCGACCAGCGTGCTCCTGAACACGCTGCTCAGCCACACCGGCAACAACACCCTGGTCCGGCTGCCCCTCTGGCTGCCCGGCGTGGGGGGGCGGATCACCCTGGAGGCCGCCCTCTTCGGTCTCGACATCGCGCTGGGCCTGGCCGCCTGTCTGGTCGCGGCGATGACCGTGGCGGTGCTGGTGGAGCCGGAGCGCCTCGCCGCCGCCCTGCCGGGGCCGCTGCGGCGCACGGGCGCGGCCCTCGGCGCGGCGCTGGCGCTGGTGCCGCGGCTGGCCCGCAGCATCGGCGCCATCCGCGAGGCGCAGCAGATGCGGGGATGGCGGGCACGCGGGCTGCGCTCCTGGGCGGCGGTGGTAGTCCCCGCGGTGCTGACCGCGGTCGAGGGCTCCTTGCAGCTGGCGGAAGCCATGGAGGCGCGCGGCTTCGGGACCGGGCCCCGCACCGCCTACCGGGTCGCCACCCGGTCGCGGGGGGATCGCGCCCGACTCGCGTGCGCGGCGACCGCCCTGGGCCTCTTCCTGGCCGCCAGCCTGACCGGCGGCGACCCGGTCTGGTACCCCTACCCGTCGCCCACCGGACCCGTGCTCGCGCCCGCGGTGCTGGGGGCCTGCGCTCTCCTCATCCTGGGGGCCTGGCTGCCGTGAGCCCCGCTCCGATGGCCCGCTTCGAGGGCTTCAGCTACTGGTATCCGGACTCCGGCTCCGCGGCGCTGGCGGAGATCAGCTGCACCCTGGGGCCGGAGCCGGTGGTGGTGCGGGGAGACTCCGGCTCCGGCAAGACCACCCTGCTGCGCACGCTGAACGGGCTAGTGCCGCACTTCCACGGCGGCCGCGCGCGGGGACGGGTGTCGGTCTACGGCGCAGACGCCCTGCGCACGCCCACCCGCACGCTCGCGCGCCGGGTCGGCATGGTCTTCCAGGAGCCGGAGACCCAGTTCGTCCTCGGCCGGGTCGCCGCCGACGTGGCGTTCGGGCTGGAGAACCTCGCCTGCCCCCGGGCCCTGCTCCAGGAGCGGGTCGAGGCGGCGCTGCGCGCCCTCGCGATCTGGCACCTGCGCGGTCGCCGCATCACCCGGCTCTCAGGCGGCGAGCGCCAGCGGGTCGCGCTGGCCGGGGTGCTGGCGCCCGCCCCGCGCGCCGTCGTGCTCGATGAGCCCTGCTCCCAGCTGGACCCGGATGGCGCGCGGGCCCTGGCCGCGCTGCTCCGGCGGTGCGCCGGGCAGGGCACCACCGTGATCGTCGCCGAGCACCGGCCCGCGCGGCTCGGGCTGGTGGGTGCGGCGACCCTGCAGCTGGCGCGGGGCCGCCTGGTCCCCGGCGCCCCCGACAGCGGGGGATCCCCCGGGGACGGATTCAGCGCGCCCGCTCGCCGGATCCCCCGGCTGCCCGATGGCGAGCCGCTGTGGTCGGTCGCCGGCCTGGTTGCCGGCCACGGCGCGCCGGTGGTCGCGGCCGACCGGTTGGCCGGGCAGGGTGGCGAGGTGGTCGGGATCACCGGCCCCAATGGCAGCGGCAAGACCACCTTCCTGCGGACCCTGGCCGGGTTCCTGCCGCCGCTCGCCGGCACGGTGGCGAGGCGGGCCGCCCGCACCGCGTACCTGCCCCAGGATCCCGCCAGCCTGCTCCACCTCCCCAGCATCCGGGCCGAGCTGCGTCAGACCCAGCACTGGCTGAGGCGCCCCGCCCCGGTGGAGCCGCTGCTCGCCGAGCTCGGTCTGTCCGAGATCGGCGATCGCGATCCCCGCGACTGCAGCGTCGGCGAGCGCCAGCGGGCGGCGCTCGCCGCGGTGCTCGCGGCCGAGCCTCAGCTGGTGCTCCTCGATGAGCCGACCCGGGGAATGGACGCCCCGGCCCGCGCGGCCCTGGGCCGCGTGCTCGACCGCCTGGCGGCGGCGGGCGCGGCGGTGGTGCTCACCACCTGCGACTCCGAGCTCGCGTCCGAGCTGTGCGACCGCCTGCTGGTCGTCGCGAGCGGCCGGGTGGAGGCCTCCCCCTCCCGGGCGGGCGGGCGGGCGTGATCCTGGTGGCGATCTCCTTGCTCGGGCTGGGCCTGTTCCTCTGGCCGTTCACCGGACTCGGCCTGCCCCCGGCCACGCCGGCGCTGGCGGTGGTGGCCGGGGCGACCCTCGTGCTCCTGCTGGTCGAGGCCGGCCAGCGCCGGATGGACAGCCGCCAGCTCAGCTTGCTGGTGGCCTTGAGCGCCGTCGACGCGGGGATGCGGGCCGCCCTGGTCACCGGCATCGGCGGCTTCAGCCCCACCTTCTTCGGGATCCTCTGCGGCGGGTACGTTCTCGGGCCCAGCTTCGGGTTCTCGTGCGGGGCGGGCTCGCTGCTGGTGTCGGCCGTGGTCACCGGCGGGGTCGGCCCCTGGTTGCCGTATCAGATGCTGGCAGCCGGCTGGGTGGGGGTGGCCGCCGGGCTGGCGGGACTGGTGCGCCGCCGCCGGGCCCCCGGCCGCTGGGACCTCGCCGCCCTGGGTGTGGTCGGGGCCGCCTGCGGGATCGGCTTCGGGATCTGCATGGACGTGTGGAACTGGACGTTCTTTCGTGCCTCGCCGCAGCTGGGCTGGAGCCCGGGTCTGGCACCGGCGGTCGCCGCCGCTCACTTCGTCCGCTACTACCTGGCGACCTCACTCGTCTATGACAGCCTGCGGGCCTTAGGGAACCTGGCGATGGTGGCCGCGTTCGGACTACCCGTGCTGGTGGGGCTGCGCCGGGTGGCGGTGCGCTTCACCCTGGTGCTGGAGCCGGCGGCCCCGGGGAGGGCCGACGGGGTGGAGCTGGCCGCGGGCGACCCCGGCCCGGTGCGGGGCCGACCCTCCGGACGGTAGGGTGGCGGGATGGAGCCGCCTCCCCCCACCGCCCCCCCGGTGCGCGCCCAGCCGCCGACGGGGGAGACCGGGGCCGGGTCCTCAACCTGGCTGGCGACCCGGTGCCCTCGCTGCGAGGTGGAGATGCTCCCCGAGCATGCCCACTATCGCTGCCCCCGCTGCGGGACCCGGGACTCCTGCTGCATGTGACACCGCCGGCGGGGCGATCGCGGGATCCCCGCCGACCTGGGTGACGGTGGAGCGGGTGCCATCGCTGCTGGGGCCGGGGACGGCGGTGCCGGACACGCGGCTGGAGAACGGGAGCGGAGCCCTGTCGCCGCGGGCGACGCCGCCGATCTGGGCGCTCGGCACCAGCCCGGGGGAGGGCCGGGTGCCGTCGCCGTCGCGGGTACCCCCGACCCGGCGGCCCGGCAGTGGCCCCCCTGGAACCGCACCGCGCCCGGCGCCCGCCTGATCCCGGCACCCGGGCAGGCGACGGCCGACTCCCCCCAGCTGGCTGAGGTAGCCGGGGGAGAGGTGGTTGGGCTCGAGGGGAGTGCCGCGGACCTCGTGGGCTCGGTGGCCGACCACGATCGTGTGGGCCCGCCCACGCTCACCTCGACGTCCTGCGGGCTGTGGATCGAGCCCCGGATCGTGAGCCGGTCGCGGCCGACCACCGTTCCCCAGGCCCGGCCACCCCCCCGGTCCCAGCGGGTACGGCAGCAGATCGGAGGCGGGCGCTCGGGCGCGCGGGCGAGCCCTGATCGCCGAGGATGGCCGATTGAGGTGGGCCCCCGACACCGGTCCACGGCCAGGAGGACCTCGATCGCCAGCCGCCCCGCATCGACCCCAGCCGACCGCCCCGAGCCTGACGGCTCGACGGTCGGGGCGCGACACCGGGAGGGGGCCACGCTCCTGCCGGGAGCCCCTGCGGGGGCGGCGCGGGTGGGGGATCGTCGGACCGAGCCGGACTCGCGTCGCCGAGGCTGGGCCCGGACCGTCCCCGCCCCGTTGCGGGTGCCGCTGTTCCGCCGCTTCTGGTTGGGCCTGTGGCCCCTGCTCCTCGGCAAGTGGATGCAGCTGGTCGCACTCGGCTACCTCACCTTCTCCCTCACCCACTCGGTGCCGGCGGTGGGCCTGGTGGGCGCCGCCGACGGGCTCCCGGCGCTGGTGCTCGGGCTCCCCGCGGGGGTGGTCGCCGACCGGGTCTCGCGACGTCGGGTGCTCATGGTCACCACCGCCACCATGTCCGCCACCGCCTTCGCGCTGACCGCGGCGGTCCTCTTTAGCCATGCCGGCCTGCCGGCCCTGGTGGTGGCGGCGATCGCCTTCGGCAGCGCCGATGCCTTCGACACCCCCAGCCGCCAGGCGCTGGTGGCCGACCTCGTCTCCGAGGCGCAGCTGCTCGGCACGGCCGCCCTCACCTCGACCGCCTCCAGCGCGACCCGGATCATCGGCCCCAGCCTGGCCGGGCTGCTGATCGGATTCGTGGGGCCGGCCGCCTGCTTCGGCGCGATGGGGGTGCTCGTGCTTCCCTTCCTGCTGGTGCTCGCCCTGGGACTGCGAGGGGTCGTCGCCACCGGCCGGCCGGAGGTGCGGGGAACCGCGCGGCAGGATCTCGCCGAGGGGCTGCGCTGGGCGGCGAGCGACGCCCGCACGCGCTGGATCCTGGTCGCGATGGGGGTGCTCGCGATCCTCGGCGTCGGCTACATGCCGTACCTGCCGGTGCTCGCCCGCGATCAGCTCCACGGCGGCGGCCAGCTGCTCGGTCTGCTGTACACCATGGGAGGGATCGGCGCGCTGGTGGGCGGGCTCGCCATCACTGCCCTCAGCCGTCGGCTCCCCCGCGGGCGGCTCCTGCTGGGGGCCGCCCCGGTCTATGCCCTCGCCCTGTTCGCGGTGACGCGGGCGACCACGGTGGCAGTCGCCTTCCCGGCGCTGATGGGGGTCAGCCTCGGCTTCGTGGCGATCAACACCGCCAGCCTCAGCACCCTCCAGAGCCAGACACCCAGCCGACTGCGGGGCCGTGTGCTCGCCTGCTACGGGCTGGTGTGGGGGCTGGCACCCCTGGGCACCCTGCTGTATGCGGTGCTGAGCCGGGTGGTGCCGCTCTTTGACGCCATCGCAGCCGGGGCCGTCGTGGTCGGGGCGGTCGTGCTCCTGGCCGCCACCCGGCCGGCGGTGCGGGGCCTGCGCTGAGGCACGCCAGGGTCGGGAGCGCCGGGTGGGCCCGCAGCGGTGCCGGCGGGGGGAGATGACTCGGGCGCCCGGCTCTCAGGCGTCCGGTATCAGCTCCGCTTGGACCAGTCGCCAGGGGTGGGTGCCGGTCTCCACCAGCACGGCGAGCTCGACAGTCGCTCCCGGCGCCTGGGTGCGACGCCGACCGCGGCGTTCGCGCGATCGGTCCCCAAGCCGCAGTCGAACCCAGGCGGAAGGACCTTCGGTGGGCTCGGCGCGCGCTCCGGCCGGGGGCCGTCCCGGCCGCCAGCGGAGCTCGGCCCGAGCCGGCTCCCAGTGGGCGCCGGCCGCGTCGAGGCCGGCGAGCACGGACAGCAGCCGCTGACGGGCGGGCCCTTTCGTGAGCGCGCGCACCTGGGTGCGGTCCCCGGCCGCGCAGGCGCGCTCGAGCCCGTCGACCAGATCCCGCAGGCAGCGGTCGGCCTCGCCGAGGTCGGGCAGCGAGCGGCGGCGGGGTTCCGCCACGAGCGTCACTCCGTCTCGGCCCGGCGCCGCGCTGCCCAGTCCTGGAGGGCGGCGGCGAGGCCGGTGTAGGCGACCTGCATACCGCGGTCGGCGAGGCTCAGGGGCCGGCGTTCGGTCAGCGCTCGCAGCGCCGGGTCCGGAGCCCAGGGCAGGCGGGCGCGCGCCGCGGTCGCCAGCTGCGCCTCGAGCCCCAGGCTCCGCTGCAGGCCGGGCCGGTCGCCGTTGAGGATCGGCCAGACGGCGGCCGGGGGCACGCCCCAGCGGAGGCAGGCCTGCTGGAAGCGGCGCGCGCCGCGCATCCCCGCGGGGTCGCCGGCGAACGGCACCAGGACGACGTCGGCGCGCGGGAGCCAGAAGCTGGCTCCGGTCGCCAGCCCGCTGGAGCTCCCGCGGTCGAGGTCGACGACGATGGCAGTGAACGCGGGCGCGAGGAGGTAGGTCAGGACGTAGTCGAGGTGCTCCGGACCGACCGCGTCGCGGTACTCCGACGCGGCGGGCGCAAGCAGCACGTGCATCCCCGCCACCGGGTCGCGCGCCAGGTACTGGCCGAGGTCGCCATCGCCCGCGGCCAGCACGGGAAGCGCCTCGAGGAGGTCGGCCAGGGTGGGGTGGCCGTCCCCGCGCAGCCGGAGGTCCTGATCGGGAGCCTCGTAGTCCTGGTCGATCAGGAGCACCGGTCCGGCGCCAGGGCGGTGGGCGAGCGTGGCGGCGAGGCTGTGCGCCACCGTCGAGCGACCGCTGCCGCCACGGCCGCTCCCGACCGCGATGATCAGCGGCCGGCCCTGCTCCGCGAGCAGGCGGGGACCGGCGCCACGTCCGCCGCGGGCGGGGCCGAGCACGGGGACAGCGGGTGGCCGCCGGAGCAGGCCCTGGGCCGCGCGCCGCAGGGATGCGCGGGGACTGGTCGCGAGCAGCACCCGCACTGCCCCGACCAGCGCGGCGGCGGTGCTCCCCGGCGTGCCGGGGACGGCCCGGCGCGGACCGGCCGCCGCCACCAGGGGATGACAGGGAACCGGGGGGCGGTCGCCGGGAGCGGGACCGGGTCCGGCGGGGTGGGTCGGCGGCAGCTGCTGGGCCGGGTCGTGAGCGGGCGCGGGCGGCCGCTGCCGGACCCTGGCTCGCCGCACCGACTCACCGCCCGCGCTACCCGGCGGGATCATGAGCACGTCCCCGCCGGGGCCGGGCGGGACGGCGTGGCACTCCCGAATCCGTGAGCGAGCAGGGCCACCCCGGTGGCCGTGACCTCCACCGACCGGAACCCGAGCAGCGCCAGGAGGTGGAGGGCAACGGCGCGCCAGAGGTAGACGCGAACCTCGGCCGGGGCGGCGGGCGCGTAGGTGGAACGGGCCTGTGAGCCCAGCCCGCTGGCGCACCCGGCGAGGAAAGCGTAGGCACAGCCGCTGCCGACCATCCCGGCGGGAGCGGGAGGCGGCCCGGTCTCCCAGACGTCTCCGGGCGGGGCCCCCGGCAGGGGGCGGCACCCGCCCAGATCGGCCGCCGCGATGATCCGCCCGAGCACGAGGTCGGCCGATCCGATCCCGTTGCCACAGCCGGTCGGGTCGTCGGGCACGGTGCACAGCTGAAAGATTCCGGTCGCCTCCAGCCGGCGGACATCGAGGGCGTCGGCACCCCCCTGAGCCGCCGCCTCGGCGACCCCCAGGAGGTCGGCGTGGGCCTCCAGCACCGTTCCCCCGTCGACGGCGAGGCCGGCGATTGGGAGAAGCACCAGCCCGAGCAGGATGGCGAAGGCCGGCAGCACCTGACCCCGAAGGCGGGCGTCCGAACCCGTCAGCACCTATCGCCCTCGGTGGAGACCGCGACATCGCGACTGCGAAAGGCATCCACCTTGACCAGCGCCCGCGCCGATAGTCGCAGCGGCAGCCAGGCGCCCCCGTCGGGCAGCCACGCGAGCCGGGGGCGCAGGGCGACCACCACCAGCACGTCGCCGGGGTTGGCCAGCCCGGGGGCGCCCCCGCCGATGCGGCAGAAGGCGCGCTGGGGTCCGGTGCCGAACCAGATCGCCTCGGCACCCCCGGACCGGCTGAGTGCCAGCCTGGAGGCGGCCGGCTGCGCTCCCACGCACCGGCCGGCCAATCCGTCGCGAAACCAGACTCCCGCGAGGGGAGGGCTCGCCGCCACCACCTGGGCCAGCTGGGCATGGCCGTCGCCGCACGCCGCCACCGCGTCGGGCGCGCGCGCGGCGACTAGGGCGGCGGCCTGCGCCGCCGCGTCGAGGGCGCCGCCGATCCGCGCCAGCTGGACCAGCGTCACCACCCCGAGCACCAGCAGCAGGATCAGCGGGGTGACCAGGGCCAGCTCGACGAACGCCTGCCCGGCACCGGGGGACAGCGGGGGCGCGACGGGATCGCGGCTCATGCCGTCAACTGCTCCACCTGAAGCCGCAGGTGCGCGTCGACCAGGAAGGGGGAGGCGGTCCCGAGACCGGGCATCGGCAGCAGCGGCAAAAGGGCTCCGCGCACCCACACGTCGACAGCGGTGGCGGGCCAGTCCGCATAGGTGAGGCAGACGTGGACGACCCCGGCCGCCGGGGGCAGCCGGCAGCCCCGCATGCCGGCGCCCACCCCAAAACATGCGCCGCTGACGCAGCGGGGGTTCTGGGGGCCGTCCAGCTCCGCAGGCGCCGGTCCCCAGCCGGCCGCCGCGCCTCCGGGGAGCGGTCCCGGCTCACAGGGGCGCGCGCTGAAGGCGATGGGCACCCCGTCCCGGTAGCGCACACAGGACCCGGGCAGCCCGCATCCGCCGCAGCCGATGATGACCCGGGTCCCGAAGACGGCCGTGGGCAGAAGCTGGAGCAGGGCGGATTGGCCCGCCTCCAGGGTCCCCACCGGGTTCCCGGCCGCGACCGACGCGGAGGCGACCCGCGCCGCCTCCAGCACATCCGCCTGGGCGCCCTCGTCGGCGAGGCCGAGGAGCGCCACCTCGAGCAGGCCCATCACCAAGAGCACCAGACCGGCGGTCGCGAGCGCGAACTCGACCATCGTCTGGCCCGAGCCCCCGCGGCGCGGCCGGCGCCTCATGTGAGCGCACCGGCGAGCCGGGCCAGCGCGGGATAGAGGACGAGCACGATGAACGGGAGGAGGATGCAGAGGCCGGTGGGCAGCAGCATCTGAATCACCTGGCGCTTGCCGGCTGCCAGCAGAGCGTCGCGCTGCTGGTCGCGCAGGGTGCTGGCCAGTTGGCGCAGGACCGGCCCCACCGCGGCGCCCTCGGTCCGCTGCAGCCGCGCCACCGTGGCCAGCGAGGCCAGAGCCGGCAACTCGAACTCCTGGGCGAGCGCGTCGATGCGGTCGTCGAGGTGGGGACCGCCCGCGAGGGCGCTCTGGCTGAGGCAGGCCTGAAGGCAGTCGCTGGCAAGTCCGCCCACCTGCGTGACGACCTCCTCGAGAGCGCGCCGGAACCCCACGCCGCCGCCGGTCTGCTCCAGCACCATGAGGTCGGCGAGGATCGGGAGCTGACCGAGCAGGGTGGAGCGGCGCCGACGACCGCGGCGGCCGATGTCGGCAGCGGCCGCGACCGGGACCGCGGCCACCGCCAGGGCGCTGAGCGGGGCCGGGACCACGACCCACCCGGTCACGCCGGCCCCGACCAGAGCTCCTGCGGTGGCAAAGGTGGCGAGCAGGGTGACCCCGATCGCAGCCGCGGGGCTGAGGCTGAGACCGGCCCGCCGCAGGAGCTGGGCCAGCCTCGCCCCGACACTCCACCGTGCCGTGACCGATCGCGCCCGGGCGCGGATCCCTGCCCGATCCGACCGAGCCGCGGCGGGCTGACGGTGTCCCGCGTCGCCGGACCCCGGGCGGCGCCGGCGCGCCACCCAGGCCGCCAGGGTGGGTCGACGGGGCAGGCAACCCGCCACCGCGGCCGCGATCGTCGCCAGCGTCAGGGCGGCCACCAGCGCCAGCCCGAGCCCCGACGGGGCGGGGGTGACGGTCATGCCTCCGACTCCCGCACCGGCGGCGGCGGGGGCGGCGGCAGCGGTGCTGACGAGCGCCGCAGCTTCGCCGCAAGCGGCACCGGCCGCCCCCCCGACGCGGCGGGGGCGGGAGAGCCGCTGGAGACCGAAGCGCGGGACGCGCTCCGAGTCCCGGCTCCCCCGATGGCCGCCCACCCGGATCGGCGGACAGCCCTCGGGACCCAGTGACCGGCCCCGCGCCGGGCCGGCCGCCGGTCGGGAACCATCGCCGCGGCCGCGAGGGGACCGGTGCGCAGCGGCAAGCGGTCGGGTTCGGGCAGCCGCAGGATCCGGCGCATCCACCCGTATCCGATCACCATCAGGGCGGCGATCCCGGCCAGCACCGCCTGACCCTGAGCGGTGGTGTAGGGGGCGAGGTAGGCGGGGTTGACAAGCCGCAGCACGGCCACCACCGCCACCGGCATGCAGCAGATGACGGCGGCGCCGTATCGACCCTGGGCCTGCTCCGCGTCCACCTGGCCCCGCACCAGCTCGACCGCGCGCGCCGAGCGTCCCAGCTCCGAGAAGAGCGGCACCAACTGACCGCCGGACCGGTTTCCGACGATGAGCGCAACCGCGAGGAGGCTGGCGAGGGGATCGTCCAGGCGCGCCTCCAGCTCGCGCACCGCTGTCTCGAAGGGTGCTCGGCGCCCGCGCTCGATGAGTCGGCTCACCTCCGGTCGCAGCCGAGCGGGGCCCCGCTGCGAGAGCACCTCGAGGCTCTGGCGCAGCCCCTGTCCGGTCGGCAGCAGCTGGACCAGGAGCTCGATCGCCTCCACCAGCGCGAGCCGGCGCGCGCGGCGCGCACGCCCCCGCCGACGCGCGCTCACGAGCCAGGCCAGCGTTCCGACCGCGGCCAACGCCGCCCCTCCCACCAGCGGGAGACTGAGCCCCACCAGCACCAGCGCCGCGCCCGCGGCGACCGCCAGCACCACGAGGCGACGGCGGGCGACAGCCGCGGGCCACCAGGCGGGGCCGTGTGCCGTACCCGGATCGACACGCCGCGATCGTCGAGCCAGCAGGGCGGCGACCACCAGCCCCAGCAGGGTGGCAGCAGCGAAGGCGCCGATCATCGTGAGGCCCTGTCGTCAGTCAGCTGGGACCGCGCCCGCCAGCTGGCGGGCGAGCCGGTCGAGGTCGACCCCGCCCGCCCGCATCTTGTCGACCACCTTGGTGGGGAGATCATCGAACCGAAGCCGGGTCCAGTGCCAGCGACCGCTGCCCGGGTCGTAGCGACAGAGCTCCTCGTGGACCGGCCACCCCGCCTCCACGCTGCCGGTGATCACCGCCACCTGATCGACGACCCGGCGGTCCCGTCCGGTGGCGTCACGAGTGCGCAGCAGGTGGATCACCAGGTCGACCTTGGCGGCCACCTCGTGGGCGATCGCGATCGGGTCCGCGCGCGCCTGTGCCGGATGCCGGCGGATCAACGTGTTGAGCCGGTGGAGGGTATCCCGGACGCTGTTGGCATGCAGCGTGGTGCCGCTGCCGTCGTGCCCTGTGCCCATCGCGTCGATCACGTCCAAGGCCTCGGGTCCGCGTGACTCCCCGACGAAGATCCGGTCCGGCCGCTGCCGCAGGGCGTTGCGGACCAGCTGCTGGATGGTGATCGCTCCCTGTCCTTCGATGTTCGCCTCCCGCGCCTCCAGGGAAATGCAGTTGGGCCGCCCGCCGCTGCGCGTGCGCACGTGCAGCTCGCGCTGGTCCTCAATCGTGATGACCCGCTCGCCGGCCGGGATCTCTCCGATCAGCACCCGCAGCAGGGTGGTCTTCCCGCTTCCCGTCCCGCCTGAGATGACGATGTTGAGACGCCCCTGGATTGACGCACGCAGCAGCAGCATCAGCTCCCAGGGCATCGCCCCCGCATCCACCAGATCGTCGAGACTGGTGAAGCGAGCCAGGTGGTGCTTGCGGATCGTGATCGCCAGTGGCGTCGCCACCGGGGGGAGCACGGCATTGAGACGGGACCCGTCCTCCAGCGTCGCCGTCACCATCGGGCTGGCCCGGTCGAAGTGGGCCGAGCCGCGGTCGAGGTGCTGCTGAACCAGATCGACGAGCTGGTCCTCGTCGTCGAACTCGATCCCGGCGGGCTGCTGGCGACCGTCGCGGACGACCAGGACCTCCTTCGGGCCGTTGACGAGAATCTCCTCCACCGCCGGGTCGGCGAGCAGCTCGCCCAGCGGCCCGAGCGGGGTCACGCGCGCGAAGATGCGCGCGCCGAGGCGGCGATACTCCGCCCGCGACAGCACCGGCAGTCCCTCCAGCGGCGCCCGCGCATGGTACCCCCGCAGCTGCTCATCGACCGCGTCCCGGATCCAGCTGCGGTCGTCGGCCACCAAGCGGGTGCCGGCGCGGCGTCCCAACACCTCGGTGATCGCGGACTGGACCGCGGCGAGCACGAGCGTCTCCACCTGATCCGCGGGAGCGGAGGGATCGCCTGGCGCGCTGGTCGTGAGCGCGCCGGCATCCTCCCGCTTCGAGGGCGCGTCGATCACGACCACGGCGCCGCCACTCCCGACGGGGGCGGGGTCACAGCCCCCTCCCACGCCACGTCCGACCAGGCGTCGGGGCTGACGACCCTGGGACCGATCCGGTCGGCCAGCGCGATGAAGGCGCGGCGCATTCGGCCCGGGGATATCCCCGGACGATGGACTGCGGCGGCGCCGCGGAGGGCCGACGTCTCAGTCGGGATGCGCCCCAGCACGGGCAGGCTGTAGCTGGCCTCGAGGTCGGCGACGGCATGCGCGAGCGTCGTCCGGTCGTACCGATTGCAGACGATCCCCTCCCACGGCCCCGCCGCCACCGCGGCGGCGGCACGGCCCCGGACGGTGCGGTCGAACGCGACCGAGCCGACCCGGTTGGCCACCACCGTCCAGAGCAGGCCGTCGCAGCACCGGGCCACCGCGCTGGTGAACGGGCTGAGCAGGGCGCCGATGTCGACGATCACCCACTGGTGGCTGGTCCGCAGGCTCGCGATCACCGCCGCCACCAGCTCCGGCGTGCAGGCTCCCGGCTCCCCGGCGTCGTCCAGGCCGCTGAGGATGTCGAGCGCTCCCCGCCGTTGCAGGTGGCGCTCGAGCAGCCCGGAGTCGAGGGGCTGCAGCAGGGCCTCGTGGGCGAGGAACCACAAGGAGCGCTCGGGGTCCAGGTCGAGCTGGATGCCCACGGTCCCCAGCACCGGATCGGCGTCGACCAGCACGGTGGCGCCGCGCCCTGACAGAACGGCCGCCAGGTTGAGGGCGATGAAGGTGCGCCCGGGAGCGCCTGGCGGCCCGGTCACGCCCAGCACTGTCGCGCCCGGGGTGGCCGGCCCGACGAGCTCGCCATCGTCACTCCCCCACCCGCGCCGGCGGGATCCTGGCAGGATCCGGCGCCACCGGCGGCTCACGTCGGCGACGGGTGCGCGGCCCGACCCCGCGCGATCGGGCGCCCCGCCGTGCCCGACCGCCCCGGACATCCCGCCTCGGTCAGGGCCGGAAGGCCGCGCCGGATCACGGCGAGAGCGGTCCTCGCCACCGACATCGGCCTCTCCGCCCCAAGGCAGATCCTGGTCCCGGCGGGGACCGCCCAGAGCAGCTGGGTGGCATCCATGAAGAGCCACGGGCTCACCAGGGCGGGCGGGACCGTGATCTCAATGGTCTGGGCGGCAGGGTCGACCCCGGTGACGAGGACGCTGGCCGCCAGCGGCACGACGCAGCCGGCCACGGCGGGGGTGGAGCAGAGGTTGGCCCCGGGGACGACCAGGCCCGTCTGTGTCCCCGATACCGCGAAGAGGTCGACTCGGGTGCCGGACTCGACGCCCGCCGGGAGGTCGGCAAGTCGCAGCGAAAGCACCCGGGCCACCGCGGCGTGTGCCGGGGTGAGATCGTGCCAGAGCAGCAGCTGGCCCCGCTGCAGCCCGACCAGCAAGCTGGTGCCCGCCACGGCGGCGTAGTCGCGCTGGGGGATCAGGTCAGCAGCGGTGACGGCGGTGCCGACTCGGACCAGCTCCCCCTGAGGGCTGAGGTCCTGGGTCGTGGCGGTGAGCACGGTTCCCGCCGGGAGAGCTCGGGCCGCCACCAGGACCCGGACGAAGCCGGCCTGAGCGCCGGCGCCCAGGTAGAGGAATCCCGCCAGCGCAGCCGCGAACGTGGCCCCACCGGCCGCGAGCGCGGTCCACCACCTCATCGTCGGCCCGGCGGGCGCACTTGTCCCCTGGCCGGCGCGGAACGTCCCACCCAGTTCACTTGCCCAGCGCGCCCCGTCGAGCGAGGCTCCTCCTCCCGCGGGCCGCGATGTCGGCTCCCGTCCCGACCCCGGTCCCGTCCTGCGCGCGCCATTGTTCCCGCCGGCGTCGGTCGGCGCCAGGGCACCGAACCCGGATCGTGACGGAGCGACGCCGGCGCCCGGAGCGGATTCTCCCCAGCCGCCGCCCAGCCAGCCCCGCCGCCCACCGCGCCCCCCGAGTTCCGGGGCCGGCCACCGCCCGGCTCGCGGCGAGCGAGGGAGAGGCGGCAGGATTGCGAGGTTACCTCCCGGTAATCTTCCCCCTGGCCGGGCCTCGCGGTCGACGCCAGGGTCACGCCGCGTCCAGGAGCTGGCGGGCGGTGTCATCTCGGCGCAGCCGGGCAAGGCCGCGCTTGTAGAGACCGCGGACTCCCTCACTCGTCATCCCCGAGCGGCGGGCGATCTCGGCAGTGGTGCAGCCCTCCAGCAGGTGGGCCCGGACCACCTGCGCCTGGCGCGGGGTGAGCCGCTCCAGCAGCGTGGCCACCAGGCGGCGCTCGACGACGAGCACATCGGGCGGCGCCGTCCCCGCCACCAGCGCGGGGTGATTGGGGTGCAGCGCCAGCAGCGCCTCCAACCCAGGGCCGGCGTGACGGGCACGAACGCAGTCCGCCGCCCAGCGGTGATGCCAGCGGTGGAAGGCGATTCGGCGCAGCCAGGCTCGCAGCACGATCTCCTGATCTCCGGCGAAGCTGGGTAGGCGCACGATCGCGGTGGCGAAGACATCCTGGACCAGGTCGGCCTGGTCCTCTGGTGGCCGCTGCCCGAAGCACCGGGCCACATCGGCCCGGAAGGTGGCGAACATCCAGGCGATCGACTCGGGATCCCTGGCTCGAAGACGCTCGACTCGCTCGGCGAAAATCACGACCGATCCTCCCTGTGCCGGCCCCGCCGACCGCGACCCCGCGGCCGTTCTTCCCTGGGGCCGAGTCTTGGACCGGTCCCTCGCCAGCCGTCCCCGACCGGGTCGGATCGGCTCCCGGCTTGGGCCGGCGGCCCCCTCGGATGTCGTTGGCGGACTGCACGGTTTGTGTCGGCGGGCGCGCCGGGGTACCCTGGTCGCCGCTGTCGATGGCAGGGATGGGCCACGTGAACCGGATCTCCGTGCCGCTTGTGCTGGTGGTCGACGACGACCCGCGCGTCGCCGAGACCGTGGCCGAGCTGCTCCGCCCCGAGGGCTATGCCGTCCAGGGCGCCGGGAGCGCGAACCAGGCGCTGGAGACGATCGCCACCTGCCGGCCCGACTGCCTGGTGGTGGACTGGGCGATGCCAACCCTGAGTGGGCTGGAGCTGGTGCGGCGGCTGCGCCAGGCGCGCGACGGGGTTCCGGTGGTGATGCTGAGCGCCCGCGGCGAGGCCATCGATCGGATGGCCGGGTACGACGCCGGAGTCGACGTTTACGTTGACAAGTCGGAGGATCCCGGCGTGCTCCGGGCGGCGGTGCGACGGCTCCTGCTCCGCCGCCGCGGCTCACCCACCCGCTTCGAGCACGCTGGCCTCACGATCGACTCGGGTACCTGGACCTGCTGCGTGGACGGCCTGCCGGTGGCGCTGCCGCGTCGGCTCTTCCTGCTGCTCCATCTCCTCGCCAGCCAGCCCGGTCTGGTGGTGCGCAAGGAGCAGATCGTCTACCAGGTGTGGGGGGTCGACTCGGACGTGTACAACCGGGCTGTCGACAACGCCGTCGCGGAGCTGCGACGGCTGCTCGGGGACCGCGGCGGATCCCCCCGGTTCATCCATACGGTGCGGGGGATCGGGTACAAGTTCGAGGTGCTGCGGTGATCAGCGGCCCCACCGACTCCGTGTCCAGGGGATCCCGCCTGCGCTCGCCGGCCCCGGCGCGACGGGCAGCGGCTGGGGAGCTGGCGGCGCTGGCGGCAAGCCTGTTCAGCCAGTGGGACGACGGGATCCTGATGGTGGACCGCGGCCTGCGGATCCTCGGCGGGAATCCCGCGCTCACCGCGCGGATCCCGCTGTCCGCCCTCTGCGATGACGAAGGCCGCCTCAGCATCCCCGCGCTGGTGCGGCTGGCCCGCGCCGGGCTCGGCGGTGTGGATGGGCCCGCCGCGCCGGTGGAGCTCACGACCAGCGCCGTGGCTCCGGTCGAGGAGGAGCGCCCCAGCGGCCCGCCTGCCCCATCGACCGCCGCGCGCTGGACCCCGTGGGCACGTGCGATGGGACTCGGCAGCCCGGTTCGGGCATGCGCGCTCGTGCTCCGCGACACAGAGCCGCAGGGGGCGACCCGGGCCGCACGCGAGCTCATCACCACCTTGTCCCATGAACTCAAGGGTCCTCTCTTCCACGCCCAGCAGGCGATCGAGATGCTGACCCAGTACCCGGTACCCGACCAACCCGGGGCCAGCGCAGCGGTCGACCGCGCCGCCGGATCGGTCCGCCAGATCGCCGCCATCGTCCGGGACGTGACCGACGTGCTCCACCTTGACGACCCTCGGCGGATGACCGTGAGACGCGAGCCAGTCGACATCGTCGCCCTGGTGGGTTCCGTGTCCGACACGTATCAGGCCCTGGCCGAGGCTCGCGGGGTCGCTCTGGAGCTGGCCATTCATCCCGGCACCGCCGGACTGCCCCCGGTGGACCTCGATCCGCCGCTGGTCATTCGCGCCCTGGGCAACCTGGTCGACAACGCCCTGAAGTACGCTCCCGCGCCGGGTCCGGTGACGCTGGCCGTGCGGCGGGCCGGCAGCCTGCTCAATCTGGAGGTGTCCGACTGCGGCCCCGGGATCGCGCCCGCCGACCAGCGACGGATCTTCGAGCCGTTCGTGCGCCTGCCCGCCGCCGCCCAGATCTCCGGCAGTGGTCTGGGACTGGCCCTGGCCCAGCGGATCGCCCGGGCCCACGGAGGAACCCTCACAGTTCAGAGCCGCCAGGGAGGTTGGACCACCTTCCGGCTCAGCCTCCTGCTTCCGGCCGGCGCCTGAGCGGGACGCGAGGCGGCTCCCCGGGTTCCGCTCGGGACCCCCGCCGGGACGACTCCCGCCGGCGACCCACCACCATTCGAGCCGGATCGGGGCAGAAGTGGTGGGACGGCTCGGAGGTCGGCGTCCAGCACCCGGGCGCGCCTATGCGGATCGCGACCCCCTCCCGGGCGACCCGCCGGCCGCGCCCGACCAGAGCCGGCCCTCTCGCCCTGGGTGGTGCGCCGGGCGGATCGCCATCCGGTGGGAGGCGGCCCGCACCTCCGCCGCCCGCCGACGCCCCCCGGGTCACCCCCCCCCCTGACCGCGCTACCGCCGTTTGAGGCCGCCTCGAACAGGTGACGCGGCGCGACCACGATCGGCGGCACCCTGCTCGGTCGTGGCCAGCCGGTAGAATGCCGGAGGTCCTCGGGGCACCGGGGCGAGCGGGCCCGCATAGCTCAACTGGTAGAGCAGGGGACTCTTAATCCCAAGGTTCCAGGTTCGAGCCCTGGTGCGGGCACCAGGGCTCACGTTCAAAGGCCGTGCTGATCGGCACAGCGCATTCACATGTGCCGGCGGGCGACAGGGGGTTTGTCAGCAGGAGCGGATCGACGACGCTGGCACCTGCCGCACGCCCGCGGACGCCGGCCGACGCGGCCACGAGGTGGGGCCAGGAGCCGAGCCGACGCGACCGCCAGGCTCGCCACCGTCCTGGGGCGCCGTCGCGGACCATCCAGCGCTCCCGCCGGAGCCCCAGACGGTGAGCGCCGTCCGCCTGAGCCGGATGGCGCGGATGGCGCGCCCGACCGTGCGCTCAGCCAGGCACGTCCGCTACGAGGGGATCGTTCGCTGCCAGCTCAGACGCCGACCCTCACGTCGCCACCACCGCCTACTGTCACGTGGCCACCCACAGCTGTCCGGATCGCGAGCTCGGTGGCGACACTCGGGAGGGCGAGGTTAGGGTCCAGGTCGAGGATCCGACCGGCGCCGGAGCGGGTAGATCTGACAGCGGTGCCGGTCTGGGCGGCCGGGCGGGAATGGCTCCCCGAGCAGGGAGGGCAACGGCAGCGCTCTCCGATCCCGTGTGAGGCTCACGGCGCGCGATGCGGATCGGGCCCGGGCCCCGGGGGCCCGGGCTGGGATCGGTATGAGGTTGCCCTGTGCCCGGCGATGACGTCGGCGAGTCGGATCTGGTCCGGGCATGCCGTCGGACTCAAGCCCCCCGACAGCTCCGCGCGCGCCGGCCGGGCCACCTCCGAAGATGGGAACGCCCGCGGCCCCGCAGGCCGGAGTCCCGAGCCGCTGTGCCTGAGTCGGTGTCAGGGTTCCCGACCGCGGAGCAGGTCTAGCTGACCCGCGGTCGGGACAGGGTCAGGCGCGCAGGGACCACGTCTCCGGGGTGATGTTGAGGTTCGGGTCCTGGGGAAGCGCACCCAGTAGGGTGGAGCTGATCTCCGAGAGCTGGACTGCGGCGGTTGGAAGCCAGAGTGCCGGTAGCTGCCGGGCCAGGTAGTTCTGGTACGTGAAGAGCGCCTGGGAACTGCGGCTGTCGTGGGTGGCGACAATGTTGGCGTTGTTGACAGCGTTGTTGTAACCACCCTTGTTGGCTCCCGCGCCGGTCTCGAAGATCTCACCACCTGTCGGGTAGAAGTCGGGGGAGTAGGACCATCCGCCCCCGTCCCAATCGAGGTTCCACTGGCAGTTGCTGCCGGTGCGGGAATTGCAGGGCGCGATCGCCACGCTCTCATTGAAGGGGACCGGCCGCAGCCGGACGTGGATCCCGACCCGCGAGAAGTCGGACTCCAGAGTCTGCATCTGCTGGTCTGCCGTCACCGTTCCGGTGGCGTACTGGATCACCAGGTTGAGGGGCAGACCCCGACGGATGCCCGCGCCGCAGTCGGCGGGTCCGCTGCCAGGGCGTGCGCAGTAGCTGGTGCCGGAGGGCTTGACGCTCCACCCATGGCTCACCAGCAGGCTGCGTGCGGTTGCCACGTTGAACGGATACGGGTTGGCCTTCTCGAAGGCGCTGGCAAACGGGTTGGGCGGCTGCGTCGGGACGGGCCCGTAGGTCGGGTAGGCATACCCCTTGAGGATGTGCGTGATGTAGGCGGGCTGATCGATGAGGTGTTGCATCGCCTGGCGGAAGTAGAGCTGGCGCAGGAATGGCGCGGTGCGGCTGGGGAAGTTGATGCGGATGAAGTCGAATCCCCAGAAGTACCAGGGGCTGAGGCGATAGCCACGCCCGTTCAGGTAGCCGCGCTGAGACAGGTCCTGGGGGGGGAGGTAGCCATATTGGATCTCTCCCGCCCGGAGGGCGTCGAACTCGGCCGTGTCCGAGGTGAAGGGCACCTCCACGAAGCGGCTGATACGGGCCTTGTACGGTCCCGAGTAGGCGGGATTGGGCTCGAACACGGTGTAGCCGGTGGTGGGATCGAAGCCGCTGCCGGGGACCAGTCGCCAGGGACCGTCCACCACCTTCCAGAGGGGGTTGGTGTCGTAGGTGGCAAGAGTGGTCGACTGCGCGTTGAGGAATCGGTAAACCGCGGCCGCGCCGCTGGGGGTCTGGTCGTAATTGCCGACCGGGCCGCCGACCCGCTCCCGGTCCCAGGCCTGTTGCGGCAGGGGCGAGATCTGGCTGAGCTCGTTGTAGAGCAGCCACTGGGGGTTGTACACCCGATTGAAGGTCATCACCACCCGAGTCGGGCTGGGATAGGTGATCCGGGCGACGTTGTCGGGGAATGCCCCCGGAACATAGGCGAACCACTGCTGCTTGTTGGCGATCAGCAGGTTCATCCAGAAGCCCACGTCGCGACTGGTGACAGCGTACCCGTCCGACCAGCGGTAGGGCTTGAGGTTGATGGTCACCGTCCGGCCTCCATCGGAGTAGACCGGCGGGTACGCCAGGCTGAGCGTGTAGTTGACCACCGGCCGGTTGCCGAGCCCGAACCAGTAGAGCGGCCGGAACAGCAGCTGCTGCAGATTGAAGGAGTTGGCGTTGCTCGAGTCCGCACCCGGCATCATCGGGAAGATGTAGTTGGGGGTGGTCGCCGGGGGCAGTGCGAACTTCACGGTCGCTCCGGTCTGAGCCGCGGCGGTGCCGGTGCCGACCGCGAGCGTCGCGGCCACCAGCGCCGCAGCCAGGAGCACCGGGAGGAGACCGCGCAGGCTCCCGCGACGACGATCTCGACTGGTCATCGGCGATCTCCCTCCACTGACCGAGGTTGGGCGAATGTCGGATCGTGTCGCGGTGGCCACCGGCACGTTCCCACTGGGCGTGGGTCGGTCCCGGCCGGGCTCACGCCCGCTTCCCCCGGCCGGGTATCTCCGCCCCCGGCTGGAGCAATCGGGGCGAGACGGTGACGGTATCGGGGTACTTGAGGCCAGTACCGGTGTTGATGAGGAGCACGGTCTGATCCGGCGTCAGCCAGCCGGAGGCGCGCAGCGCGCGCGCGGCCGCCACCGTGGCGGCGCCCTCCGGGCAAATGAAGCGTCCCTCCAGCTGTGCCATCAGCCGCTGGTGGCGCAGGATTGCGTCGTCGTCGACGGCGATCGCGCAGCCCTCGCTGGCTCGAAGCGCCTGCAGCATCATCTCGTCCCCCAGCGGCCGGGGGACGTTGATCCCGAAGGCCAGGGTCTGGGCGTCAGGCCAGCCCTCGGCGGTCCGCGCCCCCGCCGTCCACGCGCGCACGATCGGGGCGCAGCCGGTCGCCTGGACCGCGACCAGCCGCGGAGCGGGGCCCGCCAGCCACCCCAGCTCCCGCAGTTCCCGCACGGCCTTCCAGATCCCCAGCAGGCCGACCCCCCCGCCGGTGGGGTACAGGATGACGTCGGGCGCGCGCCACCCCATCTGCTCGAGGATCTCGAGCCCCAGCGTCTTCTTCCCCTCGAGCCGGTACGGCTCCTTCAAGGTGGAGACATCGAAGACCCCCCCCGCCTCGACCGCGCGACCGATGATGGCGCCGGCATCGGTGATCAGCCCGTCGACGAGGTAGAGCTCGGCTCCCGCGGCCGCGCACTCCGCGCGGGTGATGGTGGGCGCGTCCCGGGGCATCACGATCAGGCAGCCCAGCTCGGCCTTGGCGGCGTACGCGGCCCAGGCCGCCCCGGCATTGCCGTTGGTGGGCATCGCCAGATGGGTGATCCCCAGCTCGCGGGCACGACTCACCCCCACCGCGGCGCCCCGCGCCTTGAAGGTGCCGGTGGGCAGGACGCCCTCATCCTTCACGAGCAGCCGTGGCAGCCCGATCTCAGCCCCCAGCCTCGCCACCGGCATGAGCGGCGTGACCGGCTCCCCCAGGCGAACCTCGGCTTCGCGGCGCTGCACGGGGAGGAGCTCGTGGTAGCGCCAGAGCTCGAAGGGTCGCTGGTCCAGGTCAGCCGGTGACAGCTCGCGTCCCAGCCGGTCGAGGTCGTAGGTCGCTTCCAGGGGCGAACCGCAGCCACAGCGGTTCTGGGGACGGTCCGCGGGCAGCGTGGCGCTGCAGCGCGGACAGCGCAGGTCCTGTAGATAGCTGAAGCGAGCGCTCATGGCGGGCTCCGCCGCGGCGCCGGCCGCCTCGAAAGACGGCGCCGGTCGGCGGATGGGAAGGACGGGGCGCCGATCCGCCGCTGGGCTCGCGCCATCAGCGCGGTGAGCGCCCGCCGCTCCGATGCCGGCAGACCACCGTGGTCGCGCAGATTGCGCACGACCGAGAGGAGATGATCCCGCCCGACCGCGGCGGCGGCCCCAGGGTCTCCCGCGATCACCGCGTCCACGATCCGGCGGTGGTGGTCGGTCCACCGGCGTGGCAGATCCACCCCCGACCACGCTCGTTCGCGCGCCACCTGCCAGTGGGGGTCCAGCGCCACCCGCAAAAGCCCGATCGCCTGCTCCCGGAGAGCGCGGTTGCGGCAGGTGGACAGGATGGCAATGTGGACCCTGAGGTCGGTGCCGACCGCGAGCGCGGGCTCGGCAACCGCCACCCCCATCCCCCCGACCAGGGCGGCGGCGCCGTCGAGGCAGGCGAGGTCCGGATCACAGGCCGCCAGGGCCAGCACCTCCGGCTCGAGGACGAGGCGCGCTTCCAGCTGATCCACCAGACCGCCGCCGCCGGCGGCGGGGATCACCTCCGCGTCGGGGGGACCGTCGAGCTCACGCTCGATCACCAGGGATCTGGTCCCCTTGCGTGACTCGACGTACCCCGCGAACTGGAGCGCGCTCAGCGCCTCCCGCACGGAGGGCCGGCTGACCCCGCAGAGAGCCGCGATCTCCTGCTCACTCGGCAGCAGCTGACCGACGGGGTATCGGCCGTGGCGGATTCCCTGCAGGATCTGTTCTGCCACACAGCGTGCGACCGGCACCTGCCGGTCGACCACCATCAGTCCACCCATCCCACCTCTCCCCGCCACTCCCGCGCCCCGTTTATAGCCGTCGCTGCCGACCCTGTCAAGCTGCCTGACAGGGTCCACCACCGTCCCGGTCTGAGCCGTCCGCGGCAGCGCCCCACCGGGGCGCGTGGGCGCCCGCCACCGGGATGACCTCGGCCGCGGGCGAGATCCGGGACAGCCGCCCCGTCGGGGTCAGACACGAGCCGGCTCGAGACCCCATGCTGACAACTCGCGCCCCGATCGGGGTCGCCCAGCCCCCGGGCGGGCGGATCGATATCGGGCGTCGGACCGGGCCAGCGGCCCGGCGCCGGTCCGGAGCGCTGATCGTCGCACGTCGCCGGGCACGGTCGACCCGGACCCCGATGGCGGCCCGGACTGGCTGGGAACCGGGACGCGACCGGTCCCATCACCCCCCTCCTCCGCGCCACGGCGCCGGCAAATCGGGTGAGCCATACTGCGGGGATCGTGTACGGGCCGCCCGCCTTCGTCGAGACGCGCCCCGAGGTGATCGCTGGGGCGATCGCCGCGGCGCGGATCGGCGATCTGGTGACGGTTGGACCCGGTGGCCTCGACGCCACCCCGCTGCCGCTCCTGTTCGAGGCAGGAGGAGAACACGGCGCCCTGGTGGGGCATCTGGCCCGCGCCAATCCCCAATGGCGCGAGTTCGACGCGGCGCGGGAGGCGCTGGTGATCTTCCGCTCGGCGGACGCGTACGTGTCCCCGTCCATGTACCCGTCCAAGGCGGAGCACGGCAAAGTCGTGCCCACCTGGAACTACTGCACGATCCACGCCTATGGACCCCTGGTGGTGCATAACGACCTCCCGTGGGTGGAGGCGCTGGTGCGCCGCCTCACCCAGCGCCACGAGGCGTCGCGCCCGACCCCCTGGGCGGTGGAGGACGCTCCCGCGGCGTTCGTCGCCCACATGCTCCGCGCGATCGTGGGGATCGAGGTCCCGATCACCCGGCTCCACGCCAAGTGGAAGCTCAGCCAGAATCGCTCGCAGGCCGATATCGACGGGGTCTGCCGCGATCTCGCGAGTGGGACCCCCGGCGACCGCAAGCTGGCGTCGGCGATGCGCGAGGCGAGCCGCGAACCCCCGGGCTGACCCCACCAGCGGCGCCCGCGCAGGTTGGCTCCCGGCGGGTCACGCCCCCGCGGTCAGCGGGTCCGCCCGGGGGAGCGCGGACGGCGCCGCCATCGTCATCTCGCTGGGCAGGGTGGGGGGAACCGGCACCTGGGTGAGGCACTCTTGGATCACGTCCTCGGCCCGGATTCGCTGCACCCAGAGCTCGGGCCGCAGGGTGAGTCGGTGGGCGAGCGCGGGGGCCGCCAGCGCCTGAACATCGTCCGGAACGACGAAGTCTCGGCCCCGCAGGGCCGCGCGGGCCCGCGCCAGCTTGAGCAGGGCGAGGCTGCCCCGCGGGCTGGCGCCCACCTGGACGCGAGCGCTCTGCCGGGTCGCGCGGACCAGGTCGACCACGTACTCCACCACCTCGTCCGTCACCGTCACGCGCTCGACCGCGGCCTGGCAGGCCAGCAGGCTGGGTCCGTCGAGCACGGGTGCGAGCTCGACCTGGTCGCGGCGCCGCGCCTGACGGTCCTGGAGCATGCGCGCCTCGTCCGCGCGATCCGGGTAGCCGACCCCGGTGCGCAGCAGGAACCGGTCGAGCTGCGCCTCGGGCAGCGGGTAGGTCCCCTCGTACTCGATCGGGTTCTGGGTGGCCAGGACCAGGAACGGGGTGGGGAGCAACGCGGTCGTGCCCTCGATGGTGACCTGGCGCTCCTGCATCGCCTCCAGCAGAGCGGCCTGGGTCTTGGGGGGCGAGCGATTGATCTCGTCTCCCAGCACCAGGTTGGCGAAGATCGGACCCGGGCGGGTCTCGAAGTCGCCGGTGCGCTGATTGAAGATGGAGGACCCGGTGATGTCGGACGGCATCAGGTCGGGGGTGAACTGGATCCGGGCAAACCGGAGCGACATCGCCTGGGCGAAGGATCGCGCCAGCAGCGTCTTGGCCAGGCCGGGGAAGTCCTCCAACAGCACATGTCCGTCCGCCAGGATCCCGATCAGGACCAGCTCCAGCACCTCGCGCTTGCCGACGACGGCGCGCTCCACCTCGGCGAGCACGCGCGAGGCGTGCTCGCGCACCTGCTCGAGGTCGATCACGTGGGGGGTGCCGGTCTGCGGCAACGGCGTCAGCCTCCTGAACCGACCCCAGCCTGGCACAGACCTCCCGGGGGTGTCCAGCGCGTCGGCATCTCCCGATGGCGGCGCTCGCGGGGAGCCGGGAGCGCGGGATCCGGCGGTGACCGCCATGAGCGCGGGATCGCTCAGCCGGCGCTCGGTCGCCGCCGCACGAGGAGGCGGCGGCGACCGCGGGCCGGTCTGACGACCAGCATCGGCCCGCCGGCCAGGCCGGCGCCGGCTAGCGGACGGTCATGGCGGCGGACCCCGCCAGACCGCGATGGGTCAGCGCCGGCGCGACCCGGTCCAGCTCGGCGCGGATGACCTGATAGCACTCGCAGGACGCCTCCTCGAGCCCCCGCCGGTCCAGGATCTCGACATGGCCGCGCTGGTAGCGGATCAGCCCGGCACGCTGGAGCACGCCCGCCGACAGTGTCACGGTCGCGCGGCGCGATCCCAGCATCTGCGCGAGGAACTCCTGGGTGATCAGGAAGGAGTCGATCCCGACCCGGTCGTGGCTCATGAGCAGCCAGCGACTGAGGCGCTCCTCGTTCGAGTGCAGGCGGTTGCAGGCGGCCGCCTGCGCGATCTGTCCGAACAGCGCCTGAACGTAGCTCTGGACCACGTCGGCAAAGGCGCGGCTGGCGGTCAGCTCCTGCAAGAACATTCCGGTCGGAAGCGAGAGGCTGCGCCCGGCCACCTGGGAGATCGCCCGGACCGCCAGGCTCCCGCCGGGCGTCAGGGGCACCCCGACCACCCCCTCGTTGCCGACGGTCGCCACCTCGACGATCTGGCCGTCCTCAAGGGGCGTGACCAGCGAGACGACGCCGTCCAGCGGAAACCAGACGGCATCCACCTCCTGACCCGGATCGAACAGCACCTCCTTGACCCGCAGGAAGTTCAAGGAGAGCCGCTCCAGCAGGCGGCTGCGTTCCGCCGCCGGCAGGGCCATGAGGAGCCGATTCGACACCACCGGATCGTCCGTCCTCGCCGCTGACATCCCGTGCCCTCCCACGATATTGCACATACTAATAGGTGCGTTAGTAAGGCTTACTTGACGCAGGTGATGTAGGCGAGATCGGGGGTGTGGAAGAGACCGCGCAGCAGGACGGGTGACTTCTGCAGCTGGTGAAGCTTCGAGAGCACAAAGCGCCGTAGGTGGTCCGGTCCTGAAATGGA
>DATKRN010000014.1:0-46573 GCA_035532155.1 Verrucomicrobiia bacterium | reverse complement strand
ACGCCGCCGGATCTCAGCGGCCGGACGGCCCAGGCCGTGGGGCACGTCACCACTCGCCGTGCCCGGGTGGTCGCCTCGTCCCCCAGCGCTCCCCGAGGGGTTGCACCTTCCCCCGCTGAGACACCCCGAGTGCGCCTTGGGGCTGCGCGACGTTCCCATCGTCAGCTTGGTCGAATCCGGCTCACGCCACCTGCGGGCCTTCCTGTCCAGACCTCAGCCGGAGTTCAAGCCCGAGGGTGGGCAGTCCCCCGGCAGCAAAGTGCGCAATGCTGAGCGAGTGGGGTTTTGGGGCGGCCCCGGCGGAATCCGACGGGAGGCCATTCCAGCCCCATCGACCCCCCCGGCGGATCGGGCCACTGCGGGGCGAACCGGCGTCCCTTGGTGGCCAATCCGGGGCCGACCGGGATCGGAAGGATCGCGATCTCGGACCTGATCTCCGACGGAGCGGGCGAGCTCAGTCCGGAGGTCGCCTCGCAGGGATCAGGTCAGCCCCAGCACGCGGGGCGAGCGCGGTCGGCCCCGCGCGCTGGGTCCGGCCTACCGGTGCCCGGCGGCGAGCGAGAGGGCCAGCGCACCGACGCCGAGGGCGCCGGTCACGCCCGGCCGCAGGCCCCCGACGTGGGCGCTAGCGTGAACCGCCGCCAGGCCCACCCCGCCGACCGCGGCAAGGGCGGCCAATCCAACTGTGGTCCGCCGCAGAGCGGTCGACTCCCCCCCGCGCAAGGAACTGACCGCGCACCCCAGGAGCCCAGCCCAGACGGCGACGCCGAGGACCGACCCCGCCGCCCGGCCGGGCGTGCCTCCACCCATCCCGAGGTTGGTCAGGAGGAACTGGGCGACGTCAGCTGTGCCGGCGACCGCGAGGCCGCCGAGGGCCCACCGGGCGAGAGCGCCCCGCCCCCGGGCGCCGGGCGCGAGCCGGCTCATGATCGCCCGTCGTGTCGGACCGAGGTCCGGAGCGCCCCGACTGCCTGCGGGCTGGAGGCGATGGGCGCCCCGCCGTCCGGCTTGGCGAGCGCCTCCAACAGGGTCGCGCCCTGCAGTCCCAGGGTGAGCCGCAGATGCTGGTCCGGCTCGTCCCAGGTGCCGACGAGGGCCTGGATTCGCTCCATCCGGTAGAGGAGCGTGTGGCGATGGATCCCGAGGGAGCGGGCCGCTGCGCTCGGCCCCTCGTGCGCGAGGAGCGCTGCGAGCGTCTCCCGCAGCGGCAGCCGGCGGGTGCGCTGCCGCTCCAGGAGCGGGCCCACCGTGGCGTCGACGAACTCCTGCAGCCCCGGAAGGTCGCGCAGCCACACGCGGTAGAGATGGAGCTCGGCCGCCCGATGCACGCGCTCCCCCGGCCGCAGGATGCCGCCCACGGTGAGGGCGTCCCTGGCCGCGCCGGCGGCCGGGGCAACTGCGTCGAGGCTGGCCGCCACTCCCCCGATCGCCACCCGCCAGGAGGCGGCCCCGGGGCGCGCCGACAGCTCCGGCCCCGACGACCCCAGGAGGCGAATCAGGGTCTCCGGCTTGGTGGCGGCGGGGACGAGAGCGACCACCGCTCCCTGCTCCCGGACGAGGTGCACGCGCTGGGTCCGCCACGCCGTGGCAATGGTGGCCTCGACATCGGTGTCGCCGGCCTCGATCGCCAGAACCCGGTACGGGAAGTCGAGCGCGATCCCGGCGGCGAGCGCCTGCGCCATCAGCTCGGGGCCACTGCCGCCGGCAAGAATCGCCGCGAACACCCGGTCGTGATGGCGGTCCTGCTCGCGCCGGATCCGCTCGCGGGTCTCCAGGTAGCTGGTGCTGACGGCGACGCTGATCGCGTCCAGGTAGTCGAAGAGGGGGCCAACCGCGGTCAGGACCGACTGGGGGGCTACCTCGGGGTGGACGCGCACGGTCTCCACCACGTGCTGCCAGATGACCACCGCGGCCACCCGGTATGCGCGCAGGATGGCATCGAGCGGCATCCCCGTGGTCGCCAGTCGCCCGCCCATGCGGGCGAGTTGGCGGAGCTCGGTTGCCGATGGCGAGCGCTCCTCCGCCCACAGCGCGAGCAGAGTCCGCAGACCGTCGCGACAGGCGGCCAGCACCTCGCTGCCAAACGCCGAGCCGCCGCCGTCGGGCACCGTGTCGCCGAGAGGGATCGCCCGGCCCATCCCGATCGTCATGAGCCGGGCGACCCGGTCGACCCGTCGGCGTAGGGAGTCGATGATGATCGGGCTGACGGACGGCATGTCCGCATGGCGGCGCGGTGGAGACACCAGGGCTGCTCCGAATTCGACGCGGCGTCCCATTGCCGCCCCAGCATAGGCTGCTCCCGGCCCTGTGGGGGCGTCCCCGGTGCGACAGCGGCTCAGACGGCGGTCAGCACTTCGACGATGCGGTCCCCCGTGATCCGGATGCGCAGCCGGGGCAGAGGGGGAAGCCCGCCCAAGTATCCTGCCCCCCATGGCGCACCGGCGAATCGGCCCGACGCGCTGAACCGTGCGCCGTGGCACGGGCACACGAAGGCCTGACTCGCGGCGGCCCACGCCACCCGGCAGCCGAGGTGGGTGCAGATTGCCGAGAGAGCTCGGACCCGACCCTGCCCGTCGCGCACCAGCACCCCCGTCACCGCCCCCGCCACAAAGGGAAGCGGGCGCTCCGGCCGGACTGCCGCGGCCGGTGCGATCGCGCGCCACACTCCCGCGGAGGGAACGAGCTCGCTCGCCTGCTCGGCCGGGGCAGGCCGACGGGGGAGCAGATCGCCGACCGCCGCGCCCGCGACCCCGGCAGCCACAGCCGCCCCCGCCCCGGTGAGCCACTGGCGCCGGGTCAGGCCGCCGGCCGGGATCCGTGCGACGGGGGCGACCCCCAGCCTCGCGTCCAGCTCGCCGGCGATGAGACGGTCGAGGCGCTGTCGAAGCCGGGGCGGGACGCCGTCGGACGCGGCGCGGCGGCCGGCGAGCGCGGCGGCGAGCAGGTGAGCCTGGGGGTCGCCAGCGGCGCCGGGCCGCGCGGGGTGGGCCGCACGCCCCCGCGCCAGCCGCTCTGCGGCGGTGCCGAGATCGCGGTCAGGGTCCGGAGCCGTCACGGCAGCAGGCTCCCGAGGCCGGCGGCGCGACGGAGAGCGCGCAACTGGAGCAC
Organism: Verrucomicrobiia bacterium; assembly: GCA_035532155.1. Taxonomy (GTDB): domain Bacteria; phylum Chloroflexota; class Dormibacteria; order Aeolococcales; family Bog-877; genus DAHUZL01. The sequence continues at coordinate 43,465 of DATKRN010000014.1, read as the reverse complement.
TCGGACGTTCCCCGGGCGCACCTCCATCCGCAGGGCGGTCTCGCGGACGCTGCATCCCTCTAGGAAGCGCAGCTCCAGGACCCGACGGTAGTTGTCGGGGAGGGCGCTGAGCAGGGCGGCCACCCGACGGTCCAGTGCCTGCTCGGCGAGCTCCACGCGACGCTCGCCGGCGTCCGGTCCGGCCGGCGCAGTCGGGTCGCGAATCCCGGCGTCCAGACCCTCTACCGGGCTCGGGGCCTCGCTGTACAGACGAGCCCAGTGCTCGGCCACGACGGCGCGCGCGATCGTGAAGAGCAACCCGCGGACCCGAGCGGGGTCCAGCGCCTGGTGCCCGCGCAGCGCGCGCAGGAAAGTCTCCGCGGTGCAGTCCTCGGCATCGGCCGGGCTGCCCACCCTTCTCACGACGTAGTGGTAGATCGCCGCCGCTTCCGAGGAGTAGGCGGCGGTCAGGATCCGCCGGCGCTCGGGGGCATCCTCCACCCCGACCGGATCGCCATCCGCCCCCGGCCTCGTTCCGCCCACGGCCGGCACCGGGCCGCTCGCACTCCCACGGTCCCCGGGCATTCCACCCTGCATTCACTCCGACGTTACGCCTGCACGGCCTCCTCCGGCAGCGCCCGGTACACTCCAGCAGCCCGGGCGCGGGCGGTCCGGAGTGGCCGAATCGAGGAGGAGAGGCGATGCTCTCGGTCTATGCCACGGCTGGAGGGGGCGACGACCCTCTCGCCAATCTCGCCGTGGGCGAGCGGGACAAGCCGGAGCCACCCTCCGGGTGGGTGCGCGTGCGGGTGCGAGCGGCCAGCCTCAATCACCACGATCTGTGGACGCTCCGCGGGGTGGTGGGGGCCACGATCGCCTATCCCCGCACCCTCGGCTGCGACGCCGCCGGGATCCTCGATGCCTACGGTCCGGGCACACCCGAGACCCTGGCCTGCGGCACCCCGGTGGTCTGCCACAGCGTCATTTCGTGTGGACGCTGCGAAGCCTGTCTCGGACCCGACGAGACGCTCTGTCCCCAGTTCGCCATGCTCAGCGACGGTCCCTACGAGGGCACTCTGGCCGAGTACTGCGTCGTGCCCGCCGTCAACTGCTTTCCGATTCCTCGTCACCTGGACCTTTGTCACGCCGCCTGCCTGCCAACGACCTTCCTCACTGCGTTCCGGATGCTGTTCACGCGCGCCGCCGCCCGTCCTGGTGACTGCGTACTCATCCAGGGCGCTGGCGGAGGGGTGGCCACCGCCGCGGAGGCGCTCGCCCTCGCGTCAGGCCTGCGCGTGATTGTGGTGAGCCGGAGTCGTGATCGCCGTGATCAGGCGCTGGCTCGGGGGGCGCACCATGCGGTGGAACCTGGCCGCGGTGCGGCGGCCGAGATCGTCGGCCTCACCGGCGGCCGCGGCGTGGACCTCGTGATCGAGACGGTGGGCGAGGCGACCTGGGCGACCAGCCTGCGTGCGCTGCGCCCGGGGGGCACCGTCGTGGTCGCGGGAGCGACCACGGGTCCCAACCCCCCGGCCGACCTCGCTCGGGTGTTCTGGCGCCAGCTGAGCATCCGGGGATCGACGATGGGCACCCGGGCGGAGTTCGCGTCCCTGCTGGCGGTGGTGGAGGCGACCAGCCTCACGCCGCTGGTGGACACCGTCGGGCCGCTGTCAGAGGCGGCCGCTGCCTTCCGCCGGCTGGAGGCGGGAGAGGTGACCGGCAAGCTGGTCCTCGAGGTGGGCGAGGCCGTCTGAGCGTTCGCAGTCAGGCAGGGGAGTGGTCGGTCGGTGCGTCCACCACCGCCTCGGCCTCAATCTCGACCCGCCAGCGGGGCTCGAGCAGCCTCCCGATCACCACCATCGTGGAGGCGGGGCGGGTGCGGCCGAAGACCTCGCCGTGAACCCTCCCGACCGCGTCCGCATCGGCGGGGTCGGTGAGGTACATGCGGGTGCGCACGACATCGGCCAGGGTTGCCCCCGCCTCGCCGAGGGCGGTTGCGATGATGGCGAGGCAGCGGCGCGCTTGGAGGGCGGCGTCATCCGGGCAGCTGCCGTCGGGGAAGACTGGGGCGGTCCCCGAGACCAGCACCCTGTCGCCCACGCGGACCGCCCGGCTGAACCCGATCGTCGCCTCGAACCGCGACCCGGACCGCACCCGGTGACGCACCCCTCCCCTCCGCCTACGGATGCGCCAGCCAGCGCCGAAGGCTGCGCCGGAGCACCAAGGTGCCCACCCCGCCCACGGTGCCCTCGAGGAGCATCCACCCCGCTGTCAGGGCGACGAGGCGAGGGATGGCGACGCCGTCCTGGTGAAGCGTGAGCCCGACCCCGAGGGTGGTGGCGACCCCGGCGATCAGCGCGGCGATCACGAACACTCGCACCACCACGTGCTGGGCCCGCTCTCGCTCGGCTGCGAGCGGGTCGGCGTCGGGTCCGGTCGGCATCGCGCGCGGCACCTCCTACCGACCTGAGGAGAGGTCAGCGTAGCACCCGGGGGGCTGGGCCAGCCCGTGGGTCCCCCTGACCACGACGGGCGTTGACGCCGGCTCTGGGTCGGGTCACGCTGGGATGTCGGGGCTGGATGGGAAGTCTTGTCGGACACAGCCCAGCCTGGTCGGGGACGGTCCACCGGGAGCCCGACGACCACTATCAGCGGGAGCAGAGTGACCGCCGCCCGAGCCCGGGCAGCCTGCTGGGTGTGTGGAAACCGGCGGAGAACCTCGGCGGGGACGACAGGACGGAACGCGACGCGCCAGCCCCGACGGTGACTGCCGACCTCCCGTCCGCCAGCGTCGCATGGGAGACAGCGAGGCAGTCGGCAGTGATCCCTGCGATGACTGGAGGGAGCGGGAACGCCCTCACCGCCATGAGGGCCACCGCGAGTCCCACCAGCCCGGCCGCCCGGGGCGACACTCGAACACGGTGAACGTGGGGGCGGTGAGGCGGTTGTGGCTCCGGATGACCGCCCGCAGAGCCGCACTCGATCCGACGGTGGCACCGGTCGAGGCAGACCCGTGATCTCGCCGGCGCTGAGGCGCACAGGATGCCTCCCAGACCGGTCACGGAACGGTCCCACGCCCCGGGTCGCGCAGGGGCCCAATGGGGGGACCGCTCCGTGACCCCGGGGGCAAGGGATGGTAAGCGTGCTGCTAGGGTAACCGCCATGGCGAAGTTGGTGTACTCGGCAATCATGTCGCTGGACGGCTACACCGCGGACGACAACGGCACCGTCGACTGGGGTGCTCCTGACCCTGAGGTGTTCACGTTCATCAACGAGGTCGAGCGGGGTTTCGGCACCTATCTCTACGGACGCAGGATGTACGAGACGATGGTCTACTGGGAGACATGCGACACGGCCGCAGGCCAGCCACCATACGTCCGGGACTTCGCCGGGATATGGCGGGCCGCCACCAAGGTCGTGTACTCGAGAACCCTGCCAGTGGCGTCCAGTGCCAGAACCCAGATCGAGCGAGCATTCGACCCCGGAGCGGTACGGCGGATGAAGGACACCGCAGAACATGACATATCTGTCGGGGGCCCGGAGCTCGCGAGTCAGGCCATGGCGGCGGGGTTGATCGACGAGATGCACCTGTTCCTCACACCCGTTACGGTCGGGGGTGGCACGCCTGGATTTCCTGACCACGTCCACTCCACCTTCGAGCTGCTGGGCGTGGACCGCTTCGTGGGCGGAGTCGTCCATCTCCAGTACCGCACCAGGACCTGACGCCACCTGCGTTGCCGCAGGCTCGGCTGATGTCACCACGGTGCTGTGCGGCCGGGCATACGTCGTCCAGGTCCAATCCGTGGTGCGTCACCAGCTTCGACCCCCAGGAGTGTCGCCATCAAGCCTCCAGCACCCACAGCTGTGATCCCGCCCGCGCGCACTTGGAGGCGCGCCTCCTGGGCCATCCCCGGGACGGGGACCGCGTCCGCACCGAGGGGGACCTGGGGCTCCGCCAGGTCCCCCTCGACGTGTGGCGGCACGCGCCGTCTGGCTGCTGTGCGTCCCGCTGGCTCAGGACGTCTTGGCCTGGGCGCAGGCGTGTCGCCTCGAGGGCCTGCTGGCGCGTACCGAGCTGACGCGCCGGCGGGGGGCCTGCGCCACCGCCCGGGTCGACGGGCGCGCTCTGGACGCCGCTGGCTCTTGTGGCTCGACCGCCTCTGGGACAGGGCCCGGCTCGTCGCCGACGCCGTTCACCTCCTGCAGGCGGCGCCGCGCGGGGACGACCCCGACGGATGGCTGATAGGGGCCCCGCCCCTGCACACTCCACCCGCGACCTCGCCCCTCCCGTCACCAACCCCGCCGTGGTCCGGAGCGGCCTCGGCACCTCTGACCTTCACCGGTCTCACGCTCGAGCCGCCCCACGCGCGCCGCGTCCCCCGTGACGCTCCGGCCGACCCCTGATGACGAGGCGAGACCTGAGAACCAGACTCCTCAGGCGTGGCGTGCGTTCGGGCGCTCCCTCGGCGGAGTCGAGATCAGGACCCTGACCCTCCAGCCGGCCCCGCAGGCGAGCGACCCCCAACGGGGCCGCCGCCGCGGGCTTGGCCGCCTCCGATCGCTCCGCGGGGCTGAGCTTGGCCGCGCGAGCCTAGCCGCCCCTCAGGCCCCCAGCCGGCCGAGCGCGCCGGCGGCGGGGTTCGTGCCAGAGTCTGACTCCGGCGGCAGCCCCTGAGTGGCCTGGATCACGATGGAGGCGGCGATGGCGTTCAGGTCGCGTGGGCGCTTGCGTGTGCGGTCAGGCACGGCCCCGGCATACCCCGGGCCGCCGGGGCCGACCCAGCCATCTCGTGAAACCGACCCACGGCCCTCGGTCGATGGGGCTTGACCCCGGCATCCCCTGAGCCTATCATCCATAACCGATCCTTTATCAAACGATCGGTTATCTGACTGGAGCTATCGGGATGATCGCGCCCCGCCCCCGGCGTCGTGTGCTGCCCCGAGCGCTCACACCGGTCCCGGCTGGGGACCTGGCCGCCCACTTCGAGGGACTGGGGAACCCCACTCGCCTCTCGATCGTGGAGCGGCTGGCCCGCGCCTCCGAGATGCGGGTGTCGGATCTGGCTCTCGAGCTGGGTGTGAGCCAGCCGCGCATGTCCTGGCACCTGCGCTTCCTGCGACGCGCTCGGGTCATCACTACCCGCCGGGATGGCCGGGAGGTCTTCTGCCGCCTCGACCGCGAGGCGATCGACCGCCACCTGCACCGGTTCACTGAACTCCTGGCTGGCCATGGGTCGCCGGAACCAACCCTCGGCGATGCCGTCCCGGGCCGCGCGGCGCGGGCGCTGGGCGGGTCCGAGCTCCCGCTGTCGGAGGTATCGCAATGAGCACCAAGGTCCGCGTCGGCATCGTGGGGGTGGGCAACTGTGCCTCCTCGCTGATCCAGGGAGTCGAGTACTACCGCCACGCCGCCCCTGATGACTTCGTCCCCGGGCTGATGCACGTCGACCTGGGCGGCTATCACATCTCCGACATCGAGTTCGCCTGCGCCTTCGACATCGACAAAGAGAAGGTGGGGTACGATCTCGGAGAAGCGATCGGCCGCGGCCAGAACAACACCGTGGTCTTCGCCGAGGTGGGGCGGCTCGGGATCCCCGTCCAGCGCGGGATGACCCACGACGGCCTCGGCAAGTACCTCTCCGAGGTCATCGAGAAGGCGCCGGGCAAGACCTCTGACATCGTCTCCATCCTCCGCGACACCGGCACCGATGTGGTGGTCAACTACCTCCCGGTGGGCTCGGAGATGGCGACCAAGTGGTACGCGGAGCAGGTGCTGGAGGCCGGTTGTGCCCTGGTCAACTGCATGCCGGTCTTTCTCGCTCGCGAGGAGTACTGGCGCACCCGCTTCGCCCAGCGACACCTTCCCATGATTGGGGACGACATCAAATCCCAAGTCGGCGCCACCATCATCCACCGCGTCCTCACCCGACTCTTCCGCGAGCGTGGAGTCAAGCTAGAACACACGTATCAGTTGAACTTCGGTGGCAACACCGACTTTCTCAACATGCTGGAGCGCGAGCGTCTCACCAGCAAGAAGATCAGCAAGACCAACTCCGTCCTCTCCCAGCTTGACTTCGCGATGGACAAGGACGATGTCCACATCGGCCCGTCCGATTACGTCCCTTGGCTGCGCGACCGCAAGTGGGCCCACATCCGGCTGGAGGGACGCTCCTTCGGCGACGTCCCGCTCAACGTCGACCTCAAGCTCGAGGTCCACGATTCGCCCAATTCGGCGGGCATCGTGATCGACGCCGTGCGATGTTGCAAGCTGGCCCTCGACCGTGGCCTGGAGGGAGCGTTGGAGGGACCCTCTGCGTACTTCATGAAGTCGCCGCCAGTTCAAGTCTCCGACGACCGGGCCCGCGAGCTCACCGAGGCGTTCATCGCCGGGGAGGTGGGGGCGGCGTGCATCAGCGAGGCGCCCCCACCCCCCCGGGCCGTGGCGGGGCCGCGCGCCGTCGGGACTCCGGCGGCATCCGACGCCTCCGGGGTGGAGGTCGGCTGAGGACCCGAGCCGGCCAAGGTTCGGCGGCGATCAGCACCGTGAGGAGCCGATGAGCGTTGCAGAGGGCGCGCGGCCGCCGGGCCGGTTCGCGCGTGGCGAGCCGGCGGTCCGGGGTCCGCGGGCGATCGGCTGCCCGGTCGCTCAACTCCGGCCGAGTGATCGCCGTGCTGAAGTCAGCCAGTACCGCCCATCCTGCCGCCCGCGCCGCCGCGCCGGCACCTCTGCCCGCCCGTGCGCTCGGAGGTTGCGGGCGCGGGACAAGGTGGTGGCGGTCTTGTTCCCGCTCCGACGTGCCGTCCCTGCCCCGGCCCGTCTCGGGTCGTCTCGGATCCACCGTGACGGACTCCCCATCGGTCACGTCGCCGGTGGCCAGGTCGACGCTCCGGCCCAGCTCCGGTGTCCGCTGACGGCGGGACCCCGGGCGCTCCCGCTCCCCTCCGACTCCGCCGCCGTCGATCCGGGCACCGCGCTGGCGGCGCCGCGAGGGCAGGGGCCCGGGCGCTTGGCCGTCCCGCCGCGGACCGGCTGGGCCGGTGTGCCCCCCGCGACCGGTGCCGCGCGTCGATTCGGAATCGGGGAGTCAACCCCGTCACCGCCCCCCTCGCCCAAGCCGTCGCGCGCGTGATCGACTGCGGTGTGCGGCCGTCGACCCGGGTCGGAACCGCGGGTCCACAGCTGCCCGGTGGGGGCGCGCGGTGACGCCGAAGGTGCGTGAGTCGTGGGCCCCCTACCTGGGTCTGCGCAGCGCCGAGCTCGGTCTCCGCACCCTCACCCGGCGCGGCGCGTATCGTCTCACGCGGCCGTTAGCCGCCGTCCTGACGGTGGTCTGGCGCGCCCACTTCCGCGGTCTCCAGGCCAATCTCGATGTCGTCCGACCCGATCTCACCTCCGCCGCTCGCCGCCGCCTGCTGCGCGCCAATGTGCGCAACTTCCTCAAGGCTTGGATCGACGTGCTGCAGATGCCGCACCGTCCCACCCGGGTCTGGCGGGAGTGGCTCTGCACCGAAGGCTACGAGAACCTCACCGCGGCACGCGAGCTTGGTCGCGGCGTCATCATCGTGAGCTTCCACCTGGGCGCATGGGAATCGGTGATCGCCTCACTCAACGACGTCTTTCCCGGGTTGGCCCTGCTCGCCGAGCGGGTCCGACCAATTCGTTGCTTCAACTGGTTGGAGCGGACCCGTACTCGGGCCGGCTGTCGGGTGATCCCGCTCGACTGCGACGCCGCCCGGGCCGGCGATCTGGCAGCTGCGCAGCGATCGGGTGCGGCCTCCGCGCGCGCTGTCTACCGGGTGCTGCGGCAGCAGGGCGTGGTGGTCATCGCCATCGACCGTGACCTGCTCGGCACCGGCGAGACGCTGCCGTTCTTCGGCCACCGCGCATCCATCCCGCTCGGCGCGGCGGAGATCGCCGCCCGCACCGGCGCCGTGATCCTACCGGTCACGATCGTCCGCTCGCCTCACGATACCTACCTGGCCCGGGCCTACCCGCCGGTCACCGTCCCGCTCGGCCAGACCGATCCCGCCACGATCCGTGCGGTGACCCGTCAGCTGCTGGAGCTGCTGGAGCCGGTGGTGGCGGCTCACCCCGAGCAGTGGCACGTGATGAGCCCGATCTTCGGGTCGCCGGTGGATCCCGGCGCGGCCGACACCAGCATTACGGGCGCCCTCGGTCGGCCCACGCTGGCGGCGTCGATCGTGCCGGGTCCGGCCCCCGCCGGGCGGGAGACGCTGTGACCACCCTGCTCAAGATCGGTCTGGTCTCCCCCTACGACTACCTGCGGCCCGGCGGCGTCGGCGAGCACATCCGGCACCTTGCTGCCGAGCTCCGGGCCCGCGACCACGCGGTGCGCATCCTCGCGCCCGCCACCGGGGACGCCAAGCAGGCGGTCGAGGGACTGCTGCCGTTGGGTCGCCCGATCCCGGTGCCGGCGAACGGATCGATCGCGAGGATCTCGCTCTCCTTCCACCTCGTCCGCCGGATCCGGCAGATCCTCGACGAGGAGGCGTTCGACGTCTTGCATTTCCACGAGCCCCTGATGCCGGCGCTGCCAGTGACGGCTCTGCGAGTCAATCGGCATGGTGTCAACGTCGGGACGTTTCACGCCTTCGCCCGCCAGAATCTCGGCTACTACTACGGCCGACCCATCCTCCGTCGGCTGTTCCGCCGCCTCGACGCCTGCATCGCCGTGTCCGAGCCGGCGCGCGCCTTCGTGAATCGGTACTTTCCGGGCGACTACCACCTTGTGCCCAACGGGATCGACCTTGCCTGCTTCCGACCCCGCAGCGAGCTGGAGGCGCGGGCGGTCCTGCCACCGCCGCTGGCTCCCCTGCCGCAGGTGGCGACCATCCTCTTCGTCGGAAGGATGGAAGAGCGCAAGGGGCTGGCCGCCCTGCTGGAAGCGTATGGCCTGCTCCGCCAGGTGCGGGCTGACTGCCGGCTGGTGGCCGTCGGCGACGGGCCGCTGCGCCTGGGATTCGAACGGTGGGTGGAGGAGGACGGGATCCCTGACGTCACGTTCACCGGCTACGTCTCCGAACCCGTCAAGATGGCGCTGCTCGCCAGCTGCGACATCTTCTGCGCTCCCAACTTCGGCAAGGAGTCGTTCGGCGTGATCCTGCTGGAGGCGATGGCGAGTGGCCGTGCCATCGTCGCCACCGCCATCGACGGGTTCCGCCACGTCCTTCACGATGAGGTCGAGGGGTGCCTGGTTCCCCCGCGTGACCCCGCCAGCCTGGCTGCGGCGCTGGGTCGGCTGCTCGACGATCCACCCACCCGCCGTCGCATGGGGACTGCCGGTCGCGACACGGCGCAGCGCTACAGCTGGGCGCGGGTGACCGATGAGGTCCTCGCGGTCTACCAGCAGGCGCGTGCCTCCATCCGACCCCCCGAGGAGACCAGCGTTGTTCAGCAGCCGGCTTCAGAGCTTCGTTAGGGACGTCGTCGGACGGGCGGTGACCGTCCTGCGGCTCCAGGCGGTGAGCCCCAACGTGCTCACCGTGGTCGGCCTGGGCATCACCCTCGGCGCCGCCGTGCTGATCGCGCTCGACATCCTGCTCCCCGCCGGGATCGTCCTCCTCGTCGCGGGCTCCTTCGACCTGCTGGATGGAGCGGTCGCGCGGGTCACCGGTAAGGTCCACCGTTACGGGGCCTTCCTCGACAGCACCGCGGATCGCTATGGGGAGGGCGCCACCTACCTCGGGCTGCTGTACTTGTTCCTGGTTCGCGAGCATCACCAACTGCAGCCCTTCCTGATCGCCGCCGCGCTGGCCGGTTCCTTTCTGGTCTCATACGTGCGCGCCCGGGCGCAGTCGCTCGGGTTCACCTGCGACAGCGGCTGGTTCGCGCGCCCGGAGCGCGTGGTGCTGACCGCGGTGGGGCTGGTCACCGGCCAGCTCACGATCGTGCTCTGGATCCTTGCCATCCTCACCAACGTCACCGCCGGCCAACGGGTGCTGACCGTGTGGCGGCAGTACCGGGCGCAGCTCCGCCAGGGGGCGTCGGCTGGAGACGGGACCGAGGCGCGCGCCGCCGCCCTCGACCGGAGCGACGAGGATGCCCCCTCCTCTCCATGGCCGCCCTCGCGCGGGGCCGCCAAGCCCAAGCTGCCCGAGCCGCACGGGCTGTAAAATCTGCGCGAAATCATCCCCCAGGCCCCAGTGAGCCGGGGCGGGGGCTGGGCGCGCGTCGCCCCGGATGGAGGAGGCCCGGATGCCCGAGCTCCGCACCGCCGACGGCCGGCGACTCGTTTACCGCGAAGTGGGAAGCGCAGGCCCGACCGTCGTGTGTCATCCGGGCGGCCCCGGCTTCTCGTCCAGCTACCTCGGCGACCTCGGCGGACTGGCACAGGCCTGCCGTCTGGTGCTGCTGGACCCGCGCGGCACCGGCGGGTCGGACCGGCCTCAGGATCCCAGCGGCTACGCCGTCCTCGATTATGCGGCCGACGTCGAGGCACTGCGAGGGCACCTCGGCCTTGAGCGCGTGATTCTGCTCGGTCACTCCCATGGCGGGTGCGTGGCGATGGCCTATGCTGCGGCTCACCCGGAACGGCTGGCCGCTCTGGTGCTGGCATCGACCGTCGCCCGGTTCGACGAGGAGGCGATTGCGGCCCAGGCTCACGCGATCGCCGCGCACGCGGCCGATCCGTGGTACGAGGACGCCAAGGCGGCGCTGGCGGAGGAGGCCCAGGGGGACCACCACACGGATGCCGATCTGGGCGCGATCATCGGCCGGATGCTGCCGCTGTACTTCGCCCGCTTCGACGGCGCCGCCCGGGCCTACATCGAGACGTTCGCCGACGAGCTGCCGGTGGCCGACGCTCTGCGCCACTTCAATTCGCAAGAAGTGCCGACCATGGATCTTGGGGCAGGGCTGGACCAGCTCCGAGCGCCGATCCTGGTAATCACGGGGGAGCTGGATTTCATCTGTGGCCCGGTGTGCGCTCGCGCGATCGCCGCCGCGGCACCGCAGGCGGATCTGGTGATCCTGCCCGACACCGGCCACTTCGCCTTTGCGGAGGCGCCTCGGCCCTTCCGGGAGGCGGTCGAGCGGTTGGTGGCTCGGGCCGCTCCCTATGGAGGGGCGGCCGCGACCTGAGCCGCGGCCGCCTCCCGACGTGTCAGCCTCCGGTTAGTAGCCGTACATTCCGCCACCGGGCTTGGGCTTGGTCGCCGCCGGCCGCAGGCTCGGGGTGGCCACGAACCATTTGCCGAGCAGCCCCTCGCCACGGTCCTGATGCGGGCCCTTGTCCCCTGAGTAGGTGTAGAGGGGGTGGCCGTTGTACTCCAGCTGGCGTCCGTTGGGGCCCGAATGGAAGATGAAGCGGCCGCGCACCCCGGCGGGGTGACGCACGCTGGTGGCGGCGCTCCGAACCGGCGGCCAGAAGCTGGCGCACTTGCCGGTGCAGGCGGGGTGGGTCGCGGTGTCGGCGGTGAAATAGTAGAGGGTGCGGCCGGTGCTGTTGGTGAGGACCAGCTCGCGGTGACCGCGCACGCTCTCCATCGCGGTGCCCACGACCAAAGGCGCGAGGCTGGCGGCCCGGCCCGCCGTCACCCGTGACGGTCCCCCCGGGGCCGCGGCCGCGGGGGCCGAGCCGGCACCCAGCAGAGCCGCCATCGCCCCCGCCGCCAGAGCGGGGCCGAGGAGCCGGCGTCGCAGCCGCCAGCGGCGGTCGCCAGGATCCCGGGTGTCCGTTCCGGAATCCGCTGTCCGAGCATGACTGGGCATGGGCGTCCTCCACCATCGGGGCTGAGCCGTTCCCCTTCGGATTCCGTCCGGGGTTACACCGCGGGCCGTGACGAACTATCGGCTGGGGATCGGTCCGAGCCCCGCGGGAGCGATCGACTACACTGGCGCCTGACCGCCCGATCCACCCCGCGTACCCCGGAGCCCCATCATCTCCCATCTCTCGGCGCCATCCTCGCGTGCGCGGAGGGGGCTGGTCGCGGCCGGGGGAGTGGCCGCGCTCAGCTTAGCCGCGTGCGGGGGAGCACCGGCGGTGCGCTCGTACTCGCCGGGCCCTCCCCTCACCACCAAGCAGGCGACCGCGGTGGTGAAGGCCTACGACCAGGCGAATTCCAAGGCCAGCTTCACGCTGAACACGACGCTCCAGGGCCTCCACGAGGAGGGGGTGACGGCGCGCATCGACGGGCAGTACTTCCGGGCGCTGCGCCTCATGGGCAAACACAGCGCCGCGCCCGGGGCGACCCCACCTGTGTGGTCGATCGCCGTCATCGTGCCCCACCAGACCACCACGCCGGCCGAGTTTCTGGCGCTGATCAGCCTGCCAGGGCACAGCAGCTTCGGGCGGGGCCTTTTGGTCCTGCGCAAGGACGCTCACGGGAGCAACTGGCGCACGGACTACGAGATCGATCTCCCGCCGGGCGCCACGCTCCCCCCGGTCGCCCCGCGAATGGTCACCCCGAGCCGGTCCGCGGTGGCCGCCCTCGCCGCCTACTGGCAGGCGGCGTCGCGCGCGGCCGCGCCGCTCGGCGATCTGCTGCCGGGACGCTTCACGACCCAGCTGACCCTGGGGCTGCGCACGACCAATGCCTCCACCCTCTCGCAGCATCACGCGCGGGAGACGGAGCGGATCGCGGTCGACCCCGCCCGGCCGCTGGCCTTCCGGCTCCAGGACGGAGGCCAGCTGGTGTGCGCCGCCCTCGATGTCGCCTTCCGCGTCCGCGCGGCGCCGGGGTCGGGAGTCACCTTCGTGCAGCCGGCGGGACGGTCCACCCTGCCCCCGTTCCTGGCTCCGGGCCGGTACACCGGGTTCACCGAGCGCGAGGTCTTCGAGGTCGCCCTGGTGGTGCCACCCCAGGGCCGCGGGATCCAGGTGGTCGGGCTCTACGACCAACTGGTGGGAGCCTCCGGGGCCCACTCCGGCTGATTCGGGGGCGAGCGGCGGCTCCCTCGGCCAGGGCTGCCGGGGTCGCGACCCCGGCTCCCGCCCTATCCAGCCGCGAACCACCCCGCCACGGCGACGCGCACGGTGGCGGGCCCGCCCGGGTCGGTGATGCACACGAACCCGGCCAGCCCCAGGGGCACCACCACCTCAGCCTGCTCCGACTCCCCGGAGCCGAAGCGGAGGTCGGCGTCCCCTGAAGGAGAGGTGCCGGCCGGGTACAGGGAGAGCGACCCGGCGGCTGGATCGGAGACGGTGACATCGAGCAGAACGGCTGCGGCTCCGGTCGGGGGGACGCCGCCGTGACCGTCGAGCGGAACCGCGAGGATCCTGCCGGCCTCGAGGGTCTGCCCTGCGCACGGTGAGGGGGCGCCCGGGTCGGTGTCGCACACCACCGTGGGCGGCAGGGGTTGGTAGCGACCGGCGCCGGCCGGTCCTCGCCCGAACCAGCCCACCACGTCGCTGACCACGCCCACCCGGCCCCCGGCATCGGTGACGGTGATGGCGCCCCCACCGCCCGGGGCGACCAGGACCAGCCCGCTGGCCGGCTCACCGGCGGGCACCGCGAGGGCGGTGTGGCCGCCCGCCGCGCCGCCCGCGGGCGCGAACGTCACGGCGCCCGCCGCTCCCGGGGCGGTGGCCGTCACCTGCAGGGCGACCAGGGCGGCACCGCTGCGAGGGACCCCAGCGACTCCGGCGAGCGCGAGGCGCAGGACCGAGCCCGGCTCCAGCGCGGCAGAGGAGCTCCCGAGACCGGTGGACGTGTCCAGCAGGGGTGTCGGCCCGACCGTATGGAACGCGTCGGCGAGGGGGATGCGGACGGTCGGGGCGGGCGGCGGCTGGGGGGTCGGGCTCGGCGACTCCGACGGGGTGGCGGCGGCCTCGGGCGTCGGGCTTGGAGCGACGGTCGGGCTCGGGACGACAGTCTCAGTCGGGGTCGGGCTCGCTGGCGCCCCCGGGACGAGGGTGTAGGCGAACCTCGCCGCCGCCCCGCCGGGGCTCGATCCCATCCAGTCCGCGACCGTCAGCGTCACCCGCAGGCCCCGCGAGGCGGCGGATGTCTTCCGGGCCGCTCCTGGGCGTCGGATCGCGTACGGATTGGGCGGGATCACCGGCGTCCCTCGGGGAGATGCCGAGGGTGCGCCGGCTGGCGTTGGGCTGAGGCTCGGGACAGCCGGGGCGCTGGGCGCGGTGGTCGGTCGTGGCGCCGGCGCGCCCGGGCGGGGACGACCACCAGCGGCGGGCGGGCTGACCGCCAGGATCAGGGTGGGGCTGAGCACCACCGCCGCGCGCGCCGGGGTGGTCCCGAAGCGCACGGACATGGGCGCGATGAAGCCGCTGCCCCGGATCAGGACCCGGGTGCCCCCCTGCACCGCCCCAGCTGCGGGGGTGACCGACGTGACCTGCACTGCGGCCTCACCGGGCACGGTGAACGGGAACCAGTAGTTGGGCTGGCCGGTCGGCGTTCGAACCACCAGCGATCCGGCGGACAGTGGGGTGGGGGCGACGAAGTCGACGGCCGAGGTGGTCCATGACTCCAGCTGAGCGGGGGTCCCGTGGGTCCAGAGCGTGGTGGGGGTTGTGTCCGGCACCGCCAGCACCTCCGCGCCCGATCCCCCCGGCCCGAGCCCGCCGGCGGAGGCGCGGATGGCGGCGCCCACGCCGGGTCTGAGCGCGGTCACGGTGGGGGGTGCGACCGCGGTACCGCTGTAGAGGCGGATCGACAGGATCGCCCGCGCCGGCTCCCCGTAGCGGGCCTGGAGGGTGGTGACGTCGCCATACCACGGGTCGTTGATCCACATGGTGCCGTCAGCCGCGGCGGCGACGATCAGGACAAAGTGCATGTTCCCGTCGAGCCGCACCTGGGCGATCACGGGGTCCTGGTGCGCCAGCGAGGCATAGATGGCGGCCCGGTCGAACGGGCGCCAGCCGTCGTACCGTACCGACACGCCCGCCGCCGCCGCCGCCCGGGCGACCGCACCCCAGACCAGCAGGTCGCCCGCGACGAAGCCGCCGTGGTCGACCAGCCAGCGGTCGAGCTGGCCCGGATCGAGGTTCACCCCGAAGGTGCGCAGGAGCATGGCCGAGGCGGTGAGCGCACAGCCGTACCCGGCGACGGTGACCCGGCTCGAGCCCAGCGGCTCGCGCCCCCATGGGCTCCACTGCTGGCCGAAGAGCGGGCGCGCCGGCGCCGGTGGCAGCGCAGCCCCCGGCGCCGAGGACGAGCGCACCCTGACCGCGCCGCCGAGGGGCGCCATCGGTCGACTGGCGGCGGCGGCGGCCGGCGCGGTGAGAACGGTGACGGACAGGACCACCGCCGCCAGCGGGCGCAACCGGGTAGTCACCCCGTCACGACCAGGTCGGCGGTGGCGGCGCCGTCGACGGGGGCGGCGGGGGAGTTCTGGGGGAACTGGAACCCGCTGACCACCAGCGAGGGCGGGGTGAGGAGGGAGGCTGGCACCGTCAGCGTACCGGCCGCGCCCGGACCCGTGATCCGGATCGCGAATCGCTGGCCGACGAAGACGAAGATCGCCTGGCCGGGCACCCAGCTGTGCCCGGCCGCCCGCACCCGGATCTGCACCGGTCCGGCGCTCGCCGCCACCCGGGTCGGCACCAGCTGGAGGGCGGCGGCCCGCACGTCGCCGCTGGCGTCGACGGGATACGCGTAGCCGATCGGGGCGGGCGGTCCGGAGGTGGGTTCCCCCTTGCCGTCGGGAGCCGGGGACGGCCGCCCCGGGGCCGCCGGGGACACTGCCGAGGTCGGGGCGGGGGCCGCCGTCGCGGTGGGTGTCACGGCTGCGGCGACCGTCGGCGCCGCGATGGTGGGCGCGGCCACCGGCGGGCGCGCCCCCCGGGCGTGCTCGCGCGCCGTCGTCGGCGTCACCGGGGATGATCCCGTGCCGAAGTGGACTGCGACGACCCCCACACCCCCGAGCGCGGCGAGGAGCAAGGGGACGGCGACGCGGTGGCGAGGAGTGGAGGTGGGCATCGGATGGGAGGCGGCCTCGCTCGGGACGGTTCACCACGATGATCGGGGCGGGGCGCCCCCGCCGCAAGCGTCGTTGCAGGATTGCGGCAGGGGGCGGCACACTGTCGCTGCAACCAGCGAATCGACCGGGTTTCGCGAGGGAGGGCGGCCATGCGCGATGTCGACGTGATCCACCAGATCGAGTCGGTCATGGCGGAGGAGGATGCCCTCTACCGGCGGGCGGAGGGTGGTCATGGACTGGCCGATGCCGAGCGCGAACGCCTGCGGGGCCTGCAGGCGCACCTCGACCAGTGCTGGGATTTGCTCCGCCAGCGGCGGGCCCGCCGCGAGTTCGGCGAGGATCCGGATCGGGCGCGGCCGCGCCCGATCGACACCGTCGAGCACTACCAGCAGTAGCGGTCAGCCCCACCAGATCTCGGGGTGCCCGTCGGGCACCGATCGGTTGTCGACGACGCCCGGACTGGTCGGCTTGCACTCGGGCGGGAACCCCACCGGGGGATGCGGCTCGCCATCCTCCTCGGGCGGGAGGCACCTGCCCCGGTCCCCGTCGTCGGGCGTCCGGATCCGCGCCGGGGTGTCGCCCAGTGCGTGCATCGGCGAGCCCGGTCAGGGCACCACCAGCACGGGGCACGACGCGAGGTGGACCACGTGGTAGGCCGTGCTCCCGAGGACCAGGCCCGCCAGCTGCGACCTGCCCCGCGTGCCGATCACGATCAGATCCGCGCCCCGGTCCTCGGCGGCGACCACCAGGGCGCGACCCACCCCATCGATGGCGGGGATGATCCTGCCCCCGGCGCGGACCCCCCCGGCCCGCAGCTCGGCCACCGCCCCATCGACCAGCTCGGCCGCGTGGCGGGTGGGCGCCGGTGCCAGAGGCGGTGGAGCTGCCCCGCTCAGCAGCATCGCTCCGGTCTCGGCGGCGCCGACCAGCCGGCCCACCGGATCGCGGCTGACATGCACCGCCAGGGCCTCCGCCCGGTGGTGCCGGGCCAGTCGGAGCGCCAGGCCCAGAGCCCGCCTCGACGGAGCGGACCCGTCGAGCCCGACCACGATCCTGTGGAACATGCTGCCGCCTCCACGCGCCCGCGCCGAGCCGTCTGCTTCCCACGGTGGGACACTCCCGGCGCGGCGGCGAGCGGGGGACCGCGCAGTCGCCACCCGTGGATCCACCTGCGCGGGTGGTGGGATCGGCTATGGTGCCGTCGGAGAACCGGCGCCACGGAGGAGGGGCTTGGTGAGCGGGGCGCGACCGGTGGTCGGGGTCGTGATGGGGTCGGCCTCCGACTGGGAGACTCTTCAGCACGCTGCGGCGACCCTGGCTGAGCTCGGGGTTCCGCACGCCGTCGAGGTGATATCCGCCCATCGCACCCCCGACCGGCTGTTCCACTACGCGCAGGAGGCCGAGCCCCGCGGGCTTCAGGTCCTGATCGCCGGTGCCGGTGGAGCGGCGCACCTACCGGGGATGCTGGCGGCGAAGTCGCGGCTGCCGGTTCTGGGAGTGCCGATCCGCTCCGCGGCGCTGAATGGGGTCGACTCCCTGCTCTCCATCGTCCAGATGCCCGCGGGCGTTCCGGTTGGGACGTTGGCGATCGGCCCGCCCGGGGCTGTCAACGCCGCCCTGCTGGCCACCGCCATCCTGGCCCTCCAGGATCCCCAGCTGGCCACCGCGCTCTCGGAGTGGCGCGCCCGTCAGACCGCCGCCGTTCTGGCCCGGCCCGATCCCCGGGGCGGGGGGGCGACGCCTCCTGCCGACGGGTGACACCCGTTCCTCGGCTCGGTGTCCTCGGGGGCGGTCAGCTGGGTCGGATGCTGGCCCTGGCGGGCCACAACCTCGGGGTGCGGACGGTGTGCCTCGATCCCGATCCGGAGTCCAGCTGTGGCCAGGTCGCCGCCCAGGTGGTGGGCGGGTTCGGCGATCCCACCGCGATTGCCCAGCTGGCGGAGCGGGTCGACCGGGCCACCTTCGAGTTCGAATCAGTCCCGTCCGCGTCCGCCGCGTGGCTGGCCGACCGGCGTCCCCTGTTCCCGCCGGTCGGCGCTCTGGCAGCCGCGCAGGATCGTCTCGACGAGAAGCGGTTCCTCGAGGGGATCGGCATCCCGGTCGCCCCCTGGGCTCGGGTGGACGGTCCCGCCGACCTGGCCCCCGCGATCCGGCGGGTCGGCCTGCCGGCTCGGCTCAAGGCGCGCCGGCTCGGCTATGACGGCCGCGGTCAGAGCGTCGTCACCCGACCGGGGGACGCCCCTGGGGCCTGGGTCGCGGCGGGATCGGCGCCCGCGATCCTGGAGCGGGTTGTCGCCTTCGAGCGCGAGCTCTCGGTGCTGGCCGTCGCCGATCTCCACCACCGGGTCGCCTGCTACCCGCTGGTGGAGAACCGCCACCACGATGGGATCCTTCGGCTCAGCCTCGCCCCCGCCCCCGGGCTCAGCTCGGCGCTGCAGTCCCAAGGTGAGGCGCTCGCTCAGCAGATCATGGCCGCCCTCGGGTACGTCGGGGTGCTGGCGGTCGAGTGCTTCCAGGTGGCGGGCACCTTGGTGGTCAACGAGCTGGCGCCCCGGGTCCACAACTCCGGCCACTGGACCATCGAGGCAGCTGAGACCAGCCAGTTCGAGAACCACCTGCGGGCGGGGCTGGGCTGGCCGATCGGCGGGACGGCGATGCGTGGGACCGCCGCGATGCTCAACTGCATCGGAGCCGCCATCGACCCGGGCCGCATCCTCCGCCACCCGGACTGCCACCTCCACTGGTATGGCAAGGCGGTCCGGCCGGGACGCAAGCTGGGTCACGTCACGGTGGTCGCGCCGGATCTTGCGACCCTGGCCGGGCGCCTCGGGCCGCTGGGGGAGGCGGTCGGCGTCCCGCTGGAGGTGCTGGAGCGTCCCCTCGCCGGCTGACCGATCGAACCGCCGGCTTGACCGGTCAACCCTCCCTCACCTACTATCTCCGCCACTTGGTGGGATGCTGTCCCACGCGGGGGGAACCGATGAGGCCGCAGAGGGTCGCGGGGCGGTCGAGGGCCGCCGCGCCCGGTCCCGGACCGGTTGCGTCCCGGCCTCCCCTCCCGCCGAACGAGGAGCCGCATGGCTCACGGAACGACGCACGCTCGGTGGCCGAATTGGGGCGCCGCCGCGGCGCCGCCGCCCGACGCCGGGTTGACTGCGATGGCGGAAGTGCAGGAGGGAACCGCATGAGATGGTCCCGTCGTTGGCCCGCGCGATCAACCCCGGGCGCTGCGGAAACAGTCGAACCCGGCCGCCGGCCGGAACCCAGCGGGCGTCGGCGGCGCGGCGCGCTGGTCGCCGCTTTTGGATTGCTCGCCATCGGGCTCGGCGCCTGCGGTGGTGCAGTGGCGGGGGGCGCCCGTGCCACCACCCTGGCGCGGACCACGGGCAGCCCGCTCGTGATCGCCGACCTCGCGCCCTTCAGCGGCGTGGATGCGGCACTCGGCCCGATCTATGACGCCTCGTGCCTGGCGGCGACGCACGCCATCAACCGGGCCGGCGGGGTGCTCGGGCATCCGCTCACCTGTGCCACCTTCGACACCCGGGGTGACCCCGCCGACGCGGTGCCGGCGACCCGACAGATGTTCGCCACCACGCCCAACTTGGTGCTGGTGATCGGAGTCACGTCAGACGAGGCGGCAGCGGTGGTCCCGGCGATCAACGCCCGCCACGTGGTCGTGTTCGGGATGACCGGGCAGTCAGAGTTCGACCACATCCACTTTCCCTACTTCTTCCGGCTGGTCCCGCCCGACCTCGAGGAGGCCTACGCGCTGGTGGCGATCGCCCACTTCCGCGAACACTTCCACCGGATCGGGGTTGCATTCGGCAACGACATCGGCTCCCAGACCTTCGTCCAGCCGGCCCTCAACGCGATTCGCAAGGGCGGGATGGTGGTGGCCGGGAACGAGACGCTCAACCTCAGCGCCAGCTCCTATCGCACCGAGGCCGCCAAGATCATCGAGGCTCATCCGCAGGTGATTCTCACCGAGGCGCTCGGCGCCGCCGATGCGACCTTCATCTCTGAGGTGCGCCAGCTCAACCACGGCAAGATGATCCCCATCATCGGCACCTCGGCGACCATCTCGCCGGCGTGGTTCAAGGCGGTCGCCTCGGCGGTCGGCGGCAGCAACCTGTCCCGCAACTTCCTCGCCGACAACCTGGTGATCGACACCTCCGGAGCCGCCTATCGGGTCTTCGTCCGCTCGATGGAGGCGATCAAGTCGCAGGTCACCAAGGTGGGCGTCTTCTCCACCCTCTTCAGCGCGCCCGGCGCGGTGCACCTCTACGACGGCATGAACCTCGCCTCTCTGGCGATGGTGATGTCACACAGCACCAAGCCCTCGGTCTACAAGGCCGACATCCTCAAGATCGGCGACGGTGTGCCCGGCGCGGTGGTGGTGCATTCGTTCGCCCAGGGGCTGGCCGAGTTGAAGGCCGGCAAGGCGATCCGCTACGTCGGCCCGGGAGGCCCGACCAACTTCGACAGCTACCACGACTCGACCGGGATCTTCCAGATCGACAGCTACTCCCCGCAGGGGGTGGTACGGGTGGTTGGAAACATCCCAGCCAGCCAGCTGCGAGCGCTCTCTTAGGCGCGGGCACGGCCCGTCACCCACAGCGGGTGACGGGCCCACTCTCCCCACGATCCGCGCCGGCGTTGTGGTGGGAGCTGCCCTACAATCAGCGGATGCCGACGTTTGCGACCCTGGTCGGCCACTCGCGGGCGGTCGCCGCCCTGCGCCGCCAGCTGGAGCGCGACCGGGTCGGGCAGGCGTACTGGATCACCGGGCCCGAGCAGGTCGGCAAGACCACCCTGGCGCGAGGGCTGGCGGCCGCCGTCCTCGGTCTGACATCGGTTCGCCAGCTGGACGCACATCCCGACTTCTGGGTCGACGACGAGGAGGGCAGCTGCAAGCTGGAGCGCATCCGCGGGGGCGAGGTCGGCCCGCTGGGGCCCTCCCTGCAGCATGTCCTCAGCCTGACCCCGTTTGCGGGGGGCCGGCGGGCGGTACTGATCGCGAACGCCGATCGGCTCACGGATGAGGCCGCCAACAGTCTGCTGCGGCTGCTGGAGGAGCCGCCCCCGGGGACGGTGATCCTGCTCACCACCGCGCGCCCGCAGCACGACCACCTCCCCCCGACGCTGCCGAGCCGCTGCCAACCCCTGCCGCTGGGGCCGGTCCCGGCCGCCGCCATCGCCGCCTGGCTGGGAGCCCGACCCGATGTCGACCTCCGCGGGGTCGGAACCGCCGTGGCCCTGGCCGACGGCCGGCCGGGCCGGGCCCTGGCGCTCGCCGTGGACCGAGCCGCGACGGCGGCGGCCGAGTCCCGGGTCGACCGGCTGCTGGCCGGCGCCGGCCAGGGCGTGGACGGCTGGCTGGAGCTGGCGGCCGACTTCGGTGGCGACACCGAGTCAGCCCGCGCCGCGGGGCGCAGCTGGGCGGCCTTCCTGCGGGACGCCTGCCGGATCGCCGCCGGTGCCCCCGAGCTGGCGGTCTGGACCCGCGTCCAGCAGCCCGCTGCGGAGTGGGCCGCGGCGCTCGGGCTGCCGGGCTGCCTGGCGCGGCTCGACGAGGTGCGCGAGGGGCTGGATCGGCTGGCCGGGAACGCCGGGGCCCGGCTCACCCTCGACCGGATGCTGCTCCGCTGCCTTCCGGATGTGCCATCTGTGCCATCCCTCCCCCTCCTGGCGACCGCCGCCTCGCCGGCCGGGGGCTGAGCCCGGCCGTGCCGCTGGTCGTCGGCGTCAAGTTCCGCCGCCATGGTCCCCTGAACTACTACGATCCCCGCGGCGAGTCCTTCGCCCCTGGGGTCCTGGTGGTGGCCGACACCGCCCGCGGCCCCGAGATCGGCGAGGTCGTGATGGACGAGGTCGATGTCGAGCCGTCGCTCTGCCCCAGTCCCCTGCTGCCGGTGCGACGACGCGCCACCGACGAGGATCGAGCCCGACGAGCCGAGCTGGATTCGCGCATCCCCGAGGTGATGCGGACCGCCCGGGATCTGGCCCAGACGCGTGGCCTGCCCGTGAAGATGGCGCGTGTGGAGCTGAGCTTTGACGGCACCCGGATCCTGTTCGACTTCACCACCGAGCGGCGGGTGGAGTCGCGTGACTTCGCCCAGGAGCTGGCGACACAGCTGCGCTGTCGGGTGGAGTTGCGTCAGGTCGGCGCCCGCGACGAGGCCCGACTCCAGGACGGCTACGGCCCCTGCGGACGGCGGCTCTGCTGCTCCAGCTGGCTGAAAGAGTTCGTCCCGGTCACGATCAAGATGGCGAAGGAGCAGGGGCTGCCGCTCAACCCCTCCCGGCTCAACGGCATGTGCGGCAAGCTGAAGTGCTGTCTGCAGTACGAGAACGAGCAGTACGTCGACCTCCGCCGGCGCCTGCCGGCGGTGGGGAGCCAGGTGGAGGTCGAGGGGGAGGCTGGCACCGTGGCCGACCTCAACATGGTGCGCGAGCAGGTGCTCGTCAGCCTCACCGCGAGCGGGACCATCGTCGCCATCCCGGCGGCGACCCTGGCGACCGAGCCCAGCCCCGTCGAGCGGCCCGCCGCCGCACCGAGACGCCGACCTCGTCGCGGCTGAGCTCGTCGGGGAGCGCGGTCAGCCCGACCCCCGGCGTCCCCGGGATCCCACCCAGACCGCGAGGGCGGCGCCCGCACCCAGCATGACACCGATCGGCCAACGGTCACGCGCCGCCCGCCAGATCCGGTCCCGTCGGTCAGGGTCCGGCTCCCGCGAGGGAGCCGACGCGGCGGGGGCGACCGTCATCGAGGGGAGGCGGCTGCCGGTGTCGCCGGTCGCCGCGAGCGTGGTGGCGATCTCGCCGGTGGCGCCGCGACGAGCCGCCTGCACCAGCCGCCGCAACGTCGCCTCCACCGCCGGCGCCGGGGGAGCGGGCTCCCAGCCTTCGAGCACCGCCGTCGCCGCGACGCGCACCAAGGTGCCGGCGTCGTGCGGGAGCAGCCTCAGGCTGGCGGACACGCGCGCTGTGCCCGGGCCACGGACCCGGCGCCCCTCCGTCTCCCATACGACGACGGGCCCCTCCCCCTGGTCGCGCAGCGCTCGCAGCGTCGATCGGCCGGTCAGGGTGACCTGCGCCGTTCCCAGGCGCACCCGCAGCCGGCCGGTGCCCCGGGGGCCGGTGGCCGGCTCCAGACCCGGGACGTCGCGCCAGAGGGCGGAGGTCCCGAGGAGGTCGGCCAGCGCGCGCGCGGGGGGCTGCTCGAGCCGCCACTCCTGCTCGACCGCCACCACCGGAGCACCCTCCCTGGACCGGCCCTGGCCGCGACGATACACCTGTCGCGCCGCCTCGGCGTCAGCCTCCGGCTGACGGATCATCCCGCGGCGCCGCGGGGTCCGCGGGGGGAGGCGAGACCACCGGAGGTCCCCATCCGGGTAGGTGGCCGCCGGCCGGGGGGAGCGGTCGCCCGCGCGCCGGCGCCGGGCCCGGTCGCCCGCCCCGGTCGACGCCGACCAGCGCCGCCAGCGGCGTCCCCACCTGGGCGCGGTGCACGACCATCGATCGGCCGAGGAAGTCCTCGATCGCGCGCCGGTCGGGCCGGGAGAAGAGCATGCCGGTGCCCCCCACGTACACCGCAACCCAGAGGACGAAGCCGAGGAAGGGGACTAGGTAGGTGACCAGGGCGGGCACCCAGAAGGCCATCGAGCGCAGGACCGCGTCGCGCGGGCTGAGCCGTTGCCCCGACACGCCTTGGACGCGCAGGCCCAGCAGCAGTTTGCCCACGGTTCCCTGGAAGGCGAGGACGCACGCGATCAGGTAGACCGCGGTGGCCAGCTCGGAGAGGATGACCACCCGGTCGAGGGCGGACTGCAACCCGGGCGCGGCCTGGACCGCGCGGGAGACGCTGGCGTGGGGATGGAGCCGCAGATACTGGGCGTAGCGCGCGAACACGGGCCCGGCCAGCAGGTCGAAGACGATGAACTCAGGGACCAGCAGGATCAGGAAGTCGACGGCGGCGGCGCCGAGACGCTCCCAGCGAGGCAGGGCGGAGGTGGGGACGGGATTCCACACGGTGAGCGCTCCAGCGGTCGGACCCGGACGGGTCCGCCGTTTGGACAATTCTATGGAAGCTGGCGCCGGTGGGCGGCCCGCCCCTCGGCATGACGAGGGCCGCACCGATTGGCGACGAGGTGGTAACGACCGACTGGCCCCTCTCCGCGCCCCCGGAGGGGCGACTAGGATGACGGCATGCAGGTGGCGGGCGCGGCGGTGGGGATCGGAGAATGGGGGCGAGCCCTGTGGCGGCGCCTGGCCGCGCCGGTGCCCGAGCAGGGCCAGGGCCTGGTGGAGTACGCCCTCATCCTCACCTTCGTCGCGATCGCGGTCCTGGTCGCGCTCCAGTTCTTCGGCCAGCACCTGACCTCCACCTACACCAACATCTCCAACGGGATCGCTCGCGCCAGCTGATCGGTCCCGGTGCGCGGCGCGCTCGGTCAGACTCGGAAGGGCCGGCCGCCACCGGAGCGTTGGCCGCCGCCAGGCGCGAGGGGTCCCCGCCGGGCCCGGCCGGTGGGTGCCCCGCTGACCTCTGCTACCATCGATTCCAAGCCCGGTTGGGCGATCGGTGGGAGGGGGGCGATCGCCTCCAGGTGGAGTGGCCCCGATGACCTATGTGATAGGCGAGACCTGCATCGACGTCAAGGACAAGTCCTGCGTCGAGGTGTGTCCTGTCGACTGCATCCTCGGCGACGACGAGGATCGGATGCTCTACATCGATCCCGCCGAGTGCATCGACTGCGGCGCCTGCGTGGATCCTTGCCCGGTGGACGCGATCTACGCGGAGGAGGACCTTCCCGAGGACTGGAAGCCGTTCACCGCGATCAACCAGGTGTTCTTCAAGGACAAGGCGGCGGCGCGCTCCCAGGTTGAGGTGCGCGCCCCCGTCCCCTAAGACCCTGCGGCCGGGCCCGCGCGAGCGCGGCCGACCCAGCCCCCAGGCGAGCTCTCTGAACCGAGTCAGGCCGGCTGGTTGGAATAGGAGCACAGCTGAGACGGGGTTCTCTTTGTGAGGGAGACACGAGGCGACCGCGCCCGCCCGGTTGCTACCCTCGTGGCACCGGGGACAGGCAGCCCGCGCTCCCCGGTGGGGCGGCCGCGCGACGCCAGCGAGGAGACCCAGTGGCCATCGAGGAGTACGTGGCGAGGGGGACCACGTCCGATCCCAGCGCGGTAATCGCGTTCGCACGGGATCAGGGTGTGCGGATCGTCGATGTGCGCTTCACCGACCTGATTGGAGGCTGGCAGCACTTCAGCATCCCCATCGGCGAGCTGACCGAGGGGCTGTTCAGCGACGGGATCGGATTCGACGGCAGCAGCATTCGCGGATTCCAGCCGATCCACGAGAGCGACCTGCTCCTCTTCCCCGATCCCCGGACCGCCTTCGTCGACCCGGTGCTGGAGGTGCCCACGCTCTCGCTCACATGCGACATCGTCGACCCCGTCACCCATGGGCGCTATTCGCGCGACCCCCGCTACGTGGCCGGCAAGGCGGAGGAGCACCTGCGCCGCAGCGGGGTCGCCGACACCAGCTTCTGGGGCCCCGAGTTGGAGTTCTACATCTTCAACTCAATCCGGTTCGACCAGAACCTCCATGAGGGGTATTACCACATCGACTCGATCGAGGGGATCTGGAACAGTGGCCAGAACGGCAGTCCCAACCTCGGCTACCGGCCGCGGCTGAAGGAGGGCTACTTTCCGCTGCCCCCGACCGACAAGCTCCAAGACCTCCGCAGCCGAATCACGCTGGCGCTGATCGCCGCCGGGGTCGACGTCGAGGTCCACCACCACGAGGTCGGCACCGCCGGTCAGACCGAGATCGACATGCGCTACGACACCCTGGTGACGATGGCCGACAAGGTGCAGATCTACAAGTACGTGGTCAAGAACGTGTGTCATCAGCATGGCTTCGTGGCCACCTTCATGCCCAAGCCCCTGTTCGGAGACAACGGCAGCGGGATGCACACCCACCAGTCGCTCTGGCAGGACGGCACACCCCTCTTCTACGACGAGAACGGCTACGCGCGGCTCAGCGACCTGGCTCGCTGGTACATCGGCGGCCTGCTCGCCCACGCGCCCGCCCTGCTGGCCTTCGCGGCCCCCACGACCAACAGCTACCGTCGGCTGGTGCCCGGCTATGAGGCGCCCATCAAGCTCGCGTATTCGGCCCGCAACCGGTCGGCCTGCATCCGCATTCCCACCTACAGCGAGAAGCCGCAGCTCCGCCGGCTCGAGTTCCGCTCGCCGGATCCGACCTGCAACCCCTACCTGGCCTTCGCGGCGATGCTGATGGCCGGCCTCGACGGCATCGCCCGCAAGATCGAGCCTCCCGCCCCGGTGGAGGCCGATCTCTACGAGCTCCAAGGCCCGGAGGCCGACCGCGTCAAGGATCTCCCCGGCAGCCTTCCCGAGGTGCTGGATGCCCTCGAGGGGGACCATGCCTTCCTGCTCGACGGCGATGTCTTCAGCGCGGACGTCATCGCCACCTGGATCCAGTACAAGCGCGAGCGTGAGGTCGACCCGATGCGCCTGCGCCCCCACCCCTACGAGTTCTTCCTCTACAGCGACATCTGACCGTGATCTGCGGGTCCACCTGGGCCCGGCTTTCCCGTCCCCCTGGGCGGCCTCGGTTCCTCGCACCGGGGTCGCCCTTTGGGGGGGAGACGTTGACGCCGGTGCTCCCGCGGGGTGCGCGGGTGGTGGCGTCGCCCGCCTGGTCGCGCTCGACCCGACCCAGCTTCGTTCCCGCCCGTGTGGGCTCCCCGGCGCGATCGGATCGCGACCCGCGGGCCCTCGGTCGCCCCCGGCCCTCTCGTCCCCCCTGGGCGGCCTCGGTGTCTCGCACCGGGGACGCCCTTTTGGGGGCGTCGGGGCGATCCGGGGCGCCCGCGGGTGGAGACCGGTTCCGGGCGGCGGGACATGGGGGCCTGGAGCCCCGCGCTGGGAGGTAGGACAGGAAGGGAGCCAGCAGCCTGGCTGCTGGCTCCCAACCCCTGGGGTCGCCCCCGCCTGGCCCCGGCCCGGTCGACGACCAAGCGTCCGCCCGGCTGCCGAGGACGGGGCCGACGAACGGCTCGGGGGGAGCCGCCGCTCCCGCTGCGGCGCACCGCTGCGACTGCCAGGCTGCTCGCCACCCCGACCCACGAGCCGCCGCTCCGGAGCGTCCGGGGCGGCGGCCGGGCGCCGGGAGGGACCCGGCGCGGGAGGGAGGGACTGCCGGGCACCGATGGGAAGCGAGGGATCGCGGGCGCCCGACGGGATGAGAATAGGCGGTGCGGCCCCGGACGGGGGCGGCTTCATTGAACTGTGAAGGCCGCGCGACAGGCGCGTGGCAGGCCGGGCACGGGGGCGCCGGTCAGCCGGGCGCGGGCCCGATGGGGACCGCCGTGGTCCCGCCATGGCGCTCGCGGATCACCGTCGCCACCCCCAGCAGGACCAGCAGGCCACCGAGCAGGGTGCCGACCCCCGGTCGCTCGCCGCGGATCCAGATCGCCAACCCGGTTCCCACCACCGGTTGGATGAAGAGAAGCGGTGCCAAGGAGCCCGGGCTCACCCGTCGCAGCCCCACGAACCAGGCCCAGTAGCAGACGGCGGTGCTGACCACCCCCAGGTAGGTGACTCCCACGATCCCGGCCACGGTGAGCCCCGGCCAATGGCGCGCCGCGAGGGCGGCGATCCCGGCCGGCCACCAGAGGAGGAGGCTTCCGGTCACGACGGTGGCGGTGATCAAAAGGGGAGGGTAGCGGGTCCCCAGCGTGGCACCCACGATCGTGAAGCCGGCCTCGAAGACCAGCGCCAGAACCACCAGAAGGTTGCCGAGCGTCCCCGGACCGGCGACCACGCTGGGGAGCCGCAGTCCGCCCTCGACCACCAGGTACACCCCGAGCAGCCCGGCCCCCAACCCGAGCGATTGCGCCCGACCGATCCGCTCTCGAAGGAACAGCCAGCTGAGGCCCACCGTCGCCAGCCCCTCGGCGGCGATCAGAAGCGCCGTGTCGGTCGCCGTGGTGAGGCTGAGGCCGAGGTACTCGAGTGCCTTGGTGACCCCGAACCCGAGGGCGCACATGGCCACCAGCCGCCAGCGATCGGGCCCTGAGCGCGGGAGCTGGCCCCGCCCGCGCCAGAGGACGGGCGCCAGCACCGCCGCTCCGATGGTGAAGCGGAGCATGTTGAGGCTGGCGAACGGCCAGGTCGCCAGCACGGCCTTGGCGGCGACGTACGAGCCCGCCCACAGGACGTTGGCGAGCGCCAGGACGCCGAAGGCCGTGCCGCGGCCGCCTCCGGACCCGGTCGCGAGCCTCAGCCCGCGGCCCGGCTGCGGTCGGCACCCAGCGGGGTGAGCTCGCGGGCGCGAGCATCGAGGCGGTCGGCGCTCGCCAGGGCCGACCGCGCGGCCGCCACCACCTTGGCCGCGGTCAGCCCTGCCTCGACCAGCAGCTGGGACTGGGTCCCGTGCGGGAGGAACCGGTCC
The DNA here is from genome assembly GCA_035532155.1 of Verrucomicrobiia bacterium. Taxonomy (GTDB): domain Bacteria; phylum Chloroflexota; class Dormibacteria; order Aeolococcales; family Bog-877; genus DAHUZL01. Next base: position 15,101 of record DATKRN010000014.1, on the reverse strand, counting down.
GGGAGGCCGCAGTGACGCACCGGAACCACCACCCCCGCGGCCGCGAGCGCTTCGCTCACGGCCGACCCGAGGCCCCCGCAGACGGTGCCGTCCTCGACCGAGACGACCGCACGGTGGGCCCCGGCCCAGTCGCCGAGACGCTCGTCCAGGGGCTTCACGAACCGGGCGTTCAGGACAGTCGCGCGCACCCCGGACTCCGCGAGCTGGGTGGCCGCGGCCTCCGCCACCGCCACCATCTTGCCGGCGGCGGCGAAGAGCACGTCCCGGCCTCCTGGTCGGATCACCTCCCACGAGCCGATCGCCACCGGCTCCAGGTCGACCGCCATCTCCGCGGCCCGGCCCTTGGGGTAGCGCAGGGCGAAGGGGCCGGGGTGCCGCAGCCCGGTCGCGAGCAGTCGACCCAACTCAACGGCGTCGCGCGGCGTCGCCACCACCAAGTTGGGCAGGCAGCGCAGATAGCTGAGGTCGAAGGCCCCGTGGGCGGAGCTCCCGTCCTCGCCCCCGACCCCGGCTCGGTCGAGCACGAAGGTGACCGGCAGGTTGTGCAGGGCGACGTCCATCGCCACCTGGTCGAAGGCGCGCTGCAGGAAGGTCGAGTAGATGCAGACCACCGGATGGGCGCCGCCCATCGCCAGGCCGGCCGCGAAGGTGACCGCGTGCTGCTCGGCGATGCCGACGTCGTAGAAACGGTCCGGGTAGCGTCGCGCGAACTCGAGCAGGCCGGTGGACGATCCCATCGCTGCGGTGATCGCCACCAGCGAGGGATCCTGGGCCGCGGCCGCCAGCAGGCACTCGCCGAAGACGTCCGTGTAGGTGGGTGGGGGCGCTACCGCCACCGCGGCCGGAAGCGCCGACACCCCGTGCATGCGGTCGATCTCGTCGGCGAGCGCGGGCGGGTATCCCCGCCCCTTCTCGGTCACCACGTGGACCACGACCGGTCCCGAGAGTCGCCGGGCGAGCCGCAGCGCCCGCTCCACCTGGGCGAGGTCGTGCCCATCGATCGGCCCCGCGTACTTCAGCCCGAGGTCCTCGAAGAACACCTGGGGCGCGACCAGCTGCTTCACGCCCGTCTTGAGGCGGCGCGCGACCTCGTGGGCGGGATCCCCCACCCCCGGGATCGCCGAGAGGAAGTCGCCAATCCCGCTCTTGGCCGCCTGGTAGTGGGGGTCGAGGCGGAGCCGGGCGAGGTGGTTGGCGAGTCCGCCGACGGTGGGGGCGTAGGAGCGCCCGTTGTCGTTGAGTACGATCGTGAGGTCGGGGCGCAGCGAGCCGATGTTGTTGAGCGCCTCATAGGCCATCCCACCGGTCAGCGATCCGTCGCCGACGACCGCCACCACCCGGCCCGGGACGCCGCTGCGGCGTCGCATCTGGGCCAGTCCGAGCGCATAGCTGAGCGCGGTGGAGGCGTGGCTGTTCTCGACCCAGTCGTGGTCGGACTCGCTCCGCGAGGGATAGCCGGAGAGCCCGTCCCGCTGGCGCAGGCTCTCGAAGCGGGGGCGCCGACCGGTGATCAGCTTGTGCACGTAGGCCTGGTGGCCGGTGTCGAAGATCAAAGCGTCCACCGGGCTGTCGAACACCCGATGGAGCGCCAGGGTCAGCTCCACGATCCCGAGGTTGGGCCCGAGGTGACCGCCGGTCCGTGTCACCGTCTCGATCAGGACATCGCGGATCTCCTGGGCCAGCTCCTGGCACTCGGAGCGCGTCAGGCGGCGGCAGTCGGCCGGGCCCGTGACCCGCCCGAGGATCGGCTCTGCCCCGCCCGGGGCCGCCCCGGTGCCGGTCCCCTGCACCATCGCCCGATTATAGGGTGGGATCGTTCACGGGGCCGGCGCCGAATCGGCGCGGCGGCGATCATAGACGCGCCATGTCGCGCCTCCGCCGTCTCATCCGGGCGCTCGCCGCTCCTCGCTTCGCGCGCCACCCGCCGGTGCGCCTCCACCTCGCACCCGAGGTGCTGGGCGGCCTGATCGCGATGGTGGCGCTGGTCGCCGCGGTCGGCAATGCCGCCGCCCTGGCGGCGGTTCTTGCCGGGCTCGCGCACCCCGGAGCGCTGGGCGGATGGCTCCCCGCGCTCGCCACCCTGGTGGGCGCGGCCCTGGGGCTGAGCGCCGATCTGTGCATCGGCCTCGGCGGCTGGATCCTCGGCCGCCGTCCCCGCCTGGGCTCCGAACTGGTGGTGACCGGGCTGCTCCAGGCGCTGGCGGCGACCCTGGTGTTGGGGGTCGCCGGCGGCTCGCTCCTCCTCACCCTCCTCTACCTGCTCTGCCTGCTGGCCGTCTACGCCCTGGTCACCCTCACCGCCGCCCGGGCCCTGCGCCCGCCCCCGGGCGGGGCCGGGCCCGCCTCCCAGCCGGTGCCCACGCGCGCCCCGGTGCCCTGGATCCTGCCATCGGAGTCGCGTCAGCCGGCCGCCTGGCGTCCCCCCGGATCCGCGGCGCTGGCACCGCCTCCCGCGCCTCCCCATCGCTCCGGGGACCCCTCCTGAGCCGCCCGGAGGTGGCGGTGCCCCAGCCCCCCCGTCGGGCGCCGTTCGGCCGGGTGCCGTGGGGCTGGACGGACGTCGGGCTGGTGCTTGGCCTCAGCCTGCCCGCCCTGGCGGCGGCCTATCTCGGCTTCAGCCTGGTGGAGCAGGCGCTGCGCAGCGTGGGGATGCTGCCGACCCATGGATCGGCTCCGCCATCCACCCTGGCGCTACTCAACCTCATCGGCGACGTTCTCATCTACGGGGCGGTGGTGGCGGTGGTGATCTGGGTCACGGTGGGGCGCCGCCATCTGCCCGTCTCCCGGCTCGGCCTCACCCGGGCGCCGCTGCGCGTCCTGGCCGTGATGCCGGTGGTGGCGATCGCGCTGCAGCTGGCCGGCTCGATCCTCACCGCCGGCCTGGCGCCCCTCGTCCACGCCGGGGCCAATCCTCAGGTCTGCCAGATCCGGGTCGGGTACGGCGGCGGCGAGTGGCTGGCCGTGCTCGCGGTCGCGCTGGTGGCCCCGGCCGCCGAGGAGCTGGTGTTCCGGGGCTTCCTCTACGGAACCCTGCGTCAACGCATGCCGTGGGGGTGGGCCGCGGCGCTGAGTGGGCTGGTCTTCGCCTCCCTCCACGCCGTCTCGGTGGGCGGCTACGTGCTGCTGCTCCTCCCCGCCCTCTTCCTCGCCGGGGTGGTGCTCGCCGCGGTCTACGAGTGGAGCCGCTCGCTGCTGCCGGGGATGGTCGTGCACGCCTCCTACAACCTCATCGCGGTGCTGCTGATCTTTCTCACCGCGCCGGGCGCGCACTGCGGCTGAGAGCACCGGCGCTCCCGTATACTCCCGCCGCCATGGCCGCTGCGTTACCCCCGGAGCCGACGCCGGTGCTCCCCGCGCCCGCGCCTGCCGCGACGACGCCCCGGTGGCGACGGGTCGCCCTGATGCTCTTGGCCTATGCCCTGGTGCTGGGGGTGGGGTTCGCCATCGGCTTCACCACCACCCTGCCGGGTCGCCCGTCCACGGCGCGGCAGGGGCACGCCCCCGCCCGCCACCTTGGTGCCACGGTCACTCCGTCGCCAGGTTGAGGCGGCGGACCGTGGGATCGCCCCCGCCTGTCCTCGGGGTTTTCCCGCTGGTCCGGCGCCGCCTTGCGGCTGAGGATGGGGGGTGGTCGGCTCGGGCCGCGGGCCGGCGGCAGGCGGGGCCGCGTTCCCCGCGGAGGGTGGGCCATGGCCGGCACCGGGCCATCGCGCGGGCGCGGATTCCGTCCCGTCCTGGGCGCGGTCGAGATCCCCGAGTCACGGATTGCCCGCTTCGTCTTCGGTGACACTCGTCTCGCCGTCATCTGGCTGGTGGCACAGGTGTACGTCGGCTGGCAGTGGGTCACGGCGGGCCAGGAGAAGCTGGCCAGCTCCGCCTGGGTCGGACCCCACGCGGGAGCTGCGCTCACGGGCTTCCTGCGGGGCGCGCTGGCCCAGACCACGGGGGCCAATCCGGCCGTGCAGGGCTGGTACGCGCAGTTCCTGCGCCAGGTGGTGCTGGCCCACGTGGTCGCCTGGTCGTACCTGGTCAGCATCGGCGAGCTGGTCCTCGGGATCGCCCTGATCGTGGGAGTGTTCACCGGGATCGCCGCGTTCGTCGGCGCCTTCGCCACCCTCAACTACATCCTGGCGGGTGTGGTGAGCATCAACCCGATGCTCTTCCTGCTGGAGCTCGTGCTCATCCTCGCCGGGCGCACCAGCGGATGGCTGGGGATCGATTTCGCCCTCCTGCCGGCCCTGGGCACCCCCTGGACCCCGGGACGGCTGGCCCGGCCGTCCCGGCGCGCTCCCACCGACGTGATCCCGCCGGCGGCCGCTGGGGCCGGGTGATGTTCAGCCGGATCGTGGTGGCGGTCGACGGCTCGGCGGCGGCACAGCGCGCGGTCGCGGCGGCGGCCGCGCTCGCCAGCCCCGACGGGTCCGAGGTGGAGGTGGTGCACGTCCACCCCTGGGCCCTGGGCGCGGCGCCCAGTCCCGCGGGGCTGGGCCCGATGCCGCCCCCGGACGTGACGCCGGTCGAGGACGGGGGCGACCAGAGCGAGCGGGCGATCGTCGACCACGCGGTCGAGGACCTCCTCCGTGAGGGGATTCGGGCCACCGGCCGCATCATCGGCACGATCGAGCCGGTGGCCCAGGCGGTGATCGAGCTCGCTCGCGACCGCGACGCCGAGGTCATCGTGCTGGGAACCCGGGGGCGCTCGCAGCTGAGCGGGCTGCTCCTCGGGAGCACCGCGTACCAGACAATTCACCTCGCCAGCTGCCCCGTCCTCGTGGTTCCCTGAGCCCGGGGGGTGCCGACAAGCAAGGAGGCCCGATGTTCAAGAAGATCCTGGTCGCCGCCGACGACTCCGAGCCGTCGCGCCGAGCTGTCGACGTCGCGGAGGACCTCGCTCGGCGCTACGGCGCCCAGGTCCTGGTCGTCCACGTCCACCAGCCGCTCGCGTTCACGGTGGCGGCCGCCGGCGGCATCCCGCTGCCGGGGGCGATCGACGAGACCGACCGCGAGGTGGAGACGCTGGACCGGACCTACCTCTCCGGGATCGTGGATCGGCTCAAGGCGGCCGGACTCGAGGCGACCGGGAGCCTTGTGACCGAGGCCGGCCCGGTCGGGCAGACGATCGCCGAGCTGGTGTCGGAGCAGCGGGTTGATCTGGTGGTGACCGGCTCCCGTGGCCGCTCCCAGCTGGGCGGGCTGGTGCTGGGGAGCACCGCCTACCAGCTGATCCACCTGGTGGCGTGCCCGGTGCTGGTGGTGCGGTAGGGGCGGGCGCGGCGGCTCCTCACCGGAGCAGACGCGGTCGCCGCCCGGGCGTTCCCGTCCGCCCCGGGTACCATCGTCGGGATGCCCTCCCGCCGCCGGCCCGGGCGCGCCGCTCCGTCCCCGCGGCTCGAGGAGGTCATCCGATCCGGGCTGCTGCTGGCCTCGGAGCTCTCCCTGCCCGCACTCCTCCAGCGCCTGGTCGAGGCCGCCGTGGCCGTCACCGGGGCGCGCTACGGCGCGCTCGGGGTGCTCGACGCCCGCGGGGAGCTGGGGCAGTTCATCACGGTGGGCGTGAGCGAGGACGAGCGCGCGGCCATCGGCGACCCGCCCCGCGGCCGGGGCCTGATCGGCGCCCTGCTCGAGGATCCTCAGCCGCTCCGCCTCCGCCGACTCCAAGATCACCCGCGCTCGGTCGGCTTTCCCCCCCATCACCCCCCCATGTCCTCCTTCCTGGGCGCCCCGGTGCGCGCCGGCGGGCGGCTCTTCGGGGCTCTCTACCTCACCGAACGCGGCGGGGGCCGCCCCTTCGACGCGGAGGACCAGGCCGCCCTGGTCGCGGTGGCCACCCAGGCCGGCGTCGCCATCAGCAATGCGTCCGCATATGCCGGCCTGCAGGCGCGCCAGGAGCTGCTGGAGCTGCTGGCCTCGATCACCGACACCGTCCTCGCCGGCGGGCCCCCATCGGCTGCGCTCGACACCGCGGTGTGGGGGCTCCGCCGCCTGACCCGGTCCCAGCTGGCGGTGCTCGTGCTCAGCCCGGGGGAGGGGGAGGGGGGCAACGGTCCGCGGGTGGTCGCCACTGACGGCGAGGCGGCCCCGCCGCGGGGCGGCCCCGTTCCCGCCTGCGCCCAGGACCCCGACTCGACCGGACGCGACGGCTGCCGCGACTGGCTCGCCCCGGGCGACGCCCCCCCGGTCGAGCTGGGGGCCGCTCCCGTGGTCCGCCGGGGCGCCGGCACCGGCAGCCTGCTGCTGGTGCGCCCGGCGGCCGAGGGGCCGTTCTCGTTGGAGGAGCTCGGGCAGCTTCGTGCCGTGACCGACCAGGTGGCGCTGGCGCTCGACGCCGCCGAGGCCCAGGGCGCTCGTCAGCGCCGCGCCGTGGTCGAGGAGCGCCGCCGGATCGCCCGCGACCTCCACGACGAGCCGGTCCAGGTGCTGGTCTACCTTGCGCGCGAGCTGGAGGCGCTGGCGGCCGATCTGGGCGCCGCGGACCGCACCCAGGGACGGCTCGAGGACGCGCGCCAGCTGGTGGTCGGGGTGGTCGACGGCCTCCGCCAGGTCGCCGAGGGGCTCCGCTCTCCCGTGCTCGAGGAGCTCGGGCTGCGCGCGGCTCTCGCCGACCTGGCCGCTCGGGTCCAGCGGCGGGCGGGGATCACGGTGGAGCTGCGCGGCGGCGGACTGATCGACCGCCAGGCCCCGGAGCGGGAGCTCGGATGCCTGCGGATCGCCCAGGAGGCGCTCAGCAACGTCGAACGCCACGCCCGTGCCGGCCGCGTCATCGTCGCGCTCGCGCGCCGGGGCGCGAGCCTGCGGCTCGTGGTCGCCGACGATGGCGTCGGGCTGGCCCACGCGAGCGGGGCGGGAGCGGGGCTGGGCCTGGCCGGCATGCGCGAGCGGGCGGCTCAGCTGGGCGGACACCTCCGGCTGCGCTCGCGCCCGGGCCGGGGCACTGTCGTCGTCGCCCGGATCCCGGTCAGATCCGGCTCCCTGCCGATCGCCGCACGTGCCTCGCCGCCGGATCTCCCGCAGCGAGGGCCCGCCCGCCGCGCCGGCGTCGCAGAGAGGGGCAGGGACTCAGACGGCGCCCCCGGACGGGGGCGCCCCCGGGCGCGACCCCTCCTGCCGCGCCTGCCCCTCGATCGCTCCAGCGACCTGACGCAGGAAGGCCCGGACCACCGCCTGCACGATCCGGTCCGTCTGGGCTGACGACCCCGCCAGACCGGCGGGAGTGGCGGGGGCCCTGAGCCAGCCCTGGATGCCCAGCTCGGTCCGGGTCTGGTCGAGGGGTCGAAGCCGAAGGTGCACCTCACCGTGGCTGGGGACGGCATCCACCGTGATCACCTCCCAGGCGAGCGTGATGCTCCGCTCCTCGGGAGCAGCTAGGGTCGCGGATCCCAGCGCCACGGCCACCGACTCCGCGGTCCAGGTCGGCCACTGGGGGTGGAGCCGAGCCCGCAGGGATTCGCCCTCCCGGTAGGCGCCGTCGAGCGCCGAGCCGACCAACCGCTGTCCCCCAAGGGCACGGGACACGGCGTCGAGGCCCTCCTCAATCTGCACCCAATCGTCGAGGGCCGTCTCCACGTTGGTCTGGCGAGGCGAGTCCGACGGGACCGGGAGCAGTCCCAGCTCCAAGCTCCGATCGCGATCGGCGAGGTCCGCCAGGGTGGCGGCGGCGAGCACCGCGCGGAGCGCCTCGGTCGCCGCCCGCCAGGTCTCGTGCAGAGGGCAGATGGCCTGCCAGCGGCAGGGACCGTCCCCGAGCGCACAGCGTTCGGGGCGCAGCGGTCCCTCGCCCGCCTCGACCAGATCCAGCACCCGGATCGTGTCCGGCGGCCGGCTGAGGCGATAGCCGCCGTTCTTGCCGGCCCGGGAGGTGGCCAGATCCGCCTGCACCAGCTCGGCCAGGATCTGGGATGCGAAGGTCCGCGGCACCCCCATCTCCGCCACCACCTCCCGGATCTTGCGCGACTCCCCCACGGGATAGGCCCGCGCCAGGCTCAACCCCGATCGGACCACGTAGTCCCCGCGCTTGGAGAGGGTCATGTTCACCGCTTTAAGTATAGCCATCGACTTGACGTGTGGGCAAGAAATCGCCACCATCCACCGCAACATAAATTACATTGCTATACGTTATGCGAGTAACTCATGACGGAGACCTCCACCGCGGACAGGGCGGTGGCTCGCCGGGACCCGGTCGAGCTGCCGATTCGGTTGCGGGCGGCCGAGACCACCGGCGTCCGGGAGCACTTCGCGGCCACCGACCCCGAGGCTGGCTGGGACCTCGCCCGCCATCCGCGAGTCGCCCGCCTGCTGCGCACCCGACGATTCCGGTTCCCCCTCATCCTGCCCAACCAGCAGATCGCGCTTTCGCTCCGAGGGGGCCTGCGCACGGTCGAGGGACATGTCACCCAGCTGCTCAGCAAGCTGGGCGTCTCCTCCCGCACCGAGGCGGCGGTGGGGGCCACCCGGCACGCCCAGAGCGCAACCGATCGGGGCGAGACCCATGGCCAGCTGTGAGCCGCGCTCAGGCTGCGCCGCGGTCGGTCCCGCCGCCACGGTGGTGACGCGGGGCGGGGATCGGAGCGCCCGGAAATCGCGGCGATGCTGCCGCGGTCTCACTGCGATGCTGCGACGGGCCCAGCCCCGGTGCGGGACCGGCGCTTTTGGAGCATCCAGGCCATGGTGCTGGCGATCGCCGGCGCCCACTTCGTCATCGACCTCAATCACCTGCTGCGGTCGACGCCCTTCCCGGCCTCGACCACCGCGGGATTTTTGCTGATTCCGGTGGGCTACGCGGCGGTGAGCTTCGGGAGCCGCGGCTCGGTCACGACCGCGGTCTGGATGACAGTGGTCTGGCTGCCCGACCTGCTGCTCCCCCAAGGACCAGCGCCAGCCGTGGGCGGATCTGATCCAGTTGGCGCTGGTGATCGGGATGGCCGTGTTCGTCGGGAATCACATCGAGGGTGAGCGCACGGCGCGGGTGCGGGCCGAGCTCGCCGAGAGGGCCCACGCCGACTCCGAGCTGCGTGCCCGCGCCTACGCGGGGCGGCTGCTGCGGGCGCACGGGGAGGAGCGGCGACGCATCGCGCACGAGCTCCACGATGCCCCGGTCCAGCTGCTGGCGCACCTGGTGCACCGGCTCCGCGGTCCGGACGGTGCCAGCCGAGCGGGCGGAGCGACCCCGTCGCCACCGGCCCTGCGCGACCTTGCGCTGACGGCGCTCGACGAACTCCGGCAGATCACCCGGGGACTCCGCCCGCCGCTGCTGGACGAGCTCGGGCTGATGGCCGCCCTGCGCGCCCTGGTCGCGCAGTCGGCGCGGTCCAGCGGGATCGTGGTGCGGCTGGAGGCTCCCTCCACCTGCCCGCCGCTCCCCCCCGAGGTGGAGCTGGCGCTCTTCCGGATCACCCAGGAGTCGCTGAGCACTGCCGTGCGCCATGGCGTTCCCAACCGGATCGCGGTGGCGGTGGCGGTGGGGGAGGCGGGGATCGTGCTCACCATCGCCGACGACGGGCGCGGTTTCACCGTGGCGGACGCGGTCTCCCTGGCGTCGACCGGCCTCGGCCTGGTGGGGATGCGGGAGCGCTCCGAGCTGCTGGCGGGCCGGTACGAGGTCGTCTCCTCGCTGGCTCGGGGGACGCGGGTGGAGGTGCACGTACCCCTGGCGGGAGCGGGATGGTCGAGTCCGGTGTCCACCCGGGCGTCATGATCCCGGTCGCGACCCTGGCCGGATCGAACCCGATCGGTGCTCGATGTGCCGCCGCCTGCGGCGGGCGTCAGCGCCCGAGATGGTGGGAGAGCCGGTCCCGGGCCGAGCTGAACAGCCCGGTCACCCCGGGCCTGGCCGTGGCCGCCGCCGCGCCGCCTCGTCGCGGTAGTGCTCCCGCCAGATCAGCCGGTAGATCGGCACCCACCTTGGGATGTCACGCAGCCCGGGAAGGAACGGCACCAGCAGCAGCAGGGTCGTCAGCAGCCCCATCGTTAGCACCACCAGCAGGTCGGCGTTCCCGGCTGTGCTGTACGGGGGGATCTGGTACCACATCGTATACAGCCAGAGCCAGGCCTGACCGGGGTAGCGCCCGGTCTCGTTCATCATTCCCCACTGGTCGCCCAGCAGGTGCTGGGACTGGGCCAGCGCGGGTAGGTAGCCGCCGTCGCCCAGGAAGAGCAGGGGGCCGGTGTAGTCGGTCTGATAGAAGTGGCCGCTCTGGGTCAGCAGGGCGTCGAGTCCCCCGCTGCGGGCCACCGTCAGCAGGGTCTCCATCATCAGGGGCAGGGGGCCATCCTGGGCCGGCCTGACGACCAGCTGCCCGCGCACCATCCGCGCCGAGCCCAGCTGGGCCTGAAACGCGACCAGCCAGCGGCGTCGGGTCGCCGCCGGAGCCCGACGGTACGCGACGACCGCCTGCCGCAGCGCCGGGTTGCCGACGCTGGCGAGCACCAGCGGATGGAGCACGTCGGACCAGGCCGGGTGGATCGGCAGATGGATGCCGGCCCACAGCTGCGGCGCCAGCGGCCCCAGGGTCTGCACCGAGTCGGGGACCTCCTCGGGTGTGATCCCCACCGCATCGGCCGCCTCCTCACCGGGGGCGGTGTAGGGGGGCCCGTAGGCACTGCTGAGGGTGGTCCCTTGGAGCTCGCTGGTGGCGGTGCTGACCAGGTCGACAGGGGCGTGCTGGGCCCAGCTCTGCACCGTCACCGCGGGCACATCCGGGGAAGACAGGGCGGCGGCCAGCACCAGCACCAGCACCAGCACCGCCGCCAGCGCCAGCGCGAGCTCCCGGACGAGGTCGTACGGAGCCATCCGCACGCCTCGGTAGTAGGCGGTCTGGTCGACCGGCCGCCGCCTCATCACGACCGCCCGGGATCGATCGGCCGGACCACTCCCCGGCGTCGCACCTGCACCAGGTGCACCGCCACCAGGGTCGTGACCAGGATCGGCAGCAGCATCACATGCAGCCCGTACATCTGCCCGAAGTTCAGCACGTTGAAGAAGGCACCCGCCCCGGTGGAGTTGATTCCGTCCTTGGCGTTGATCGCGATCCATTGGGAGGCGAAATTCTGCTGCGACAGGTAGCCGGTGAAGGCGGTGATGATGCTCACCAGGAACACCACCACCCCCACCATCCAGGTGGGGGCGCGACCGTCGCGCCAGGTGGCGCCGAAGTACTGCCCCCACAGGTGCAGCACCATGAAGACGAAGAAGAGCTGGACGCTCCAGAAGTGGATGCTGTTGACGAAGTGACCCTGGGGCGAGACGTGCCACCACTGAGGTCCGAAGAAGGCCAGGATCACACCGCTCGCGATCACCCAGACCAGCGCGGCGATCGCCACCACCCCGAAGACGTACACCCAGGAGGCGACGTAGGCGGGCTCCTGATCGGGCAGTAGGTGGTCCAGCGGCAGCTCTCGCTGGACGATCCCGCGCAGCGCCCGGGTCCAGCTCCGGGGTGGGCGGGGGGGCTCAGGCATCCTCGGACTCCTCCCCCGTGCCGCGGCGGGCGCGCCCGCCCGGGAACGGCAGCACCAACCCGAGCGCGAAGAGCACCAGCATCACGAGGATGAGGACAAAGTTGGGCAGGGAGATGACGATGAAGCCCCAGTGCACGTAGGGGGCGGCCTGATTCATTCACGTCCTCCGTGTCGCGGTGGCCCGGTGCCGGCAGGATCGCTCGGGCCGGCGGCGCCGACCCAGGATGGAATCGCCCCCGCCCAGGCGGGTGGAATCCCCCGGGGGGCGGCGGGGACGCTCGGCTATCGTACGGCGCAGACCCATGGCTGCCGCTGTCACCGTCCTGATCGTCGAGGACCACACCCTGGTCCGGGAGGGGACCCGCGAGCTCCTCGAGCGCGAGCCCGACATCACCGTGGTGGCGGAGGCTGCGCGGGGCGACCTCGCGGTGGAGCTCACCGCGCGCCACCGTCCCGATGTGGTCCTGATGGACATGCGCATCCCCGGGCTCAACGGAATCGAGGCGACCCGAGCGATCCAGGCCGCCACTCCCTCGGTCCGGGTGGTGATCGTGAGCGCCTACGAGGACGAGGAGTACGTCCGTGAGGCGCTCGCGGCCGGCGCCGCCGGCTACGTCCTCAAGACCGCGCCGTCCCGGGAGCTGGTGGAGGGGATCCGCGCGGTCGCCGCCGGCGCGATCGTGCTGAGCCCGTCGCTCTCACGCCGCCTCGCCCAGCTGCGGAGCGAGCCCCGTCGTGCCACCGACCGGCTCAGCCCCCGCGAGCTGGCGGTGCTGCGGCTGATCGCCCGCGGCCGAGCCAACAAGGAGATCGCCCACGAGCTGCAGATCAGCCTGCGGACCGTCGAGGGACACCTCCACAACATCTTCGAGAAGCTCCGGGTGAGCTCCCGCACCGAGGCGATCGTCCACGCCGTGAGCCACGGCGTGGTCTCGATCGATCCGCCCGAACCGACGTGACCCCCACCGGCCCGGCCCCGTGGGGGGTGGCGCTGCGGGACGCGGTCCACCCGCCCGTCGGGTCGCGGCGATTCTGGGTGGTCCAGCTGCTGGCGATCGGGATCGGCACCCTGCACGCGGCCGGCAGCAGCCTCGGGCTGCTGCGTCCGGTGGGCCTGCCCGGCAGCACCACCTTGGTCCTGTTCCTGCTGCCGGTCGTGTACGCCGCGCTCAACTTCGGTCTCACCGGCTCGATCGCAACCGCCGCCTGGGTCACCGTGCTCTCGCTGCCCGTCCTCCTGCTGGTCGACGCCCCGTCCGTACGCTGGCTGGACGCATCGCAGCTCGCCGGCCTGGACGTCGTCGGCCTGGTCGTCGGCCTGGGAACCGAGCGCGAGCGCACCGCGCGCCGGGCGGCGGAGCAGGCGGGGGAGGCGCACCGGGCCGCCGAGGCCCGCTACCGCGCCCTGTTCGGCAGCAACGTCGCCCCGATCCTGGTCGCCGACCGGGGCGGGCGCGTCCTCGAAGCCAATCGGGCAGCGTCCCAGCTGTTCGACCGCGATCCGGTCGGTCGCCGGCTCGAGGAGCTGATCCCTGCTGCCGGACGCGACCGAGTCAGTCCCAGCGAGGTGGTCACCCTGCGGGGTGCCGACGGGCGGATCCGGAGGCTTCGCCCGATCGAGATCCCGGTCGGTGCGGCGTCCGGCGGCCTCCGCCAGCTGGTGCTGCAGGACGTGACCGACGAAGAGCGCGCGCGCGGGCGGGTCGCGGCCTACGCCGCCGGAGTGGTTCGCGCCCAGGAGGAGGAGCGCCGTCGGATCGCGGTCGAGCTCCACGACGACCTGCTCCAGGCGGTGATCGAGCTGTCGCGCCGCCTGGAGGCGGCGGCTGCGGTCCCGGCCCTCTCCCCGCCGCCGGTGCCCAGTCTGGTCGAGGCCGCCCAGCTCGCCACCCAGATCACCCACGGTCTGCGTCGGGTCGCGCGCGGGCTGCGCCCGCCCCTGCTCGACGACCTCGGGCTGGAGCCGGCGGTCCGGGCCCTGGTCGCGGACGCGGAGTCGACGGCTGGGCTGGCGGGACGGCTGGAGGTGGTCGGGCTCGACCGCCGGCCGCCGTCGGCCGTCGAGGTCGCTGCGTTCCGGATCGCCCAGGAGGCGGTGCGCAACGTGGAGCGGCACGCCCGGGCCAGCCGCCTGGTGCTCCGACTCGCGGGCCGTGCCGGATGCCTCCATCTGGTGGTCGCCGACGACGGGATCGGCTTCCCCGTCCCCCCGAGCGCGGGCGAGCTCGGAGGACTGGGGCTGGTCGGAATGCAGGAGCGGGTCCGCGCCCAGGACGGCCGGCTGCGGGTGTCCAGTCGACCCGGCCGGGGCACTTTGGTGGCGGTCTCGCTGCCGCTGGGCCCCGCTCCCGCCCCGGACGGTGGGTGATGCCGCCCGGTCGCGCGCGCGCTCCGGCCGGTGCCCCGACCGGCTGGGAGGCGGACGTCGTCTGTCGGGACGGGTCCACGGTGCGGATCCGCTCCGCGATCCCGGGCGACTGGGTCCCGCTGGCGGCGTTCCTGGGCGGCCTCTCCGACCCGGGGGGCGGGCTGCCAGCCCTCTCCTCCGGCAGCGCCCGCGACGCCGCCGCGCCCGTCGAGCCGGCGGCGGCGGAGTCCGACCGCTTCAGCTTGGTCGCGACCGCGGGCGCGGCCGGCCCGATCGTCGATCATGCGCGGGCCCAGCGCACCGCGCTAGGCCGGGCCGACGTCGCCCTGGCGGTGGCGGACGGCTGGCAGGGACGCGGGCTCGGGACTCTGCTGCTCGGGCACCTCGCCGAGGTCGCGGCGGTTGGAGGGATCGCGGTGCGGGCGGCGACCACCGGCACCGATGACCGGGCCATGATCGAGGTGTTCTCCGGCAACGGCCGTGCCGTCAGCCCCCGGCGCGCGCCGGGGGTGGTGTGGTTGGAGTTCGCCGCCCGGCTGTCGGCCGACGCGCTCACCCGCTACGAGACGCGCGAGGATGCGGTGGCACGCTCGGCCCTGCGGCGGATCCTCGCGTCCGCCCCCGCGGCGGTGATCGGGGCCTCGCGGCGGCCGGGCACGATGGGCGGGGAGATCCGCTGGAACCTGGAGCGTCAGGGCTTCTCCGGGACGGTCATCCCCGTCACCTCGGCGGCACACTCGGTGCAGCGGCTCCCGGCGTACTCCACCCTCACTGCCGTCCCGCCCGCGGTCGATCTCGCCGTGATCGCGGTCCCGGCGAGCCGGGTGGGGGAGGGGGCCCGTGCCTGCGCGGCCGCCCGGGTGAGCTCTCTGCTGGTGGTCTCGGCCGGGTTCGCGGCGACCCGGCCGTCCGGCCGTGAGCGGCAGCAGGAGCTGCTGCCGCTCTGCTGCGACGGCGGGATGCGGCTGGTGGGGCCCCACTGCATGGGGATGGTCAACACTGACCCCGAGGTCACCCGGTGTGCCCCCGTCGCGCCCCAGGCGGCGGCCCCGGGACGGGTGGGGGTGCTCTCTCAGAGCGGGGCTCTGGAGCTCGCCATCATGGAGGCGACCGGCCGGCTGGGCCTCGGCCTCAGCGGCTTCGTGTCGGTGGGGAACAAGGCCGACATCTCCGGCAACGACTGCATCGCCTCCGCGAACGATGATCCCCGCCCCGATCTCATCGTCCTGAATCTGGAGTTGTTCGGAAACCCGGTGCGGCTCGCGCGGCGGCGCCGCCC
>DATKRN010000013.1:0-50472 GCA_035532155.1 Verrucomicrobiia bacterium | reverse complement strand
CGGGCGAATGGCGGACGCTCGGACTGTTCGCCTCCAGCGATGCGGCCAGCCTCGAGGAATCACTTGCCTCCATGCCGCTACGGATCTGGCGCACCGACGAGGTCACGCCGCTACTCCCACATCCGAATGATCCCGGTCCGGCGGCCAGCGCGATCCCCCAGGGCTGGGCGGAGTACTTGACCACCTTCACGATCGTCGTTCCTGACGGCACCTCGGCTCAGGCCGTCACCGACGCCGAGATGCGCGAGACGACACGAGCTCACGAGATGGCCGAGCAGGGCCACCTCGTCCGCCTCTGGAAACTGGACGGGTCGATGGCGTTAGGGCTGTGGCGAGCCGGCGGCGCCGACCGGATGCAACAGATCCTCGGCTCCCTCCCGCTGTCCGCATGGATGCAGGTGGAGACGACGCCACTATCCGAACACCCGAACGATCCGGCCAGTCGGACTCGTGGTCCGGCGGCCACATAGCTGAAGTCCATAAGCTGGCAGTATGAAGATGATGCCAGCAGCGGAACCTTTGCCAGTGACCAGGGAAGAGCGGGCGGCGTTGGAGAGGCTCGCGAAGTCGACTTCGCGGAGTCACCGAGCGGTGCTGCAAGCGCGAGGACTGCTGTTGGCCAGCGAGGGGATGGCCAACTACAAGATCGCTCGGCGCGTGGGCGTGTGCTCCAACACAGTCCGGAGTTGGCGGCGGAGCTTTCCGCAACGCGGTGTGGCGGGGGTGGGAGTGATTCGGCCCGGTCGGGGCCGCAAGCCGTGGCTGCCCGAGGGGACGGTGGCGGAGGTGGTGCGCTTGACACAGCAAGAACTGCCGGCTGATGGCTCCACCCACTGGACCACCAGGAGCTTGGCCCGACGAGTGTGGATCGGCAAGGACAGTGTGGGGCAGATCTGGAAGGACCACGACCTCAAGCCGTGGAAGGTGGAGGCCTTCAAGATCTCGAGTGATCCTGCCTTCGAAGAGAAGTTGGTGGACGTGGTGGGGCTGTACCTGAACCCGCCCGAGCGCGCTGTGGTGTTCAGCGTCGACGAGAAGACCCAGTGCCAAGCCCTGGACCGGACCCAGCCAGGACTACCCATGCGACCGGGCCGCGCGGGAACCATGACCCACGACTACAAGCGCAACGGCACCACCGACCTGTATGCGGCCCTCAACATCGCTACTGGGCAAATGCTGACCGACCGTCGGGATCGGCACACCGCCAAGGACTTCGTGCGCTTCCTGCGGATCATTGACCGCAATGTGCCGGCTCAGTTGGACGTGCACCTGGTCTTGGACAACCTCTCCGCGCACTAGGCCCCCGAGGTGCAGGCCTGGTTGGCACATCCGCAGCGACGTCGCTTTCACCTCCACTTCACGCCGACCAGCACCAGCTGGGTCAATCTAGTCGAGCGCTGGTTCAAAGAGCTGACCGACAAACGCCTGCGGCACGGCACCTTCAGCAACGTGCCCGCCCTCATCGACGCCATCAAGCTCTGGGTGTCCCACTGGAACGAGACCCCCCAGCCCTTCGTATGGCACACACCCGCGGACGAGATCATCGCCAAGGTCCGCAGGGGCTGGGCTGCATTGGCCCAGCTTAATTCACCGACGGACCACTAGCGACCTGCCTTGAGGTGCCGACTGAGGCGTGGCGCGCACTCCCCGAGTGGATCGACCGGCGCGACGAGCCGGCGATATCGTTCGAACGGGAGATCTACATTGACTGTGACGGACCTCGTCACCCCTGGGTGACCGAGTTACAGACAATCCTGGAACCGAGAGCGCAACCTTCCGCGCGAAGTCTTCGCCTCAGGGACCGGCCAGATTTTGACGGATCGACTCTGGGATCGAAGTACGCACGATCTGAGGGGGATCCCGTGGCCACCTTGACCTCCTCGGCGATCACGTCGCTCGACGGCTATGTCGCCAGCAGGCCCGGCAGCATTGAGTAGGGGATCCCGGATGAGGAGGCCCACCGCCGAGAGCCGCAGGCGGTGCAGGTTTCCGGGCGGGGCGGATTTCACGACCGTCACCGACGCCTCCACCGAGGTCGGACACACCTGCCGCGAGCACATCCTCCTCGGGTGGGTCGAGCGTGGCTCTGTCGCGATGAGCTTCGTGTCGCCGACGCACGGCTGGTGCTCGGTGCCGTCGCAGGAGCGACCTCCCAACCAGGGCGCCTGTTTGAGACCTCCGACGACGGACCAGCGTGGAAGGCGATCGGGAGCCCACCGCTTGCAGGATTGCTGCAGTTCAGCGATCAGAGCCACGGAGGGGGCGAGGCGGTGTCCCAGTTCGGCTTGAGCGGTAACGACGCGGCGCCGTGCACCTGCTCTACCAGAGCGCGGATGGCGTTCGGCAGTGGCAGCGGGTCGTGCTCTCCCGACCAGGCGGCGCCACCGGGGCTGCCGTCTACGGCACGCCGCTGCCCTTCTCAGCGTGGGAGGTCGTGATCGCGGTCATCTACGGCGACGCAGGGTACGCGCCGGAGCCGGTGTTCCTCTACTCGAGTACGGGCGGTGGCACCACGGGCGTGTGTCGTGCGCAACTGAACCGCCCCGAGCTTTATAGAGACTCTGGTTAGTGTGAAACAGCCCGCAGAGCAGGGGCCCCCTCATGGTAGTGGGCGGCCTCGACATCGGTCGGCGCGATCGTCCCGAGTTCGCCGTGCAGACGCTCATCCGTGAACCAGGCGATGTACAGGGAGGTAGCGTGCTCGCCTTCGTCGAGACCGCACCACGGGCCGTCCTTCCGGATCACCTCGGTCTTGTAGAGGCCGTTGACCGACTCGGGTGAAGCCTTGTCATGCGAGTCACCGCGCGAGCCCGCCGAGGTCACCGCCTCGGTCAGCGCCAGCCCCTTCGTGTAGCGAAGCGCAAGGTGCTGGACGCCCCCAATCCGAGCGATGGATCAGCGCACGGAGGTCATCGCCGCGGTGGGTCGGGATTGCCATTTCGAGGGCGCCCAGCGTGAGATCGGTGCGCAGCGAACGGGAGGCCGGCCACCTCACCACCGGTCGTGAGTAGACGTCGACCACGAACGCCACGAGGACCCAGCTGGAATGCGTGTTCACGTCCGTGGGATCGGCCACCCCGAGACGGTTGGGTGCCGCCGCATGGAACGTGCGGTTCACTGGGTCATGCGTCGGCTCCGCCGCCTCGTCAGCCACGGTGCAGCGGGCCACCGGGTGCCCCTCGCGGCGGAGCTGGGCCCAGACCGTGTCCGCCCCGTAGACGCCGCGGGTGCCCCGCCAGCTCCGAGCGATCGCGATCTTGGGCACGTCGTCTCGAAACCGACGCCGGGATGGTGGGCGGCGGCCGGCCGCGTAGTAGGTCAAGGGGGCAGCCTCCCGCACGCGGCAGATGGGCTCGACCCCGAACTCGCCCCAGCGGGCCTCGATGGAGCGGGTCATTGGGTGTGCCGGCCGTCGAGCTCGGCCCCGAAGAACCTCGTCGCCGACTTGGATATCGCGGTCGCCCGCCGCAGCTGGCCCAGCTGATCCCGCTCAGCGCTGGTCAGCCCCGGCCGCTCGCCGGCGTCCACCTGGCTACGCCGCAGCCAAGCCCCCAGCGTCTCCGGATGCACCCCCACCATGGGCGCGATCGACGCGATCCCCGGCGACTCCGACGTGTCGGGATCTCGATGGTCCATGACCATCCGGACGGCCCGCTTCCGGACCTTGTGCGGATACCGCAAGTCCTTGCCATGGCTCCATCCGCTCAAGGTTTGGAGCCTGTACCTTTCCCGGCGCGGTTCACTCCGAGCCATCGTGCGGCGGACCTACCCGGATCCCTCGCTCGCGGCGGGCCCGCTGGCCGAGGGCTCCGCTCGGTGCACGACCCGCTCCCGCGCGCACCAGCCGAGCGCTGCTGTCGGTGCGTGCGACCCCTGGTGGCGTCCGCTGCAGCGGGTTGAGTGCCGATCGCGGGCTCGGCGCCCGTCGTGGCGGACGCGGGAGCCGTCGCCGGCTGCGCCGGGGGGGCCGACGGTGTCGCCGGGCGGCGATACTGACCCCATGGGGGGCGGTCCACCAGCGAGCCCCCGGTCTCGGGTGGGGTCGTCCGACCACCGGAGCTGGTCGTCAGGTCGCCGGCAGCAGCCACCCGGGGCGGGGTCTCGGAGCGGGGTGAGCCTGACCGTCCCGGCCCTCGGTGGGGGGCCGGAGCAGGAGTAGAGTGCGCCGCGCGCGGCCAGCCGGCCACCGAGGGCGGGGGACCGCCACCACCCCGAAGGAGCCCGATGCCGCGATCACAGCCGAACCGGGCGCAGCCGGCGCTCCTCCGCTCCTCGGTCGACGCGTCGGCCGGGCCGGCGACCGCGGTGGTGGTCAACCCGGCCCGGACCGTGGATGTCGGCGGCCTGCGAGCGCTCGTGCTCGCGATCCTCTCCGAGGCGGGCTGGCCGGAGCCGCTCTGGTTGGAGACCACCCCATCCGATCCCGGGGGCGGCCAGGCCCGGGCGGCGGTCGAGGCAGGCGCGTCGGTGGTCTTTGTGTCGGGCGGCGACGGCACCGTGGGCCGGGTCGCCGCCGTGCTGGCGGACACCGAGTCGGCGCTCGCGGTCCTCCCGGCCGGTACCGGCAATTTGCTCGCGCGCAATCTCGGCCTGCCGCGGGACACGGCCGCGGCGGTGCGCCTGGGTACCCGCGGCGGCCGGCGGCGGATCGACATCGGAGAGGCCGACGGGCGCGTGTTCACGGTGGCCGCCGGGATCGGCTTCGACGCCCAGGTGCTGGCCCTCACCTCGCCGCGCGCCAAGCGGTGGCTGGGCTGGCCCGCCTACGTGCTGGCTGGGATCGCCCACCTCCACGAGCCGCGCTTCGCGGTGTCGGTGACGCTGGACGGGAGCCCAACGATTGTCCGCCAGGTCCGCTCGGTGCTGGTCGCCAACGTCGGCCGATTCCCCGGAGGGCTCGACCTCGTGCCCGGTGCGAGTCCGGACGACGGTCAGCTCGACGTGGCCCTGATCGCTCCGCGCGGGGTCGCTGAGTGGCTGTGGTTGGTGAACGGCCTGGCGCGGCGGCGGCCGCGTGCTCCCTCGGTGGTTCTGCTTCGCGCCCGCGAGGTCGTGGTCATCTCAGATCGGCCCCAACCCCGCGAGGTCGATGGCGATCCGGTTGAGCCGGGGAGCCGGCTGACGGTGTCCATCCGAGCCCGCGCGCTCACCGTCTGCGTCCCCGCGCGCGGCCCGGGCGGGCCGGGCCGGCCCAGAGATTCCTCGCATGCGAGCCGGGCGGAACCCCGATAGGGTGAGGGGTGGGTCGCGCCCGTGGCGCCGCCGGCGGGAGGCCTCGATCGGGAGGAGAGGATGTCCAACGTCACGGTCAGCCCGCCGACCACAGCGCGGGCGGCGAGGCCGCAGATGCTCGTCGTCGGGATCGATGGCTCGCTGGGGTCTCAATCCGCGCTCGAGTGGGCGCTGCGCGAGGCGCAGCTCCGCCGGGTGGGCGTGCGCGCGGTCGCGGTCTGGAGCGACCCCTTGACCCTGGTCGGGCCCCCGCCGCCGGTCGCGTACGGGGGCGAGGTGACCCAGTCTTTGCGGCGCATGCTGGACCAGGCGGTGGAGGGTGCGCTGCGGGTGCTGGGGCCTCCCCTGGTGGCGGTGCGGCGCGAGGTCCGCAGCGGTGAGGCGGCCCAGGTGCTCACCGCCCTCGCCCGGCCCGGCGACCTTCTCGTGGTCGGCTCGCGCGGGCTGGGTGGGGTGCGCCGGCTCCTGCTGGGGTCGGTGAGTCAGCGCTGCGCCCAGCTGGCGACCACGGCGGTGGTGATCGTCCCCCCGGTCAGCCCGGCGGCGCCGCCGCCTGACCAGGGCCGGTGACCAGCGCGCGTCAGCCTACCCGGGCCAGGTCCACTCCGCCACCAGGGGATGGTCGTCACCGTGGGCGCGGGTCCACGCCCGCATCCGCAGGCGGGTCTCGGCCATCTCCTGGCGGAGACGGCCGGAGCGGGCCGCCAGGCTGGGGACCCGGTCGAGCACGTCCATCACCAGGTGGAACCGATCGAGGTCGTTGAGCATGACCATGTCGAAGGGCGTGGTCGTGGTCCCCTCCTCCTTGTATCCGCGCACGTGCAGGTTGGCGTGCCCGTGGCGCCGGTAGGTGAGGCGGTGAATCAGCAGCGGGTAGCCGTGGAACGCAAAGATCACCGGCGCGTCGGTGGTGAAGAGGGCGTCGTACTCCGCGTCGCCCACCCCGTGAGGGTGCTCCTCGGATGGCAACAGGCGCATCAGGTCCACGACGTTGACGACCCGGACCCGCAGCGCGGGGAGGCGGTCGCGCAGGATCGCCGCCGCCGCCAGCGTCTCCAGGGTGGGGACGTCGCCACAGCACGCCAGCACCACGTCGGGCGGGGCGCCGCTGTCGCTCGAGGCAAACTCCCACATCCCCAGTCCCCGCTCGCAGTGGATCGCGGCCTCGTCGGCCGTGAGGTAGGTGAGGGCGGGCTGCTTGCCGGCCACCACCACGTTGATGTGGTGGCGACTGCGCAGGCAGTGGTCGGCCACCTGGAGCAGGCAGTTGGCATCCGGAGGTAGGTACACCCGCACCACGTCCGCTTTCTTGTTGACCACATGGTCGATGAACCCCGGGTCCTGGTGGGAGAAGCCGTTGTGGTCCTGACGCCAGACGTGCGAGCTCAGCAGGTAGGTGAGCGAGGCGATCGGGCGCCGCCAGGGGATGTCCCGGGTGACCTTGAGCCACTTGGCGTGCTGATTCATCATCGAGTCGATGATGTGGATGAACGCCTCGTAGCAATTGAAGAGGCCGTGGCGACCGGTGAGCAGGTATCCCTCCAGCCATCCCTCGCAGGCGTGCTCGGAGAGCACCTCCATCACCCGCCCGTCGGGGGTGAGGGTGAGATCCGTGTCGAGAACCTGCGCATCCCAGGCGCGGCCGCTCGCCTCGAAGACCGCGTCGAGGCGGTTGGAGGCCGTCTCATCGGGCCCGAATAAACGGAAGTTGTCTGGATTGGCGCGGATCACGTCGCGCAGGTAGGTGCCCAGCACCCGGGTCGCCTCCGCGGTGGCGGTGGCGGGAGCCGGGACCGGGACAGCGTAGTCGCGCCAGTCGGGGAGCACCAGCGGGCGCAGCAGGCTGCCGCCGTTCGCGCGGGGATTGGCGCTCATGCGGCGCTCTCGCCGCGGCACCAGCCCGGCCAGGTCGGCAGCCGGTGTGCCCCGCTCGTCGAACAGCTCCTCGGGTCGGTAGCTGTGCAGCCAGGTCTCCAGCTGGAGCAGATGCAAGGGGTTCTGGCGGGGATCGGCGATCGGGACCTGGTGCGCCCGCCAGGTGCCCTCGACCGGCAGGCCGTCGACCTCCCGCGGACCGGTCCAGCCCTTGGGGGTTCGCAGGATGATCATCGGCCAGCGGGGTGGCGCCTCCGATTCCCCGCCCGACCGGGCCGACCGCTGGATCCGTGCGATCGAGTCGGCGGCGCGGTCGAGCGCCGCTGCCAGGCGCCTGTGCACCGCACCGGTGGGCTCATCGCGCTCTCCGCCGCGGACCAGGATCGGGTCATAGCCGTAGCCCTGGAACAGAGCCAGCAGGTCCGCTTCGGGAATCCGCGCCAGCACCGTCGGATTGGCGATCTTGTAGCCGTTGAGGTGGAGCACCGGCAGCACCGCCCCGTCGTGGCGGGGGTTGAGGAACTTGTTGCTGTGCCAGCTGGTCGCCAGCGGGCCGGTCTCCGCCTCGCCGTCGCCGACCACGCACACCACCACCAGCTCGGGATTGTCGAACGCGGCCCCGTAGGCATGGAAGAGCGAGTAGCCCAGCTCTCCCCCCTCGTGGATCGACCCCGGCGTCTCGGCGGCCACATGGCTTGGGATCCCGCCTGGGAACGAGAACTGGCGGCACAGCCGCTGCAGCCCGACGGCGTCCCGACCCACCTCCGGGTACACCTCGCTGTAGGTTCCCTCCAGGTAGGCGTGGGCCAGAACCCCGGGCGCGCCGTGGCCGGGACCGGTGACGAAGAGGATGTCGAGGTCGCGGGCGCGGATCAGCCGGTTGCAGTGGGCGTAGAGGAGAGTGAGGCCCGGGGTGGTTCCCCAGTGGCCGAGCAGACGGGGCTTGATGTGCTCGGAGCGGAGCGGCTGGCGGAGCAGCACGTTGTCGGTCAGGTAGATCTGACCCACCGCGAGGAAGTTCGCCGCCCGCCAGTAGCGGTCGAGCAGTCGCACCTCCTCATCCCCGAGTCCGTCCTGGCGAGACCGTCCCGCCCCGGTGGCTGCCGACCCGGGCTGCGCGCGCCGCGCCGGTCCCCCCTGCCGGGGCGTTCGTCCCATCGCACTCTCTCCCAGGCGCGTGCTCCCGCGTGGCCGGGGGCCGCGCCCCTGCCCACCCATCGTCCTCTCCAGGCGGCCCGGCGTCCACCGCCGAAGCGCGGGAACTGCGACCGGACGGATGCCGCAGGGACCCGGCGGTTTCGGGCGCTCGGCCCGCGCGAATCCGCGGGCGGCTCCGTCCGCGAAGCGGGGCGACCCGCCCGCGGGACCGGGTCCAGGGGGTCCCGGACGGGTTCAGTCCGAGGGCGTCGGCGCGACCACCTGGGCCCGGGTGGTGCCGCGGTCTCGCTTGAGCTCGAAGAGGTACGGCCGGCGCAGGCAGCGCACGACGTCGTGGAAGAGCGCAACCGACTCGGCCTCGTCCGGCACCGGGCTTACCACCGGTCCGAACATCCCCGGACCGTCCCCGCCATCCAGGATGAGGGTCGGCACCCCGAAGGCGCCGCAGCGGGTGACCGACGCCTCGTGATCGGCCAGCACCGCGGCCCAGAGCCGGTCGGCCTCGTGGTCGGCGCGCGTCATGAGGTCGGTCGCCAGCCCCGCCTCGGCCAGCGCGGCGGTCAGGATCCGATCGTCGCTCAGCGATTCGCCCCGGGTGTGGCGGGCCTCGCCGAGAGCGGTGTACAGGCGGCCGATCGCGGGCTGGCCGCCGACCTCGCGGGCGAGGGCCAGCAGCTGCAGCGCCCGGCCGCTGGCGGCTCGCTGCCGCTGGGAGACGTCGGGATTCTCGCGGTTGATCTCGGAGAGGGCGAACAGGGCCCAGGAGACCCGAACCGGCTCGGCCGCGGCCACCCGCACCATCCACCGGGAGGTCACCCAGGCCCAGGGGCAGAGCGGATCGAAGTGAAAGCGCACGTGTTCCGTCGACGCCAGCGGAGAAGGGATCATGCTGTCAGTGTAGGGAGCGGGCCGGCCGCCCCGCCGTTACCCGCCGTGCGCGACCGGAGTTCCACTGATCGTGAGCCATCGGCCCCTAGTCCGCGGGGGCGTCACCCTCGCCGTCGCGGCCACGATGCTGCTGCTGGCCGGCTGCGGCACCCCGCCCGCGCCCCGGGAGGCCCCGACTCCGCGCGCCACCGCGCAGCCCTCCCCGACGACGTCGCCGACGGCGCCCGCGACCCCCCGGCCGACCGCGGCGGCGCGAATCCCGGCCGGCACCCAGCTGACCGACATCAGCTTCGTGTCGCCAACCCTGGGGTTCGCCCTCGGTGAGAACTGCGTGGCGGCGCCGACCTGCCGGGCGGTGGTGGTCGCCACCACCGACGGCGGGACCAGCTGGACCGCCTCCTCGGCTCCCCCGGCCGCGGTCGGGTCCACCGCCGTCACGACCACTCCCAGCGAGCCGGTCGCCACCGTCGGCCGCCTCACCTTCGCCAATCCGCTGGACGGCTGGGCCTGGGGGCCCGGCCTCTACGCCACCAGCAATGGGGCCGTCAGCTGGGCGAAGGTGGCCGCCGCCGGGCCGGTTCTGGGCCTCACGGTGGTGGGCGGCGAGGTCTGGGCGGTGGAGGCCGACTGCGGCGGGGCCACCGGCGGGGCCTGCCCGCTGGTGCTGGAGACGGCGCCCATCAGCGGGGGGACCTGGAGTCCGTTGGCGGGGGTGCCCGCGGTGGATGCCATGTCCGCCTCGCTGGCCGCGACCGCGGGCGGGGATGCCTGGCTGGAGGCGGCGGTCCCCGCGGGCGCGGGCAGTGGCACCAGCCTGCTCCTGGACGCCACCGGCGATGGCGGAGCCACCTGGGCGGCGCGGACCGTTCCCTGCCCGCTGGCCCCTCCCGGAACCACCGATCCGCTGGCGGCGTACGGGTCGGCAACGCTCTGGATCGGATGCGTGAGCGAACCCGGGGCCGGCAGCCAGTCCAAGGCGATCTACACCTCGGCGGACGGCGGCGCCAGCTGGTCGCTCGCGGGCTCCAGCGGCCCCGCCGCGGCGGGCGTTCCCGCGGCCCTGGGACGGGTGCCGATCGCGGGGTATCTCGAGCAGCTGGTGCTGAACGGCCCGCAGGTGGGCTGGATGGCGCTTGCCCGCGGCACCCTCATGGTCAGCCGCGATGGGGGCCGAACCTGGTCGCCGGCGATCTCCGCCCAGGCGGTGGCGGCGGGGTCGGGAGTGGTGCGGCTGAGCCTCGCGGGCAGCAGTGCCTTCGCGATCGCGGACGGCGTGACCCTGCCCACTGGCTCCCCCGCGAGCGCGGCCGTCTACCGGTCGACGGACGCCGGAGCCAGCTGGAGCGCGGTCCCGCTCGGCTGAGCGCCGGGCCGGCTACTTCTTGGTGGCCCGGAAGATCGCGGCGAACTCATCGACCGCCTGCCGCAGCTCCGCCGCCTTGGCGGCGTCGATCGACTGCTTGCAGGCTGAGGCCAGCTTGAGCGTCCGCCAGACCAGGTCATGCACGCCGGGCGCCTGGGCCAGGTGCTCGGGCTTGAGGTAGTCGCCCCAGATGATGACCACCTCCCGCTTCACCCGCTCCGCGTGCTCCTCTTTAACCGCCACCATCCGCACGAAGTTGTTGTGAGTGGCGCCGGAGGCGTCGTTCTGGAGCGCGAGCAGCTTGGTCACCATCGTCTCCACCGTCTGCGCTGCCAGCTGGGCGGTGTGGGGGTCGTAGATCCCGCAGGGGATGTCGCAGTGGGCTTGGACGACGCGCCGAGGCGCCAGTCGCGAACGCAGCTCCGGCCACATGTGTGAGCCTCCTCCTGAGCGCCTGGCGGCAACCCCCGAACCGTACCATTCGCCGATGGGGAGCGGCAAACCCGTCCGCCCCAAGCGCGCGGGGCCCTGGCGCGTGTGGGCGGCGGCGTCCGCCGTGCTGGTGGGCTGGGTCTGGCGCTGGGGACCAAGCTGGGTCCGCGTCGAGGGCGAGAGCATGGCCCCCCTGCTGCCGCCCGGGTGCTGGGTGATGGTGACCCGGGTGCGAGGTCGCGGGTGCCCGCTGGGCGCCGTGGTGGTGGCGGGGCACCCGGCTCGCCCCGAGATCGAGATGATCAAGCGGGTGGTGGCCCGCACCCCCGATGGTATGCACTACTGGCTGGGCGGTGACGATCGCGTCCACAGCACCGACAGTGACGTCCTGGGACCGGTGGGCGCGGCCGCGCTGAGCGCCCGCGCCCGCCTCCGCCTGCTCCCGTGGCCCCCACGGTGGCTCGGGGTCGACCCGGGCGCGATCGGCGCCCGAACTGGGGGGGCGCCACCAGAGGTCGGGGGCCGTGCTCGCGGGGCCCGCGATCTGCGACCATGAGCGCGTGAGTCAGGATCCGACCGGTCCCGCGCCCGCGCCGCCGCCGCCCAGCCCCCCGCCCGCGCCGCCGGTGAGCCAGGTGCCGCCGACGCGCAAGGACAAAAAGCACAAGAAGAAGGTCTCGCGGGAGCCCCCCCGCGGCCGCGGCCGCTGACCCCGGACGCGTCCGGGGCCGCGGGGTGGCGCCGGATGGCCGCAATCGCTCGGTACGCCGCCCAGGCGGGGGCGGCGGTGGTCCGGGCGGCCGGGCTGGACGGGTCCGCCGCCGAGCGCAAGGCGCCGGGAGACTACGTCACCGCCACCGATCATGAGGCTCAGGCGGTGATCCTGCGGGTGCTCGCGGCCGCCACCCCCAACCTCCCGGTCCTGGCTGAAGAGGCGGCGGCGGTCGACTGGGAGCGGTGGGGCCCGACCGGGGCCGGCTGGGTCGTCGACCCCCTCGACGGGACCACGAACTTCACCCGCGGCTTCCCGCTGGTGGGGGTGTCGGTGGCGCTGCTGGAGTCGGGGGCGCCGGTCGCGGGGGCCATCAGCGCGCCCTTCCTGGGCCGGAGCTGGCACGGGTTCCGTGGCGGCGGTGCGTTCGATGAGGCGGGCCGGCGTCTGCGGGTGGGGTCTCGCCCCGGCCACCACGCGGTGGTCGCCACCGGCTTTCCCTTCAAGGCGCCGGGCCGCCGGGCCGGGTACCTGCGCATGCTGGCCGAGGTTCTCGAGCGGGTCGAGGACGTCCGTCGCCCCGGGGCCGCCTCGCTCGACCTCGCCTTCACCGCCGAGGGGGTCTTCGACGGGTTCTTCGAGCTGGGACTGCGCCCGTGGGACATCGCGGCGGGCGCCCTCCTGGTCCGGGAGGCGGGCGGAATGGTGACGGACTGGGGGGGAGGCGACGACCCCCTCGCCGAGGGCGACATCCTCGCCGCCAGCCCTGAGGTGCACGCGTCGCTGCGGGCCGCGGTGGTCGCCGCCGGTCCCACGACCGGGTCAGCCTGAGGCGCTCCGGATCGTTACGGTTCCGCCCGTCCCGCTGCCGACCCGCCGCTGGCCGACGGCCGGGTACAGGTGCACGGCGTAGCGGCCGGGGAACCGGGGCACCACCGTGATCACCACCGGGGCGGTCGCCTGTGCCTCGAGGATGCCAGCGCAGCTCTCCCCGTCCCGCCACGGCCGGGAGGCGCTGGCGAAGACCGTCACGCGCACGACCCGGAAGGCGGGGGTGAGGTTGCCGGCGACGCAGGCCGGGCTCATCGCTCCGCCCGCGGTCACCACCAGCGCCAGATCGAAGGTGGCCGGCTGACCCACCCGCAGCGGGGCCACCGGCAGCCGACCGTTGAGCTGCGCCCGGGGAGCTCCCCGCCCCGCGGACAAGCTCTTGGGCAAGCTGGTGAGGACGTCACCGACCACCGCCACCAGCACCAGGGCGACCACGGCGATCAGCGCCCACTGACCGGCGGAGACGGATCGGCGGGGCCCGGCCATCCGCCGAGCGTAGCGCTCGGGTCGCTCCTCCCGCGCCGGATAATGGCACGGTGCACGACCCCATGACGGAGATCACCGAGGTCCGCGGGCACGAGATCCTCGACTCCCGCGGCAATCCCACTTTGAGTGTCGAGGTCAGCCTCGGAGACGGGACCGTGGGGCGCGCGGCGGTGCCGAGCGGGGCGTCGACCGGAGTCCACGAGGCGGTCGAGCTGCGGGACCGGGATCCGCGCCGCTACGGCGGCTTGGGCGTGCTCCAGGCCGTCGGCCACGTCAACGACACGATCGGTCCCGAGCTGGTGGGGCTGGATGCCCTCGATCAGGCCGAGGTGGACCATCACCTGGTGGCGATCGACGGCACCCCGGACAAGCACCGACTCGGCGCCAATTCTGTCCTCGGGGTCAGCCTGGCGGTGGCCCGGGCCGCGGCCAACGCGCTCGGGCTGCCGCTCTACCGCTACCTGGGGGGAGTCGGCGCGCGCGAGCTGCCCGTCCCCTTCTTCAACGTCCTCAATGGGGGCGCCCACGCCCACACCAACGTGGACTTCCAGGAATTCATGGTCGCGCCGCTGGGG
The DNA here is from genome assembly GCA_035532155.1 of Verrucomicrobiia bacterium. GTDB lineage: Bacteria > Chloroflexota > Dormibacteria > Aeolococcales > Bog-877 > DAHUZL01. The sequence continues at coordinate 36,920 of DATKRN010000013.1, read as the reverse complement.
GTCGCGAGCTTTGCGGAGGCGGTGCGGGCGGGCTCCGAAGTGTTCCACGCCCTGCGAGCGGTGCTGCAGGAGCGCGGGCTGGCGACGGGACAGGGGGACGAGGGCGGGTTTGCCCCTGACCTCGATGGCAACGAGCTGGCGGTCCAGGTCGTGCTGGCCGCGATCGAGCGGGCTGGCTACCAGCCCGGGGAAGAGGTGGCGATCGCCCTCGACCCAGCCACCTCCGGTCTCTACCAGGCCGGGCGCTACGCGCTCGCCGGGGAGGGCCGCAGCCTCACCAGCCATGAGCTGATCGACCTCTGGGCCGACTGGTCCAGCCGGTACCCGATCGTGGTGATCGAGGACGGCCTGGCCGAGGACGACTGGGACGGGTGGGCGGAGATGACCCGGCGCCTCGGCGACCGTCTGGAGCTGGTCGGGGACGACATCTTCGTCACCAACTTCGAGCGGCTCCGGCGGGGGATCGGAGCGGGGGTCGGCAACGCCGTCCTGATCAAGCCCAACCAGATCGGGACCCTCACCGAGACCCTGGAGGTGGTCCGGTTGGCGACCCGGGCCGGCTACGGCACCTTCGTGAGCCACCGCTCCGGCGAGACCGAGGACACCACGATCGCCGACCTCGCGGTGGCGCTCGGGTGCGGCCAGATCAAGAGCGGAGCCCCCTCCCGCAGCGAGCGGGTCGCCAAGTACAACCGGCTGCTCGCCATCGAGGCGGAGCTCGGAGATACGGCGACCTACGCGGGCGGGGCCGCCCTTGGCCGCCGCCCCGCGCCGCCACCGCACAATTCCTGACTGCTACACTCGGAATTATGCTCTCCCCCTCGGTGTCGTCCCTGCGCGTGGTGGGCGTCGGCGCGGGACGCGGAATCGCCGACTGCGTGGGCAACACGCCGCTCCTGCGGGTGCGCCTCTTCGAAGCGGAAGCGCCTCGGCTCGCGGTCTTCGCCAAGGCCGAGTTCATGAACCCGGGCGGGTCGGTGAAGGACCGTCCCGCGCTGCGCATGATCCAGGAGGGCGAGCGGTCGGGTGCGCTGACGCCGGAGCGGACCATCCTCGACAGCACCAGCGGCAACACCGGGGTCGCCTACGCGATGCTGGGGGCGGCGTTCGGCTACCGCGTCCGGCTGGTGATGCCGGCGAACGTCAGCCTGGAGCGGCGTCTGCTGTGCCAGGCCTACGGGGCCGAGATCGTGTTCAGCGATCCCCAGGAGGGCAGCGACGGCGCCATCCTGCGCTGCCGCGAGCTGAGCGCCACCGACCCCGACGCCTACTTCGTCCCCGACCAGTACAACAATCCCGCCAACTGGCAGGCCCACTACGACACCACCGGCGCGGAGATCTGGGAGCAGACTCAGGGCACGGTGACCCATTTCCTTGCCGGCCTGGGCACCAGCGGCACCTTCATGGGCTGCACCCGCCGGCTGCGCGCCCAGAACGCCGGGGTGCAGTGCCTCAGCTTGGAGCCGGACGACGGCTTCCACGGGCTCGAGGGGTTGAAGCACATGGCGTCGGCGATCGTGCCGGGAATCTACGACGCCTCATTGGCGGACCGTCGTCTCTACGGCCCGACCGCCGCCGCCTATGCGCTCGGGCGCGAGTTGGCGCGCCGCGAGGGGATCCTGGTGGGGCACTCGTCCGGACTCGCGCTGTGGGGCGTGCGCGAACTGATCCGCGAGGGGCTCGACGAGGGCGTGGTCGTGCTGGTGTTCTGTGACCGGGGCGAGCGCTACCTCAGCTCCGGTCTCTTCGGCGGTGCGGTGCGATGAGGCTGGAGATCGCGCCCGCCGAGGCCGTCCGCCTCTGGACCGCCGCCGCGGCCGCCTACCCCGAGGAGGGCTGCGGCATCCTGGTCGGGAGCGTGGCCGACGGGACGACCCATGTCACCTTGGTGGTCGAGGGCCACAACCTCGTGCAGGAACGCCGCCTCGACCGCTACGAACTCGACCCCGCCGACATCCTGCGAGCCGACCGGCTCGCACGGGGGCGCGGCGAGGAGGTGGTGGGCTTCTACCACACCCACCCGGACCATCCGGCCCGGCCGAGCCAGTTCGACACCGATCGTGCCTGGCCCGGCTACCACTATGTGGTCATCGCGGTCGATGCCGGGCGGGTGGCGCGGGCGACCGCCTGGACCCTGGACGAGCCCGCCCGGCGCTTCGACCCGGTCGAGCTGGTGGCTCCCCCGGCGGAGCCTATACTGCGGCCCGGATGAAGACGATCTTTGGAAGTCTCGAGGTGGTGGTGGCGCTCCTCATCGTCGCCACCATCCTGCTCCAGACCCCCAAGGCGAGCGGGCTGGGCGGCACCATCGGCGGCGGGTCGGATGGCGGCGGCGGCGGGTACCGCACCCGTCGCGGGCTGGAGCGCTCGCTCTTCCGCACCTCGATCGCTCTCGGCTTCGCCTTCGCCATCATCGCGCTGGTCGAGATCCGGCTCGGCTGAGCCCTGCGAGGCCCGGGGCGCTGCGCTAGCATCACGGGAGCCGGCCGGGATGGTGGAACTGGTAGACACGCAGCGTTCAGGGCGCTGTGCACGTCAGTGCGTGCGGGTTCGAGTCCCGCTCCCGGCACCAACCGGCTCGGCCAGGCCCGCCGAGGGTGGAGCGTGATGACACAGCTCGCGGACCGCGAGGAGTCGGGGGAGGCGGCCCGGGTGTCTTTGGCGCCCGACCCGCCCCCGGAGGCGCCGCTGCCGTGGCGGGCCCCCGGGGGGCCCAAGCCGGCGGTCGGGGCCGATCCCCCGGAGCGACCCCGCGCCCGGGCCTGGCGTCGGGCCGGGGCCGCCGCGGCGCTGGTCGTGCTGGGCGCGGGCGGCGCCACCCTCGGCGCGGTCGCCTGGTCGCTTCGGGGCACCCACGTCGGGGGTGGCCCGGGGCCGGCGGCCCGGCGGGTGCTGGCTCAGGTCGCCTCGGGCGACCTCCCCGAGGTGGTCACGGTGGTGGCGCTGGGCAACACCACCGAGGAGCTGGGGACAGCCTGGCCGGTGGACCGCCGCGGCGACTTCATCACCAACGACCACGTCGTCCGCGCCGGGATCGCGGTCCATGTCCTCGCCGGGAACCGGCGCGAGTTCAACGCGGTCGTGCTCCACGCCGACCCTCGCCGCGACCTCGCCCTCCTCCATGTGTTCGGGCTCCACGAGGCCCCCTTCCCCCTGGCCCTGGGGGGCGCAGCCCTGGGCGAGCCGGTGGTGGTGCTCGCCGCCCGGGGCGCGACCGCGCGCCCGCCGGTCACCCAGTCGCGGGTCACCGGCCTCGACGAGGCGGCGACGGTGGTGGAGACGGCCCACGGCGGCAATCGTGACTACAGCGGGCTGATCCGAATCCCCTCGCGCATCTACCCCGGCAACAGTGGCGGGCCTGTTCTCACCGAGACCGGTCGGGTGGTCGGCATCCTCACCCTCGCGGCGCGGACCGGCCGAGGGGCGTTCGCGATCCCGATCACCAGCCTGCGGCGTGACATCGGCCGCTGGACGGATTGGCGGGCAGGTGATCCCGGGTAGCATGAGAGCAGGATGGACGAGCTCCACTACGACGTCGCCGTGATCGGGGCCGGGCCGGCCGGCATGACCGCCGCCATGTACGCGGCCCGCGCCCTCAAGCGAACGGCCCTGTTCGAGGCCAAGCTGCCGGGTGGGGAGCTCCTCAACACCGAGCTGATCGAGGACTACCCCGGATTCGAGAGCATCACCGGGGCGGAGCTGGCCCAGCGGATGGCGGATCACAGCCTGCGCTTCGGGGCCGAGCTGCTGCCCCGACGGGTGACCGCGATCGTGCCCCGGGCGGACGGCGGCCACCGGGTGGAGGTGGAGGACGGGCCGCCCTACACCGCGGACGCGGTCATCATCACGGCCGGCGGGGAGCCCCGCAAGCTGGGGGTGGTCGGGGAGCAGGAGTACGCCGGCCGGGGGGTGTCGTACTGCGCGATCTGTGACGGGGCCTTCTTCCGCGGCGAGCACCTCGCCGTGGTCGGCGGCGGCGACGCGGCGCTGGAGGAGGCTGCCTTCCTCACGCGCTACGCCCGTCAGGTCACGATCATCCACCGCCGCGACCAGTTCCGGGCGCAGCCCCTGCTCATCGAGCGCGCCCGCGCCAACCCGAAGATCGACTTCGTGATGAACCAGGTGGTGGAGTCGGTGGTCGGTGACGGCCAGCGCGTCAGCGGGGTGAGCTTGCGGCAGGTGCACACCCAGGTGAGCTCGGAGCTCAGCGTCGGGGGGGTCTTCGTGTTCGTGGGCTTCCTGCCGAACACCCAGCTGGTGGTGGGCCACGTCGACCACGACGCCCAGGGCTACTACCGCACCGACGAGCAGATGCGGACCAGCGTGCCCGGGATCTTCGCGGCCGGCGACGTGCGCGCGCAGCTCACCCGCCAGATCACCACCGCCGTCGGCGATGCCACCACCGCCGCGGTGGCCGCCACCAAGTACGTCGAGGAGGAGCAGGCGCCCCAGGCGGCCGCCGGGTGAGCATCGTCACCCGGGGGGGGGACGGAGGGGAGACCCAGCTGCTCTACGGCGGACGGGTTGCCAAGGATGACCGGCGCACCGAGGCGTACGGGGCCCTCGACGAGGCGATCTCGGCGATGGGGCTGGCCCGCGCTTTGACCGTCCGGGAGGAGTCGCGCGGACTGCTCCTCGAGCTCCAGCGCGAAGCCTTCACGGTCGGAGCCGAGCTCGCCACCGCCCGTGACGCCCGCGACCGACTGGCGGCCCACTTCCCCACCCTCAGCGCCGCCGCGGTGGATCGGCTGGAGGCTGAGGTCCACCGGCTGGAGGCGCTCCACCCCCTGCCCCCCCAGTTCGTTCTCCCCGGTGGCACCGCGGCCGCCGCGGCGCTCGATCTGGCCCGCAGCCTGGTGCGGCGCGCGGAGCGGCGGGCGGTCAGCGTGGAGCGCGCCGGTGAGCTCGGCAACCCCGAGGTCCTGCGCTACCTCAACCGGCTGTCCGATCTCCTGTTCATGCTGGCGCGGGTCGAGGAAGGGCCGGCGGTCATCCTCAAGTGAGGGTCGCTGGTGGCGCCACGGTGGCCGGGCCGTGCGGGTCGGTACGCTCCCACCATGGAGCAGGCGTCGGCCGGCGGTGGGATCGGTCGGGTGCGCCGCCACGTAGTCGTGCGCGGGCGGGTGCAGATGGTGGGCTTTCGCCTCTTCGTCGCCCGGGTGGCGGCCGAGCACGCGGTCAGCGGATGGGTGCGCAACACCCCCGACGGCGGGGTGGAGGCGGTGGTGGAGGGTGAGCTCGCCGCGGTTCAGCAGGTGGTCCAGCGGATTGCCGAGGGGCCGGCGGCGTCCCGGGTCACCGGGATCGAGCACCGAGAGCTCCCGATCGACGTGCCCCTCACCCGCTTTCGGGTGGAGGAGTGAGCCGGTGAGTCGACCATGAACCTCCGGCCGTCGCTGGAGGAGGTGCGGATCCTCGCCCGCGACCATGACCTGATCCCTGTGGTCGCCGAGGTTCTCGCCGACTGCGACACGCCGGTGTCGGCCCTGCTCCGGCTGGGAGCCGAGCCCCCGGCGTTCCTACTGGAGAGCGTCGAGGGCGGGGAGCGCTGGGCGCGCTACTCGTTTCTCGGGCGCGACTTCGTGGAGACGCTGTCCTTCCGCGACGGGATCTGCCACCACACGAGCCGGGGCCAGACCCGCGAGCTGCCCTACGACGATCCCCTCGAGGTGGTGGAGCGGCTGGTCGGCGACCGGGTGGTGGCGGCGGTCGAGGGGCTGCCCCAGCGCTTTCACGGCGGCGCGATCGGCTACCTCGGCTACGCGGCGGCCCGCTGCTACGAGCGTCTGCCCGCGCCCCGCCAGGACCGGCTTCAGCTCCCCGACGCCTGGTTCGGGATCGCCGAGACCCTGCTGATCTTCGATCACCTCGGGCAGCGCCTGCTGCTGGTCACCCACATCGACACCCGCCTGCACCGCAAGCTGGAGAACGGCTACCGGATGGCGGTGTCACGGCTGGAGCAGCTGCAGCGCCGCTTGGGGCGGGGGCCGACCCCCGCGTCGGCGCCGCCGGTGCCCCGTGGCGAGGCGCCCCTTCCCGCCACCCCCAACTGGTCGCGCGAGGAGTTCCGCCAGGCGGTTGCCACCGCCAAGGCTCACATCCTCGCCGGCGACATCTTCCAGGTGCAGATTGGCCGCCGCTTCTCGGTCCCGCTGCGCTGCCCTCCATTCGATCTGTACCGGGCGCTCCGCCACATCAATCCCAGTCCCTACATGTTCCACTTGGCCCTGCCCGATCTCCACGTCATCGGAGCCAGCCCGGAGCCGTTGGTGCGGGTCGAGGACCGGCTCGCGACCTATCGGCCCATCGCCGGCACGCGACGTCGCGGCGCCACCCCCGAGCGCGACCGTCAGCTGGAGGAGGAGCTGCTCGCCAGCGAGAAGGAGCGGGCCGAGCACGTCATGCTGGTCGATCTGGGTCGCAACGACCTGGGTCGAGTGGCCGTCGCCGGGAGCGTGCACGTCACCGAGCTGATGGCGGTCGAGCGGTACTCCCATGTGATGCACCTGGTCAGCCAGGTTCAGGCCCAGCTCCCGGCGGGGATCTCCGCCCTGCGCGTCCTGCGCGAGTGCTTCCCGGCGGGAACCGTCACCGGGGCACCGAAGATCCGGGCGATGGAGCTGATCGCGGAGCTGGAGCCGGAGGCGCGCGGCGTCTACGCCGGCGCCGTCGGCTACGTCGCCTTCGGCGGCCATTCCCTCGACTTCGCCATCGTGATCCGCACCTTGGTGGTCAAGGACGGGGTGGCCCATGCCCAGGCATCCGCGGGGATCGTGGCGGACAGCGACCCCGATCAGGAGGCGCTCGAGATCGACAACAAGGCGTCAGCCCAACTGCGGGCGGTGGCGATGGCCAACGCCGGTCTGCAGCCGGGGCCGTGACGCCGACACGAGCGCCAGCATGATCCTCGTCCTCGACAACTACGACTCCTTCACCTACAACCTGGTCCAGCTGCTGCAGGCGCTGGGAGAGACGACCGAGGTCGTCCGCAACGACCAGGTGACGGTGGAGCGGGTGCGCGACCGTCGTCCTGACGCGATCGTGATCTCGCCGGGGCCGGGGACTCCCGAGGATGCCGGCATCTCGGTCGCGCTGGTGGCCGGCCTGGGAGGCGTCGTCCCCATCCTCGGCGTCTGCCTCGGCCACCAGGCGATCGGGGTGGCCTACGGTGGCCGGGTCGTGCGCGCGAGCCAGGTGATGCACGGCAAGGTCAGCCCGATCCACCACGACGCGACCGGGCTGTTCAGCGGGCTGCCGCAGCCGTTCGTGGCCACCCGCTACCACTCCCTGGTGCTCGACCCCGGCGGCCTGCCCGCCGAGATGGTGGTGACCGCGACCACCGCCGACGCGGTGATCATGGCCGTGCGTCACCGCGTCCATCCCACCTTTGGGGTGCAGTTCCATCCGGAGTCCATCCTCACCGTCGAGGGGCCGGCGCTGGTGCGCAACTTCCTCGCCGCCGCCGATGCCTGGCGCGGCCAGACCGGTGCGACCGGGTGAGGAGTGCCGTTCCCGGGGCCTTGGGCCCCTTGCTCGACGGGTCGCGCCGGCGGGTGGAGGCGGCCCGCCGCGCACGGCCGCCGGCGGTGCTCTGGGGGCTGGCCCGCGCCCGCGCCGCTGTCGACCCGCCGCGTGCCTTGCTCCCAGGCCGCCTCGACCGCGCCCCGGCTGTGATCGCCGAGATCAAGCGACGCTCGCCGTCGGGCGGGATCCTGCGAGCCGACCTCGACCCCGAGGCCGTGGCGCGCGCCTACGCCGACGCGGGCGCGGCCGCCGTCTCCGTGCTCACCGAGCCGGACGCGTTCGGGGGCCGGCTGGAGGACCTAGCCCTGGCCCGGCGCGCCGGGCTGCCGTGCCTGCGCAAGGACTTCGTCGTCGATCCTTACCAGGTGGCCGAGGCGCTGGTCGCTGGCGCCGACGCGGTGCTCCTCATCGTCGCCGGGCTGACTGCCCCCGTCCTCCATGCCTGTCAGCGAGCCGCCCAGGATCTCGGGATGACGGCCCTGGTCGAGGTCCACGACGAGGCGGAGCTGGAGCGCGCGCTCGCTGCCGGCACCCTCTACCTCGGGATCAATAACCGCGACCTCGACCGTCTGACCACCGACCTCGGGGTCACCGAGCGACTGCGGCCGCGGGTGCCCCCCGAGATCCTGGTGGTGGCGGAGTCGGGGATCCACGGTCCCGACGATCTCGGCCGGATGGCGGATGCTGGGGTGGATGCGGTGCTGGTCGGCGAGCAGCTGATGCGGTCGCGGGACCCCGGCGCCGCCTGTCGCGAGCTGGTCGCGGCCGCCGCCAGCAGCCGGCCACCGGCGGGGGCGCGGTGACCCAGGTCGGGCGGGCGGGGCGGTTGGTGGTGAAGGTGTGCGGGGTGCGCGACCCGGCCACCGCGGAGGGGGCCGCCGATGCTGGCGCGAGCGCGGTGGGCCTGGTCTTCGACCCGCGCAGTCCGCGGGCGGTCGACCTCGTCCAGGCCCGCCGGGTGGTGGAGGCGGTGGGCTGCCGGATCGACTGCATCGGCGTCTTCGTTGATGCCGATGCCGACGAGCTCAACCGCACCGCCGACGCGGTCGGCCTCCAGGCGGTCCAGCTCCACCTCACCCAGGGGCGGCTGGAGCGAGACCTCGTGACCCGGGTGGAGCGCCCCCTACTGCCGGCCTTCAGCCTGCGCCCGCCGCTGCCCGACCTCGGCCCCGTGCTCGACTGGTGGCCGATCGAGCCGGTGCTGCTCGATGCCGGCACCCGCGAGCGGCCCGGCGGCACCGGCGCACGGGCCGACTGGGCCCTCGCCGCCATCGTCGCCCGCCACCGCCCGGTCTGGCTCGCGGGCGGGCTCGGGCCCGAGAGCGTGGTGGCCGCGATCCACGCGGTCGCGCCCGCTGGGGTGGATGCCTCCAGCGGTCTCGAGACTGCGCCCGGGGTCAAGGACTTGGAGCTGGTGCGCCGGTTCGTCACAGCGGCCCGGTCAGCCGACACCCACGGGGGGGACCGAGCCGGCCCCGGCGCCGCCGGGGCCACGCCGCTGTGCCCCGGGCCAGCCCCAGCGGGGTGCCGGGCCCGAACCGCACACTAGCGATCGTGTTCCCCGTCACGGCCGCGGGCGCCCCGCCCGCTCCCCGGCCCCGCCATGGCTGATGCGATCGGCCCGGCCGCCCCGGTGCTGATCCCACCCCCGCCGCTCGGGAGGTTCGGCGCCTATGGTGGCCAGTTCGTGCCCGAGACGGTGATGCCGGCCCTGGACGAGCTGGCGGACGCCGCCCCGGCCGCGCTCGCCGACCCCGCCTTCCAGGCGGAGCTGGGACGCCTGCTGCGCACCTACGCGGGCCGGCCGACCCCGACCTACTTCGCCGAGCGGCTCACCGCCCACCACCGCGGGGCACAGCTCTGGCTGAAGCGGGAGGACCTGCTCCACACCGGTGCGCACAAGCTCAACAACGCCCTGGGCCAGGTGCTGCTGGCCCGGCGGATGGGAAAGCGCCGCATCGTCGCCGAGACCGGAGCCGGTCAGCACGGCGTCGCCACCGCCACCGCGTGCGCGCGCTTCGACCTCCCCTGCGTCGTCTACATGGGGCGCGAGGACATGCGCCGGCAGGCGGTGAACGTGGCCCGGATGCACCTGCTGGGAGCCCGGGTGGAGCCGGTCGACTCCGGCGCCGGCACCCTCAAGGACGCAACCTCGGCTGCGATCCGCGACTGGGTCACCACTGTCACCGACACCCACTATGTGATCGGGTCGGTGGTCGGCCCGCACCCGTACCCGTGGCTGGTCCGCACCCTGCAATCGGTGATCGGGGTGGAGGCGCAGCGACAGATGCTCGAGGACGCCGGGGGCCCGCCCCACACCGTGGTCGCGTGCGTTGGCGGCGGCAGCAACGCGATCGGCATCTTCAGCGGTTTCCTCCAGGATCCGGGCGTGCTCCTGCTCGGGGTGGAGGCCGGCGGGCTGGGCCTGGGGGGCGATGCGCACGCCGCCTCGCTGACGGGGGGGCGCCCCGGGGTGCTCCACGGGTCCCTCTCCTACCTGCTCCAGGACGCCGAGGGCCAGGTGCGCGCCACCCACAGCATCTCCGCCGGGCTCGACTATCCCGGGGTGGGTCCGGAGCACAGCCAGCTGCACGAGACCGGGCGGGCCCGCTACCTTGCGGTCGAGGACCGGGAGGCGCTGGCGGCATTCCACCGCTGCGCCCGGCTGGAGGGAATTCTGCCGGCGCTCGAGACCGCCCACGCCCTGGCCGCCGCCGGGGACCTCGCCGCCACGCTCCCGGCGGCCGAGCGCGTCCTCGTCTGCTTCAGCGGGCGCGGGGACAAGGACCTGGACACGGTGCGGGATGCCGGCGGTCCCGGATCCGACAGCTGACCCGGGCATGACCGCGCAGCCGGCCCGGGGGGCCGAGCGGATCGTCTCCGCGCTGACCGCTAGCGCTGAGGTCGCGGTGATCCCGTATGTGATGGCGGGCTATCCCAGCCAGGCCGCCACCGCCGCCTGCCTGCGGGCGGCGCAGGAGGGGGGGGCCGCGGCGGTGGAGCTGGGCCTTCCCTTCTCGGACCCGCTCGCCGACGGGCCCACCATCCAGCACGCGGCCCAGGTGGCGCTGGCTGCGGGGATGACCGTTGCGCGCGGGCTCGCCGCGGTGGCGGACGCGCGCGCCCGCGGGCTGGTGATCCCGGTGGTGGTGATGACATACCTCAACCCGGTGCTCCAGCGGGGGCCGGCGCGCTTCTGCCAGGCGGCGGCCGCGGCCGGGGTTGACGGCCTGGTGGTCCCCGACCTGCCCGCCGATGAGGCGGACCCGCTGGCGGCGGCCGCCGCCGCGGCCGGCCTCGGGTACGTGGCCATGGTGGCGCCGACCTCCACTCCGCCCCGCGTTGCCGCGGCGGTGGCTCGGGCGACCGCCTTTGTCTACTGCGTCGCGCGGATCGGCGTCACCGGGGCCCGCGAGCAGGTTCCGGACGAGGCGCTCGCCCTCCTCGACCGGGTCGGCCGCGTGACCCGCCTCCCCCGCGCCCTCGGCTTCGGGCTCTCCCGGCGGGAGCACGTGCTCGCGCTCCGGGGCCACGCCGAGGCGGCGGTGGTGGCGTCGGCCCTGCTGGACCAGATGGCGGGGGCCGGGGACCCCGCCGCGGTGATGCGGGCGGGCGTGGCCGCGCTCTGCGGCGGCTGACTCCGTCGCCCCGGAGCGGCAGCAGCAGGCGGTTCGTGTACCCTCGGGACACGGGGGTCGAGGAGGGCCGACCGGGAGCGGGGATGCCGGACCCGGTCGGGTTCCAAGGAGGTGGGGTGATGGCCGTGCGCGGGATCCGCGGGGCGACCACCGTGGAAGCGGACCGGGCCGATCTCATCGCCCAGGCCACCGAGGAGTTGCTGCGGTCGCTGGTGGAGGCCAACGCCGTCGCGCCCGAGCAGGTGGCCGCTGCCTGGTTCACCACCACCTCGGACCTCCACGCGGAGTTCCCCGCGGTGGCGGCCCGGCGGATGGGGTGGGTCGATGTGCCGCTCCTGTGCGGGCACGAGATGGCGGTGTCGGCTGAGAACGAGCGGGCGCTGCCCCGCTGCATCCGTATCCTGCTCCTTGTCAACAGCGACCGGCCCGCGTCGGCGATGCAGCACCGCTATCTGCGCGGCGCAGTCGCGATCCGGCGCGATCTGGACCGGCATCGGGAGAGCCTTGTCGGATGATCGTCGTGATGGAGCCGGGCGCGACCCCGGAGCAGATTGCCGACGTGGTGACGTTCGTGGAGCACCACGGCCTCCATGCCCACCTCTCCCCGGGCGAGGACCGCACCGTGATCGGCGTCATCGGGCATGAGATCAGCGAGGACCTGCGAGCCGGATTTCAGAATCTGACCGGGGTCGAGGACGTGGTCCGGATCACCCGCCCCTACAAGCTCTCGGGACGCCAGTTCCGGCAGCAGGACACCGAGATCCCGGTGGGCGAGGTGGTGATCGGAGGCCCGGAGCTGGTGGTGATGGCCGGACCGTGCGCGGTCGAGAACCAGGCGATGCTGATGGAGACCGCACAGGCGGTCCGGGCCTCGGGGGCCTCGATCCTGCGCGGCGGTGCCTTCAAGCCCCGCACCTCCCCGTACACCTTCCAGGGCCTGGGGCTCGAGGGGCTTCGGATCCTGGAGCAGGCGCGCCTCGCCACCGGTCTGCCGGTGGTCACCGAGGTGATGACTCCCGGGGATGTCGAGACGGTCGCGGGCAGCGCCGACATCCTCCAGATCGGCGCGCGCAACATGCAGAACTTCAACCTTTTGGCCGCGGTCGGCGAGACCCGGGTGCCGGTCCTGCTGAAGCGCGGGGCCAGCAGCACCTTGGAGGAGTGGCTGCTCTCCGCCGAGTACATCCTCTCCCGCGGGAACTACGCGGTGATGCTCTGCGAGCGCGGGATCCGCACCTTCGAGACCGCCACCCGGAACACCCTGGACCTGTCCTGCGTTCCCCTGCTCAAGGAATGGTCCCACCTGCCGGTGGTGGTCGACCCCAGCCACGGGACCGGGCGCAGCCAGCTGGTCACCCCGATGGCGCTGGCCGCGGTGGCGGCCGGGGCCGACGCGCTCATCATCGAGGTCCACCCCCATCCCCAGGAGGCCTGGTCCGACGGACCCCAGTCGCTCGCCTTCCCCGCCTTCGAGGCGCTGATGCGGCAGGTGGCCACCGTCGCTGAGGTGGTCGGCCGTCCCCTGGCGCGCCCGACCCCGGGCGCAGCGGGGGGTCGGGCCCCGGACCCGGGCTCCCCCGGGCCGAGGTGACCCCGCCGGGGTCCCCCCCGACGGCGGTGGCGATCGTCGGGCTGGGGTGCATCGGCGGCTCGATCGCGCTGGGGCTCCGCCGAGCGCTGCCCGGGGTCGCTTTGCTCGGGGTCGACCGTGACCCCGCCACCCTGGCGTCCGCGGAGGAGCAGGGCGCGATCGACCGGGGCCTAGAGCTCGGGGAGGCCGCCGCCGTGGCTGACTGCGTGGTGCTGGCGGTGCCGGTGCTGGCGGTGGAGGAGTGCCTGCGGACCCTGGCGGCGGGGTCCGCTCGGGCCGGCAGGCGCTCACCGCTGCTGGTGACCGACACCGCCAGCACCAAGGGGGCGGTCTGCCGCTGGGGAGACCGCTGGCTGGGGCCACAGAGCTTTCTGGGAGGCCACCCGATGGCGGGCCGGGAGCGGAGTGGGTTCGCGGCGGCGACGCCGACGCTCTTCCACGGGTGCCGCTGGGCGCTCACCCCGACGGCCCCCGCCGACCTGGACCGGTTCGGCCCGTGGCTTGTCTGTCTGGAGGCGCTGGGGGCGCGCCCGTTGGTGCTGCCGGCCGACCGGCACGATGCGCTGGTGGCACGCACCAGTCATCTCCCGCTGGTGCTGGCCCACCTCTGCGCCGCCGTCGCGGCGGCGGCCAGCGACGACTCGCTGGCCGCCGCCCTGGTGGGGAGTGGATTCCGCGATGTGGCTCGGATGGCGGCCGGCGACCCCACCATGGCGGCCCACATCGCCGCCAGCAACGCCGCCGCCCTCGACGACGCCCTCGCCGCCGCCGAGGCGGAGCTGGGCCGCCTGCGCCGGATCCTTCAGGGGATCGGCGCCGGTCCCCCACCTCCCGCCGACGACCCCGCCGTGGACGCCCTGCGCTCCTGGTTCGCGGCCGCCCGCGCGGCGCGGGCGGCGCTGCTTCCCGCGGGGCCGCCCGATGCGAGTTGAGCCGGCGGCCCGGGTCCGGGGCCGCGTCACCGTCCCGGGGGACAAGTCGATCTCGCACCGGGCGCTGCTGCTGGCGGGGCTGGCGGCCGGCCGGAGCTACCTCGGCAACCTCAGCGACGCCGCCGACGTGGTGGCGACCTGCCGCCTGCTGGAGGCGGTGGGCGTGCTGGTGGTCGCCCGGGGAGCGGGCCAGGTGTCGGTGGTGGGGACCGGGAGGGGACGCTGGCACGCGCCGGCGGCGCCGGTCGACTGCGCCAACTCCGGGAGCACGATGCGGATGGGGGCGGGCGCGCTCGCGGGGCACCCGCTGGCCGCGCGGCTGGACGGGGACGACTCCCTGCGCCGTCGACCGATGGCGCGGGTGGCGCAGGTGCTGGAGCCGCTGGGAGCCGAGATCCGGTGCGCGGGGCCCGACGGGCGCCCGCCGCTGGAGGTTCGCGGCCGCCAGCCGCTGCACGGGGGGATCACGGTGCGCCCGCCGGTGGCCAGCGCCCAGCTCAAGACCGCGGTGCTGCTGGCGGGGATCAGCGCCGACGGCCCCGTGACGGTGGAGGAGCCGGTGCCCACCCGCGACCACACCGAGCGGCTCCTGCCCCTGGCCGGCATCGCCTGCACCCGGTCGCCCGGGCCGGTCGCGGGCGTGACCGTCGTCCCCGCCGAGCCGGAGCCGTTCGGGCTCACGATTCCCGGGGACCTGTCGTCCGCCGCTGCGCTGCTGGCGCTGGCGGTCGCCCACCCCAACGCCGAGCTGCGCTGCGAGGGGGTCGGGCTCAACCGCCTGCGGACCGGGATCCTCGACATCCTCCAGGCGATGGGCGCGCGGCTCACGATCGAGCCGGGTGAGGTCGCCGGCGGGGGCGAGCCGGTGGGCGCGGTCCGCGCGCGCTCGGCCTCGCTGCGGGCCACCCGTGTCGGCGGTGGACTCGTCCCCCGCGCCATCGACGAGCTCCCGCTGGTCGCGGTGGTAGCCACCCAGGCCGAGGGGCGCACGGAGATCCGGGATGCCGCCGAGCTGCGGGTGAAGGAGTCGGACCGGGTGGAGGCGATCGCCGCGGGGCTGCGGGCGATGGGCGCTGAGGTGGAGCCGGTGGCCGACGGCCTGGTGGTCGTGGGGCCGACCTCTCTCCACGGCGCCCGGGTGGAGGCGCGTGGGGACCATCGAATCGCGATCGCCCTGGCGGTGGCCGCCTGTATCGCCGACGGCCCCACCGAGATCGAGGGGGCGGAGTGCGTCGCGGTCTCCTACCCCGGCTTCTTCGCCACCCTCGCCGACCTCTGCGGCTGAGCCCGGGGGCTCCCGGGGCGGGCGGTCAGCCTGGCCCCAGCAGGTCCCGCAGGCTGGTGTCGGGGTCGGCCAGCTGGGCCGCATCCACCTTGCGTCCGGCTCCGATCAGGCGGCGGGCGCCGGCGAGGTCCTTGAACCGGTTGACCGCGAGGCAGGCGACCACTCGGTCCCCGGCCAGGTGGAATTCGCTGAAGGCGCCGGACTCCGGGTCGCCGCGCACCACCGTGCCGGTGACGGCGTGGACCGCGCCCACGAACTGGAGGGTGGCGTCGTACTGCTCGGACCAGACGTAGGGGATGGGAGCGTAGGGGGTGGGGTCGCCCAGCAGGGAGCGAGCCGCGGCCACCCCCTGGTTCTGGGCGTTGTCGTGGTGCTCGATCCGGAGCCGGCGGCCCAGGCCCGGGTGCCACCAGGCGGCCGCGTCGCCGGCGGCGAAGACCCCCGGCGCGGAGGTGCGGCAGAGCGGGTCCACCCGGATCCCCCCCTCCAGGGCCAGCCCCGCCGCCTGGGCCAGCTCGGTGCGCGGCTCGGCCCCGACCGCCGCCAGCACCAGGTCCGCGTCCACCACCTGCCCCGAGCTGGTCACCACCGCCTCGGCCCGCCCGGCGCCGTGGATGCTGGTGACGCTCTCGCCGGTGCGCAGGTCGACCCCGTGCTCGCGGTGGATCCGGGCCGCGAACGCTCCCGCCCTCGCTCCCAGCGCCTGGGCGAGCGGGGCGCCCCCGAGCTCGAACAGGGTCACGGGGCACCCGGCCCGGCGGGCGGCGGAGGCAACCTCGCAGCCGACGAATCCGCCCCCGACGATGACGACTCGCGGCTGAGACGCGAACGCCGTCCGGAGCCGATCGGCGTCGGCGAGGGTGCGCAGGGTGACGACGCCCTCCAGACCGGCGCCGGGGACGGCCAGGGGACGGGGGCGGGCGCCGGGGGTGAGCAGCAGCTGGTCGTACCCGATCGAGCGGCCGCGGGCGAGCTGCACCACCCGCCGGTCCAGATCCACCCGGGTCACCTCCACCCCGGTGCGGAGCGTGATCGCCTGGGTCCGGTAGTACTCGGGCGCCCGGAGGTGAACCCGGGCGCGCGGGAGGCGGCCCTCCAGATAGGCCTTGGAGAGCGGGGGCCGCTCGTAGGGGCGCTCCGCCTCCTCGCCGATCAGGACCAGGCGCCCGTCGTAACCGAGCTGGCGCAGGGCCTCGGCGGCGCGGCCGCCGGCGAGGCCCGCGCCCACGATCACGATGGTGGCGCGCCGCGGCACGGGGCTAGCCGCGCCGACCGGGCCGGCCGACGCTCGTATCCTTGCGTGCGATGCCAGCCGGGACGCGCCCGCCCCTGCGCTCGGCGGCGGCCGCTCGGGAGGCGGTGCTGGTGGTCCCGCGCGCCCGCGTCCTGCCCGGGGGCGGCTGGCACGGGGTGCGAACCACCGGCCTGCGACAGGCACTGGAGACGATCGCCGCCTGCGGCGAGTTCCGTCCCCGGGGCGAGGTCGAGGAGGAGCCCTCCTGGCAGCAGGTCATCCCCCATATGGTGGTGCGAACCGACCACGGGCTGCTGGTGATGCGGCGGCTGACCGCCTCCAGCGAGGCCCGGCTGCACCATCAGCTCACCCTCGGGGTGGGCGGCCACATCAACCGGGCGGACGCCGCGCGCGGTGGCGATCCGCTCACCGCCGGGGCGGTGCGGGAGTGGCAGGAGGAGGTGCTCTGCCCGGTCGCGCTGGCGGCGACGCTGGTGGGGCTGCTCAAGGACGACACCGCCCCGGTCGGTCGGGTGCACCTCGGGCTGGTCCTGCTGGTCGAGGCGGGAGCCGCTCCGGTGGCGGTCCGGGAGCGTCGCAAGCTGGCGGGCGAGGTGCTGGCGCCGGCGGCGCTGCGGAGCCGCTACCTGCAGCTGGAGTCGTGGTCGCAGCTCGTCTACGACGCCCTCGTCGCCGGCGAGCTGGAGCCGCCGCCCGAGCCCGCCTGGCGCCTGCAGCTGCCCCCCGCGGCGGCGGAGACGAGCGCCTCCGCCCACCCGTCTACACTCCCAGGGTGAGGTCGCACCCCGAGCCGTCTCCGCGCGTCAAGGGCCTGCGGTGCCGCGCTTGTGGCACCGAGGTTCCGCTCGCGCCCACCCACGTCTGCGACCACTGCTTCGGACCGCTGGAGGTCGCCTACGACTACGCGGTGGTGGCCCGTCAGGCGACCCGGGCCGCGATCGAGGCGGGACCGCACTCGATGTGGCGCTACCGGGCCCTGCTCCCCTACGAGGCGGCCGAGCCGCCGGTCTCGCTGGGCGAGGGGCTCACCCCCCTGGTGCATGCGGAGCGCTTGGGCGAGCGCTTGGGGCTGCGCCGGCTGTTCGTTAAGAACGACAGCCAGAACCCGACCAACTCGTTCAAGGACCGGGTCGTGAGCGTGGCCGCCTCGTGGGCGCGGGAGCAGGGATTTGCGGTGCTCGGCTGTGCCTCGACCGGCAACCTCGCCAACGCCGTCGCCGCCTACGCCGCCCGCGCGGGACTGCGTGGACTGGTTGTCATCCCGGATGACCTGGAGCCGGGTAAGGTGGCTTCGACCGCGGTCTTCGACCCCGTGATGGTGCGGGTGCGGGGCACCTACGACGACGTCAACCGGCTCTGCAGCGAGCTGGCCGACCGCATGCCCTGGGGCTTTTGCAACATCAACCTGCGCCCGTTCTACAGCGAGGGCAGCAAGACCCTCACCTTCGAAACCTGCGAGCAGCTGGGGTGGCGGCTGCCCGACGAGATCGTCATCCCGGTCGCGTCCGGCTGCCAGTTCGTCAAGCATGCCAAAGCGATCCAGGAGCTGCGCGCGCTCGGATTGGTCGAGGAGGGCCCGGTGCCCCGACTGACCGGGGCCCAGGCGCGCGGCTGCAGCCCGGTGGCGGACGCGTTCCAGCGCGGCGAGACCCACATCCTGCCGGTCCGCGAGCCGCGCACGATCGCCCGGTCGCTGGCGATCGGCAACCCCTCCGACGGCAGCGACGTGGTCCGGCTCGCGCGCGCGTCCGAGGGCGTGGTGGTGGCGGTGGAGGAGGAGGAGATCCTGGAGGGGATCGAGCTGCTGGCGCGCACCGAGGGGATCTTCACCGAGACCGCGGGCGGGGTCACGGTGGCGGTGCTGGCGCGGCTGGCCCGAGCCGGCCGCTGGGGGCGCGACGACACCGTGGTCGCCTACATCACCGGCCACGGGCTGAAGACCATCGGCGCCCTGGAGGGGCGATCCCAGCTTCCCGAGCCGATCCCCGCCCGGCTGCGAGCCTTCACCGCCCTCGACCCCGGCGGCCTCATCAGCCAGCTCGATGGGGCCCGGGCCGCCGGCTGATCTCGCCCCGGGCCCCGCTCGCGCGGCCCGCCCCTCGCCGCCGGTCGCCGCCCGCCCCCGGGCATCCGGCTTGGGCGGTGGCACCCTCGCCTGGCCGGATCCGGGAGGCGGCGACCGTATACTGAGTCCTTGTGAGAAGGACAACCCGGTGGCGGTGACGGTCCGGGTTCCCGGTCCCCTGCGGACCCTCACGGGCGGGGCCGCCGAGGTCGAGGTCGAGGGTGGCACCGTGGCCGAGGCGCTGACCAACTTGGATGGTCGCTACCCGGGCTTCGCGGCCCGGCTCCACGAGCCGGACGGGCAGCTGAAGGCGTTCGTCACCCTCTACCGCAACGATGAGGACATTCGCTTCGCCGACGGACTCGGCACCAGCCTCGCCGACGGCGACGACCTCTCGATCGTGCCGGCGGTCGCCGGGGGCGACTGACCCCGTGGCGCGACGCCGGGTGACGCTGCATTTCGCGCACGACCTGGTCGGCGATCCCGTGATCCACCGCCTCGGCCACCAGTTCGCGCTCGTCACCAACATCCGGCGCGCCGACGTCAGCCGGGACGAAGGGTGGGTGGTTCTCGAGGTCGAGGGCACCGCCGAGGAGATCGAGCGCGGCCTTCGATTCTGCGAGGAGGTGGGTGTCCGCGTCGATCCGGTCGAGGGTGACCTCGCCGTCTGAGCCGTCCGGCGGCCACGGGGCCGGCCGGGCGAGCGACGGGGGCGGACCGGGGTCCCCGCTGGACCGAGACCAGATCGTCGGTGCGGTGGCGCGGGCGACGGGCCGACGGCTCGCTGGCGGCAGGCTCGGGGGCCAAGCGCTGCCCCGCGACGCCGTGATCGCGGTCGCGATGAGCGGCGGGGTCGACAGCGCGGTGGCGGCGGCGCTGGCGGTCGGCGCCGGAGCCCAGGTCCTCGGGGTCACGATGCGGCTCTGGGGCGAGGTCCCCCGCAACGGGGGCGGCTGCTGCTCGGTGGAGGCGGTCGAGGACGCGCGGCGAGCCGCCACCCGCTTGGGGATCCCGCACTACGTGCTCGACCTCTCGGCCGGGTTCGCCGACCGCGTCGTGGCGGACTTCGCCGCCACCAGCCTGGTAGGGCGGACTCCCAACCCCTGTGTGCGCTGCAACCAGTGGATCAAGTTCGGCGCTCTGCTGGACCGGGTCCGGGCCGTGGGCGCCACCCATCTCGCCACCGGCCACTACGCCCGGGTGCGGGTGGACCTCCACCGCCGCCTCGGGCTTCACCGCGCCGCCGATCGTCGCAAGGACCAGTCCTACACGCTCTACCACCTCGACTCCCAGCAGCTGCGCGCGGTGCTCCTGCCGCTGGGGGACGTGCTCAAGTCCGAGGTGCGCGCCATCGCCGCCGCCTGCGGACTGGGCCTCGCGACCAAGCCCGACTCCCAGGACCTGTGCTTCGTCGGCGGCGACCACCGGGGCTGGCTGCGCGGGAGGCTGGCCTCCACCCTCGTCCCCGGGCCGATCGCGACCGAGGACGGGACGGTGGTCGGCGAGCACGGCGGGCTCGCGCTCTACACCGTGGGCCAGCGCCAGGGGCTGGGGCTGGACCCGCGGGGGCCGGAGCAGCGGCCCTGGTACGTTCTCCGTCTCGATCCCGTCGCCAACCAGGTGGTGGTTGGACCGCGGGAGGCGCTCGCGGTGACGGCGGCGGTGGTCGAGGACTGTGTGTACCTCGACGGCCGGGCGCCCGCCGCACCCCTGGCCGCCGACGTCCAGCTGCGGGCCCACGGCCGGCCGGTGGCGGCGACCTGGGAGCCGGGCCGCGGCGGACGGGCGCTGGTGCGGTTCGCGGCGCCCGAGCCGATGGTGGCGCCGGGACAGGCCGCGGTCTGCTACCTGGGCGAGCGGGTGGTCGCCGGCGGGACCCTGGCCGCATGACCTTCCCCTGGATCGTCGGAGCGGGCCTGCTCGGCCTCGCCGGCGCGGGCTGTCTCGCCATCGTGGTCGCGGTGCGGGCCGCCTGGCGGCGCCGCCGCCTCACCTTGTGGCTGATCGCCGGCTCGTTGGTGCTGGCCGGCGGGGCGCAGCTGGCCCAGCTCAATGCCGGGGTGGGCCCGGTGCTGGCGGGCGGGATCAGCGTTGTGACCCTGCTCGCCGCCACCGTGACCTTCCTGCTGCTCGCCTTCGTGATCACCGGGAGCTCAGGGGCCGCGCGCGGGGTGCCTAGCGCCCCCGCGCCGCCCTCGGAGCCGACCCACGAGTGGCTGGGGTGAGGGGGCGGGCGACCGCGCTCGCCGACCGGCTCGGGCGCCTGCGCCTGCACGGCTACGCGCTGCTGCTGGCGGCGACCGCCCTGACGCTGCTGGTGGCGATCGTCCCCGGGCTCCCGGGCGCCCACCCCGCCGGGCTCTTCGTCGTGCTGCTGGTGGGGGCGCTGCTCCTGCTGGGCCTGGGTGCCGGGGCCGTGCTCCAGGCGTGGGGCGGTCGGGACGCGCCCGGCCACTGACCGCCCGCAAGGGGTCGACGCGGCAGAATGGGCAGACGGCCGCTGGAGGCGGTCGCAGGGAGGGCGATGGCGATCGCGGCGCCGATGCTGAGGGAGACCGCCGACGTCGTCTCGCGGCTGGCGTGGTCGCGGGGCCTCGGGCTGCCGCGCTCGAGCCTCGGGCTGCCGGCCCGCCTCACCCTGCGCGCGGCCGCATCCGGTGACCGTGCCGGGGTGGAGGCGGTCCATGCCGCCGCCGCCGCCGAGCTGGTGGAGCGGGCGCTGGAGTGGCACCACGCGGCCGCCACGCGGCAGGAGCCGGTCGCGCTCGCCACCCTTGCCGGCGACTACTGCCTGGCGCGCGCCTCCCAGGCGCTGGCGGGCCACACCGGGCTCGTCGTCCAGACCGCGTTCGCGCGCGGGGTGGCGTCGGCCGCGGCCGCGCTCGCCGCCGGCGGCGACGCGCCGCAGGCGGCCCGCTGCCTGCTGCCCGCCTGCGGCCTGGCCGGGGCCGTCGCAGCGCGCCTGCCGGGGACCGTCCAGGCGCGCTGGTGGCGCGCCGGCGCGGCCCTCGCCGCCGGCGGGGCACCCCCCCGCGAGACCTGGGGGACGGGGCCGGAGTCGCGCCCCGGCGACCTCGGGGCGCTGGCGCAGCTGCAGGCGGCGCGCGACCCCGTGCAGGCCTGGCTGGGGGGGCGGCTGCTGCTCGACCCGCCGGCGGTGGCTGGCCCGATGGCGCGCCTGCTGGGCGCCGGGGGCAAGCGGCTGCGGGCGGGACTGGTCCTGCTCGCCGCCGAGGTCGGCCCCGAGTACGATCCGGACCGGGCGGTGGTGGGAGCGGCGGCGATCGAGCTGCTCCACGCCGCCACCTTGTGCCACGACGATCTGGTCGATGGCGCCTCCTCGCGCCGCGGCGCCCCCACGGTCGCGAGCGACCGCGGGGCGCTGGTGGCGCTGGCGGTCGGGGATCACTATCTCGGCCGCGCGGCCGAGCTGCTCTGCGGCCTGGGCGACCCCGGGATCGCGCGCGCCGTAACCCGGGCGCTGGTGCGGATCGCCGAGGCGCAGCTCCGCGAGCTGGAGCGCCGGCGGCGGTGGTCCGCCCAGCTGGGGCCCTACCGGCAGGTGGCGGTGGGCAAGACGGGAGCCCTCCTGACGGCCTGCGTCGAGACCGGCGCGCGGCTCGGCCGCGCCACGCCCGAGCAGCGGCGGGCGCTGGTCCGCTACGCGCAGCTGCTCGGGCTCGCCTTCCAGGGGATCGACGACTGTCTCGACTTCGCCGACCCGGAGCGCACCGGCAAGCCGGCGGGGCTGGACCTGGCCCAGGGGCTGTGCACGCTGCCGGTGATCTGCGCGTTGCGGGGCGCGGCGCGGGGACCGGTGATGGAGGCGCTCCGCCGCCTCGATCAGGCCGATCTGGGCCGCGAGACCGAGGCCGCCAGCCTCAGCGTGGTGGCGCTGGTGCGGGGCAGTGGCGCGCTCGCCGCGGCTCGGGCTCTGGCCGACGAATGGTCGGCCGCGGCCCTCGATCAGCTCACCGGCCTGCCGCCTCGGGCGCACCGGCGGCTGGCCGCCTTTGCCGACCGGCTGGTGGTGCGCGACCGCTGACAGGTCCCGCCCGGTCCCTGCGACGCGCCCCCCGGTCCCTACAATGGCGCGGATGTGCGCGACGGTCCCTTCGCGCCCCGCCGGCGGCCGGGCGGGGCCTCCGCCGACCGTGCGCCGGCGGGGCGCGGCGCTCCGCCTCCGCCGATGACGGCCGTTGTCGTCGCCGTCTTGGGCGTGGTGGCGCTGGGAGCGGCGGGAACTGCGATCGTCCGGGGTGGGCGCGCGCCCACCCTGGCGGGGTTCGGTCTCAGCCAGCTGGCGCTCGGGCTGCTCTGCCTGGTGGCCGGCCTGATCCCCCTCGGGATCGCCCAGCTGGCCCTCGGCTGCGCCACCCAGGTGGTCCTGCTGGGACCGCTCGCCGCGTCCGACCGGCCCGGGACCGCCGCCGGCGCCGGATGGGTGCGCTCCTGGCCCGGGGCGGCAGCGGCGGCCGCGCTGCTCGGGCTCCTGGTCGCCGTGGGCGTCAGCACCGGTCGCGCCTTCGCGCATGCCACTGGGGCCTCGGCCGCCACCGGGCACACCCTGCTGCTGGGGTATGCCGTGCCGGTGGCGCTGGCGGTCGTGCTGGTGGCGATGGTGGCCGCCATCGGGGCCGCGGTGGCGGTGCGCGACGGGCGCGAGGCGGCCGAGGCGGCAGCCCTGCTGGCGCACCAGCGCCGGGTGGCGGCGCAGCGGGCCCGGGCGGCCCAGCGGGCGGCGGCCCGGGCCGCCCGGCGGGGCGTGCGCCCGTGACCCCGGTCGCCCTGATCGCGCTCGCCCTCGCCGTCGGGCTCCTGGCGCTGGGGGCCTACGCGATGGTCGCGCGTGGCGACCAGCTGGGCCAGCTGGTGGGGCTCGCGGTGGTCTTCAGCGGGGTGACCCTGGGGGCGGCCGGGTTCGCGCTGGCCGATCCGCGGCGCCGCTCGACCGGGGAGGTGCTGGCGCTGGTCGTGGTCGTGTGCGCGACCGCGATGCTGGCGGCCGGCAGTGCCCTGGGCGCGGTCGCGCGCCGTCGCGCCCAGGAGCTGGTGGCCGCGCCCGACCCCGAGGCGGACGCGCTTGCGGCCGACCTCCTCGACCGGGGAGCCGGCTGAGGTGGGGCTGCTCAACCTCGGCTGGGCGGTGTGCTTCCTCCCGCTGGTGTTCGTCGTCCTCAGCTACGCGGTCGAGACGCGCCGGTCGATCGCCATCACCTGCACCCTCGGGACCGCGCTCGCCGCGCTGGCCGCCGTGATCCTGCTGGGGGTGGAGCTCACCCATGGCCGCCCGGTCTACCAGAGCACCGCGCCGATCTTCAGCTACTCGGTGATCCAGACCCCGTTCAACGCCGCCACCAAGACTCTGCTGGCGGCGACTCTGCAGCCCTCGATCGGGATCCTGGTCGACCCGCTCAGCACCGCCTGCGCCCTCGCCGTCACGGTCTCGGCACTGGCGCTGCAGCTGTTCTTGGTGGGGGCGACGCGGGCCGCCGGCCAGAGCGTGATGCTTCACCGGGCGGTGACGCTCGCCGTCAGCGCCGCGCTCGGGCTGGTGCTCGCCCCGGGCTACGTCCAGGCCGCCGGGGCGGTGGGGCTGCTGGCTCTTGCGCTCTATCTGGCCGCCGCCGATGACGCCACCTCGGTTGGGCTCCGGGTCGCGGCCCGCCGGCTGTTTCTCACCGGCTGGCTGGCGGCGGTGGGGTTGCTGCTCACCGCCGTGTTCCTCGCCTCCAAGTTCTCCGGGGCGATCGAGGCCGCGGCCACCAGTGGTCGCCATCCCGCGGCGACCTACCCGGCCGGGTCCAACTTCGTCGCCCTGGCGGCGCGCTGGCTCGCCGTGCCGCGGGGCACTGTGACCGGGGTCGGGTCGCGCACCCTGGTCCTGGCGGCGGTGCTGGAGCTGGTCGTGGCGCTGCTGCTGGTGGGGTCGGTGGCGCTGGCGGCCGGGTCCCGGCGTGCCACCGGGGCGGCGGGAGTGGCGGTGGCCTGGATCACGGTGGTGGGGCTGGGGCTCGGCGGGGTCGGACTGCTGGCGCGCACTGCCGTGCTCTTGGAGGTGGCCAGCCATGTGCTGCCGCTGCTGGGGATCGTGGGGGCCGCGGCGGCGGTCGCCTGCGGGCTGGCCGCGCTCGCGCCCGCCCCGCTGGATCGGCGCGTGCTCTGGGTCGCCGCCAGCGCGCTCGCGACGGCGGTCGCCGGGATCGGCCTGGGCGCGGTGGCGGGCGCGGTCGCGCTGGCGGCCACGGTGGCGCTCGCCACCCCGGCCATCCTGGGGGCGCTGGCGGTGGTCACGATCCAGGGGGGCGGGCGCAGCGTGTCCTGGACCTCGCTGGGCACCGGCACGGGGGTGGCCGGCAAGTCGGTCCTGACCGGCCTGGTCGCGCTGGCCGGGGCCGCCGGGGCGGGATCGTTCTTCGCCCGCTCCGCCATCCTCACCGCGGCCTGGTCCGGTCGCCTCCCCGCCGGCACCAGCATCGATGTGCCCGCCCGCATCCTGATCGCGGTCGGGGTTGCGGCCGCCGGGGGGTTGACGGCGGCGGCGTTGGTGCGGGCGCTGGTGCCGGAGCCGGAGCCGGTCCACGGCGGCCGGCTCCGGCGCGCCCCCCGGGCCGCCCGCTCCCGCCCGGTGCGGCTCGGAGGCTGGCTCACACCCACGCTGGTGGCGGCGGCCGGGCTGGCGGCCTGCAGCGGGCTGGCGGTGCTGCCCGGGGTGGGCCCCAGCCTGGGCGCCTACGTCGCGACGCCGCCGGCCGCCCCGGCTGTGGCGGTCAATGGGATCGCTCTGCTGGCGGCCCTGCTGCTGCCGATCGCGGGAGGGTGGCTGGCATGGCGGCGGTGGGGGGCGCCCGCCGAGCCGGCGGGCGAGCTGCTCCCCGCCCCGCCGGCGCCCCCACGCCTGGCCATGCCCGATTGGCTCGGGGGGCTGGCGGCGCTGGAGCGGATCGGCCTGGCGGCACCCGGCCGGCTCCTGCTCGCGATTGACGCCCGGCTCGAGACCGACGCGATCGCGGCGATCGGGGACGGTGCCCGCGGGCTGGCCACCCAGGTGGAGCGGCTGGTGGGCGCCCGGCGCCGGGCGCCGGCCGCGGCGCTGCTGGCCGGCTGCGTGATCGGGGTCGCTGCGGTGGTTCTCTGGGTGGGGCTGCAGCACACCGGGGGGACGGCCCCGTGATCGGCGCCCAGCTGGTCGCGCTGGCGGGGTCGGCGGCGCCGCCCGACATCACCTTGTCGATCATCGTGTTCGCGCCCCTGCTGGGCGCCGGGCTCATCGCCTTCCTGCCGGCGGACACCGACCTGCAGCGGTTCCGGGTCCGCGTCACCGCCCTCGGGGCAGCGCTGGTCTCGTTCCTGTTCGCGGGGTTCGACCTCTTCGGCGAGCTCGCCAACGTTGGCCAGGGTGGGCTGCCCCAGCCCGAGGAGCACGTGGGCTGGATCCCCGGCCTGCCGGTGCCGGTCAGCTACCACCTTGCCGGGGACGGGGTGAGCTTCCCGCTCCTGTTCGTGGCGACGATCCTGCTCCTCGTCCTGGTTCTCGCGTCCTGGAGGGTGCGCGACCGCAGCCGCATCCACTTCGGCCTGATCCTGTTCAGCGGGGTGGGGCTGCTGGGCGTGCTCGCCGCCTATGACCTCGGGCTGCTGCTGCTCTTCTTCGTCTGGCCGGTGGCCCCGGTGGTGCTGCTGGTGCGCCAGGGGGGAGGGCCACGAGCCGCGGCCGCCGCCCGGCGCCTGCTGGTGAGCTGGCTGCTCAGCTGTGGGTGCCTGCTGGCCGCGGTCCTGCTCCTCGGCCTGCGCGCCGGTCACCCCTCGCTCGACCTCGCCACGCTCACCACCGTGCTCACCCTCCCGCGGGGGGTGTCGACCGGGGTGTTCGCCCTGGTGGTGGCCGCGTGCATCCTGCGGATGGGCCTGGTGCCCGCCCACCTGCCGGTGGTCGATGCCGCCGCCGGGTCCAGCCCGGCGGTGGCGATGCTGACCGTCGGATCCGGGCTGCTCACGGGCGGGTACACCCTGGCGCGGGTGGCGTTGGACGGAGCTCCCCGGGGGGCGGACCACCTCGCGGCCCCCCTGCTCGGCCTGGCCGTGATCACGATGCTGTGGGGCGCCTTCGGCGCCTACGCGGTCCAGGAGCTGCGCCGGCTGACGGGCTACGTCGTCATCTGCCTCGGCGGCCTGGTGGTGCTGGGCCTGGTCGGCTACTCGGAGACGTCGATCGCGGGCGCGCTCTACCTGCTGCTGACGGCGACCCTCGGGGTGCCGCTGCTGCTGCTGGTGGTCGGCGCCGTGACCGAGCGGACCAGGGCCCGCCGGCTGGGCGAGCTCGGGGGCTGCGCCGAGGTCGCGCCCCGGCTCAGCCTGCTGTGGGCGATCGGTGCCGCCGGCGTCCTCGGCATCCCGCTGCTGGCCGGCTTCCCCGCCCTGCTCCAGGTGTTCAGCGGAACCTTCCCGGCCCATCGTTACGGGGTGGCGGTGGGATGCCTGGCGCTGGTGGTGCTGGGGGCCGCCCTCTTCCGGGCGGGGAGCCGCATCTTCCTCGGCCCGCCGGGAGAGGA
The DNA here is from genome assembly GCA_035532155.1 of Verrucomicrobiia bacterium. Taxonomy (GTDB): domain Bacteria; phylum Chloroflexota; class Dormibacteria; order Aeolococcales; family Bog-877; genus DAHUZL01. The sequence goes on along the minus strand of DATKRN010000013.1, from coordinate 10,078 downwards.
TGTCGAGCGGCTTCGCGACGCCCAGGGGTCGGAGCTCTATGCGGGGGCGATCCTGGTGGCCTTCTTGCTGCTCTTCGGGCTGGGGTCGGGCCGCTTCCTGCCGTACATGGTCAACGGCACCGACCTCATCTCGGGCCGGCTCGCAGCCGAGGCTCCGGCGATGGTGGCCCCTCTGATCGGGGCCGCCGGGCTGAGCCTGTTGGACGGGCAGGGGGGAGCGCGGTGAGCCTCGCCTTCCTGGCTGATCTCGGCCCCGAGGCGGTGCTCGTGCTGGGCGCCGCCGCCGCGCTCGCCGTGTCCCGCCGGCGGGGGGACCGGATCGCCTGGGAGGTGACCGCGGTCGGCATCGCCGCCTGCTGCCTCACCTTTGCCGACAGCCTGCTCTTCTGGCACGCGTCGCTGGGGCCGGCGGTTCCGGATATCGAGCACGGCAGCCTGCTGGTGGACCGCTACGCGCTCTTTGTGGAGGCCGTGATCTTGGCGGCCGCGGTGGCGGTGCTTCTGCTGAGCGGTGACAGCACCGAGCAGCTGCGCCCGCTGCAGGGGGAGTTCACCGCGCTGGTCCTGCTGCTCGCCCTGGGGGGGCTGGTCGCGGCCGCCAGCCAGGATCTGGTCACCATCGGGGTGGGACTCACCCTGGCGGCGACCGCGTCCGCGCTGCTGCTCGGGCTGCGCAAGCGCGAGGGCGCCGCCGCCCAGGCCGCGGTGCAGTCGTTCTGCCTGCTGGCCGGGGCGGTCGCGCTCTTCCTCGCCGGCGTGGTGGTGCTCTACGGGCTCACCGGAACCACCCAGCTCACCGGGATCGCCGCCCGCCTGACTCGTCCCGACACCGCGGCGGTGCTGGCGGCGGCGTTGCTCATCCTCGGCGCCGGCGGCCTGCTCGGACTCGGGCCCTTCCTCGGGTGGCGCCGACGCTCGGCCGACCCCGCCCCGCTGGCCGCGGTCCTGGCGGTCACGACCCTGGGCGGCCTGGCCGGCCTGGGGGCCCTGGTGCGGGTTCTCGACACCGGCTTTGCCCGGGTGCCGTTGGCCTGGACGGTGCTGGTGGCCGCCCTGGGTGCGGCCACCGCGCTGGGGGCGGCGCTGCTCGCCCTGCGCGCGTCCCGGCTGCGCCAGCTGGTGCTGCTCCTTGTGGCCGGCGACGCCGGGCTGGCGCTGACCGCGCTTCCCGCCCTCCATCACCACGGCGCCGCCGCCACCCTGCTGGCCACGTTGGTCTTCGCCCCGCTCGCGGCCGGCGGGCTGGGCATGGTCGGCTGGGTGGGCGCGGTCGGCGATCGGCGTGAGGATCTGCGCGGCCTGTGGGGGCGCGCGCCCGGACCGTGTGTGGCGCTGGTGGTGGTGCTGGCCGCGCTCGCGGGTCTGCCGCCGCTCGCCGGCTTCATCAGCTGGTTCCAGCTGCTGGGCGCGGCGATGGCGGCCGGCTTCGGCTGGGTCACCTGGGTCGCCGTGCTGGCCGCCACCGTGGCCGCGGTGGCGGTCCTGCGCTGGGTGGCGGTGCTGCTCGACCCCGACGTCGAGGGGCCGACGGTGGCCTGGCCCGGACCCCTGGTGGTGGCCGGCCTCGGGCTGACCGGGCTGGCACTGCTGCTCGGCGGCCCGGTCGCGGGGCCGCTGGTGGGGCTGGCCGCCCGTGCCGCCCGCCCGATCTTCTTGGGGTTCTGAGCCGGCGTGCGCGCGGGCGGGTCAGCTCCCGCCCCGCAGCAGCACCTCGCGCACCCGGGCGGTCATCGCCAGCGCCTGGTCCATCGGCCGCTGCCACATGTTACGGCCGAAGATGAATCCGGTGGCGCCGGCGGCGATCGCGTCCTCGATGCGGCCGAGCAGCTGGTCGTCGGCCAGCTTGCTGCCCCCGGCGAAGATCACCAGGCTGCGGCCGGCGGAGCGGATCACCCGCGCCAGCATGGCACGGCGGTCCTCGACCAGGGTGTCGTAGGGGGCGGGGGAGGCGCGATCGGCGTCGCCGTGCGGCTGCGGCATGTTGAGCTTGATCACGTCGGCGCCCATCTCGGCAGCGACCCGGGCCGCGTAGTCGACCGCGTAGAGGCTGGTCTGGCCGCCCCGCTGCTCGATCGCGGCGCCCCGGGGATAGGCCCAGCAGATCAGCGGCATGCCGGTCCGGTCGCAGGCGGCGCGGACCTCCTGCATCTGGCGGAGGTCGCGGTCCTGGGCGGGCGAGCCCACGTACAGCGTGTAGCCGACGGCCGAGGCGCCCAGCCGCACCGCGTCCTCGACGGTGGCGGTGAGGGGCGAGATCGGATCGTCGCCGGCGGGGACGTTGGTCTTGCCGTTGAGCTTCAGCACCAGCGGCACCCGGCCGGCGTAGGGCCGCAGGTACCGGCTGGCGAGCCCGATCTGGAATGCGATCCCCGAGTAGCCCCCGTGCAGCGCGAGCTGGCACTGGAAGTCGGGGTCGAGCGCGGGGGGATTGACGAAGAAGTCCATTGGGCCGTGCTCCAGACCCTGGTCGATGGGCAGCAGCAGCAGGGTGCCGTTGCCGGGACCGTGGTCGTGGAGGAGGGTGTGCAGGCGGGCCTTCTTCCCGAGCGGGAGATCGAGGTCGTCGAGGGTGGTGCGGGGCGGACCGGAGCGGGCGGCCGAGGTCGGTGGGAGAGCGGTGATCGTCATGCCCCGAGCGTACACCGTGGCGACGGAGCTGTCGCGGGGGGCACGGGCTGAGGCGCTCGCCGCCACAATGCCCCGGTGGCCACCCCGATCGTGCGGCCCGTCGCGGCGGTCAGCTTCGAGGGCGTGGCCAAGTCGTATGGGGATCGGGCGGCGGTGGAGCCCCTCTGGCTGACCCTCGCCGCCGGCGAGTGCTTCGGGCTGATCGGTCCCAACGGGGCCGGCAAGACCACCGCGATCAAGCTGGCCGTCGGGCTGCTGCGCCCGAGCGCGGGCCGGATTCGCATCGCAGGCCACGACGTTCACCGGGACGGGGTCGCCTCGCGTCGGGTGACCGGGTACGTCCCCGACCACGCCGCCCTGTACGAGAAGCTGACGGGCCAGGAGCTGCTGGAGCTTGCCGCCGACCTCCACGGGGTCCCGGCCGGCCCCCGCCGGATTCGGATCGCGGCCGCCCTGCGGGCGCTCGACCTGGAGTCGGCCCGTCGCCAGCTGATCCAGACCTACTCCCGCGGGATGCGGCAGAAGCTCGCGCTGGCGGCGGCCCTGCTCCACGATCCCAAGGTGGTCATCCTGGACGAGCCCACGGTCGGGCTCGACCCTCGCAGCGGACGCCAGCTGCGGGCGGTCCTGGGCGGCCTGTGCGCCCGCGGGCGCACAGTTCTGTTGAGCACCCACAGCTTGGAGGTGGCGGCCGTGCTCTGCGATCGGGTCGGCATCTTCGATCACGGCCGCCTGGTCGCCTGCGGCACCGTCGCCGAGCTGGCGGCGGCGGGCGCCGGCCCGGGGTCAACGAGCTCCGCCCTCGAGGCCGCCGTGCTCGCCCTCACCGGCGACGACCGGGAGGGCACCGAGCTGCTGCTGGCTGCCCTGGCCGGCTGATGGTCGTGGCGGTGCGAGCCCTGCTGTGGGCGCGCCTCCTCGGGATCGCCCACGCCGCCCTCAGCCAGGGCCGTCGCCGCCGGCTGACCTGGGCGGTCGCGGGGGGGGTCGGGCTGGCCGGCTGGGGTGGGGCGGTTCTCGGGCTGCGGATGCTGCTGCCCGCGGTGCTGCCGCCCCCGGGCGCGAGTCTGGAGCGGCTGCTGGCCGGGGCCGGCGCGGTGCTGGTGGGATTCACCCTGGTCAGCACGGTGGGGTTCGTGCTCGCGGCGGTGGCCTTTGCGCGCGATCTGCCCTGGCTGCTGACCCAGCCGCTCAGCCCGACCGCGCTCCTGCTCGAGCGCCTGCTGGCGCAGCTGGGATTGGGGGCGGGGGTGGGCGTGCTCCTGCTGGGCCCGGTGCTGGTGGCCGAGGCGTGGCGGACCGCGGCGCTGGGGCTCCTGCCCGTGACCGCGACGGCGGTGCTGGCGCTGGCGGCGATCCCGATGGCGGTCGCCACGCTGGTGACGGTGGCGGCGATCCGGCTCCTCCCCGCCGCCCGGATCCGCGCCGGCGCCGGCGTCGTGGCGGTAGTGGTCGGCTTCGGCCTCGCCGCCGTCGACGTCGCGCTCCGTCCCACCGCGGTGCCGGCAACCGGCCACGACCTCGGCCTGCTCCAGCTCGGCGCGGGCCCGCTCGGGTCCCGGTGGCTACCCACCGGCTGGGCGGCGCGGAGTCTGGTCGCCGCCTGGGGCGGGCACGCCCTCCCCGCGCTGGGCTGGGCGGTCGGGCTCACGGGGCTGGCGGCCCTGGCGGTGGCGGGGGCGGTGGGGTGGGGTGGGCCGCTGCTGCGGGCCGGCTGGGCCCACGCCCAGGAGGGGCCGGCGCCGCGGGTGCGGCGGGAGCGGCCCGCGGCCTCCCCCCGGCGTGCCTGGGTCGCCATCGCCGCCAAGGATCTGCGGGTGCTGCGCCGCGACCTGGTTCAGCTGAGCCAGCTGCTGCTGCCGGTCGCGCTCTTCGCCGTCTACGCGATCGCCCCCCAGGCGGGCGCCTCCGGGCTCGACCGGGTGGCGGAGCTGCCCCGTTGGTACGGTCCCGCTCTCACCGCCGGGTTCGCCGCCCTGTTCGCGGCCAGCGGCCTGGGTCTTCGCGGGATCGGGAGCGAGGGGCTCCAGCTCTGGGTGCTGCGGGCCAGCCCGACCCCGGCGCCGCAGCTGCTGCGCGCCAAGCTGGCGGTGACCGTGGCGGTGGCGATCACGGTGGCGTGGGTGCTGCTGTGGATCGGCGACTGGCGCCAGGGGGTCGGCCCGGGCGGCGTGCTGATCTCGACGCTGGTGGTCGGCGTCACCGTGTCCGGGCTGGCCGCGGCCGCCACCGGGTTGGGTGCCGCCTGGCCCCGGCTGGCGTGGACCGACCCGCGTCGGGCCGTCAGCCTCTGGCTCAGCCTGGGCTTCCTGATCGTCGGAGGCGGCTATCTCGGCCTCATCTTGGGACTGGTGGCGGTCCCCTACGCCGGCCTCGCCCTCGGCGCGATCCCGGCCGCCGGGATGGCGCTGGTGCTGGTGACCGTGCCCGCGCTGGGCGTCGGCTGGCTCGCGCTCCGCCAGGGCGGCCGGCGACTCCAGGCCCGCGACGGGTGAGCCGCGGTCCACTGACTACACTCCATCGCACGATGGGTGTGGGTCGGGTCGCGGCGGTGGGCTTCGGCTACGGCGTGGGCTCGGTTCCCACCGGCGTTCTGGTGGGGCGGCTGCTGGCCGGCGTGGACGTGCGCCGCTACGGCAGCCACAGCAGTGGCGCCACCAACGTGCTGCGGACCGCGGGCCCGGTCGCGGGCGTCGCCACCTTGTGCCTGGATGCGGCCAAGGGCTACCTCGCCCCCGTGGTGGTGCGCCGATTGGGGGGCGGGCAGGCGGCACAGGCGGCCGCCGCGGCGGCCGCCGGGGTGGGGCACAGCTGGCCGGCGTTCGCCGGCTTCCAGGGCGGGCGCAGCGTCATGACCACGATCGGGTCCCTGCTCGCGCTGGAGCCGGGGACGGCGGGGCTGGCGCTGCTGGGGGGCGTGCCCGTGATCGCCCTGACCCGCTACGTGTCGCTGGGCTCGCTGGCGGGCGCCCTGACCGCGGCCGCGGTGGCGGTCCGCTCTCCCCGGGTGGCGCCCTCGGTGCGCCGGTACACCTGCTTCGCGGCCGCGCTGCTGGTGGTGCGCCACCGCGGCAACATCGCGCGGCTCGCCCGCGGCCAGGAGCATCGGCTGGGCGACCGCTGACCGGACGCTGCCGGCTCCGACCCCGGCGGGCCCGCCCGGGCCCGGCTCCCCCGGGGCTACAATGGGGGTGGTCGCGCTAGACGGGGAGGTAGCGGTGCCCTGTACCCGCAAACCGCTATAGCGGGGTCGAACTCCCCCCCGAGGGACGGCGTCGTCGGGCAGCCCCGATGGTTCGAGCGTTGACGGCCGGATCCGACGCAACCCGGTCCCGCAAACCCCGTCAGGTCCGGAAGGAAGCAGCGGTCCGCGGGGCGCCGGGGGTGCCGTCGGGCCCCCCGACCCGAGCTCGTCCACCGGACCCGCGCCGGGGGCGTCGTCACGACGGGGGGTGCGCGACTGCCCTGACACGGCGGTTCCCGCCCGATCGCGGGCGGTGACCTGGGAGGAAGGATGAGCGAGACGCTCTACCGCAAGTACCGGTCCCAGACCTTTGCCGAGCTGGTCGGCCAGGGGCCGATCGCTCGCACCCTGAGGGCGGCGGTGCGGGATGGGCGGGTGAGCCATGCCTACCTGTTCACCGGCATCCGGGGCACCGGCAAGACCTCGGCGGCGCGGATCCTGGCGCGAGCGATCAACTGTGCGGCCCCGCTGGCGGGGGAGCCATGCAATTCCTGCGAGGCCTGCCGGGCTTGCCTCGCCGGCACCACCTTCGACGTGCTCGAGATCGACGCCGCCACCAACCGCGGGATCGACGAGATCCGCGATCTGCGCGAGCGGGTCCGCTTTCTGCCCGCCCATCTGCGCCGCAAGATCTACATCGTCGACGAGGTCCACATGCTCACCGTGGACGCCGCCAATGCCTTCTTGAAGACCCTGGAGGAGCCCCCGCCGCACGTCTGCTTCATCCTCGCCACCACCGAGCCGCACCGCCTGGTGGACACGGTCCTGTCCCGGTGCCAGCGCTACGATTTTCGGCGCATCGAGGCGGGTGAGATCGCCACCTGGCTCGCGACGATCGCGGCCCGCGAGGGAGCGGAGGCCGAACCCGAGGCGCTGGCCTTGGTGGCCGAGGCCGCCGGCGGGTCGATGCGCGACGCCATCTCGCTACTCGACCGCGTGATCGGGCTGGGCGAGGACCGGGTCACCCAGGCCAGTGTCCGGGACGCGCTGGGGCTGGTGGACCCGGCCGCCGTCGGCGAGCTCGCCGATGCCCTCGCCGCCGGCGATCCCGCGACGGTGCTGCAGGCGGTGGAGGGGTTCCACGCCCAGGGTGCCGACCCTCGCCAGCTGCTGCGGGCGTTGGGTGAGCTGGCCCGCGTCCGCCTCCTCCAGGGGCCGGCGCCCACCCAGGCGGACGCGCCGCCCTCTGGCTTTTGGGTGGCGACCCTGGCCGCCTGCGCCCAGGGGACCGTGACCGTGCGCCGGGCGGACGACGGCCGGCTGGCGCTGGAGTCGGTGCTGCTGGGGCTGCTGCTGGGCGGGGCCGGGGGGCTCCGCCAGTTCACCCCTCCGCCCGCGATCCGCCGCGGGGCACGGCCCGCCCCCGGGCGGCCCGCGGCGGGGCCCGCTCCCGCCCCCCCGCCGAGCCGCGCCGCCTCCCCGCTGCCGGAGCCGGAGGAGGGGCGGCCTGCCGACCTGGCTGACCCCGCCGCCGATCCCCCCGCGGCGCTCGTGCCGGTGGCCGGCTGGGAGGCGCGCTGGGCCGAGGTGCTGGACCAGATCCGGCGCCGCCACGTGCCCACCCAGGCCCTGCTCAAAGCGGCGGTGCCGGTCGCGTACCAGGATGGCCGGCTGACCGTGGCCGTGACCCATGCCTTCCACCTCCAGCAGATCGCTGAGCCGGCGACCCGCCGGCTGCTCGAGGAGGCCTGCGCGGAGGTGGTGGGCCACCCCGTGCAGGTGGCCCTCGTCGCCGCCGAGCCGGCCGCCCCAGCCCGACCCGCTGCCATCGCCGAGGGGACGCTGCGGACCGCGCTCGAGGTGTTTCCGGGGAGTCGGGTCGCCCGATCCCAGTTCCGCGACCCCTGACCCGCGAACCGCAGACGGGAGCCGCTCGGGAGGGATCAGCCGGAGCCGCCCGGGGCGGCTCCGCGGCCAGAAGCGCTCGTCGAGATCGCCCCTACAATGGACGGAGTGGATCGGGCCCGCCTGCCACAGGAGATCCGGCGTGATGGGACGCAGTCCGAAGCAGCTCCGCCAGCTTCAGGAGGCGATGCTGAAGCAGGTGGAGGCGGCCCAGGCCGACCTCGCCAGCCAGCACGTCACCGGGACCGCCGGCGGGGGAGCGGTCACGGTCCGCTGCAATGGCCAGCAGGAGCTGGTCGCAGTCGAGCTCGACGCGACGGTGCTCGCCGAGGGCGCCGAGATGGTCGCCGACCTCCTGCTGGCGGCGGCCAACGACGCCCTCCACCGCTCCCGCGAGCTCGCCGCCCGGTCGATGGCTCACCTGCTGCCCCCGGGGCTGGGCGGGGCCGGCGGGCTGGCGGCGCGCTGAGCCCCCCGGGCCCGCCCGATCCGTGCCGCTGCTGCCGGAGCCGCTCGAGCGCCTCGCCGCCGAGCTCGGCCGGCTACCCGGAGTGGGACCCAAGACCGCCCAGCGGCTCGCGCTCCACCTGGTGGGATGGTCGTCGGACGCCAGCCGTCGCCTGGAGCAGGCCATCGCCGATGTCCGCCAGGGCGTGGGGCGGTGCGTCACCTGCGGGTTCATCGCGCCCGCCGGTGAGCTCTGCGCCCTCTGCCGCCAGGCGGGTCGAGACGACGGGCTGGTCTGCGTGGTCGCGGGTGTGACCGACGTGCTCGCGATCGAGCGATCAGGCGGGTTCCGCGGTCGCTACCACGTGCTCGGCGGGACCCTGTCTCCGATCGACGGGGTGGGACCGGAGGCGCTCAACCTGGACCGGCTGCTGGATCGGGTCCGCCAGGGCGGGGTGCGCGAGGTGATCGTGGCGACGGATGCCGACGTCGAGGGGGAGGCGACCGCCGCCTACCTGGCCGAGCGACTCGCGGAGCTGGGAGTTCCGCTCACCCGCCCTGCCCACGGGCTCCCGGTGGGTGGCGAGCTCGCCTACGCTGACGAGCGCACCGTGGCTCACGCCATCTCGGGGCGCCTGCCGGTCTGAGCTGAGCGCGGCTCAGCCGCGGGCGGGCGCGGCGGCGACCGAGACTCCCACCCCGCCCGCGGTTGCCGCCCCGTACCGCGCGATCTCGGCGGCGAGGTCGAGGGGTCGGGTGGAGGCCTTGGCGGCGACCACCTCCGGGCTCAGGCGGTCGGCAGGCACCAGCCAGCAGACCTCGAACTCCAGTCCGTCGGGGTCGACCGCGTAGAGGGCCTTGGTGGAGCCGTGATCAGAGGCGCCGACCAGCACCCCTCGCTCCGCCAGCCGCCCCCGGATCCGATCCAGCTCGGCCAGCGTGTCCACCTCCCAGGCGAGGTGATAGAGGCCCACCGCCCCCCGCCCCGCTGCCGACGGGGCGGCCTGGTCGCCCACCTCGAAGAGGGCGAGGTCGTGGTCGTTGCCCGAGCCCGCCGCCTGCAGGAAGGCGGCCTGTCCGGGGACCAGCACCAGCGCGCGGAACTCCAGCACGTCGGTGTAGAAGGCGCAGCTGGCCGCCACCTGGCGGACGTACAGGACGGCGTGATTGAGACGATGAATCGGCATCGCGGCGGGCCTCCGTGGAAGTCGTCCCAGCAGAGCGGGGCCGCTCCAGCATACCCCAGATGGTTGCGGTGGCAACCATCTGGTTGCCGGCGACGGGGCTGGGCGGGGGGTTGCTATACTCACCCTCCCGGCGCGGTCGGGACGAGAGACCTCCGCCGGCGGCACGTGGCCTTGACGGACGGGAGGCCGCTCACTACAATAGGAAAGTTGCGCTCTTGGTGAGCGCAGGCCGCGCCGGAGGCCGGTTCGGTTCGCACCTTGACAATTGAAGAGTGGAGCAGACTCTGTGATCGATGGGCCCAAGGAGGGGCCCACGTCTTTATGCAACCGACTCGGCTCTGCCGAGTTGGCCGCACGGAGAGTTTGATCCTGGCTCAGGATTAACGCTGGCGGCGTGCCTGACACATGCAAGTCGAACGAGGTCGCAAGACCGAGTGGCGGACGGGTGAGTAACACGTGACCAACCAACCCCGAAGTCTGGGATAGCCCTGCGAAAGCAGGATTAATACCGGATGTGGCCCGGCGAGGGCATCCTCGCTGGTCTAAAGATTCATCGCTTCGGGACGGGGTCGCGGCCTATTAGCTAGTTGGTGGGGTAACGGCTCACCAAGGCGATGATGGGTAGCTGGTCTGAGAGGACGACCAGCCACACTGGGACTGAGACACGGCCCAGACTCCTACGGGAGGCAGCAGTGAGGAATTTTCCGCAATGGGCGAAAGCCTGACG
>DATKRN010000012.1:0-6918 GCA_035532155.1 Verrucomicrobiia bacterium | reverse complement strand
CTGGCCGCCTACCTGGAGGTGCGAACCGGGCGTCCCCTCACCCCGCTGGCCCCGGTGCGGGCCGGGCTGGTGGAGGACGAGGCGTTCGCCGCCTTCCTGGCGGTCTGCCGCGAGACCCTCTTTACCCACCTGGTCGGGTTGGGGGCGGACGAGGTAACGGTCCCGACCGTGCGCGGGCTGTTCCGCCTCTGGTCGGAACGGGCGCGGAGCGAAAGTCCCTTCCTCCTCGCCCAGCGCCTGCGTCCCTTCGATCGGCGGCGCGGGGTCGACCAGGTGTATGATTTGCGGCGGCATGAGGTGGTGCTGCTGCCGCGTGAGGCCCTTCCGGCCACTCCGCTCCTGGCCAGTCACCTGCTGATCGTGGGCACGAGCGAAGTGGCGGGCGATCCCGAACCACTGGTGGCCGAGCACGGCCTGGTCACCCTGCTCGCCGCCGCCGGCCAGGAGGCCGTGCTCCCCGATCCGGAGACCGGCGTGCCCTACGAGCGGGTGGCCTGGTGGCGGCCCGGCCCGACCACCGTCTTGCCGGGCACCTTGAGCCTCCACGCGAGCGACTCCGGGCACTGGGGTCTGGGCACGGACACCCAGCCGCCCCCCGTCTGGCTGCCCCTGCCCCCGGGAGCGCCGATCCTGGCGGTGATCGAGGCCGACAGCTACGACATCGACGCGGCCGAGTTCGTGGCCGCCTCGCCCGACCCGGTAGCCCTCCTCCAGATCCATGGGCGATTGGCCTTTTGTCGGGACGACGAGGAGGCCGACGAGAGCGAACAGTCCTTTCACGACAGCGTCGATATCCTGGTCCGCCGGCTCCTGGGCGACGCCGTGCCGCGGCTGGACCTGGACCCCCTCCGCTGCCTGCTGGGCTTCGAGGCGGGCCGGGTAGCCGAGATCCGCTTCGACTACGATCCCGAGCACCCCAGCGATGACCGCTACGTCGCCCTCGTCGTCCGTACGGTGACCGGGGTCACGCGGCGCCTGCGCGTCTACGCCTGACCCGCCGCGGAGGCGTTCGCTGGTTCGTCCCCAAGTATGCATATTCATGCATTTCCTACGCCGGTGAGCGAAGGAGCAATCGACCACGACGCTGCCAGCCAAGCAGATTTTCGGGTTCCCGTCGAGGCCCACGCCTGGGAGTATGACCCGTCATCCACTCCCATATGGGGTAGTTGGTTGTCCGGCTTGGCGGGAGGCAGCCACGGAGGCCCGCCCGTTTCCACCCCGGCCCGGGGAACCGTGCAAGAGCGTGTTCATGCTTAGAAATGCATGAATATACCTCTGGCCCACGGGCACGGGGCGTCCGATCCGATCAGCCGCCGGTTGCGTGAGGAGCACTCCAGGGGCGGACCCCGTCACCCGCCGATGGACGGTCCTCGCCGCCGCCGCCGTCCGCCGGTCAAGCGACCGCGCTTGACCGCCTGGCCGGGCGGGCGGGCGGCCTGATCGGGCTATGAACGCAGGCAAAGGAGCGCCGCCATGACCGAGGCCCAGATCACGACCGGCAGCTTTCACGCCCCCCATCGCCCCTACCGGACCTGCGGCTGCCGCTGCTGCCGCCACCAAAACCGGGGCGCCCGCAAGCCCTTCCGCGAAGCCGCCAACCAGGCAGGGCGCCGCCTGGGCCGGATCGGCCTCCGCCGCGTCGACCCTGGGGACCCCTTCGCCGATCCGGGCCCCTTCACCGCCCAGGCCGACTACTGGGATTAGCCACCCGCCATCCGTGCGGCCCTTCGGCCCTCCGAGGGGCGCCGCCGCGGCGTCCCGCGCGGGGACGTGAGCGGCGGGACCGGGGGACGCCCCTGGTCGGCGTCGGCGGGACGGGGAAGCGCGCCCCCCGGTCCTCACCCCACCCAGCCGGCCTCCCGCTCACCCACCAGGCGTGGGCAGAGGAACGGAGCCGTCCACGGATCGCGTGGGCGGCTCCCGCAATTTTTCGCTCCCCAAGGAGGCATGCCATGTACATCGAAACGCGCGGCTTCTGGTTCTGGCGCCGGTATCTCTTGCGCGAGCACCGGAACGGCAAGGTGATCTTCGCCAGCGCCGACCAGACGACGATTCGCCTGGCCCTGGCCGTGACGCGCCGGCGCACCCTGGCTCACGCCGCCCACCAGGACCGGCTCTGGTCCGGTCGCGCCTAGCTGTCCCCGTACGCCGCCACCGGCCCGCTTTGGGGCCGGTCCCACTCCTCGCGGTGAAAGGATCGTCCGTGAACCAACTCGTGATCTCCGGCAACCTGGCCGCCGCCGTGCATGTCGGGCGGCCCACCCCCAGCGGCAAGCCCTCCGTCTTTGGGCGGGTGGGGATGAACGATCAGCTGCCGAACGGGGAGAAGGGACCGACCATCTGGGTCTCCTTCACCGCCTTCGGCCAGGCCGCCGAGGTGCTGCGGACCTTGCGGATAGGCCAGTTGGTCAAGCTGGCCGGCAAACTGGAACCGGCGCGCGTCTATGTGACGCACGACGGCGAGCCCCGCGCCGATGTCCGGATGATCGTCTTCGCCGCCGAGCGGGTGATCCTCGCCGCCGCCGCCTGAGCGCACCCGCGCCCACCCCGCCCCCACATCAACCGCCGGTTGATGCGATCGGATGCCGCACTGCTCTTGATGCAAGAAGAGGTACGCCATGCTTGCCCGCCGAAGCGCCCACCTCGATCACCACCGGATGGCCCGCCCCGCCTGGCGCCTGGCCGAACAGACGCGCCGCCGCGCCCGAAGGCGTACCCTCTTCCTCCGGCAAATCTGGTATCTGGCCGCCTGCGCCTGTTTGCTCGGGGCGGTGGCCGAAGCCCTGGCTTCCGACTCCTGGTGGGCCCTGGTGGGCAAGGAAATCGTCCTGCTCAACTGCTTGGTCTGCTTCGCCGCCCTGGGCGGGACCGAGGGCTAACGTCCCCACGAAAGGAACACCGTCATGCCCCGCTGCCCACCGCCCCCGGCCGGTCGTCTGGCCCGCCCCCGCACTCCGGAGGAAGCCCTGGCGGCGGCGACGGACGCCGGGCACCGGATGACCGGGTTCACTCTGCTGCCTGGGGGCCGCGACCGAGACGGCACGGTGGCCGACGCCGTGGCCCGCTGTACCAGACGGCCTTGCCGGAGCCGTCTGGCCTATCGGGGGAGCGTTCCGGCGGGGGCCGAGGCAGCACGCGCGATCTTCGTGGACCTCGACGCCACCCTGCTCTGCCAGGCGGCCGGCTGGACCCGAACCGCCGCCGACAACGACCTGCGGCAGGAGCGCCGACGCCGGCGGCGGCTGGCCGGCGAGCGGGCGGCGGCCCTGGGGCACGATCTGGGCCCCTGGGAACCGGCCGACTGGCTCAACTATTCCGGCTTCACCTTCGTGCGGACCTGCCGGCACTGCTGGATGCGCCTGCCGGCCCACCTGCACCCCTTCGAGACAGCCTGGGACGGCGCCGCGGACGACCTGGGCAGCCAGCTAGTCACCAGCACCCGCTGCCTCACGATCCAACCTTCCCTCTTCGTCCCACCCCGGTTCAGCGAGTGGCCGCCCGCCGCCCAGGCCGCCCCGACCGGCGAGCGCGCCCCGATCACCCCGCCTGCGACCGCCGCGGGGCAGGGAAGGCTGTTCGACTGAACCAAGCGGAAAGGACCGCCCCCGTGGATGACCTTGATCTCGCCACCCCCGACCTTGAGCCGCTCCTGGCCTGGTTGCGCCAGGCGACCGCCGCCGCCGGCTCACCGCTGGCGCGGGCCCTCCTTGCCGTGGAGCCGACTCTATCCAGCAAAAGTGTGTATAGGCAGCGACAATCGTGTGCATCGGTACTTCGAACGGTCAGATGGTCCGCGTCCACCGGCGCGGAATCGCGGAAAAGTCCGTCGCTCGGTGGTCCGTTTCCCGGTAGACTGTCCCAGAGGTGCGGAACACGGGACGTCCGTTGAGCGAGGCGGAAGGGGAGGGTGGCGCGCCGTGCAATTGACCCACACGATCGCCCTCGCGCCCACCGGCGAGCAGGAGCGGTATTTTCGCCAGGCGAGTGGGACCGCCAGGTTTTGCTGGAATTGGGCGCTGGCCGAGTGGAAGCGGCAGGAGGAAGGGGGCGAACGGCCCACCGCCGCTGGGCTGAAAAGGGCGTTCAACGCCGGCAAGTACCAGCAGTTCCCCTGGCTGGCGGCCATCCACCGTGACGCCCACGCCCAACCCTTCACCCACCTGGCCCGCGCCTGGAGCCGCTACTTCGCCGCCCGGCGGGAGGGCGCGATCCCCGCCCCCGACGACCGAGCCGAACGGCGGCGCTTGCGGTGGGCCGGGGTGAAGCTGGCCTATCCGCCCGTCTTCAAGAGGAAAGGCCGGGCCCGCGACAGCTTCTACGTGGCCAACGACCATTTCAGGCTGGATGGGCCGGCCATTCGCTTGCCGAAGGTGGGGCGCGTCCGCCTGACCGAACGCTTGCGCTTCCCGGGCAAGATCCTGGGGGCGACCGTCTCCCGGACCGCCAACCGCTGGTCGGTGGCGATTCAGGTGGAGGTGCCCGGCCAGGTGGCCCGGCGGCGGCGAACGGCGGACGGGATCGAGGGGGTGGATCTGGGCATCAAGGCGGCGGTCACCCTGGCGAGCGGCGAAATCATCCGTTCGCCCAAGCCGCTAAAGGCGGCCCTGCGGCGGGTGCGGATCCGCGGTCGCCGGGTCTCGCGCAAGTTGGAAGCGGCCAAGGCTAGACTGGGGATCCCGAAAGGCGCCCACATCCCCAAGGGCACTCGGTTGCCCGTCTCGCACCACCGCCGCCGGGCCAGTGATCGCCTGGCCCGGACCCACATGCGAGTGGCCCATATCCGGGCCGACTTCACCCACAAGCTGACCACGAGGCTCTGTCGCGAGAACCAAGCGCGGGGCCTTGAGGATCTGCATGTCAAGGGGATGCTGGCGAACCATCACCTCGCGCGGGCAATCAGTGACGTGGGCTTCGGGGAAATTAGGAGACAACTCACCTACAAGGCCGAGCGGTACGGCACCTCCATCGTCCTCGCGTCCCGCTGGTATCCGAGCAGCAAAACCTGTTCGACCTGCGGGCTGAAGTGCCCCGAGCTGGATCTGGGGACGCGGATCTGGCGCTGTACGGGCTGCAAGACAGTTCACGATCGGGACCAAAACGCGGCAATCAATCTGCGACGGTTGGCCACCGCAACGGCTCTACCCGTGGCGAACCGGACGGTAACGGACGGTACTCCGCCAGCGCGTGCGCTGGCCGGAGGCGGGAAAGTCACGCCCGTCAGCTATGAGAACCCAGTGGGGATTTCAGGGCGGGAAACGGCATGTGTACACGATTGTCCACATTCCTGATAGCAGTCCGCGGCCGAGAGCCTGGTGGACACCCTGATCATCCTGGAGGCGGCCCTGGCCGAGGCGCGCGAGGAGACCAGACGGGCCGCCTGGGCCCGCACTCAGGATCTCCTGGCCGCCCGCGCCGTGCCCGACGGTGGGGCCGCCTTGCGCGCCGCCTTGGCGGCCCTGGACCAGACCGACGCCGGCCCAACGACCAGCAGCGCGCCCCGCCTGAACCAAAAGGAGCCGCCCATGCCCACCACCACCGCGATCGAGGCCGCCCGCCCGGTGCGGATCACGCGGGCCGTCTTCGACCGCCATATCTGGCAGCCGACCGAGCAGGGCTACCGGAAGTCGGTCGGCAACCGCTCCTACGGCGGGTTGTTCACCTTCCTCCAAACCCATAAAAAATCCCGGCGGGAACTGTCGCCTTCAGGCGACAGCGGAAGCCGGTTCCTCCTCTCTTGAGGTACACTACCGTCATGCGGAAAGCCTTCAAGTACCGCTGCTACCCGACCCGGCTCCAGGAGGCCGCGCTGGCCGCGCTGCTGGAGACGCATCGGCATCTCTACAACCGCGCCCTGGCCGAACGCAAGGGCGCCTACGAGCAGGAGCGGCGCACGGTGCGGTATGGTGAGCAATCGGGCCACCTCAAGGAGGACCGGAAGACCAATCCGTACCTGGGCCAGACCAATTTCTCCTCCTGCCAGGCCACTTTGCGCCGCCTGGACCGGGCCTTTACCGCCTTCTTCCGTCGCCTCAAGGCAGGCGAGAAGCCGGGGTACCCACGCTTCCGTGGGTATGGCTGTTCGACAGTGTGGAGTTCCCCAAGTACGGAGACGGCTGCCGGCTCAAGCAGGGGCGGGCCGAGTTCCAGCACGTCGGGGCGCTCAAGCTCAAGCTGCATCGGCCAATCGAGGGCGCGATCAAGACGATGACCGTCCGCCGCGAGGCTGGGAAGTGGTACGTGATCTGCTCCTGCGATCTGGGGGACGCGCGGCCCGAGCCCGCTGTTGGTCCAGCGGTGGGGATTGACCTGGGGTGCAAGGCGTTCCTGGTCACCTCCGACGGCGCGCAGGTGGCCCCGCCCAAGCGGTATCGGACGGCCCAGGCGCGGCTGCGGCGGGCCGCGCGTCGGGTGGCCCGGCGCACGAAGGGCGGCAAGCGGCGGCGGAAAGCGGTGCGTCTGCTGGCCCGCGCCCACCAGCACGTCGCCAATCAGCGGCGCGAGTTTCACCACCAGACGGCCCGGAAGTTGGTTGCCGCGCATGGACTGATCGCCGTGGAAGCCCTCCAGACCGCCAACCTGGTCCGCCGCCCGGCCCCGATCCTGGGGGTGGACGCCGAGACCGGAGCCGAGGTGTATCTGCCGAACGGGGCGGCGGCCAAGGCGGGGCTCAACAAAAGCATCAGTGATGCCGGTTGGGCGGCGTTCCTGGCGATTCTGACCCACAAGGCTGCAAGCGCCGGTGTGGTTATGGTCGCCGTGCACCCGGCCCATACGACGCAAGCCTGTAGCGGCTGCGGCGCCGTGCCCGCGGTTCCCCTGACCCTGGCGGATCGCCTGCATACCTGCGCCTGTGGCCTGCGCTTGGACCGCGATCTGAACGCGGCCAAGAATATCCTGTCCCGTGCGCTCGGACGGAGC
>DATKRN010000011.1:0-24962 GCA_035532155.1 Verrucomicrobiia bacterium | reverse complement strand
GCGCCCGGATCACCTGCACGTTGCTCAACGGCCTGCGCACTCGCGACCAGTCCATCGGCCTCGAGACCATGTGCGTCGGCGGCGGCCAGGGCATGGCCATGATCCTGGAACGCCTCGCCTGAGCTCGATCCCCGCCGATCGGGCCGGGGACGGTTGGCGGGGCACCATCAAAATCTGGACCGTCACGGGTGGGCCCGGCCGCTTCCAGCCAAGTCGAGGATGCCGATCCGGCGGGGGCAACCCGGCCGGCCGCCCGAGGTGGTGCAGCCTCAGCCAGGCGGTGTCCCCGGGCGGGCCGCGCGCAGGACGGCGCCACACCCGACGAGAGCGACGGCGATGGCCACTCCCTCAAGGCGAAGGTCGCGCGCGCCCTCGGTCCACGAGAGCAGGATCGCGACCAGGAAGCAGAGCAGAGCAAGGCCCCCCCAGCGCCGCCGTCCGCGGGGGGAAGGGCCGGATGAGATCGGGGGCAAGGACACAGATCAGCACGATACGGGGACGCATCGGGGGGGCGCGGCCGTCCGTGGGGCTCAGGCTACGCTCCTCCAGTGCTGATCGCCGACCCATCCACGCCCCTCGAGCCGGGATCCCCTGCGGGTTGGCCCGCGGAGACGACGCCCCCCACTCGAGCGCGACGGATCGTCGGGCGCCGCGCGGGACGGGTCGGGGCCGCCACGCTCGTCGGCGTGCTGGCCCTGGGGGCCGTGGCCACCGGCATCACGTGGATCGCCACGCCCTCGACATCGAACCTGCTCGCTCGCGTCGCCGCGATCGACCGAGCCCATCACACGACCCCACTCACCCCGGGCCACGTCCCCCGGCTGCTGGCGCAGGCTCTCGTCGCCGTCGAGGACCAGCAGTTCTATCACGATCACGGGATCAGCATCGAGGGACTGGCGCGGGCCGGCCTGTATGACCTAACCCACGGATGCGCGTGCCAGGGAGGCTCGACGATCACCCAGCAGCTGGCGGAGGATCTCTACCTGCATGGCTGGGACGGGACGCTGCCTGGCAGGTGGGAGGACCTCGTGCTCGCCCTCAAGGTCGAGTCCCACCTCAGCAAGCGCCAGATCCTGGCGGCCTACCTCTCGGAGGTGTACCTCGGAGGTGGCGCGTACGGAGCCCCGGCGGCCAGTCGGCTGTACTTCCACCGCCCCCTCGCCAAGGACACGCTGGCGCAGTTCGCTCTGCTCGCCGGTCTTCCCCAGGCTCCCTCGGCGCTGGACCCGCGGAAGCACCCCTCGGATGCGCGGGAGCGCCGCTGGTCGGTGCTCTCCGCCATGGTCCAAATGGGAGACATCTCGCCCGCCGTCGCACGACGCGCCGCGCGACAGTCGGTCTGACTGCGGACCCGCGGGTGCGAGCACCCGTCCCGGTCAGCCACCGGCCGGCCGGGAAAAACAGCTTCCCTATGGTAGACTCCGCGGTCGCGCCGAGGTAGCTCAGTTGGTAGAGCACGGGTCTGAAAAACCCGGTGTCGCCGGTTCGATCCCGGCCCTCGGCACCGGATTTCGAGATCAGCATGGGTCCGGCCGCTTCGGCGAGCGCCTAAATGGATACCTACCGGGTTGACGTCGCCGCTCGCCGAATGGCCCGCTCGATCGGCCGGGCCGCCCCCTGCTGCATCGTCTCCGTCACGGCGCTGTAGGTGTCGAGCGTGATGGCGACCGTCGAGTGCTCGAGCATCTCCGCGGCGATCTTGGGATGGACCCCCTCGCCCAACATCAACGTGGCCGCCGTGTGGCGGAGGTCATGAAAACGGGGTCTCCTGCAGTTGCCGTGGGTTCATGAGCGGCCAGGAAGAGGCGGACAGAGGCCACCCAGGCTGAGTTTTGCGAGAGCGATGAGAGCCTCTGGGGAGTGGAAGCCGAATGCTCTGCGGATGATGAGTCGGATCTAGGTGCTGCAACTCTCGACGAGCTAGCGTCAGAACTTGTGGAAATTGATCCGGCCCGTCGGCTGACCTCGGGGAAAGCGACGGCGTAGCCTTCCGGGCAACGAACTATCGGAGGACCCGCTGAAACGGGTCAGCACGGGAGGCTACGCCGTGTCTGCAAAGTATCAGATTCTGCCGCCCACGGCACCGGTCCCGGCGCCCGGGGACGTGCTCGAGACTGAGGCCGAGGGCCTGCAGAGTTGACTTTGCTTCCTATGCCTGCTACCTTGTGATCCAAGGTAGCAGGTTAAGAAGGGCAGCCAGGAGACCGATATGGCGACCCAAGAGGCGGATGACATCTCACGGCGCTATCTCAAGCGCTTGGAGAAGGAACTCGGCGACTTACCGGCGGTGTATCGGAACGAAGTGCTGGACGAGATCCGTGAGCACATCGCCGATTCCAGGGTGGCCGTCCAGTCGGATGCCGACATGCCGGCGGTGCTCAACCGGCTCGGTGATCCAAAGAGCATCGCGGACGATGCCCGGGAGCGTTTCGAACTCAAGTCGTATCGAGCCGGCACCATCGAGATCGCGGCGATCATCCTTCTGCTCTTCAGCTTCTCTATCGTCGGATACATTGTCGGATTGGTGCTCGTCTGGCGATCACCGGCGTGGCGACGTCTCGACAAACTTATCGGCACTCTGACGCCGGTCGTCGCCGTTCCTGCCGTGTGGATCGCGGGGGCGCACCTGTTCCTGCTGGTCGCTCTGATCGTGGCTCCCGTCTATCTCGCCGTCCGGATGCGCAACCGGTCGCGCGCAGTCCTGCTCTTCTCCCTTGTTCCACTCGGATTGGTCGTGGTCGCTAGCGTCGGGCTGGCTGTGATAACGGGAGGCGGGATCTCGGGCGGCGGGATCTCGGGCGGCAATAGCTACATGGTCGTGAACGGACAGCACGTTTGTTGGGTAGGGACCAGCACCGCAAATGAGAAGGAGGTTCCCTGCAACTCGGTTACGCCGCCCTATGGCGGATGGAACGATCTTGAGAAGAACAGCTTCACGACGGGCTATGACTATGCGATCGTCGCGAAGGGACAGCATCGGTGCACCGTTGACACGCCGAAGGGCATCTTCCAGCGGACGTCATGCAGCTCCATCCCGGCACCGCCGGGGGGATGGCAGGCCGTGGCGGCGTCCCAGCAATCGACCAACTGCGTTGGCGACGAGCCGCATTGCCTGTTCGTGGCCACCGCTTCGCCGGTGGTCCCGCCGACCACCTACCCCACGCCGTGAAGACCGGGCGGGATGTCAGCGCAGCCGACGACGTCGTCGGCAACGAGGCGATGGTCGCGCAGATGCGAAAGGGCGCCCTGGAATACTGCGTGATGGCGCTCATCAGCGACGACGAGCGCTATGGCTTCGAGCTGGTGCAGAAGCTTCGCGACTTCGATGGCGTGGTGACGACGGAGGGAACGATTTATCCACTGCTCAGCCGGTTGCGCAAGGATGGGCGCGTCGAGACGTCATGGCGCGAGTCCCCTTCGGGACCGCCACGCCGCTACTATCACCTCACTGACAAGGGGCGTGAATCGTTGGAACGCTTCGCCGTCCAGTGGGAGCGGTTTCGCGACGCGGTGGATGCTGTATTGAACGAACGCAGACCTGTGAACAACGGATCGTAATAGTTACAACGTCCCTCGTCGTCTAGCCTGAAGATTTCATCAAGCAGCTGAGCGACTGGGTAGTCCAGTTGCGGAAATTCCCTCCTGGTAAGGGCAGATGTGGGTGTTCACGTCCACCATTCCCGCCTGGGAGGGCATCACCTTGACGGTGAGGTTTAGCGACCGGCCGCGGCTGCGTGTGAGCGCAGATGGACCGGGGCTGGTGAGCCACGCGGGGAGCCGGCTTCTGGCACAGCTGGCGGAACGGAGCGGGCTGGAGCAGGGACTCTCGAAGGCGCTGGCCCCATTCGTGAAGCGGCGCCGGCGGCACGACCCGGGACGGGTCTTGGTGGACCTGGCGGTGACCCTGGCGGACGGCGGGGAGCGCATCGTCGACCTGGCCACGTTGCGGCAGCAGCCGGATCTCTTCGAGCAGGTGGCCTCGACCCCCACCGCCTGGCGGGTGTTGGACTCGATCGGGGAGCCACTGCTGGAGCGACTGGAGGCGGCCCGAGCCCGAGCGAGGGCCAGGGTCTGGGCCTTCGGAATGGCGCCCAAGCGGGTGAGCCTGGACTTCGACGCCACCCTCGTGGAGGTGGAGTCCGAGAACAAAGAGCAGGCGGCTCTCAACTGGAAGCACGGCTTTGGCTTCCATCCTTTGCTGGTCTATCTGGACCAGACCGGGGAGGCCCTGGCGGGCCGGCTGCGGCCCGGGAATGCCGGTGCCAACACCGCCCAGGACCACGTGGAGCTGCTGGACGCAGCGCTTCAGCAGCTGCCCCTGCCGACCAAGGCCGACGATGAAGAACACGGGCTGGAGGTGCTGGTGCGTTCTGATTCAGCGGGGGCCAGCCACGGCTTCGTGGGGGCGATCGCCGAGCGGGGCTGGAGTTCTCGGTGGGCTTCGATGTGACCGAGCCGGGGTGGGAGGCGATCCTGCAGCTGCCGGAGGGGAGCTGGGAGGTGGCGATCACCAAGGAGCTGGAGGAGAGAGAGAGGGAGCCGAGGTGGCCGAGATCACCGGGCTCCTGAACCTCTCGCTGTGGCCCAGTGGCTCCCGGGTCTTGGTACGGCGGGAGGAGCCTTATCCCGGCGCCAGCTACCACTTCGTCGACCCAAACGGCCTGCGCCACCAGGCTCTGATCACCCACTCCCAGGACTCTGACATCACCTATCTGGAGGCCCGCCACCGCCTCCATGCCAGGGTGGAAGACCGGATCAAGGAGGCCAAGGAGTGTGGCCTGGGCAACTTCCCCTGCTCGGGCTTCCAGGCCAACCGGGTGTGGCTTTTGCTGGTGCAGATGGCCCAGGACCTGCTGGCCTGGGCCAGGCGGCTCTGCCTTCCCGGTGAGTTCTCTGAGGCGGCACCAAAGCGGCTCCGCTCCCAAGTGCTCCACGTCGCCGGAGGGCTGGTGCGCAGCGGCCGGCGGACTACCCTGCGGCTCGATGCCCGCTGGCCCTGGGCGGCAGCACTGGCAATGGCGTTCAGGCTCCTGCGATCTCTACCGCTGACCACCTGACACACCCACGGCGAGCGGTCCGGTCTCGATGACTCCTACCAGCACGTCCCCAGCTACGTGAAACGGCCCCGCTTCCCTGATTGCGGCCCCGTTCGGGACATGCCCACCGGCTCCGACTGGCGCCTGCCGACCCTGACCCGACTCACCCAGCCTGCTGAGCCCCGTCTGCTGTCCCTTCACCAGGATTCCCTGCCCCTTACTGCAATTTTGAGGCTACGGCCTCGCCCACGATCCGGGACTCGCCGAGACAATGCACGTGGTCGCGACGCACGACGGCGGTGGCCAGTGGACGGTGATCAGGGTTCCAGGGATCCCGCAGTCGATGTGCTTCATGAGCCCAGCGACAGTCCTTCCGGTCACGCGTGAATATCGTCCTCATACGACCTTGCTCGGCCCGATCGTGGTCCGCACGGTCAATGGTGGTCGCGATTGGGCACCGGCCTCTACCGCGTCAGCCACGCGCGAAAGCATCCGTTGTGGCTCCGACGGCCGTGCCTGGCTCGCCGCCGCAGGAGAGCAGAACATGCAGGGCTTCGTGTCTGAGATGGTCTATGTCACCACTACCGCGGGGCGGCTCTGGCACCCGAGCTCGTCCTCGACGGCGGACCGCCACCACCGGGGGCGCCTGGTCACGTGCCAGAGGTGAGTGGGGAACTTGACCAGATGGACGCGGTGGGTCGGCGGGGTCTCGCTATCCTGGTGATCGAGCCGTCCGTGAACACGCTCCTGGCACCAGAACGACTAGTACGAACGTCCGATGGCGGGCGGACGTGGATCACCACCTCAACGGTCCCTGGCGGGGTCACCGGTCCTATCGTCAGCACCCCAACCCTTGACGCCCGGACGGTGGCCGATGAGTGGCTGGTCACGGCGCTCGCGACGAAGCACGTGGACGTTCTGCTGCACACCGATGATGGGGGACGGGTGTGGACTCAGGTGCGGCTGGTCCCTCAACCACAATGACCCCCTGCCGATCGACAGGGGGTTCCGGATGGCACGCCGCAGCGGGAAGTCGGCTCTTGACGGTCAGGCGGACGGTCGGGCATACGTCCAGACTTGCGCGCATGGCTCCTCGCATTCTCGCAGACCACCGGGCAGGGCTCACCCAGACGAATGCCAACTCCGACCATCCCACTCGAGGATGAGGGTTCGTTGGTCTCGGAAGGGCTGGCGCGGGATCGGGCTCTGATACCCGACGGCCCAGGCGAGCCGGGGCGAGACGTCCGCCACCGCTGCCAGGGTGTCGTGGAGTGCGGAAGCACCCACATCGACCAGACTCCACCGCCCGCGTCTCCAGTGCACGATAAGGGGAGCGGACAGGGCATGAGTCGGGTACGCGGTCCCGACCGCCCATCCATCGGTGGCGAAAGCCATCGATACGCTGTGGAGGATGGAGGGCCCGAGACCGTCCGTGGCGACGGGCGTCCACTGGTGCCCGTCCCAGTGCTCGACGATGGGCGGTGGGTACGTGCAGCCCACGAAGGTGCCGCACTCGGAGCCCCCGCCGACGCTCCAGGCATCGTGGCTGTTCACGGCGTCGACGCCCCAGAGCTGGACCTGAAACGGTCGAGCGTTCGGCAGGGTCGGGACTGGGGTCTGGCCCCAGGTCGTCCCGTTCCACCGGAGCGCCCACGTTCCCCACACGGATCCGCCCACCGCCAAGAGGTCCCGCGGGCCGGCCGCACTCAGGGCGACGATACTATCGCCGTCGCACGGCAGGGGCCGTGGAGCCGTCGGATCGACGTTCACGTTGGCCCATCGCCTCCCGTTCCAGTGGAAGGCCAGCTCGCAGCCCACCGGAATGAATCCACCAACCCAGACGTCTCGCGGTGACTGAGCGACGATCGCCATCACCGAGGTCCACAACCCCGTGAAACCTCGGGTCGACACCGGAGCCCAAACGTGGCCATTCCAGTGCCAGACGATCGGGTGCTGCATCCCCGATTGCTCGACCTCTTCATTGCCTGCCGCCCACGCATCCGTGGGCGAAAGGTCCGAGACGGCGCTGATGGTCTCCGAAGCGGCAATGCCAGGCCAGTAGCGGCTGTCGATCACGGGCACGGGAACCTGCACCCATCCGGCGCCATTCCAGTGGAAGGCAAGAGGATGCTGCCCGAAGCCGTTGGGGCCGGGGTCGGTGGCACCGACGGCCCAGGCGTCCGTTGACGACGCGGCGCTCACCGCGGTGAGCGAGCCGAGAACTCCGCCCGCGGGCACGGCCACCGAAGGGCCCGCGGGCACGTGACTGGCAGCGCCAGCTTGCCAAGCGAGGGGAGCCACCCAGGCCATGCCCACCACGACGAGACTGGCTACCGTCGAACGGCCCCTCGACGCCATGGCTGGGGAACGCCCGTCAGGCGAATAGTGTTACGCGAGCCGGACGGGATTCGAAGCCGAGCCTCCAGCCCATCAAAAGGTCGGGAGTCCGCCGTGCCCGTCCGTCCTCAGGGCGAGGGGGGTGCCCGAAGGGCCCACCGGCCCACCGGCCCACCGGGAGTGCGTAGCCAAGCTCCGGGACCACGCCGGAGGTCCCGACCACAAGCGGGATCTCCACGGTCCTGAGGGGCGCGAGCTGGTCCCTGGTTCACATGTAGGGGATCAAGGGGTGGAGATGGCCGGCGACGAGCCGGGGATGGATCGGCGTCCAGGTCACTCCTCCGTTGCCAGTCTCCAGCAGCAGCGGCTGGGTGCAGCCGATGCTGGCCCCGAAGCATCCCCGGCTGGCGAACCCGACCGTGGGACTCACGAAGTCGAGGGACTGGGCTGGCAGGGCGCTGTCGACTAACGTCCACTGCCGGCCACCATCCCCACTTCGGAACAGACGACGCGACCCGGCGCCGACGACGGGGGTGTGACGGTGCACCTGGGCGAACGTCGTCCCCAGCAACCACGCCCGGCCCGCGGTCCCCGGCGTATCGGGCGTCGTGTAGGTCGGCGGCAGCTCGGGATAGTAAATCGGATTCGGTCGCAGGGCCCAGATCTGCCCGCCGTCGTTGGTCTCGTAGGAGAGCTCCACGTCGCGGAACCTTCCGGCTGGCGTATGCCAGGTGCACTCGAGACCGATCCATCCGACCGACGCGGTCGGGAAGCTCGGAGAAGGCCCGTTGCACTGTGCCCGGCGCCACTCAGCGGGGGTGGCGCTCGGCGGCCGAGGCATCTGGACGACGGACCACGTACGCCCCGCCGAGTGGGTGACAGCCACACAGCCACCGACGGCGAAGCCGACGGAGCGGGTCGTGAAGACCGGGGCGGGCGTGCCGCAGGTCGCGGGCAGCCCCCCGGCGGAGCGGGTGAAGACGGTGAACCGCAGCTCCTGGAGCCAATGAGTGCCCCCATCGGTCGTGTGGTACAGAACCATCCCGCGCCCGGTACCCACCAGTGGCGGCGGTCCCGTCCCCGCCTCGCCGGCACTAACCGTGAGCCACCCG
Source organism: Verrucomicrobiia bacterium (assembly GCA_035532155.1). GTDB lineage: Bacteria > Chloroflexota > Dormibacteria > Aeolococcales > Bog-877 > DAHUZL01. The sequence continues at coordinate 16,477 of DATKRN010000011.1, read as the reverse complement.
TCGGTGGGATTGACGAACCAGAGGCTCGCGGGGCCGGGCTCCATCTGGTGGTGCGGCGGGAGCCCTCGGCCCAAGTCGGCGAGCGGGGCGAGCGTCGGCCCCCGCCGCCAGCTTCGACCGCCGTTCGTGGTACGCACCACCGCCAGGGTGTTCCCAGCGCCATCCGACGACCCGAGGTGGACGACGGCCCAGGCATCCAGGGATCCCAGGAAGAAGAAGGAGTCGAGGGCGGCGCCGAAGGTGGACCGGCCCGGGGGATCGACCACCTGCCAGCGTCCCGGCCCTCCCACGGTGTGAAGGAGGTCCCCGGTGGCTCCATCCTCCGCCCACCCCGTCGTGGCCGTGACAAGGTGCGGATCGTCCACCTGGAAACCGGGTGGCAAAGCCGGATGCCCGTTCCGTGCCGTTCCTGCCGCGGCTGGCGCGCCGAACCCGGGCCCGATGGCCAGGATGGCAAGCACGGCCGCCCCGATCCGAAGTCGCATCGCCGGTACAACGTGGGCCACCGGGGAGGGGGTACGGGCCGCGCTGATGGCGGAAGATCATCTCAGGCGTCACGTCAGGGCCGCCAATCACTTCGGATGGTCGCCAAGCCCGATCCCCCGATCCCCACCCCCTCCAGTGGAGTCGGTCCGCAGCCCGAAGAACCTCGCCACCTCGACTGTGATCTGCGCACTCCGCCCCCGATGGCTGGCGGGATCCCACAATGTTCCGCGCCGCCCGATCTGTACCTCGCGCCCCGCCCAACCCGTCGCCCGCGGCGTGGGCCCTGGGTTGCCCTGCTGGGAAGGGCTCGTGGCTCTGGCCCCGACCGCGTCCGTAGCCGCCTGCCCGATGTCGGCGTGGGCCGCAAGGGGCGGCTCGCACGCCTCGGACGGTGCCCTGTCCGCGCGCTACAGCTCACTGACGTTCTCCGCGTCGAACTGGATCGACAGGTCCGCAGCTGCCCCGCACACGGGCACCTGATAGTCGGGTAGGATGAGCGCAGTGCCAACACTGGAAATCGTGAGGGCAAACCCGGTGGAGAGGGGGCAGCCCGTGGTGTCGCCACGTACCGTCACTCTCACCAGCACCCAGAACTCCGCGACGCCCATCTCCGGGTTCCGTGCCGACCCGAGAATCGTCACGTCAGTCGTGTCGAAAGCTGACTCGACTGGGATCGCCTCGCGGGACCCGTCGGCGAGCGTGGCGTCGGCCGTGAGCGCCCCCTGAATGCTGCACGGCACGCCCGAGGTGTTGACCAGACTCACGTCCGTAGGCGTGCCCGCCTGGACGGGCGCGACCGGACCCGCGGACAACGCAAGGTCCGCCGCCACGCACGGCTGAACCACCTCGGCGCTGTCGCCCGGCCCTGGCACCGCCGCGATCGCGACCGTGCGCTGGTTGCGAATGCCACTCGCATAGGGCGAGCCGTGGAACGCGATCGTACTCAGCTCCCCGGGGTTCATCGAACAGGTGAAGACGTGACCCGTGGTGGTGGCGATCCAGAGGCCGTAGGCATACACGTTTCCCGAGAATGCAACGGGTGCGCCGACCAGGGGACGTGAGTCGCACCAGTAGCGTCCGAACGTCGGGGCCTGTCCATAGGAAGTCACGGCGAAGCCCCAGGTAGCCGTCAGAGCCCAGTACCCGTATCCGGCGGAGCCGTCAAGGATGGCCAGCGTCGTGGTCCTGGGGAGGCCATCCGTGCTCGGAGACCCGAGCTGGGGGGCATCCCCGAATGCGAATACATGCCCGTTGCGGGTCGCGATCCAGTATCCACGGCCCGTTGGATCGACACTGATGCCCACGGCGTGGTCGGTTGAGTGTGTCACGATCGGGACGCCGCCAAGCCGCGGCGCATCACCGAAGGGCCAGACGGATCCGCGTGCCGTGAGGACCCAATAGCCTCGTCCGTCCGGCGTCGCGGTCATCGCGACCGCCGTGGTGTCTCGGAGCTGGGCCGTCGTGATGGAGCCAGCCGCGACGACCGATCCATATGCCAAGACGCGTCCCTGCGCCGTGAGCACCCAGTAGCCGGCACCGCCGGGAGCGGCGGCGAGGGCGACGACGTTGGCCAGGCGCAGGCCGGAAGCGTACGGGGATCCGTAGAACACGGCATTCCCGTACGGGTAGACATGACCGGTGGACGTCGCCACCCAGTAGCCGACGCACGAGGGTTGGGCGCAGGCTTGCGCCGTCGATTGCGGTCTAGTGGATGCGGCGACATAGGTTGCCGTCCCGCCCGCGGCGACGAGAACGAGGAGGACGGAGACGATAGCCGGGTGACGGATCTGCCCCCACGCATGAAGCGAACGAGTTATGCGCGTGCGCCGCGCTGCTCTGAACATATGACGTCACTCCACCCGTGAGGATCTCGGAGGCGCGGAGACGAGGGCGATCCCGCCCGAACCTGTCGCCACGTCGAACTCCAGCCCGACCGCATCGTCCGGGGCAATCGATGCCGGCGGTACCGGATGGGGCTGGGGTTCCTCGCCCAACCACGTCCGGGTCACGGCCGGGAGATCGTCGGGGCGATGCGGCTGGACGAATGCACGGCCGAACGATACGCCAAAGTCTCTCCCGAAGGTGGCGTAACCTGGCCGACCTCGCTCCGTTGAACGGGCCATGCGAGCCGAACGCCGCCGATGGGGGACCACTGGCACGGCGGCGGTCCTCGGTGGGGCCTCTCTGTGGGCCCTCTCTGCCTCGTCGACCCTGGCGAGCGCGCCAAGGCCTGTCCCCCAGGTCCCCATCATCAACGGCTCCCTCGTGGCACCCTGGCTGCCCCCTCGTGGTCGGGTAGCGCCCCGTCCAGGGGCCTCGCAGTCACCAAGGCCAGGGCCAAGGCCACGGCGCGCCGAGTCGGGGTCACGATCGAGCAACGCCCGGACGCGCGGAAGCGTTACGCCCCGGCCAGTGCCCTCCGTTCAGCTGTACGCAGAGGCACAGGAAGTGCTTTTCGCCCGCTCATGACGCGCGTGGCCCGCGACGCGCCCTCCCCCGGATGGCGAGTCGGTGCCCACCTGCGGACGGGAATCCTCGCTCATGCCATGGCGCTGGCAATCCCGTCCAAACCGGCGCACATCCGGGCCACCGTGCGGTGGTCGGTCCTGGCCTGGGGCCGCCTTGCCATTGGGCCGCCAACCGCCGCGCTCTCCGCCCTAGTCCGGGTGACGTAACGACGGTGCGTCGCTTCCGACTGCCGCCGCGACCCCGTTCGGTGCCGCCGAAGACCCGCTGGCCAGCCACTCAGCAGCGCAGCGCGGCGGCGGCGACACTGTGAAGGGCAATGCGGGTCCGTCCGCCGGGGAGCGGGGTCGAGACCAGCCAGAACACGTCGGGACCGAGCAGCTCTGGGAAACTCGACGCGCCCTCGGCCCGGAGCCGGTGGGGAAGCGCGCACCAGCGGCGCGCGCTGGGCTCCAGCAGCGCCCAGGTCGACGGAGTTCCAGGGGCGGACGTATCCAGCACAGAACCGGTCGGCAGGACGATCAGGCTCGGTCCGAACGGTGCGGCGTCGGGGCCGCCCGAGCCGGGTGGACGGGGCACGGCGATGTCCTGCCACGATTGGCCGCCGTGTTGCGATCGCAGCACGAGGTAGTCGGACTCGCCGGTGACCAGGAAGTCTCCCTGCCGGGCCGTGATGACGAGCTGACCCGGACTGCAGTTGTCGAATCCGGGCGGCCAGCTAAGGGGCAGCCATCGCACAGGGCCGCGAGCGCCCGGCGGGGACCCGGGACGTCCGAGGAGCACGGGCTGACCTGGCACTGCGCCCATTCCGCAGTTGCCGAGGCCCGCGACCCCGAGGGTGACGCACGGACCCCACTGCGGGCAGGACGGCGGTGCGTTGGTCCAGTGGGCGCCCCCATCCACCGTGGTCTCCGTCAGCGGCACGACCTCATCGCCGCCGAAACCGCGGGATGGTCGGAACAGCGCAGTCAAAGCGCGCCCCGCCTGGTGGAAGCCACCGAACTGGTCGGGAGCGGACCCGCGCGGAGTGGGAACGAGCCTCCAGTGGCGCCCCGCGTCGGCCGTGTATTCGGCGACCACGGCGAACGGCGCCTGTCCGAGACCGAAGGCGGCATAGGCCGTCGCAGGGTCGACCGGGTCGAGCGCCACCGTCAAACAGGTCGTCTCCGGCGTCGGCCCCGCCCACAACGCCCGCAAGGCCGCCGGGAGGGCGCGAGCGGCCCCCGCCGTCGGCACGCGCAACGGGCCGCCCCCGCGTACCCGCACAGCGCCGGGCACGCACCACGCCAGCCGCGCTGGATCCGCTGGGTCGGCCGCGATCGGCGAGAAACCGCCGCTCAGCACCTGCTGAACGTGGAGGGAGCCGAGGCTCGTCCACGAGGGGGCGGCCTGGACGCGTAAGGTCGTAGAGGCCCAGTGGTAGATGCTCGCCCCGGAGACCCTCCGAATCGGTCGAGCTGGGGATCGCCGGGGTGGCGAGCCGGAGCTGACGCTGATGCTGAGGCCGAACGCGCCAATGGGTGCCCAGCCGCTGACCCGCAGGAGTGCCCCCGGCCCGGCTCGCTCCGGGCGCACCGTGGCCACGGGACACTCGGCGGCCGATGTGCAGCGTTCGCGCCCGATGCCACTGAGACGAAAAGTCGCGCTTCCCTCCGCCTGCTGCCCCGCGCACCTGGCTACCCCGACCAGACACTCGATTCCCACGTCGTACGCCCCGGCCACGAGCGCCTGGACGGCCCTGGCCCCGACCCAGGCTGCCTCGGGAACGGTGAAGGTGGTCACAAAAGTGTGTGGCGAAGCCCATCGGATCACCGCTCCGTCGATGAGTCCGTCAAGTCCACAGCCATCCCAGCACACCTCCGCGCCCGTAGTCTTGCCGACATGGCGCGACGTGAACCCACTAACGGTCCCGCGGATCACCACTCGAGTTCCGGGCGACCCCGACCTCGGCTGGAGACTCAGATCGGCGGCCGGACCCACGGCCGGACCGATGCCAATCGCGTCCCCGCGGACTCCCTCCAGGGTGACCGTGGCCGGACCCGGCGGCAGGACGCCGAGCCGGATACAGGCATTGAAGTGCCCGTCTGGCGACTGTGGGACGAACTCACCCATCGAACACACCGCGGCGCGGACCACTCGGTGCGCCTCCCCAGCCGGTCTCTTGCCTTGCCCATTGGCACTCCGGTCTGACCCGAAGCGTCCGGGCTGACCAGTGGAGTCGACCACGGTCGCCGTCCGTCCCGGTGGCAACCTGGCGGCGCGGTCGAGACCGCCGATGCCGGACCCGAGTCGGGGCCTTGGGAGGTCCGCTCGGGCCGCCGCAGCGGCTGATCGACCGGTTCGCGGAGCCGCGACAGACGGAGCTGCCATCGCCAACGTCAGGAGGGCGCCCCCGAGGGCAGCCCGGCGCAGGGAGGTCACGAGGGGAAGACGGAGTTCTGGCTCCGGGGGTTACGGATGATGGGCGCCCGGGTGCCTCCGAGCCCGCGGGACCCAGGCCCACGATCTCCACGCGAGGGAACCGTCCGTCGAGTCGGGGCTGTCGGTCGCCTCGACCCCCGCCACTTTGGACCCCGAGCTCGGGGCTCTACCCAACTGCTGCGTGTCGCGCTGCCGCCTCTCAACCCGACCTCCCATCCCCTGCCAGCGTTCGGGCGAAACGTCGAGCACCGCCTGGGCGCGGTGGTCTGCCCAGCCGTGATGGCCCGAACGCGCCCGGCTGGTGCGACCGGCCAAACGTCGGCGCAGACGGCGACCTCACCACATTGGCAGAGGGCACGAATGAGGGCCGAGTCGCCATCGAGGCGGTGAGCGCAGCGCGTAGTAACGCGGGCAAGCGCGTGGGCAGCGGACGCTTGCCGAATCCAGCGCTGATCTGTCCCCGCGTCATCCGGCGTCCAGGATGGGCGACGCGAATCATCGATCCACGCCCGCACCGCCCAGCTCGCCATGGGCTCGACGGATCACACGCTGCCAGCTGGCCGGCAGATCGGCCAGGGCCGGGCGCAGATCGAGCTGCCTGTGGCGGTAGCGATACACCGTCTCACCGCGCGGTGAGTGGGAGTCGATTCCGAGCCGGCTGAGATGGTCTGGCTTGTATCCCATCCCGCCAGCCGGAACCACCCCCAGTCCGTTGAGCACCTGGGCCGCCGCCAGAATGCCAGCGACGTCGCGGCAGTCGGGGGTGTAGACGCAGATCACATGGGTAGGCCACACGCCCAGGCTGGCCGACGCCTTGGCCGACCAGAGTTGGCGGTCCTGAACCGCTCCGGCGATCTTGCGCCAGGTCCCCACCATGCGGCGGCAGGGAACAGGCACCAGCCACTTGCCGACAGGGGCGAGGTCCTCGGGAAGCTCGACCTTGATGTCAGGGCTCAGCCAACGGCCCCGATCGACGGTAGCAGGGAGACGGGCCAGACGTTCGGCGCAGGGGCAGGGCGCTCGCCGCCGCGCCGCGTTCGGCCACGCCGGATCGTCCGGCGCTGGCAGCCCTGCTCGGAAGGCCTGCCAGTCGCTCGCGAACACAAGGCTCTCGCCCGGATGCTCGGGGCACTCGGTCGTTGTCTGGCCCGAGATGAAGTCGCCGAAGCGGTCCATATCGCGCGGGGAGAGGTGGTGCTCTATGGCGTCCCAGTGGTACCCGAGGCCGTTGGCGCAGGGCCGGAGCTCGGGACGCTCGGTCATCGCCTCCTCTTCGCATGGCAATGCCGTCGCCAGGCCGCCAGCACGACCTCCCGTGACGCAGGCGCCGCCGGCGACTCAGCCGAGAGGGTGATGACGTGGCCGCAGGTGCAGGTCACGGTCATCAGCTGCGCCTCCTCGTCAACGGACACGACGGCACCGTCGTGGGATGGCCCGCGGACGCGCCGAGCGCTCATGCGGCTTCGTCCGCCATCCGCCGGTATTGCCGCCAGGCGTTCACGGCGACCTCCGTCATGGCCCTACCGGCACCCCTTCTACCTGTTCGACCTGGCTCACCTCGGGCGTCGCTGCTGCCGACGAGTCCCGTCGCCACTGCACCACCCCGTCCCGCGTCTGCACCTCCTGCAGCCGCTGGGTGGCACGGATCGTCACCAGCGCGTGCTGCGAGTCGTACTTCCACACGTTGGTCACGATCTCGGCGGGATACGGCAAGCCCATCGCGAATGGCCCGTAGAGGGTCTCGCTCGTGGCCGGCGTCAAGCCGTTGGCCGACCAGGACCACCGCACCCCCAGCCGGATCATCGTGTCCACATAGACCCAGGGCGGCCTGGCCTGCCAATGGCAGACCGGCGGGCCCGGCACCCAATGCCAGGTGGCGTGGGGAGGCCCGCCCTTCGTCAAGGGGGGCCCAAGCACTTGCACGCGGCGGCGCGGGCCGGGGACACACATACGGATCGGCGAACGTGCCACGGTCCACGTGCGGATCACGCCTAGACGAACTCGACTGCAACTGACATAGTAGTTCGTGAGATTCCACACGACGATCGTATTGTCGGGCGGGTTGCTCTGGACGCGGCCACCCGTCGTGCAGGCGCCGGGCCCCCCTCCCCCGCCAGATTGGGCCCCCCAAACCACCGTAGCCTGAGCCGTCGCCGACGGATAGGTCACAACATCGGCGGTGAAGAGCACGGTCTTGCTGGTGCCGGGCGCCACCGTCCGGGTCACGGCCACCTGGCACGACGACTGGCCCGTGCGCATGGTGCAGCTCGCCCCCTGTCCCTGGCCGCGATCACTGGCGGTGAAGGCGATCGTCCACGGATCGGGGACCCCCGGCGAGCCCTGGAACGGCGTCCCATTGGCCAGCGACACGGTGAGGGTCGCCGTCTGGCGGCTCTTCAGCGGGTTCGCCGGCGAGCTCGCCAGCGAGATCGAGGGCCCATACCAGTTCAACGGGACCGTGTTCGAGGTCGCGACGACCGTGCCAGTGGAGTCCAGCACCCACGCCGTGGCGTCCTCAGTGCTCGGGCCGCCCGGAGGCGGTTGGACGGTCAGGCTCGCCGTGGACTGCCCCGCTGGGGCGGTCAGAGCCTGCACTGGGGTCGGGCAGACCGAGAGGGTGAGCGCCGTCTCGGGCGTCACACACGTTGTGATCTCGATGTGCTCCGAGGAGGCCATTGACGACGCCATGGCGTGCAGCGGGATCGTCGGGTTCGGCTGGCCGAGCCAGCGGGTGGCCGGGCCCTGGAGCGTGATGGTGGGTACGGGCGCTGCATGGTAGGCGACGACCTCGCAGGTCATGCTGCTGATGTGCGCCAACCAGTCCACTGAACGACCACACAAGTGCAGATACTGGCCCGCCCTCGGGGTGAGCACCGCCGGCTCGGTGTAGGGCAGGCCCGGACTATCCACGGCGCCACCGAGGTCCGGGTACGCCATGACGACACCCGAGCATCCGGGGGGATGATACGGACCGCGGACCTGGGGCGGGATGTCCAGGCAGCTCGTCATCTGCGGCCCCTCGCTCGGCGACGGGTTCGAGTTGACAAACTCATACACATCGTAGCCTTGTATGCCATCGACGTACCAGCCGCTCCCGATGCCATCACCGTTGTCCCGCAGCCCCAGCCAGTGGATCGAGTAGACCGGCCCTCGCGGAGTCATGGACCAAGTGCCATGCAGCGTCGTGATCGGCGGGGGTGGAACGGTGTCGATGGCGAAGGACGTGACCGCCGAGCCGGCGCTCGCACCTGGACCGCCAGCCCCTTCACTGCCATGGGGATTCTCGGGCGCCATCATCTGGCCTTCTGGGAAGCAGAAGTGATAGCCAGGCGCACCGCAGGGACCCGAGGCGCTCACCCCGATCCAGATCGTCGTCGAGGCGTTGATCGACTGGATGCCGAAGCTGGACCAAGTGAGTCGGGGACACACGATGATTGGAGGGCACGTCACCCCTGGCGTCTGCCCATTGCCCTGGACCGACGGCTCAGGCAGCCGCTGCCAACCGGAGGACTGGAGGCGCCCGTTGTAGACGCCTTGCACATAGTCCCAGTACGAAAAGGTTTGCACCGAGTTGTTGAACGCACGGATCAAGCCCGCCCCGAGTAAGGGCCACACAGTGGTTGGCACCTGCTGCGTCTCGTCTTGGATCGACCAGAAGTCGTGGAGGTTGGTGGTCTGAATGTACGGCTTGCCATTGAACGGTGGGTTATCCGCGCAGCCAGCCCCCGCATCGCCACCCGGCACATTCTTCTGGCTCGCACCCGCCAGCGCGATCGCGTTCGGATCGCACCAGGCGTGGGACTGCGGGGTCTCAACGGGGGTGGACTGCCAGTTGATTCGAGAGCTGGTTGCCGAGGCGGTGAGGCTCGTCAGTCCCGCGAGTAGGCTGGCACAGCCAACCGCTGCCAAGCGACGCGCCCAGAGACCGTCACGCATTGCCCGCCTTGACCTTGGGCTTGGGCAGCCAGGTCACGGTGATCCGGTTGCTCATGGGCCCAGCCAGCGGCGTCACGGCGTGATAGATCACGCGGCCTGACGTCTGGCTCGTGACCCGAAAGTGGCAGATGTCTGAGTGTTGGCAGACATAGCCTGGAGGATCGAGCTGGCCACGCGGCGTGTTGATCCACCAGCCCGTCGGCACCGTCCCGTCGATCCACTGCCCGTTGTACGCACCCCATTGGGGAGGCGTGACGTGGCCAGGGTTGTTGAAGTGTGCCACGAACACCACGGTCTTGCCCACGGTCTGCCGCAGCGTCGATGCCGTCATGTGGACGGTGGGCTTGGGCTTGGGCAATGCGACTACGACATCCGTCGAGTCGGCATTGGAAGTCGCTATGATCTTAAGTGGTGGATACGTGAATACGACTGCACGTACTCCGCGCCAGATACCTTCCGTGCTAGCCCAAGGACCAAAGCTCAAGCGGCAGGTACCGCTCTGCGTCCAGCACGGCCCAGTAGCAGCACCCTTGTCAAGGTTCACTCGCTCACGCACATTGCTCGGCGTAACGGTGGCCGTGACGTAGTACACCCTGCCGATGATGGTATAGCGGGGCAGTGGCGAGATGTGCACCGTCACCTTCGACGTGGCCGTGCTTGCCGCCACCGCCGGCACCCCGCTAGCCATGCTCATCCCCAGCCCCACCAGGGCCAGGGCCATCAGTCGTGTTGCCAAAGTCTTCATGGTGTCTCTCCTCGTGGTGTATTGCCAGAGTCAGACTGGCGTCGGTCGCGTCGTCGCGTCAACAGTCGCCTCAGCCCTCGGCCCGTGCTGCGCTGCATGGCCAGAGCGGCCAGCGAGTCGGTGGTGATCGCCCAGCGGTAGCTGGTGGCCACGCGCTCCGCCTTGAGCACGCCCCCGCGGATCAGCTCGCGGACGCGAACCGGGCTGAGCCCGAGGAAGCTGGCCGCCTGCTCGACGCTCACGCCATCCACGTCAGCCTCCTGCACAGCGCGATAGTCGCGCCGCCGGGCGGCGGCCTGATCCAGGCCAGGGTGGACGGTCGGGGTGACATTCTCCATGGTGGTGGGCGACTCCCTGCGAACAGGTGTAGCACGGCGTCGCCCAAGCGGTCAACCGGCTGGGGTGTGACGATCGGCGCGCACAACATGTCGGCCCCTATATAAGGGAACCCATGACAGCCACCTCTCATACGGCACTGGCCCGACGCACGTCGTCTGGAGCTCTCCGCCCGGGTAGAATCCGCCGCGTGATGCTCAGGCACCCCCCTCGCGCGGCCTGGCTCGCAAGCCAGGATGGCGCCTGGTGGGCGGCCCCCATCCGCGTCCTGGCTCGGGGAGGGTCAAGCCAGTGAATGCGAGCCGCCACCGGCTGCTCCTCGCCTCCGGGATCGGTGGGGTGGCGATCGTCGCGGGACTGATCTGGCTCGGCGTCGCCATGCTCTGGCCTCCGAACGTGCTGGACGGGGAGCTGGCCCGCATCGGCCCTCCGGTGTCGGGAGCGCACGTCTGGGGGTCGCCGTGGACCTCCAGCGGCAGCGTCGTGTGCCTTGACGCCTGCCTCACCCAGACGCAGGGCTATCGCGCCGCCGGTCCGCTCATGCCGCTGCTGAGGGACGCAAGAGCGCATCTGGCCATCCGCGGCTATCGCGATCTGTCCCCGCTCGCGGCCCTCCGGTGTGCGGAGGACGCGTGGCCGGTTCTCACTCCGCACCACGTGCAACTGGACTGCAGCGTCTCCGGTCAGACCGCGCACTTCGGGGCGACCATTGACATCCGACTGGCGGGCACAACCCCCTTTGTCCCCGTCCCGCCGTACTCCGGGGGAGAGGCAACGGTGACGGCGCCGCCGGGGCTCTGGCTCACGCGCCACAACGGCAGTGTTATGGTGGACGTCGACGTGCGTTAGCAGAGGGCGTTCCTCCAGACGGCCCGACCGAGTCCCCACTGACCGTACTGGCGGGCGTCGCCTTATCACCTCGGCTGGCCCTCCGTCGCTCACGGTGTCAGGCAGCCTTCCCTGACGTCAGTGTGCTCACCTCGCCATCGTCCACTCGGGGCGCACCCGCAACAGGTGGTGGCCCCGGACGGTCGGCTCAGGCTCGATCGTCTCGGTCCGGGCTGGCGTCGCGAGCACCCGCCGGATGGCCCGGACCAGGACGATGGCCCAGAGCAGCCAGAGCGCCCACAAGGCAAGGTCTGGCCAACGTACCAGAATCAGGTTCGCGGGAGGAAAGGCCAGAGGCGGGCGCCAGCTCGGCTAGCCGATCAAGTGCGCCAGGTCCGTCCCCGCCGCCGCCGTTCCCACTGTCGCTGCCGAGCGTCCCATGCTCTGAGCATCGCATCACTGCGCCGACAATCTGGGGTCAATGACGCTGCGCCGATGGTGCGGTCAGCAGCTTGGCTCGCCCAGCGCCGCCCTGGACCTGGCGGTCCCCACCGCCGCTCTGCGGCTCCTGGCCCTCGGCCCCATCGCCCGTCCCAGGCTTCTGCCCATCGCCCTCTCGTGCGGACGACCGAACCGTGCGATACTCTGAAGCCGTCGCCGGTCTGGTTGCGTGTGAACCTGGGTTCACACGCCGGACTCGCGGCGTTCAGCGGGCCGCCCGGACCGACGTCGCCGGATGCGTCCCCGCCGCGTGAATGATCACTGTCGTCCAGAGCAAACTCATGGCGGTGACCACAAGAGCCACCATACACGCCAGTCCCAGGATCAGCACGACCCAGTTCCTGCGTAACACGTCACACCGCTAAGCCAGTAGCCAGAAGTTCTGTCCGCGGGCCGGCGGCTCGGAGCTGGCCAATGGCCTGGAGACGAAGTAGCCTCGTGGCGAGGAAGTTGATCGCCGCTCCAACGAAGCCCGTTCCAGTATGCGTCTTGCTGGTGGCCCGGCCAACCCGTCGGCGCTCGCCCCGTTGGTCGCCCAGCTCCACCACCAGGGCCAAGTGGCCCTCCGGCTGCAGATGATCTGCCGGGCCCGCGCCGGCTACCCCGTCGAGGCGAACGCCGACGTCGTCGTCTGCCATCCTCAGACCGTGCCGCGGTGGTTGACCCGGTACGACACCGAGGGCCTGCGACGCATCGTCCAGGAGCTGAACGGGCGGGGAGTAAGGATCGAGTTCGTCAAGGAGCAACTCACCTTCTCCGGCGAGGACTCGCCGATGGCTACTCTCCTGCTTTCCGTGATGGGAGCGTTTGCGGAGTTCGAGCGTGCCCTGATCCGCGAGAGACAGCGGGAAGGCGTTGCCCTGGCGAAGGAGCGTGGCGCGTACAAAGGCCGTCGCCCCTCGCTCTCCGACGAGCAGCGGGCCGACCTGCGGAGGAGGGCCGACTCCGACGAGTCGAAGTTGCAGCTCGCCCACGAGTTCGGGATCAGTCGGGAGACGGTCTACCAGTATGTGCGAGTCGAACAAGACGCAGCGATGAGTAGCTAACGGAGCATGTTTGCCCACTCGCGAATGGCCCACGTACTCACCATTCCATTCCGAACGAAGGGGTCATCTTCAACGTAGTCTTCGGCTACTGCTCGTGAGGTGAGCACTGCCATTGTGCTGACTAGCTCGTCGAGGTGGTCAAGAAAAGCGCCGCCCATCAAGAGCTTGCCTTCGTCGTGGAACGTCTGGGAACGAGCCATGTGCGCGGCTATGTCCTCAGGTGCCTTCCTCTTCGCCTCTTCCATCGACGAGTACTTTGTGGTGATGAACACGACGAAGTAGACGGGCTGCTTTGCTGCATCTGTCATGGTGGCACCGATCCTTCTTCGTTCGAGCTACGCCGCACCTTCAGAAAGACGCCTGGGCTCAGCGTGGGCGGGCGTCTCCTCATGGTAGGGAATCCGCCATCCCCTCTGGTGCGACGAACGTCAAGGCCTCTCTGACGTAACCGGCGCAGGATTCCTCGTCGGCAGGCCGAAGCACAGCCCACTCCCGCATGGATCGTTCCTTGCCAGCGTCGAAGTGAGAGCCGGCGCTCGTCAGAACGACGTGCCGGCATTCCTCAGGCGGGCCACCCCTGGGCGGCTGGCCCACGCAGGTTAGCCTGGCGCTCCTACAAAGACTTGAATGTCCGAGAAGGTGTCCTGGCCGCCCTTTGCGCTGACGAAACCCCCTCCCTTCTCGATCGTGATCTGCCACGACCACCCGACGCCGGTGGTGGGTTGGGGGAGTGCCAGCAGGTCCAGAGTGTTCCCCTGGCTCCCCTCTCCATGGAACGCGTATCCCATCGTGGTCGGGGCGATGAATGTGGTGTGGCCCTTCGCGGAGCCGATGAAGGTCTGGATGTCCGTGAAGGTGTCCGTGTTCCCGTTCGCAGTGGCCGTGCCGGCGGGCACATTGATCGTGAGCGAGCTGGGGACCTGGCTGAGGTCGAGGGTGTTGTGGGTGCCAGTCCCAAGGAAGGTGATGGCGGATGGGCCCCCTTGGAGCGTGTCATAGCCTGTGGCCCCAATCAGCGTGGTATAGCCTCGTGTCGCTCCCCGGAAGATTCCGGTCCGTTTCGTCGTGAGGTCGGTCGCCTTCATAAAGCTGAAGGTGCCGCCCCCGCTCATGGCCGTGTGCGCCGGAACGCCATCGACGGTGACGCCCGATGTATTGATGATGAGCGGGCGGTCGGGGTCCGCTGTCACGCCGGAACAGTTCACCGTGGTTCCCGACGCGACACAGCCCACGAGCTCCACGGTGTAGCGATAGCGCAGCGGGTGGGTGGACACGCGCACGACGTCGAGGCGAATCTGGTCCGCTGCTGAGGCAATGGAACCCTGAGTGCTGGTGATTCCGGTTGCTTGTGCCGAGAGTATCCACTGCCCCTTTGTGATGACGACCGAGCAGGTGGCAGTGCCGACTCCCCCCTTGTACTGCCGATCCAGATGAGTGGTCAGCCGGATCCGGGTGCAGTCCTTCAAGGTTTGGCCATTTCGCTTGACGGTGATGGTTCCCCATTTGCCCGTGCTGGAGGCGATCGCCGTCGTCAGCGTGACGAGAAAGCGCACACGGCCGCCGATGGCGGGACGTGTCTGGAGCTGGATCGATAGATCGGCCTTGCCCGGAGGGGGTGGCGGGATGGTGGTTGGCGGAGGGGGCAGCGTGGTGGTCGGTGGCGGAGGGGGCATGACGGGGCTGACGATCCGAATCGAATACGTTTCCGTCGCGTTGGTGCCGACTCCGTTGGCTGCCGTCAGCGTGACGCTGTAGATCCCTGTGCCGGGGGCCGGTCCGGTGATGGTGGCGGTGCCATTGCCGTTATCCGTGAACGTGAGTCCAGGCGGCACCGTGCCGGATTCGCTGATGGTGGGAGAGGGATAGCCGGTCGTGATAATGGTAATGGGGTTCGTCTGACCCGACGTGAGGGTGACGCCGTTCGTCCCCGTGAAGGCGGGAGCTTGGTCGATCACGAGGGTGAAGGCTTGGGTCCCGTTCGGACTGGTGCCATTGCTCGCGCTCAGAGTGAGGGTAGAGGTGCCTCCGGTCCCCGCGGCTGGAGTGCCGCTGAGTGTCCCACTCCCGTTGCCGTTGTCGATGAAGGTCACACCGCCTGGCAGCGTGCCGGTCTCGGTCACGACGGCCGTTGGCGTGCCCGCGGTCTGGACGGTGAAGGTGCCGGCCGTCCCCACGGTGAAGGTTGTGGTCGCGGCGCAGGTGAAGGTCGGGGATTCATTGATGGTGAGGGTGAAGCTCTGCGTTCCATTCGGGCTCACGCCATTGGCCGCGGTGAGCGCGAGGGGGTAGGGTCCGCCGGTCGTGGCGGCCGGCGTTCCGGCTAGCGTGGCGGTGCCATCGCCATTGTCCGTGAACGTCACCCCACTGGGCAGCGCTCCACTCTCCGACAGGGCCGGGACGGGATATGCGGTCGCATTAGTGGTCACCGTGACACTCCCTGGCGCTCCGGCTGTGAACGTTGCGCTCCCGCCGCTGGTGATGGTGGGCGGCTCGTCAATGCTGAGCAGGAATGTCTGCACGGCATTGGGACTGACCCCATTGGCGGCCGTGATGGTGAAGGTATAGGTGCCGCCGGTTCCTGCTGCCGGCGTTCCGGCCAGCGTTCCCGTCCCATTGCCGTTATCCGTGAAGGTCACGCCGCTAGGCAGCGCTCCACTTTGCGTGAGCGTGATGCCGCTGCCGCTGGGATAGCCACCGGTGGTGACCGTGAACGTTCCCGACGCCCCGACCGTCAACGTGGTGTTGGCCGCGCTGGTCACGGTGGGCGCTTGATCAACAGTGAGGACAAACGTCTGCGTGGCATTCGGGCTGAATCCGTTGCTGGCGGTGATGGTGAAGGAATAGCTTCCTCCGGATCCTGCCGCCGGCGTTCCCGCCAGGGTGGCGGTCCCGTTGCCGTTATCCGTGAACGTCACCCCGCCCGGCAGGGTGGCCCCGTTGTCCGAGAGGCTGGGCGTGGGCGAGCCGGTCGTCGTCACCGTAAAGGTCCCCGACTGGCCGGTCTGGAAGGTGGTGCTACTGTCGCTGCTGATCGTCGGAGCCGACCCGACCGTGAGGGTGAAGGCCTGGGTCACCCCAGACGGGTCATACGTATTAGTCGCGGTGATGACAAAGGAGTACGTCCCGGTGGAGGCTGGAGTGCCCCCAATCGTCGCCGTCCCGTTGCCGTTGTCCGTAAACGAGATGCCGGCCGGCAGTGCCTGCGCGTTCTTGGAAAGGGATGGGGTAGGGTAGCCCGTGGTCGTTACCGTGACGCTTGACGAGGATCCGTCGGTGAAGGTCGCGTTGTTGGCACTGGTGATCGCGGGAGATTGATCCACGTAGAGGGTGAAGTTCTGAGACGCACTGGGACTGAACCCGTTGCTCGCCTGGAACGTGATCGGGTAGCTCCCTCCCGTCCCTGCTGAGGGCGTTCCGCTGATGGTGGCGCTGCCCACGCCGGCGCCGGAGGTAAAGATCAGCCCGGCGGGAATAGTGCCACTCTCGGACACGGTCGGGGTGGGCGAACCAGTCGCCGTGATCGTGAAGGATCCGTTGATGCCCGTCTCGAAGGTCGTATTGCTGGCACTGGTGATGGTCGGCGGGGTCGCGATGGTCGCAACGACGATGATTTCGGGGGTCGCCGTGAGCGACGCCGGGCTGATGCTGACGCCGGTGGCTGAGCCTTCCGCGTAGCTGCGGCCCCCGCCACCACCACCGCCTGCGCCGGTCC
>DATKRN010000010.1:0-3146 GCA_035532155.1 Verrucomicrobiia bacterium | reverse complement strand
ATTAACCGGCCATCGGGGGTGTGTCAAGGTGATGCTCCGCTGGTGGTCGGTTGGCGAGGCGAGCCAGGTGCGTCTCCAGGCTGTCGATGACCCGGCGGTGACGTTCCACGTCGAAGGCCCATCCGCGTCGGATGGCGTCATCGCGGAGGGCCCGGACGTCGACCAGTTGCGCACGGATCGCGCCGGCGGAGTCGGCAACGGGGACGAAGGTGTCACAGGTCTCGCAGATGTTGGCGTAGGCGCAGGGGCCGGCGGCGAGATGGCGGGAGCAGTAGCCAGTCGCCACCCGGGTCTTGAGAAACTCGGAGGCGATCCAGGCCACGCGGTCGGGTACGACCGGCCGTGCGACGGGGAGGCTGGGCAGCGCCCGTCGGACCTTGCCAATGGCCGCGTCATATCCGGCGCGCAGGGTCGGGCTGGCCAGGGTCGCGTAGCGGAGGGTCATCTCAGGGGTCACGTGGCCGAGCAGGGCCATCAGCCCCTGCAAGCTCATGCCCGCGTTCGCCAGCTCGGTCGCATAGGTGTGCCGGAGCTGGTGGGGCGTCACCCGCAGCTCGGCCCCCCCCGCCCCGGTCAGCCCGGCGGCGCGGGTCGCCGTCCGCAGGCCTGAGCGAAGGCGCCAGGGTCCGAGACGCTGGCCGCGTTCGCTGAAGAGGAAGTCGGTGAGCACACCGGTCGTCGGATGGGGCTGGGGCCGCTGCGGACCGCGGTCATGCGCCCAGGTGTCGAGGACGGCCACGGTGGGTGGATCGAGCGGGACCATGCGCTCGGTCCCGAGCTTGCCGAGCGGCACGCGCAACCAGCTCCCCGTCCGACCGAAGTCGACGACGCCGTCGAGCTCGAGGTCGAGGCACTCCCCGAGCCGCAGCCCCGCCCGTCGTAGCAGGATCAGCGCGCTCCGAGCGAACGGGTCGGCCAGCTGCTCCACCGCCCCCATCAGCGCGGCGTCGTGATCCGGCGCCAGGGCACGCGGCAGGGGCCGCGGCAGCCGTGGGACGTCGGTCGCGAACACCAGCCGCCGGGCCGGTCGATCGGCCCAGCCCCAGAGGGTGATGTCGTCGAGGAAGTTGCGGAGCGTCAGGACCGCACGGTGGACCACCGAGATGGAGACCGGCGCGGCCCGGGCCAGACGCCCACGCCACGGACGGTGGCGATTCCACACCAAGAAGCCTTCGATGTGCGACCGCTCGAGCGCCGGCAGGCCGCTGACCTCGGGGTGGTGCTGCCCGAGGTACTCGCTGAAGACGAGCAGGTCGTTCGCCAACCCGGCGATCGACGACGCCGACAGCGCGGCCGACCGTGCCCGCAGGTAGGCGAGCATGGGCCGTCGCAGCTCGGGAGCGTCGATGGCCTGGAAGCGCCCCTCCAGGGTCGCCGCCGTCAGCCGGCGCCGCGGGGGTGTCGTGGGATTGCCGAGCTCGTAGAGGAGCGTCTGCAGACTGAAAAGGCGGCCGGTGTACCGGCGGCGCGTCCAGCGGGCGGCCGCCGGCGACGTCTCGATCGCCACTCGGACCGCCTCGAGGTCCGCGTCGGTCAGCTCGACCATGGCGGTCGCTGTCCAGACGAGCACCAGCGGGAGACACTCACGGATCACGTCGCGGATCCAGTTGAGGCGCCATCCCAGGCGCGTCGCCGCCGCGGTGGCACGGCGGAAGTCGGACGCCCACACCCGGGCGGCCGTGACCCCGAGGCCCCCGAGATCCTTGGCCAGCAGCAGGTCCATGTCGAGCTGGATCGCGCCCGCGCACGCCAGTGCGGTCAGCAGCGGCCAGGCCCGGATCCGGCGCAGGTCGGCCAGCCGGGTGGGGAGCGGGCGGGCCAGCCAGGCGTCGAGGTCCGGGTGGGCGGCCAGAAACGCCCGCGCCACGTGGAGACGGTCGCGCAGGGCCCGGTCACTGAGCCCGAGCTCGGCACACACGCGCACGTAGGCCGCCAGCTGGTCATGGTCGCCCGCCCGCGCGACGCGCGCCACCGGCTGGCTCATCGGCCGACGGCCGCCCGTGCCGCCCGGTACTCGGCCGCGAGGTGCTCGGCCGAGAGATGGACATAGAGGGCGGTCGTCTCCGGACTCGCGTGCCCCATCAGGTCGCGCAGGACGAGCAGGTCGATCCCCGCCGCGGCGAGTTCGGTCCCATAGGTGTGCCGCAAGCGGTGAGGGCGGACGCGGAGGGCGCCGGAGCCGGCCCGATGCGCTCGGAACAGGCTGCGCAGCCCCGCCTCGGTGAGCCGCTGCCCGGTCGTGGGTCCGTGCAGGACCACGAAGCACTCCGGGGTGGCCAGCCCGGGTGGGCGCTCCGCTCCCAAGTACGCGGCCAGCGCCGTGAAGAACGGCCGGTCAATGGGCACCGTCCGCTCCCGTCCGCCCTTGCCCACCACCCGCACCCGCCCGCGGCCGTGATCGACATCGGCGAGCCGCAACCCCAGGACCTCGCCGGCCCGCAGCCCGCCCAGGACCATCCCCAGCACCATCGCCCGGTCGCGGTCGCGCCGGAGGTCGGCCAAGAAGGCCCCGACCTCATCGGGGTCGAGCGACTCGGGCAACCGGCGGGGCTGGCGGACGAGGCGTCCGCCCCCGCGCGTCCGCCCCGGGCCCAGGTGCCCAAGTGGTCCGCGGGCCTTCGGGCGCAGGCCCGCACCCCGGCGCGGCGCCGGGACCGGATTCGCGACGCAGACCCCGGCCAAGACCTCGTGCTCGAAGAAGGCCCGGAGCGCCGCCACTCGCCGGTTCATCGACGCGGCCGCTGCACCCGTCCGCGAGCGCAGGGCCACCACGGTCCCGGCGTGGCTGCGCGGCGGACGCTGCCAGTCGAGCCAGTCGAAGACGTCCGTGGGCACGACGTCGGCGAGGGTCAGCCGACGCGCGACGGCGAAGCGCGCAAAGTTCAGGAGGTCGTAGGCATAAGCGCGGACGGTCGCCCGCGCAAACGCCCGAGCCTCCAGGTGGCGCAGGAAGCGATTGGCTGACGCCACCCCCGCCCAGTCACCGGCCAGCCGGTAGCTCTCCCCCTCCACCGCGACCCGTACCACCGCGACCCACCTCCGAGTTGTCGGGCCGCCATCATGCGCGTCCATCTGAGCCGCCCGCTCCAGCCCGGGGTCGGTGGTGCTGGGGTAGTTCTCCATAGCCGGTTAACCGATAGCAGGTT
>DATKRN010000009.1:0-32278 GCA_035532155.1 Verrucomicrobiia bacterium | reverse complement strand
TCCCGGTGCCGGTCGTCACCGTCGTCGTCGCCGACGAGGTGTTGAGAGTGCCGAAGCCGCCGCATCCCGCGCCGCTCTCGGTGAACAGCACGGTGTCACTGGCCACCGGCGCGCCATTGCTGGTCACGCTCACGGTGACCGTGGTGTGGTTGGTGGTCGGAGCGGCCAGCGTGTTGATCGCGAGGCTGGTCGCGGCCGCCGTCAGGCCCACGCCGGTCACATTCGAGGCCCCGAAGTACCCGAACACGTCCACCAGAACGTTGGCCGAGCCGGAGGAGCCGTTGAAGATCGAGATCGCACCGGCCGTCCCCAGGCCCTCCTGGGTCAGGTTCGGCACCGCCACGCTCGGGATCGCCGGCCAGTTCACGTCACTGGCGGTCGGCTTGGTCGCCGAGGACGGGTAGACCGTGAGGTAGCCCGAGGGGCCGCTCCCGATCGCGGTGACATTCATCACCGCCGCGCTCGCACCCGTGGACGGGATCCCCCCGGCGCCGGCCAGGGTGAAGCTCGCAGTGCTGCCGCCGCCGATCGTGGTCCCGCCGAAGCTGGACCGCGTGTCCACGATCCGCACCGGGGTCAGCGGGTAGTACGCCCCGCCGGTCGCCCCGGTGGTGTTGCCGGTGTACCACCCGTCCACGTCCACCACCACCTGGGTGGTCCCGAACGAGTTGTACAGGTCGATCTGGCCGCTGGTCCCCACGCCCACGATGACGCGGTTGGCGACCGTCTCGCCGGTCACGAAGTTGAGGTTCGACGCCGTCGGCTGGCTCGCGCCCGCCGGCCACGCCGTGACGAAGCCCGACGCGGTCGGCGCCACCACGGTCACGTTCAGGACCACCGCCGACGCGGTCGATGGGACCCCGCTGGTGGTCCCCGTCACGGTCAGCGCGGTGGTGCTCTTCGACGCCAGCGGGGTGCCGGCGTCCGGCTGCCCGCTCCCCGTCCTCGTGTCCGCGATCCGGACCGGGGTGATCGGGTTGTAGAGGCCCGAGGCCCCGACCTGGTTGGTGGTGTAGTAGCCCTCGACGTCCATGAGCACCTGGACCGACCCGCTGCCGGTCTGGTTGTACATGTAGTCGTGGATCGACACCTGCCCGCTCGCCGACACCGGCACCGTCACCAGGTTCGGGATGGTCTGGCCGATCGCGAAGTTGAGGTTCGACACCGAGGGCAGCCCGCCCGAGGTCGGATAGACCTGCAGGTAGCCCGACGACGTCGCCTTGAGCGCGGTGACATTCGCCACCACCGCCGTCACCCCGCTGGTCGGGACCGTCCCGCTGCCCGCGCCGGTGACCTGGATGGTGTCCGTGGAGTTGACCCCGAAGGGTGCCCCGCCGGTGCTGGATCGGGTGTCAAGCACCCGGAACGGGGTGACCGAGACGTAGGTCCCCGAGGTTCCGGTGCGCGGCGCCACCTGGGCCGCCGCGGTCATCGCCAGAGGCGCGAGCCCCAGGCTGAGGACCGACAAACCCAGGAACGAGAGAAGCCGGGCCCCGGTCGTCGGGAGTCCCAGCCTCCGTACGCCCCGAGGCGTCTGGCCAATCGATTCTGTCCGTGTACTCACTAGCGCGTGACCTCCTGTTGTCCGGCAGCTGCTGCGGGGAATGCTGAGTCGAGCCATGTCGACGCTGATCGCGGGATGCTGGGACCCTCCGGGCCCGGTCTGTCCAGTTCGAGGACTGGCACCGGTTCGCTGCGTGCCCGTCCCCCACTGCCAGTTAACACGGCGCTGGACGGGATTTGGTTTACGCGCCGGGCACGGTCCTCGTATACAGGACCGGCTCCAGTATCGCCCTCGATCGACCCAAAGGTCAACCCACGCCCCCGGGCCCCCCTCACTCACCTGTGATCACGGGGGCCCTGGCGGCCCTCAGCACGGCCCGCGCCCGCCCTCCCAAAATTCGGGGGATCCACAGGTTGTCCACAGCTTGTCCACTGCCGTTGCGGAGTCGCCGGAAGGAGCGATCAGAGGTCCGCAGCCGCCAGAGTGATCTCAGCGAGGTGGACGGCGGCGGGCAGGTCGACCATCAGGGTGTCGGTCACCCGGGCCCGGACGCCCAGTTCCTCGACGGCGGGGGCGAGGGCGGCGTCACGGTCGTCGAGGACGAAGCGGCTGACGCAGTCCTGGTAGCCCTCGGCCACGCCGCGGGCGGTCGGCTCCCACCCCGCCGCCCGCAGCATGGCCACCGCCGGGCCCTTGATCGCGGCCCCCGCCACGATCGGGCTCACGGCCACGACGGTGGCCTGGGCCCGAACCGCCGCGCGCACCCCCGGGAGCGCCAGGATCGGTCCGATCGACATGATCGGGTTGCTGGGGGCCACCACCACCGCGTCGGCAGCCTCGATCGCGGCCAGCACCCCGGGGGCGGGCCGGGCCCGCTCCAGGCCGGCGTAGTGGACGCGGGCGATCTCGGGACGGCACCCCTCCTGGACGAAGTACTCCTGCACGTGGAGATCGCGCCCATCTGCGGTCACGACCCGGGTGGTGACCCGCTGGTCGGTCATCGGCAGCAGGGTGACGGGCAGGCGCAGCCGCTCGGCGAGCTCGGCGGTGACCCGCGACAGCGCCAGCCCGCGGCGCAGGCGCTCGGTGCGCCAGAGGTGGGTGGCGAGATCCCGGTCGCCGAGCTGGAACCAGGTCGGCCCCCCGAGCCGCTCCATCGCCGCCCGCGCCTCCCAGCTCTCGCCCCGCAGCCCCCATCCGCGCTCCAGGTCGGCGAGGCCGGCCAGGCTGTAGAGGACGGTGTCGAGGTCGGGGCTGACGTGCAGCCCGTAGACCTCGATGTCGTCGCCGGTGTTGCCCACCACCGTGACCTCGGCCGCCGGGCGCGCCGCCACCAGGCCACGGAGGAAGCGGGCCGCCCCCACCCCGCCCGCGAGCACCACCAGCCGCGGGCCCGGACTCGTCATCGCGCGGCCATCGTAGCCGGGGAGCCGGGGTGCCACGGAGCGGCATGGCTATGCCACTGGCACGACCTCGAGCACGCCGCCCAGGTGGGCGAAGTCGGCAGGGTTCTTGGTGTAGAGCGGCAGCCGGGCCGAGACCGCGGTGGCAGCGATGAGCAGGTCCACCGCCCGCTGCCCTCGCGCCCGCCGTCCCGCCGCGGCCACCGACGCATACACAAGCCCGTAGGCGCGCGCCGCCTCGGCGTCGAACGGGAGCGGGTCGAAGGTTGCCTCCACCCGCTGCAGCAGGGTCACGCGACGGGCGCGCTCGATCGGGTCGGTGGTGGCATGCGGGCCGGCGGCGAGCTCCGCCAGGGTCACGGCGGCGATGGCCAGCTCGTCGGGGAGCTGATCCCAGGCGACTCGCTCAAAGTCGATGACGACCGAGGTGTCCAGCACCCCCCGGGGGGGACCTCGATCAGGCACGCGGCCTGGCGTCCTGGTCGAGGTTGCGGTCCAGGTCGACCCGCAGGCGGGTTCCGTCGATGGGAGGGGTCCCGGCGAGCGCGGCCAGCGCCACGGCCCTGGGAACGAACCGGCGCCGCTGGAGCGGTCGCAGCTCGCCCACGGGGATCCCGTTGCGCGTGACCAGGAACGACTCCCCCCGGTCCAGCGCGCGCATGATCAGCCCGCTCTCGTTGCGAAGCTCGCGCTGGGTGATCACCCGGGCCACTGCCAAAGCGTAGCACAGTCGCTACGGATCGACCCACGGCGCGCGCGCTGTCTCCGGGGGCGGCGGGACCCCGCAAAAGCACTGCACCGTGCTACGGGTCACGCGGAGGATTCCTCCGCCCGGTCCCCGACCCCAGGTCGCGGTCCGCGAGCCGCGCCAGAACCTCAGCTGTCACCTGCAGAGGGTGGCCGAGGGGGTGACGTTGGAGGTCACAGCCCACGGACGACCGGTCGCGGTGCTGGCCCCCCTTCCCGAAACTCAGAGCGCGTTCGACCGCCTGATCTCCCAGGGGCGGGTCGTACCGGCGCGCCTGGCCCGGAGCGGTGTGGGCACCCTGGTCGACCCGCCCCCCGGCGTGCTCTCGATCAGTCATGCGCTCTCGGCTGAGCGGAGCCTGTCGCTCAGAGTCCTGTCGTCCATGCGAACGCCTGCGCGCGGGTGAAACCGCTCGTTCGGGACCAGGACGGCGCCGAGACGGTGCGGCTGCTCGCCGGGGACGACGGGAGGGCCCAGCCGATCAGCAGCCGCATCGCCCAGGTCGAGATGCTCCGGACCTCACGGCGGTTCGCGGCCCTCATCCCCCACGCCGAGGTCGGACGCGCTGCTCTCCGCGACGCCGACGGGGTGCTCGCTGGGGTCCACTTCCTGGTGCTCGACCAGGAGATCGTGGAGGGGGCCGCGCGGATGGAGCCGGCCGGGCTGCGCTCCCTTGCCGCCCTCCACCTGGCGTCGTAGCGGGCGCTCACCGGCCTGATCGAGTCCCTGGTGGTGTTCCATGAGCGCCTCCCCGCGGCCGCCGTCGCCGCCAGGCTTCGGGGGTCCCGCCCGACCGGCTGCCCCCGACCGGGCGATGGCGCGGCCGCGAGGCCCCGCCTCCCGGCGGCCGCGCCACTGCGTCAGACTGGCGGGCGATGCCGTCCAGCCCCAAGCCCCACTGGCAGGACCTCTTCCGCGAGGTCGTCGAGACCGACACCTGCAGCGGCTGCGCCGCCTGCGTCGTCGCCTGTCCCCGCAAGGTGCTGGGGTATCGGGACACTCACCCATTCCAGATGGACGAGCCCTCCGGCCCTGCGGACTGCCGTTTCGGCGACCTCGGCTGTGACGCATGCGTGCGCGCCTGCCACCGCTTCCATCTCGACACCGACGTCATCGAGCAGGAGCGCTTCGGCCGCCCGCGCGCGCCGGAGGAGCTGTTCGGGATGGTGCAGCAACAGCTGGCGCTGCGGGCCACCCAGCCCCAGGTCTCCTCCCGCGGCCAGGACGGCGGGCTGGTGTCGGCGCTGCTGATCTGGGCGCTGGAGACGGACCGGATCGACGGCGCGATCGTCGCCGGGCCGGTCCCGGGCCAGCCGTGGCGGGCCCAGCCCACCCTGGTGGAGACGCGCGAGCAGGTGCTGGCGTGCGCCGGCTCCTACTACACCTACTCCCCCAACCTCTTGGCGCTGGCCGAGACCGCGCCCGACCGGCGCCTGGCTCTGGTCTCGGTGCCCTGCCAGGTGTCGGGGGTGGTCAAGAGCCAGTGGCGCCGGCTCAAGCGGTTCCGGTCGGTGGTGCTGACGGTGGGCCTCATGTGCAGCGAGACGTTCACCGAGACCGGCTTCCTGGACGAGCTGCTGCACCAGCGCTTGGAGCTCGACCTGGACCAGGTCCGCAAGGTGAACGTCAAGGGCCGGGTGCTGGTCTCCACCGATCAGGCGGACCATGGCCGGCTGGGACGGGAGTCGGTCCCGGGCAGCCGGGCCCGGCTCGGCGAGGGGGGGATCATCGAGATCCCGCTGAAGGAGGCCCGGCCGACGGCGCGGCCGCAGTGCCGCTGGTGCCCCGACTTCGCCGCCGAATGGGCCGACCTGTCCGCGGGGGGACTCGGGCTGGAGGGCTGGACCATAACCCTGCTGCGCACCGAGACCGGGCGGGAGTGGGTGCAGGAGCTGCTCGCCGCCGGCCGGGTCGAGGCGCAGCCGGCGGAGGCCTTCCCGGCGGCGCTGGCGGTGCTGGAGCGGCTCAGCCGGATCCAGCGGCTGCGGCCCGCGCGCCGCCGGGCCAAGCTCGACCCCCACGTGACGACGGGGTTCGACGGCACCTCCCAGCTGCGACCGGTCCCCCCGGCCCCGGACCCGGCGGCCCCCGCCGGGGAGGACGGATGAGCCCGGAGGCGCCCGCCGAGGCCGGGACCGGCGGGCGGCGGCGACGGGCGACGAGGGGTCGGGCCGACCGGCTGCGCATGCTCTCTGTGGTGCTCGCGTTCTGTGTGCCGATGGCCATCTTCGCGGCCGCCGCGGGCGCCTACAGCCACATCACGCCCCTGGGCCAGGCGCCCGACGAGGCCGCCCACGCCGCCTACCTCGCCCTGATCGCGCATGCGCTCCAGCTGCCGGGACCGGGCACGCCGGAGCGGCAGCAGCCTCCGCTCTACTACCTGCTGGGCGCCGGCGTCTTCAAGCTGACGGGGGGCGACCTGGATGCGGTGCGCGATCTCTCGGTCGGGCTCGGGGTGCTGGCGGTGCTGTTCACGATCCTGGCCGCCCGGGTGCTCTGGCCGCGCCAGCCCTGGCTGTGGTGCGTCGCCGGCCTGCTGATGGCGGCGCTCCCCCAGTTCCAGTTCATCTCGGGATCGGTCTCCGA
This sequence comes from Verrucomicrobiia bacterium, assembly GCA_035532155.1. Classification (GTDB taxonomy): domain Bacteria; phylum Chloroflexota; class Dormibacteria; order Aeolococcales; family Bog-877; genus DAHUZL01. The sequence goes on along the minus strand of DATKRN010000009.1, from coordinate 26,037 downwards.
CGACGCCATTGCCGACCTCTCCGCCGCCTTCTGCACCTACCTCTTGGTGCGCGTGCTCCGAACCCCCGCGACCATCCGGCTCCAGGTCCTGGTGGGGATCGCGATCGGGGTCGCGATCCTCAGCAAGGAGACCGACTACGTCTTGATGCTGCTGGTGGCGCTGGCGGCGCTCGGGCGCTGGTGGGGTCTCGGCCACCGCTGGCGCACCGTCGCCCGGGTGGCGGTGCCGGCGCTGCTGGTGTCGGGCTGGTGGCTGGGGCGCAACATGGTCGTCTTCGGCCGTCCGCTCCCCCACTTCCACGCCCTCGACAACAACCTCGCCACCATCCCCAAGCTGAATCAGATGAGCCAGGTGGGCGGGTGGCTGGCGCTCTCCTTCCACAGCTTCATCGGCGTCTTCGGCAACCTCTCCTCGCCGCTGCTGGTGGCCGGCCACAGCCGCCTGGTGTTCCGCGCGCTGGAGGCGCTCGCGGCGGTGCTCGCGGTTGCGATCCTGCTGGTGGTGAAGCGCCGCTGGCCCGGCTGGGATGCGCGCACGCGCTGGCTGGCGGTCGGGCTCACGTTGATCCCGCTGCTCTCGTTCGCCCAGATGGTCGCCAACAGCGTCCTGGTCGACTACCAGGCCCAGGGGCGCTACCTCATCGTCGCGCTCCCCGCGCTCGCCCTGGGGCTGGCCTTTCTGGCCCGCCGCCTGGCGGGCGGGGCCTCCCCGCCGGTGGTCGGCGCGGTCACCGTGCTCGCGATCGCAGCGATCACGGTGCTCGATGTGAGCGGGATCCAGACGGTCGCGTTCCACCTGCTCAACACGCCCATCGTCCCCGGCCACGAGGTCATCACCTGACCACCGGCGGATGGATCAGCCGGCCGGCAGCAAGAGGCTGACGCGAAGCTCCGCGGCGAGACCACCGAGGACCGGCAGCCGCTCGCCCGGACCCGCCCGGCGGGGGGAGTGATCGCCGACCTGCCGCGGGGCGCTGCGCACCAGTCCAGCTCTGGCGGGTGAGGGCCAGCCCCCGATCACCGGCCCATCGCAGCCGCGGGACGTCGCGGTCGGCTGCGGGCGACGTGTTCCCGACCCCGACCAGCTCCTCGTGGAGGATGGCGACCCGGCGGCGGTCCAGCCGCAGGCCCGCCGGGCGAGCTCGGGCACCGGGTCCGCGCCGCCGGTGCCCGCGAGGCGACCCAGCCGCGCCCTCAGCTGATCGACACCGCTGGCGCGGCGGCCCCCGCTCGGGGCCGTCTCCCTGAGCCCACCGTCCCGCAGCTCCAGCTGAGCGTCCGCGGCGACGAGGGGGGCACGGACCCTGGGGTGCCCCGCCCCGGCGGCCCCGGGGTGGGGGTCAGCGCGCCCCCACCGCCAGCGCGCGGAAGGCGACCCCCGCCAGCAGCAAGGAGCCCAGCCCGATGTAGTAGGCCTCACCGCGCCGGCTGGCCCGCCCACTCAGCAGGTAGGCGACCGGCAGCACCAGCACCGACACCACCCCGTACATCGTGTGCAAGAGCAGGTTGGCGGGCCGCAGGCCGCTGCTGTAGAGGGTGATCCCGAACAGACCCTGGAGCAGGGCCAGCCCCTCGGTCAGCAGCAGCATCGCGCGCACGCCGGCGGGGGTGCCGCCATGGCGGCGCAGCCCGATAAAGGTCCACCCGCACCCCACCAGGCCCAGCAGGATGAGGACGATCGCCAGCCGCTGGTGGAGGTCGACGACGACGCTCATCGGGGCTGCTGCCTACCCTCGGACCGCGGCGCCGACGACCCGTCGGCCGCCGGCGCCGGTCGGGCTGCGCTCAGCGGGAGCAGGGGCTGGCCTCGCCGCCCCCGTCGCCGGCGTCGAAGGAGTGGCCGCAGCTGCAGGTCTTGACCGCGTTGGGGTTGTGGACCGTGAAGCCGCCGCCCATCAGGCTGTCGATGTAGTCGATCTCGGCGCCCTGGAGGTACTCCTGGCTGTAGCTGTCGACCAGGACCCGGATGCCGTCCTGCTCGATCACAGCGTCGTCCTCGCGGCGCTGGTCGTCGAAGCCCATCCCGTAGGAGAAGCCCGAGCAGCCGCCCGCCGAGACGTAGACGCGCAGACCGAGGTCGGGGCTCTCCTGCTGCTCCAGCAGGGTCTTGAGCTGGGTGAGGGCCGGCTCGGAGACGGTGATCATGGCGGGGGGTGTCCTCGTGATGGCGCCACGGCCGGGCTCTCGCACGGGGCCCGCCCGACGTGAGCCCAGTGTAGCGCACGCCCGCTCGCCCGCTACCAGTAGCGCTCCTCGAGCCAGGGATCGGCGCTGTTGTTGTAGCCGTTGCGCTCCCAAAAGCCGAGCCGGTCATCCCGCCGGAACTCCACCGCCTCCAGCCACTTGGCGCTCTTCCAAAAGTAGCGCCGGGGCATCACCGCCCGGAGCGGGTAGCCGTGCTCGGGGCTGAGCTCCAAGCCGTCGTGAGCCCAGGCCAGCAGCGCCCCGGGGTCCAGCGCGGTGGCCACCGGTACGGTGGTGGTGAAGCCCCCAAAGCAGTGGAACTCGACAAAGCGGGTGGAGGGCCGCATCCCCATCAGCTGGGCGAAGTCGCCGAACCGCACCCCGGTGAAGCGATTGTCGAAACGGCTCCAGGTGGTGACGCAGTGGATGTCGAGCACAACCTCGACCGCGGGGAGCTGGCGCACCTCCTCGTGAGTAAGGCTTCGCTCCTCATCCACCTCGCCCCGCACCTGCAGCTGCCAGCGGCCAAGGTCGTAGCGGGGGACCTCACCGTAATGGAGCACCGGCCACTTCTGGGTCAGCACCTGTCCCGGTGGCAGCCGCTGCGGGTCGGCCAGCACCCGGGGGTCCTCCCGGCGGGTGAAGCGGGGCATCGCCGCATCGTAGCGAGCCGGCAGCGAGCCCGCGGCCCGGCTCACCCCCCGGGCGCCTCCCCGGCGGACGGGCGGGCCCGCTGGCGGGCCTCCGCCACCAACCGCCCCAGGTCGGCGGGCCCGGGCGGCTCCAGGTCGGCGAAGCACATCGCGGCGGCGAGGTGGCGGTGGCCGGCCACGTCGCGGATGGCGGCCAGCATCGCCTGCGCCACCCGGCGGTACTCCGGGTGGCCCTGGGGCTGGCTGCGCAGCTCGATGATGTGCATCGCCTCGCGGGCGTTGCAGCGCAGCGACCAGCGGACCCGGTGCGCCAGCGCCAGCGCGTAGGGCGCGGCCACCGGCGCCTGCGCTCCCAGCTGCTGGTGAAGCCCCTCCAGCTCGCGGACGGCGCGGTCGAAGCTGTCCCGCAGCCCGGCCTCGTCGATCAGCTCCGGCACCGACACCCCCAGCTCGGGGGAGAGCGCCTGCCAGCTGAGGGTGGCGGGCCGGTGGCGCTGCAGGTCGCGGAAGGCCCCGTAATCGCAGACGATCTCGAAGAGGTAGTCGGTGTGCTCGAGCCCCCGCCCGGGCCGATGGCGGCGGTTGCCCCGCTCCCCGACCGCGACCGCGAACGCCTGCGCGAAGCCCTGGGGGTCGAGCTCGTCCACAAAGGCGCGGACCCGCTCGTGGCCGCAGCCGGCATGGGGGAAGAGCGCCCCCGCCAGGATCGCCCGCTCGCCCGCCGGATCGAACTCCAGCAGCCGGACCTGAGGGGGCCCGCCGGCCGCGCCGTCGGCCGCCCGGGAGCCTTGGATGGCGCCGGCCAGCTGGGCCAGCTCGCGGTCGAGCCGGGCCAGGTAGGCGGTCCACACCCCGCCGCGATGAGGCTGGTCAAGCCGGACCAGAAAGTCGGGGATGACCGAGCAGAGCGCCCCCCGGATCGCCTCACCCAGCTGGCGGGCCTCGGCCAAAGGATGGGCCCGCAGGCGCAGCAGCAGGGCCTCGTAGGCCTGGGCGGAGGCGTAGATCCCGACGTTGGCGGTCGCCGCCACCGGCAGGACGCCGCGGGCGGCGTCGAGCGCGGCAGCCCGGATCGCGCGCCGGCGGGGGACGGGGTCGTCCGACCGGGGGACCCGGGCGTCGAGCACGGCCCGCAGCCGAGGGAGCAGCTCGGCGTAGGCGGCGAAGGCCCGGTCCATCACCTGGCGGAACTCAGAGCCGAGCCCGCACGCCTCCACCTCCTGGGGGACGTGGTAGCGGTAGGCGCCCTGGGGTCGATCGGTGTACGACACGTAGCGGGTGGACTGCTCGAGATACGCCCCGAAGCGACCCCACTCCACCGCCTTGGTGCACAGGTTCGAGATCCCCTCGCAGGCGACGTGGGCACCCGCCAGCTGGGCCACCGAGTCATCCCCGTACTCTTGGAGCACGCGCCCGAAGAGGTCCTGGGCGCGACTCGTCCCGACCGCGGGGGCGCTGGTGGTCGACCGGGGGCGGTCGTCGCTCCAGAACTCGTCCAGGAAGAGGCGGCGCAGGGACTTGGGCGAGCGGCTGTAGCGGGAGAAGAGTGCGGCCCGGGTGGCCTCGGGCAGGTCGATCAGAGCGAACACGGGGTCGTCGACCGACGTGACGTGGCGGGCCAGGACCTCACGCTCGCGCTCGGAGTAGACCGCGACCTCGGGCGCCGCGGCCGGCGTCGGGTCGGGCTGAGACCCTCTCGCCATCGGGCACCTCCTCCAGGTGGGGCCGGCGGTCTCCCTCCGCCGCCAGCGGGGCGGGCCGGCCCTCCCGCCTGCCCCGCCCGCCAGGCTAGCGGTCCCGTCCTCGGCACGTCAGCCGATCATGTGGGGGTGGGGCTGCCGACCGCCCCCTTATCGCCGCGTCGGCCGCGACCAGGACGCGGCTCGATCTCGGGCTGGACTCCTGCGGCCGGTTCGACCCGGAGCTGGCGTCCCGCCGCCTCCGCAGGCCCCGGCGGGCGGGCCGGACGAGCTGGGCGACCTGGCCGGGGCGGTCCGCCTCCCGCCGCGTCCGATCACGCTCCCTGCCGGCCTCGTCGCCGCCGACCGGGTGCCGCCGCGGGGGGCCGGCGCCCCGCGGCGACCGGTCTCAGCCGAGCGCTCCCAGCATCTCCTCGGCGGTCGTCGCCATGCAGGTGAAGCTGGGGACATCGCGAAGCGTGTACGACGATGCCTCGGTGTCCCGCAGCGCCTGCACGCAGTCCAAGAACTCGGCAGCACTGTCGGCCTCGAAGGCAACCACGAACTCCTGGTCGTCGAGCCCGAACGAGTAGGTGGTGTTGATCTTGACCCCGACGAAGTCGCGCCCAATCCGGATGTGCTCGTCCATCATCCGCTCCCGCTCCGCCGGCGGCAGCGCCCACCACGCCCTGGTCTTGACGAAGGGATAGACGAAGAGGAAGCGCTTGCCCCCGGGCGCCAGCAGCAGACGCTCCGAGCCGCCGCGGTTGCCGGGACGGGTCTTGTCGAAGTAGAGCGAGCGCTTGGTCATCGACGTGTAGCTGTGCGCGGGGATGAGGTAGCCGCCGAGACCAGTTCGGTTGAGGTCGGAGAAGAGCAGGTGCAGACTCTCGGCGGACTCGCTCGCCGCCCAGAGCATGCAGTCAGCGTCCCCGCGCGTCCCCACCAGCGAGTAGGTGCGCAGCAGCACCAGGGCGCTGTGCCGCTCCAGCACCGCCAGCAGCTCGGCGACCTGAGCCGCGCGGGTGGCGGCGTCAAGCCGGCGCCAGGCCAGGTCGACGCGATAGAAGGCGAAGCGCACCAGTTGGCGCCGAGCCGGCGCGCTGGCGTCGCGGACCCGGACCGCGCCGACGGCGGGAAGGGCGGTGTCGACCATCGCAGACGACCTCCTCAGCTGTGGGTCAGCGGGCGAGCTCACGGGAGAGCGGCACGGTGTGACCGCACCCGACGCAGACGTAGCCGGAGCCGGGCCGGGCGACCGTGCGTCCGTCGACCAGCGTGACAGTCCCCCCACCGCCATCCAGTGTGACGAAGGGAGTCGCCGCCCGTCGGCACTGCTCGCAGACTGACGGGGGCGGGTTGTAGAGCACGGGCTCAGCTGGGGACGCCCCGCTCCACCAGGGTGAGGGCGGAGCGGACCAGGACCTCGGCGCCGATCGCCAGGCATCCCTCGTCGATGTCGAACTCGGGATGGTGGTGGGGGGCTGTGATCCCGCGGGCGCGATTGCCGGCGCCCACCAGGAAGTAGCAGCCGGGGACCAGGCGGCAGAACTCGGCCATGTCGTCGCCGACGGTGAGCGGCTCCGGCTCGACCAACTGCGCCCCGCTGGTGGCGCGCACCGCCTGGGCGACGACCGCCGCCACGCGGGGGTCCGACACGACCGGAGGGCACCCCGGGCCCCTGGTGAACTCGGTCGTCGCCCCCAGCGCGCGGGCGATCCCCTGGGCGACCTCGTCCACCCGCCTCAGCAGCCGCTCGCGAAGCTCGGCGTCGAAGGCGCGCGTGGTCCCGTTGAGCCGGACGGCCTCGGCGATCACGTTGTTGGCCTGGCCGCCCTCCACCCGTCCGATCGTGACCACCGCGGGCATGAACGGCGAGGTCTCCCGGGAGACCAGCGTCTGGAGCGCCTGGATGATCGTCGCGGCCACCGGGATCGGGTCCAGCGACAGGTGGGGCAGGGCTCCGTGCCCCCCCCGACCGCGAACCTCCAGCCGGAACTCGTCGGCGGAGGCGAAGATCGCCCCGGACCGCACCCCCACGGTGCCGACCTCATGGCCCGCCCACAGGTGGAGTCCGACCACCGCAGCGAGCGACGGTCCGACCCCCTCCCCGGGCTCGACGGCGAGCGCACCGGCATCGATCAGCCGCCGGGCCCCGCCCGCGACCTCCTCGGCGGGCTGGAAGCAGAGGCGGACCCGACCCGCCCACCGCGAGCGGTGGCCGGCGAGCACCTCCGCGACCCCGAGCGCGATCGCGACGTGGCCGTCGTGGCCGCAGGCATGCATCACCCCGGCGCGGGTCGAGCGGTAGGGGCGGTCCTCGCCCCGCTCCTGGATCGGCAGGGCATCGATATCGGCGCGGACCATCACAGTTGGGCCGGGATCGCCACCCGCGGGCCCCGTCCCCTCCAGATCGCAGAGCACGGCGGTGCCGTCCAGCAGCACCTGCGGGGACAGGCCCAGCTCCTGCAGCCGGTCCGCGATGTGCCGGGCGGTCTCGTGCTCGTCGCCGGAGGGCTCGGGCGAGCGGTGCAGGACCCGGCGGGTCGCCACCATCCGCTCGGTGGCGAGCGCCACCGCCGCTGCGACCCAGTCGCTCACCAGCCGGGACCGCTCGCCCGGGCCAGAATCCCGGGCAGGACGGCATCGAGCGCCGAGTTGGGGACGCAGCGGTGGGCCCCGGCCGCCCGCGCGGCGCGGCGGGTCACCAGATCGCGGTGCGGCAGGATCGCCAGCACCTGGCGGTCGGGATGGTCCGCGATCAGCGCCGCGATGACGGCCAGACGCTCCGCCTGGTGGTGATTGCAGTCGACCGCCACCAGCACCGCGTCGGCGGGAACGGGCGGCCCGGCCACGCTTCCCAGCACCGCTCCCGCCCCGCGGGCCACCGCGGCGACCCGCGACTGGAGCCAGAGGTCGGTCGAGACCAGGGTGATCGCGGGTACGGGCACCTGGCGATCATACGGTGACCGCGGGAGCCGCCCCGGCGGTCGTGGGGGGGAGCCGGGGGCCGACGCCACCTGGCACTCTCAGGCCGGCGCCACCACGACCAAGCCCCAGGCGCGGGCCACCTCGGCCTGCTGAGCGTCGTAGGTGACGAAGGCGCCGAGATCGCTGCCCAGCTCGAGCGCCGCCGCGAGGTGGACGGCATCGAGCGATCGCATCGCGTGAGGAGTGAGCTCGCCGGCCCGGTCCAGCAGGCCGCGGTCGAGATCGATGAGGTCGATCCCGGCCAGAACCCGCCACGCGACCCGCACATGAGCCGCTGACACGCGCCCGGCCGCCCGCAGAACCTCGGTCCGGGCCAGCGCCGCCGCAACCCGCCCCGGGCGCACAGAAAGCCACCGACGCAGCGCGGGCGACTCCGGCTCGACCACGACCAGCTTGGTCAGGGCCGAGCTGTCCAGAAAGGTGAGGCTACCGCTCATCGAAACGCAGGTCCGCCAGGGCCTCGGACCCCTGCGGCCGCCCGAGAGGGGATGGCAGGGGCTCCACCTTGAGCAGGTCGCCCTGGGCCGGAGTCACCCGCCCCTCGGCGACCAAGCGGGCGAACCCCTGGTCAGCTCCCAGCGGCACGATCCGCGCCACCGGACGGCCGCGGTCCGTGATCTCGATCCTCTCCCCGGCCGCCGCACGCCGGACGATGGCGCTGGCGTACTGCTTCAGGTCCCGAATGCCCACCGAGGCCTTCATGTCCACATTGTAGCACCTACGGGTCCCCGTCGAGACGCCCACCGGCGCGAGCGGGCGGACCGCTCGGCCGGCCCGGCCCCGCTCGGGCACCAGCGGCGGCGCGCGATAGACTTGCGTGCCAGATGATCACCGACACACCGCTCGCGCTCACCCAGGACGCGGTTGACGAGATCCGCGCCTGGCGGACCCGTGACGGGCGTCCCGACGCCGTCTTCCGAGTCGACGTCCGGCTCGGCGGGTGCCGCGGCTTCAAGCTGTTCTTCGACTTGGAGGAGGGGGTCCAGCCCGACGACCTGGTGCTCGAGCGGGATGGCGTCCGGGTGGTGGTGCAGGCGGACGGGCTGCCGCTGGTGTCCGGCTCGATCCTCGACTTCGAGGACAGCTATCGGGGACGGGGGTTCCGGCTCGCCAACCCCAGGGCGCGCAACGGCTGTGGCTGCGGCACCTCGTTTATGGCCGACTACCCCGGCGCCGAGGGGGACGACGGGGAGCCCGACGCCGCGGCCGACCCGCAGGCGCCGGCCTGACCCACACCGGGCGCGCCGACTCGGCTCAGGCGGCTCGCAGCCAGCGGAGGGTACGCCGCACCCGGCGGCCCCACCGCACCGCCAGCAGCACCAGAGCCCGTGACTCCCGCCCGGGGCGGGGCGCATAGAGGACGCCGAGGAGCAGGCCCAGGCCCAGGCCGCGGACCAAGCCCCGACGGTAGCGGCGCAGCGAGCGCCCACGGCGCCGGCACCCCGCCCCCAGGCGCGGTCGTGGGGGCGAGGGGGTGAGCCCCCGGGCCCGCGGCGGCGGCGCCGCCAGCCCCCACCGGCTCATGCCCATCCCCCCTCGCCGCTGCCGTCCCGGCGGGGAGCGCTGGCCCCGGTGCCGCCGCCCTGCGCCCCCACCCCGTTGGTCCCGGTCCCCGGGGCGGGGCGGGGGACCACCACCGCGTCCACCAGCTGGCCGCGCCGGGAGAGCTCGACAAGAAGTCGGGCCGCGCGCCGGGCCACCGGCTCGGCCGCGTGGACGGCCCCGCCCATGCCCTCGGCCGCCGCCCGCACCACCGGCTCGGCCCGGCGCCACCCGGACTCGGTGCCGGCGGCGACCAGCTGCCCCCGGCGGGTCCAGCGCCGGCGCGCCGCGCCAAGGCGGCGCCGGGTCTCCACGCCCGACCGCGGCGCCAGCAGCGCCCCGATCACGGCACCGCCGACCACGCCGTGGAGCATGCCTCTCAGGTACGCCATGGCCTGCTCACCTCCCGCGGGCGGCCCCGACCCACCGGCCGGTCAGGCCGCCCCCTCCCACAGTAGGCCGTCGCCGGGCGCCGCGCCAGCGCCGATCGCCGCACGCGCGGGTCACGACCTCCAGCTGACAGCTGGGCGCGGTACGCTAGCCGGAGCGATCGGGAGTCGGTCCGCTGGGACCGATCCCGGGGTTCGCCGTGGCGGCGGGGCGAGGCGGCAACCGGGGTGTGCCAATGCGGTCGGAGACTGTCGCGGGCGGGCCGGCGGGGCCGGGATCGCGTGGGGCGGACGCCTCCGAGCGGATCGCCACGCGCCTGGTCGAGCTGGGGTTCTCCCAATACGAGGCGCGCACCTATGTGGGCCTGCTCACGGGCGGCGAGGGCACCGGCTACGGGGTCTCCAACGCCACCGGCGTGCCCCAGCCGAAGGTGTACGAGACGCTCCGGCGGCTGGTGGAGCGCCAGGCAGCCGTCCGCACCGGCGAGCGCCCCGCCCGCTACGCCGCGGTCGCCCCCGAGCAGGTCCTGGGCCGCCTCGAGGACGAGTTCCACAGCCGGGTGGAGGCGGCTCGCCAGGACCTCGAGCGGCTGGCGCAGGCGCCCGGAGCCGAGCGCGCGCTCGCGGTCAGCCGGGTGGACGGGTTCGGCCCCGGGTTGGAGCGCGCCGCCGAGCGGATCCTCGGGGCACGCCAGCGCGTCTACCTGCATGCCCGCACCCAGGAGCTGGAGCCGCTCCGCGACGCGATCAGCTCGGCGTCGGGACACGGGGTCGAGTTCGCGATCGTCCACTTCGGCGACCTGCCGTTCCCGCGCCCGGCGGGCCAGGTGGTGCGCCACGCCAGCACCGAGGGGACCCTCTACCCGGCCCGCAAGACCCGCCACCTGGCCGTCGTCGTCGACTCCGCCTGGGCGCTGTGGGCGGTGGCCCGCGACGGCCGCCGCGCCCAGGGCTTCTACGCCGACTCCGAGCTGGTCGCCGGGCTGGTGAAGGCATACATCCGCCACGACCTCTTCGTGCAGCGCATCTACCAGGACTTCTCCGGCGAGCTGGAGGCGCGCTACGGGCCCGGGCTGCTCCGCCTGGCCGACCTCTCGTCGCCCGCCGCCGACGGCACCGGCGAGCGGTTCGCCGGCGCCGGCTGACCCCGGCCCGTCGCCCCGTCCGGGGCACGGACCCGCCCGCACGAGCCACCGGGTCGCGGCCCGCGCTATGGTTTCGATACCTACCCCAGTGAGGACTACTCGGCCCCATGCGGATCGTCGACCTGCACTGCAACCCCGGGACCCAGGCGTGGATCACCTCTCAGGGCCCCGTCGTCGCGGCGCTGGGCGCCTACTGGACGCGCGACTGGGTGGCCAAGGAGGAGGAGGAGGAGGTCGTCTCCGACTTCCGCGAGGCGGTGCTGGTGGCCTTCGACATCGAGTCGGTGACCGGCGCGGCCCCCTGCGACAACCGCTACGACTCCGGGATGCGCGACCGCCATCCCGATGTGATCCTGCAGGCCTGGGGGGCGGTCGATCCCCACACCGGCCCCCGGGCGATCGAGGAGGCCGCGCGCGGTGGGCGAGCTGGGCCTGCTCAGCTTCCACTTCCACCCCATCATGGGACGCTTCGCGGTGGACGATCGGCAGTTCTACCCGCTCTTCGAGACCATCACCCAGCTCAAGGTGCCGGTGATGATCGATGTGGGCACCACCGGGATGGGGGCGGGGCTCCCCGGTGGGCTGGGCTCGCGCCTGTGCCACGCCCACCCGCTCACCATCGACGAGCTGGCCGCCAACTTCCCCGAACTCACCATCGTCGCGGCCCATCCGGGCTGGCCGTGGGTCGAGGAGATGACCGCGGTCGCGCTCCCCAAGGGGAACGTCTACTGGGAGATGTCGGGCTGGGCGCCGCAGTACTTTCCGGGCAGCCTGAAGCGCGACAGTCGGGGACGGCTGCAGGACAAGGTGATGTTCGGCAGCGACTACCCCAGCCTCCCCTACGAGCGGATCCTGCGGGAGTGGCGCGAGCTCGGCCACAGCGACGCCGTGATGGCCAAGGTGTTCCACCAGAACGCCGAGCGGGTGCTGCGGCTAACCGCCCCAGCGCGGGCCGCCAGCCTGGCCCAGCGGAGGGTGGGGTGAGCGCGCCGGCCGCCCGCCCGGCGGCGCTGGTCACCGGCGCCGACCGCGGGATCGGTCGCAGCACGGCCCTGCTGCTGGGCCGTCACGGCTTCGACGTCGCGGTCAACTACCAGCGCAGCCGCGACGCCGCCCAGGCCGTCGCGGCTGCGCTGGAGGCGGGCGAGAACCGGGTCCTGCTCTGCCCGGCCGATGTCTCCGACGAGACCGCGGTGCGCCGGATGGCGACCGAGGTCGAGGCGAGCGTCGGACGGCTGGACGGCCTGGTCAACAATGCCGGCACCACCATCGACACCCCACCCCGCGACCTGAAGGGTCTGGGGCTGGCCAACTGGGACCGGGTCTTCGCGGTCAACCTGCGGGGGGTCTTCCACGTCACCCGCGCGGTGGTCCCGCTGCTGCGCCGCTCGCCCTCGGCCGCGGTCGTCGAGCTCGCCAGCATCGCCGGGCTGCGCCCCGCCGCCCAGCCCTTCCCCTACGCCGCCAGCAAGGCGGCGGTGGCCAACCTCACCCGCACCCTGGCGGGCGCGCTCGGCCCCGAGATCCGGGTCAACGCGGTCGCCCCCGGCTGGATGGTGGGCGAGTGGATGGCGGAGGCGCTGGGCGACAACTACGAGCGGCTGATGGAGCGGCGCGCCCGGCTCACCCCGCTGCACCGCTGTGTCACCCCGACGACGTCGCCGAGAGCGTCGTGGCCCTGCTGGTCGGCCACCGCTTCGTCACAGGAGAGGTCGTCGTGGTCGACGGCGGCTTCGCGGCCACGACCTGAGGTGAGCCAGCCCCAGGCACCCCTGGACGGGGTGGTGCCCCATCCCCCCGAGGTCGCCCGGCGGTACCGCGCCCGTGGCTACTGGCGCGACCAGACGCTGGACCCGGTGTTCAGCGCCTGCTTGGAGACCCACGCGGCCCGGGTCGCGGTGCGCTGGGGGGACGAGGCGATCAGCTACACCGAGCTCGGTCGCCGCGCCGCCCGGCTGGCCGCTTGGCTGCATCAGCTGGGGCTGCGCCGGAGCGACCGGGTGGTGGTGCACCTGCCCAACTGCCCAGAGTTCCTCATCCTGTACTTCGCCTGCCAGAGGCTCGGCGTGATCCCGATCCTGGCGCTCGCCCCCCACCGCCGCGACGAGATCGACCACTTCGTGGGCCTCGCCGATGCGGTGGCCTACTTCGGCACCGACCCAGAGCTGGGCGCCCAGGTGCAGGCAGCGCACCCCAGCTTGCGCCACCTGGTGATGCGCGAGTCGCTGCAGGACGCCGAGGTGGGCCGGGCGCTGGTGGCGGCGGGCGCCTGGTTGCGGCCGCCCGCGGTCGCGGTCGATCCCGACGACCCCTGCGTGCTGCTGCTCTCGGGCGGCACTACCGGCATCCCCAAGCTGATCCCGCGCAGCCATAACGACTACCTCTACAACACCCGCGCCGCGATGGCGGTGCAGGCGATCGCGGCGGACAGCGTTCAGCTCTGCGTCCTGCCGCTGGCCCACAACATGCCGCTCGCCTGCCCGGGGGTGCAGCGATTTCTGCTCGCCGGCGCGGCCTGCGTCCTGGGCGCCAGCACCCGGGCCGAGGAGGTGTACTGGCGGCTGGAGCGCCACCGCGTCAGCCACATCGCCGCAGTGCCCGCCCTCTACCTGCGCTGGCTCGCCGATCCCGCCGCCCAGGGCCGGGACACGAGCTCGGTCCGGCTGCTCCAGTCCGGCGGCCAACGCCTCCAGCCGGAGGTGCGGCGGCGCCTGGCCGAGGCCTTTCCGCAGGCCTTCGTGCAGGAGAACGTCGGCATGGGCGAGGGGACGCTCTGCTTCACCCGAGCCGACGACCCCGAGCCGGTGCGGATGGAGACGGTGGGCACCCCGGTGTCGCCCGACGACGAGGTCCGCCTCACCGACGAGGCCGGGGGCGAGGTCGCCGACGGAGAGGTGGGCGAGCTGACGGTGCGCGGCCCCTACACCCTGCGCGGCTGCTACCGGGTGCCCGAGTACAACGCTCGGGTCTTCACGCCCGACGGCTTCTACCGCTCCGGCGACCTGACGCGACGCCACCCCTCGGGGGCCTTCCTGGTCGAGGGCCGGATCAAGGACCTGGTCAACCGGGGCGGCGAGAAGATCAGCTGCGAGGAGGTGGAGAACGTCATCCTCACCCACCCCGCGGTGCGCAACGTCGCCTGCCTGGCCACCCCCGACCCGGCCCTGGGCGAGCGCATGTGCGCGTGCGTCATCCTGGACCGCCAGGGGCTCACGCTGGACGGATTCTGCGCCCACCTGCTCCAGCTCGGGGTGGCCAAGTACACGCTGCCCGAGCGCTTGGAGGTGGTGGACCGATTCCCCCTGTCGCCCTTCGGCAAGGTCGCCAAGCAGGCGCTGCTGCGCCAGCTCCCGGCGGTGACCGGCTCATGACCCTGCCGACCCCGCCGCCACCGCAGGTGGGCCGGTCGCTGCGGCGCCGCGAGGACCTGCGCCTCATCACCGGACGCGGCGCCTATCTCGAGGACCGCCAGGATCCCGACCTGCTCCACGTCGCGTTCGTCCGCAGCCAAGTCGCGCACGCTCGCATCCGCAAGGTGGACGCGAGCGCTGCCCGGGGTCTAAAGGGGGTGGTGGCCGTGGTCACCGCCCACGAGCTCGAGGGCGAGGTCGGCCCGCTGCCGCTCCAGTCCGTCCCGCCGCCCCCGGGGTTCACCGTGCGGCCGGTGCCGATGCCGTGCTTGGCCGGCGACGTGGTCCGCTTCGTCGGCGAGGCGGTCGCCGCCGTGGTCGCCACCTCGCGGGCGATCGCGGTGGACGCCGCCGAGCAGGTGGCGCTCGACCTGGACCCGCTTCCGGTGGTGCTCGACCCCCGCCTGGCCCTGGCGGGCGGGACTCAGCTGCACCCGTCGGCCCCGGGCAACGTCCTGCTGGAGTGGCGCACCGGGTCGGGCGATGTCGGGGCCGCGTTCGCGGCCGCCAGCCAGGTGGTCCAGGAGCGGATCCGCATCCCCCGCCTGGTGGCCGCGCCGATCGAGCCGCGCGGCTGCCTGGCGGCCCACGACCCCGCCCGCGACACCCTGACCCTGTGGTGCTCCTCGCAGGATCCCCACCGGCCCCTGGGCCAGCTCTGCCAGGTGCTGGGCCGGTCCCGGGAGCGCACCCGGGTGGTGGTCGAGGACGTCGGCGGCGCCTTCGGCAGCAAGGGCGGCCTCGCCGCCGAGCACGCGGTGACGGCATGGCTCGCGATCCGGCTGGGACGCCCGGTCAAGTGGGTGGAGACGCGCTCGGAGAATTTCCTCGCCGCCTATCAGGGCCGCGGGATGGACGTGGAGGCAAGCCTGGCGGTCGCCGCCGACGGGCGCTTCCTCGGCCTGCGCGCCCAGGTGGTGGCCGACATCGGCGCCTACCTGCTGGGCCACACCGGGGTGGTCTCGGCCAGCCTGGGCAGCCTGCTCACCGGCGCCTACGACATCGCCTGCGCCGACGTCACGATCGTGGGCGCGGCCACCAACAAGACCCCGACCGGTCCCCTGCGCGGGGCGGGACGGCCGGAGGCGACTCTGGTGATCGAGCGCCTGGCCGACCTCGCCGCGGTGGCGCTGGGGCAGGACCCGGTCGCCATCCGCCGCCGCAACCTGGTGGCGGCGGACCACTTCCCCTATCGCACCGCGGTCGGAGCCGTCTACGACTCCGGCGACTACGCCGGCCTGCTCGACCGCGCCCTCCTCCTCTTCGACTACCCGGGGTGGCGCCGCCGCCAGGCTGCCGCCCGGGACCGGGGCGGCTGGATCGGGGTCGGCGTGGCGGTGGTGGTGGAGTCGTCCGGCAACGGGGCCTGGGAGTCGGCGGCGGCCGAGCTGCGGGCCGACGGCCGAGTGTTGGTGCGCTCCGGCTCCTGCGCCCATGGGCAGGGGCATGAGACCACCTTCGCCCAGATCGCTGCCGACGCGCTCGGGATCGAGCCCGACCTGGTCGAGGTCCGCCAGGGCGATTCCGCCGACCTCCCAGAGGGGATGGGGACCTACGCCAGCCGCTCGGCGGCGGTGGGCGGCTCGGCGGTCCTGACGGTCGCGTCGGAGCTGCGGCAGCGGCTGGCGAGCTGGGCGGCCCACCTGCTGGACGCCCCCGAGGCGGAGCTGCACTGGGAGCC
Source organism: Verrucomicrobiia bacterium (assembly GCA_035532155.1). GTDB lineage: Bacteria > Chloroflexota > Dormibacteria > Aeolococcales > Bog-877 > DAHUZL01. The sequence goes on along the minus strand of DATKRN010000009.1, from coordinate 10,363 downwards.
CATCGGCTTCGTCGCCGACGGCCCACCGCGGCGGGTCGCGACCCTGGCCGAGATCGGCCGAGCGGCGGCGGAGGCCGCCGCGGCGACCGCCGGTCTACCCCGCCTCTGCGTCGTGGGGCGGTTCGCGCTGCCCGGGCTGCTGTATGGCTCGGGCGCGTATGCCGCCGCCCTCGAGATCGACCCGCAGACCGGCCTGGCCGAGCTGCTGGACCTGGTCGCGGTCGACGACATCGGCACCGTCCTCAACCCGCTGCTGGCCGAGGGACAGGTGGTGGGATCGGCGGTGCAGGGCCTCGCCGCCGCCCTCTTCGAGGAGGTGGTCCACGACCAGGACGGGCAGCCCCAGACGGCGAGCTGGATCGGCTATGGGACGCCCACGGCGGCCGAGATCCCCGTGGAGATCCGCTGCGAGTTCCGCGCCACCCCGTCGCCGCTCAACCCGCTCGGGGCCAAGGGGGTCGCGGAGAGCGGCAGCATCGGGGTGCCCGCGGCGGTGGCGAACGCCGCCGCCGACGCCCTGGCTCCGCTCGGGGTGCACCACATCGACCTGCCGCTGACACCCGAGCGGCTCTGGCGCCTGTTCGAGGAGGCACGGACATGACCGATCCCGACATCCGAGTGGATCTCGACCACATGCAGGCGGTGTACGACGCCACCAAGGCCGACGCCCGCACCACCCCGGTGCTGAGCCAGCGGGCGGTGGCTCACATCGACAAGGAGCTCCACATGGTGGGGCAGGTGGGACGGGTCCGGCTGGAGTCCGACGAGCCGCCGTCGCGGGGCGGGCTCGACCAGGCGCCGACGCCGCTGCAGTACCTGCTCGCCGGCGCGGGGTTTTGACTGCTCACCCAGCTGGCGACGTTCTCGCCTCTCTACCAGGTTCTAATCAACGCGGCCGAGGCGGATGTGCGCGCCACCTTCAGCGTCGCCGACACGTACGACCTGGGGGGCCCGCCGGGGCGTTCCAGGAGGTGGCCTTCGCCCTCAGCCTGACCACCCCGGCGCCGGCCGAGCGGGTGCGCGAGCTGGTCGCCCATGCGGAGCGCGCCTGCCCCGCCGCCCAGACCTTCCGCGCCCCCGTCCCCACCCGGCTCACAGTCACCCTCAACGGCGGGACGCTGTCACCCGTCCCCCCCGCACGGAGGACCCGACGTGATCATCGACGCCTACGCCCACGTGTTCCCGGACCCGCTCATCAACGCTTTGCTCGCGGTCCGGCCCTCGGCCGAGATGGCCGGGCTGCGGCAGCAGAGCCCGCACCTGCGCGACGCCGACCGCCGCCTCGCCTACATGGACCGCCACGGATTCGACAAGCAGGTGCTGGTGCGGGCGCGCCCGCCGGTCTGGCTGGGGCTGGAGCGCAGCCACGTCCACCGTCTCACCCGCATCGCCACCGACAGCATCGCCGGCTTCTGCGCTGGTCACCCCGACCACTTCATCGGCGTGGGGGTGCTGCCGGTGGTGGACGACTGCCTGATGGAGGAGCTGGAGCGGCTGCGGGGTGAGCTCGGGCTCCGGGGGGTGCTGATCTTCTCCAACATCGAGGGGCTGCCGGTCGACGACCCCTCGATGGCGCCGCTCTACGCGCGCGGTGCCGAGGTCGGCCTGCCGATCTGGATCCATCCCCTGCACGCCCCCCTGCACGCCTGGGTCCGGCGCGATCTGCTCGACCGGATGGTGGCCTGGCCGTTCGACACCACCTTGGCGATGGCACGGCTGGTGCTCGAGGGGGTGTTCGACCGCCACCCCACCCTCAAGGTGGTGACCCACCACATGGGCGGGATGGTGCCCTACTACGCGCGCCGGATCGAGGCCTTCGCCGACGACATGGTGGAGGCGTACAGCCGGCTCGGGATGGCCGACCAGAGCCCACGCGGACCGGGCCGGGCGATCGACCACTTCCGCCGCTTCTACAACGACTCGGTCTGCAACGGGTCCGCCGCGGCGCTGCGCTGCGCCCTCGACTTCTTCGGGGCCGACCACATCTGCTTCGGCACCGACGTCCCGTTCGGGCCCGAGCACGGGGAGCGGTGGCCCCTGGACGAGCTCCAGGTGGTCCGGGCCGCCGACATCTCCGAATCGGACCGGGAGCTGATCCTCCACGGCACCCTGGAGCGGCTGCTGAAGGACCGGGGCCGGGCCGTCTGAGCGGGCGGGGCCGGCTCAGACGGGCCCCTTGCACAGCCGGCAGCACAGCTGGTTCAGCTCCTCCGGTCCCGCCGTGCCCACCGCCACCGTGCCCCCGATGTTGACCCGCATCCGACCGCTGCAGGCGTTGGGCTCGAAGGAGAACAGCATCCCCGGCCGGATTGTGGCGTCCAGGCTGATGGGAAGCTCGTGCAGCCACGGATACCGCTCGCCGACGACCCCTTCGACCCCGCCGTGGAGCACGCCCAGCATGGTCGCCGGACTGACGCTGTGGACCAGCGGTGAGAGGTACCAGAATCCGGCCCGGTGCACCGGATCCGCCATCGCCTCGCAGAGGGCGGCGAAGCTCAGCCCGGGGCGCAGCACCGCCAGCCCCGCCTCGGAGGCGGCCCCGGGCCACCGCGCCCAGCTGGCGGGCCAGGGGGCCCGGGGCCGCCCACCGCCACGGTCATCTCCTGCTGGGTCTCGATGCCGCCGTAGCTGGGCATCAGCTCGGCATAGACCAGATCGTGCTCCGCGATCCGGCGCGGGGGCACCGCCGCCACCCCCCACTCCGGTGGTCCCCAGGAGAGCCGGTCCCGGCCCGACTTCACGATCAGGGCGGGCGCGGTCACGGTGAGGCCGGCCCGGTAGATCGTGCTCAGCACCTCGGCGTAGATGTCGCTCTCGAGACAGCCGCTGCGGGTCACCTCCAGCATCGCCCGGCAGGCCTGCTCCCCGACCGCGGCGCAGTGGCGGGCCAGGGCCAGCTCCTGCTCGTCCTTCTCCATCATCAGCAGGCTGTAGGGGGCCGACACCTCGACGAACTCGCAGCCGGCCAGCTCGCTGATGACATGCTGCCAGACCGTGCACGGGACACACCCCTCCAACTCCATCGGGTTCCGGCTGGCGACCCCCACCACCCCGATCCGGGACCGCTCCAGCCCCAGCTCCCGCAGCGCTTTGACCACCAGCGGCCCCAGCAGCCCGGCCCGGATGTCCTCGATCCAGTAGGCGCAGTCGTTGTCGGGATCGGACCGGCCGATGATCCAAAAGGCGCTCCAGGAGAGGTAGACCGGCTCTCCCAGCTGGGGGAACACCACGACCCCCTGGAGGCTCTCGTTGGAGAGGTAGGTCTCGAAGGACTCGCGACCCCTGACCCCGGCCACCACCAGGGCGCCGAGGCCGGGCGCGCCACAGAACCGGCGCGTGGCGGCCCAGCGCCGGTCCCGCTGGCCGATCCCGATGGTGGGAGCAGGCGCTCCCCCTGGCGTGGCCGTCTGACCTGTCACATTCGACCCTCCTCGCGTCTGCTCATCCGGGGTCGCACTGGTCGTCGGGGACGCAGTCACGGCCGGATCTGGGCCACACGGGCCACCACCACATAGACGGTGTCCGGAACCCAGGCCGGCCTCCACCCGGGCCGGCGGCGACGGCGCCGTGGTCGATGCCATGGATCTCGGTGCCGGGGTGCGTCCTCGGGTCCATCGCCACCCCCAAAAGGTTCTCGACAGCACGTTTCACCGCGAGGTAGCCGCCGTTGTCGAGGACCACGACCACCAGCGGGGTCCTGTGGGCGGCGGCGGTCCAGAGCGCCTGCACCGAGAAATGGAGGCTGCCGTCGCCCACCACCGCGACCACCGGTCGGTCGGGTGCCGCCAGCTCGGCCCCCACCGCGGCCGGAACCCCCCAGCCCAGGGCGCCGCCGCTGCTGCGCCAGATCTCGCCGCCCGCCGGCACCCCCTGGTGCCGGAACAGCACGCGCGAGGCGCGCACCCCCTCCTCGACCACGATCGTTCCCCTGGGAAGCACTCGCCCCAGCTCGGCCGCCGCGGCCACGACCGACATCGGCTGGGTCTCGCGGGCGGCGAGATCTGGCGCAGCAGCGGCGGCGCGCGCAGGACGGCCGGGTCGGGGCCGCCGTCGGCGCTCCCCCGGGCGAGCAGGTCCTCCAGCACCGAGCCGGGGTCGCCCGCGATCCCGATCAGGGTGGGAAGGTTGCGACCGAGCACCAAGGGGTCGGGGTGGACGTGGATCAGCTCGGCCCCGGTCGGCAGGCGCGGGTGGAGCCGCTCCGAGAAGGGATAGAAGACCGGCACCCGAGCGCCAGGACCAGATCGCACCCGTCCAGCACGCTGGGGTCCTCGACCTCGTCCACCTGGGGGACGTAGCCGACGCCCAGCCGGGCCAGCTTCTGGAGCGGCAGGCCGGTGACGTCCCGGCCCTCCAGCGCCACTGTGCCCCCGAGCAGCCGGGCGATCCCGAGGATGGCCGTCAATGGGGTGCTCTTGGCGGCGCCCTTGAGACCGGCCACCGCCACCACCTGACCCCGGCCGACGTCGATGTCGACACCGTCGACCACCGGCTGCTCGCTGTAGCCGGCAATCAGCCCGCGAACGCGCAGCGCCGGGGTCGGCGCCTCAGCCGACGACATAGGCGTCCTGAACCTCGCGGCGGGTGCGCAGCTGGGCCATGGTGCCCTCGGCGATCACCCGCCCGTGCGCCATCGCCACCACCGTCTGACAGAGACGGTCGACGGTGTCCAGCTCGTGCTCGACGACCAAGAGGGCGACGCCGTCGTCGCGCAGCTCCAGCAGGATCTCCTCGAGCTCGCGCACCAGTCGCGGGCTGAGCCCTGCCATCGGCTCGTCCAGCAGGGAGCAGGCGAGGACGCATCATGAGACAGCGCATGATCTCGACCGCGCGCTTCTGGCCGCCGCTCAGGGTGCGGGCGTAGTCGTCGGCCTTGCCTGCCATCCCGAAGCGGTCCAGCAGCCGGCGCGCGCGCTCCACCAGCTCATCCTCCTGCCGGCCCCAGACCAGCCGGCCGGCGAGTAGGCCCACGGGACTCAGCCCGAGCTGTCCCGGGGCCGCCACCAACAGGTTCTCCAGCGTCGTCAGGCCTCCGAACACGCGGGCCAGCTGAAAGGTGCGCACCAGCCCGCGCTGCGCGAGCCGGTGCATCGGCAGCCCAGTGACGTCGTCGCCGTCGAAGCGGATCCGCCCGCCGGTGGGCGGGATGAGGCCGCTCACCACGCTGAGAGCGGTGGACTTGCCGGCCCCATTGGGGCCGATCATCCCCACGATCGACCCCGCCGCGACCGTGAACGACACCCCGTCCACGGCGCGGACCCCGCCGTAGTGGCGCACCAGCTGCTCCACCTGGAGGAGCGCGCCCCCGCTCGGGAGGTTCGCGGGAGTGGCCGCCCGCGCGGCCTGCTCGAGCGGGGGACCGCGAGGGGGCGCGCCCACCGCATGGGCCGCCGGGCTAGGCTCTGATCGAGTCCGAGAGCCCCGGCCCGCTCCCCCCGGCGGGATCGGCCCGCGGTCGGCCGAACCGGGGGCGACGCTCGGGGAAGACCCCCTGGGGCCGGAGCCAGACGAAGGCCACCGTGGTCACGCCCAGGATCATCCAGCCGAACGCCTCGGTGAGCCCCGGGTGGGAGGCGATCGCGGGCAGGAACTGGACCCCCTGAAGGAGGAGGAGGTAGACGACGAAGGTGCCGATGCTCACCCCCACGTTGTTGCCCATCCCGCCGACGATGATGGCGGTGAGCAGGGCCAGGGTCTCGGGATAGGCCCACGAGCTCGGCGACCAGCCGCCGATCAAACCCACCAGCAAGGCGCCCCTGACGCCGCCGAAGGCTCCGCCCACCGCCTGCGCCAGCAGCCGCAGGTTGACGACGCTGCGGCCGATCGCCGCGGCGGCGTGCTCGTCGTCGCGCATCGCCCGCAGGGTCCGCCCCATCGGGCCGCCGGTGAAGCGGCGGAGCAGCAGGTAGCCGACCACGCAGGCCAAAGCCACCACCCCGACGTAGGTCCAGTCGCCTCCGGCGCTCCCCGAGCCGGAGAAGGGATTGGACACCAAGCTGAGCCCGGCCTGGCCGTTGAAGAGGCCACCGTCCGCCCCCACCACCGTGGCCGCCATCAACGAGACCACCAGCATCACCATCCCCTGGTAGTCCTGGCGCAGCCGCTTCAGCCCGCTGACTCTGATCAGGGCCCCGACCGCGGCGCCCACCAGCGCCGCCGCGATCACGGTCAGCGCGAAGGGGAGCCGGAATCCCAGGATGTAATGCTGGAAGCCGCCGTTGCCGCTGGACGGCCCCAGGGTGAGCACGGCGTAGGTGTAGGCGCCCGCGGCGATCACCACGATGTAGGCGAGGTTGGCCACCCCCGCGACCCCGAATTCCAGGTTCAGGCTCCAGGCGGCGAGCAGATCGGTGCCCAGGTACACCAGCAGGATGACGGCGTAGTAGCCCCAGCCGCTGATCGGAGTACCCCCCGCCTCAGACCGGGCTCATGCCAGCAGCCGCCGCGACGACCAGGTGGCCCCGAAGAGCCCGCGCGGGCGCACCAGCAACTTCGCGATCAGGATCACGAAGGCGATCACGTCCTGGTACTCGGGGTTCCAGAGGGCGCCCGCCACCGGGCTGCTGATCCCCACCACCAACCCTCCCAGCATCGCGCCGTAGGGCTGGCCCACTCCCCCCAGGCTCCGCGGCGGCGATCATCGGGATCAGGAAGACGGATCCCAGGGTGAAGTCGAAGGTCGCCACCGTGATCGCGAGCGCCACCCCCGCCGCCCCGCAGAGGGTGCCCGAGATTAGCCAGGCGATGTCGCTGATGCGGTCGGTGGCGATGCCGCAGCTCTGCGCCAGGGTGCGGTTCGCCGAGGTCGCCCGCATCGCCCGGCCCAGCTTGGTGCGGGTCAGCAGCAGGTGCAGGCTCAGCATCAGGACCGCGGTGATGGCGATGCTCACCACCTGCGCGACCGTGAAGGTCATGCCCAGGATGTGCAGGGTGGCCCCACTCTGCTCACCGTAGCTCTGCGCAGTGGGACCCACCACCGCCACGATTACGTACCGGAGCACGATCCCGCAGGCGACCGTCACCACAATCAGGCCGAAGGGTCGGATGCCCCGCCGCACCAGGGGGGCCAGCAGAACCCGGTGGAAGACCATCGACGCCAGTCCCACCATCACCGCTCCGATCGCCAGCGCCAGCCAGATGCTGAGGTGGGCGCCCACCAGGAAGTGCCCGAGGTAGGCCGCCAGCGTCGTCAGCGAGCCGTAGGTGATGTTGAGGATGCTGTTGATCCCGAACTGGACGGTGAAGTCGACCGCCCCCAAGGCAATCACCGCGCCCGACGCGATCCCGAACCCGATGGCAAGGTGGCCGTCGACTGCGGATCCGCCGAGAAGATCAGCACCTGCGGCTTGGCCGCGATCACCCGCTCCACCACGCTGGAGTAGGAGGCCGCATCGGCGGGGATGGTGAGGTTGATGGCGATTTTCTGGTGCAACCTGGGAATCGCCGCCAGCACCCCCGGGAGGTTGCCGGAGGCGGTGATGTTGTTCTCGAAGACGATCGCCACTCGATTCAGCCCGCGCTCGGCCGCAAAGGCCATGAAGGCGGCCCCGTTGGCGTTGTCGGCAGGGGTGAGGCGCCAGAAGTATTAGTCCTTGGTCTTGTCGTAGGCCACCAGCCCGTTGGTGGTGATGAGGGGGATGCGGGCCCGGTTCACCAGCGGCACGGTGGTGGCCGCGGTGTTGCTCTCCAGCCCGATCGCCATGTCGAACTTGGAGACGGTCGCGATCGCTCGCTCCACGTTGGGCACGGCATCCGCGGCATCGCCAGTGTCGTCCACCGGGACACACCCGCACTTGTTCCCCATCACCTCGCCGGCCTGATTGATCAGCATCGTGGCGGCGTAGCAGGGCGCGCTGATGAGAGTCCCGAACTCGGCCGCCGGACCCGTGAAGGGAGCGACCACGCCGATGCTGATCGGCCCGGACTGGGCCTGCACCAAGCTGGTGCGCGCCGCGGTCGACGCGGCGCCCAGGGTCAGGACGGCCAGCGCCGCGATGGCCCCTGCGGCCAGGGACAGGCGACCTCTTGCGACGTTCACTCCGAGTCCTCCTACGTGTCCAACTGCACGTGGGCACCGGCTGGAGCGCGACGCGCCGACGCGCCCGCCGAAGTCCCCCCTACAGCACGTCGCCCGCCGCCGCGGCGGGCCCCATCGTCAGTGGCCTCCCCCTCCCCGCTCAGGCTCGCGCCGGGGCACCCCATCGGGAAGCGGGCGCCGCGCGCGTCCTGCATACGCCCCGTCTCCCCGAGCTGCTCGGCGGTTGCAACCTACCGCAGTGGGAAGCAACATAGTGGGAGTGGGGACGGAGCGCAAGGGGCGCGGGCAGCATCCAACCCAGCCGCCGCCGCGCGCCCGGGGGGCTTAGTACAGGGCGGCGGCGAGGGTCTGGCGCGCAGCGGCGGTGCGCGGGTCGTCGGGCCCGAGCAGCTCGAGACCGGCGATGGCGATGCGCCGTGACCGGTCCCGGTCGGCTCCCGCGCTCTCTCGCACCAGCGAGATCGCACGCTCGGCGGCGGTCGCCCAGTCCTCGGCGCGGAGCGCATCGAGGAGCCGGGAACGCTCCCGGTCCGGCTCCGCCAACGCCACCTCCGCCCAGGCCGCGTAGCCATCACAGAGCCGGTCCTGCGGGGCGGCCTTGGCGACCTCGAACGCCTCGGCGGGCCGCTCATCCGCGAGCAGCAACCGCGCCAGCGCTCGCCGCGCGGCGAGGTGGGAGGGATCGGCCGCCAGGGCTGCCCGCAGGTCCGGCTCGGAGCCGGTGGACGCGAGCTGGTCGGCGGGCGACGGGAGCAGGCGATCGAGGAAGCGCTCCACCACCGGCGCGGGTTGCGCCCCCACGAACTCGGCCACGACCCGCGCGTCCCGGAAGGCCTTCACGGCGGGGATGCCGCGGATGCCGAAGGTCTGGGCCAGCTCGGGATCACGGTCGGTGTCGACCTTGGCGAGTTCCACCTGCCCGGCGCGCGCGACCACGGCGCGCTCCAGCAGCGGTCCCAGGGTCCGGCACGGGCCACACCACGGTGCCCAGAAGTCGACCACCACCGGCAGGGTCCGGGAGCGGTCGACCACCCGACTCTGAAAGGCCGCGCCCCCCACGTCGTAGACCAGAGCGGGGGGATTCGGCGGCATCGGGCTCACGGGCCCCGCCTAGGGAGTCGGACGACGGCGGTCGTCGGTCTCCACGACCCCCGTCCCGTGGGAGCAGACCCGGTCCGCCCACGCGAGATAATTCTGGACGATCCGCACCGCTGACGGCACCAGCGACCGACGCCGCGCCTCAGCCGTGTCGGCATGAATAGACAGGGCCGCATGCACCTCGTCCACGTGCGAGTGAAAATCCTCGAAGGTCAGGCGAGCCTGCCCGAGTGCGACCCACAGGTGCTCCGCAAAGCCCAGCGCGCGCATCGCGCGCTGGGCGTCACGGACATCGAAGAGACATGTCCCCTTGCGACGATCATGCAGGAACCCGCACTGCCAGGGGTCGTAGAGCGAATTCCGGGCAGGCGGCAGGTCGGGGTGCAGTCGACGGAAGGGACGCGGGGCCGGCGGCTTGCCGACGGCCGTCGACGCCATCAGACCGTGCGGATCCGCCCCGCGCGGGGACCCTTCGGGCTGGGCTCGATCTCGAACTCCACCTGGAGTCCACGCGTCAGCTGCTCAAACGACGTTCCCTCGACGCTGGAGCGGTGGAAGAAATACTCGACCCCGTCCTCCGCAGCCAGGAAGCCGAATCCGCGCTCGTTGAGGGACTTGATTGTTCCGATCGCCATTGCGTTTCTCCGTTGCCGCTGATGCAGCCGACCTCGCGGGGGCTCTGGTGGTTCGTCAGGCCCGCGAGGAGCACCTTCGGCGAACGTACCCTGACACAGCAGGGCGCTCACAGAATAGCACAGGCGGGCGGGCACGGTCGGCGCCCCCTCCCCCGGGAGCGGGTGGACCCGGCATGGGACCATCGGGGGCGACGGCCGCGGGTGCTGCGGCCCGACGCATCCGTTGGGTCAGGAGGACTGTCATGCCAGAGCCGGTGATCGTCGCCTGTGGTCGCACGCCGATCGGGCGGGCCCACAAGGGCTCCCTGGTCGACTGGCGCCCGGACGACCTCGGGGCCCTGGTGCTGGAGCGGGTTCTCGCCCAGATCCCCGCCCTCGACCCCACCGCGATCGAGGATGTCCTGTGCGGCTGTGGGCGCCCGGGTGGCGAGTCGGGGTTTAACCTGGGGCAGGCAATCAGCCTGCTCGCCCACGTCGATGCGCCCGGAGCCACCATCACGCGCTACTGCAGCTCCTCGCTCCAGACCACCCGGATGGCGGCCCATGCCATCCGGGCCGGCGAGGGCGACGTCTTCGCGTCGGTCGGGGTCGA
>DATKRN010000008.1:0-13062 GCA_035532155.1 Verrucomicrobiia bacterium | reverse complement strand
CGAGGGTGGTCTTGCCCACGCCGCCCTTGGCGGCGGCGACGGTGACGATCCGCGGCATCGGTCAGAGCCTAGCATCAGTAACGCATGCATGCAAGCGGTAAGTAACGCGGTAGGGCGATCATGCATGCGTGATGCTACCTGTGCTAGTGATGTCGTGAGTCTGTGATATCATGCAGGCCGTGCCATCACCGCCGCCTACTGGGGAGCAGGGGGAGAGGACGACCCGACTCCCCATCACGTTCCCGGAGCCGCTGTACGAGCGGCTCCGGGAGGCGTCGTACCGCCAGCATGTCCCGATGTCGGCGATCGTCCGGGAGGCGCTCCGCGAGCATCTCCGGCGGACCGATCCGCAGATGCGGCTGCCGCTCGGAAAGGGGGAGAAGCCGTGATACTTGCGGTCCACCTGGGGGCCGACGCGGGGATAGGCGAGCTGACCGAGGCCCACTTTGCCGCCGGGCTGGAGCAGGTGTCGCGGGGGCCAACCGTCGCGGCCCACTCTCAGCTACAGCATCTTGGGGAATGGGGACTCGGGTGGCCGCGTCGGTAGCGCTCGGACAGATGCACGTGCCCAGAGCGGCAGCCGCCCCGCCGGGCCTCCCGGCGGTCGACCTCTTCTGCGGGGCCGGAGGCCTGTCCCTCGGCCTATCCGCCTCGGGGTGGCAGGTGGTCGCGGCGGTCGACCGTGACCGAGACGCGCTGGACACCTACCGGGGCCACCATCCTGGCACCGCGGTCACTGACGGCGATATCGTCGGGATGACGTTCCGGCCCCTGCGGGGGACTGTGGCCTTGGTCGCCGGGGGTGCACCCTGCCAGCCGTTCAGCTCGGGCGGGCTGCGGCTGGCGGCTGCCGATGACCGCGACCTTCTGCCCGCCTTCTTTCGGGTGGTCGCCGAGGTCCGCCCAGTCGCCTTCCTGCTCGAGAACGTCCCGGGCCTCGTCACAGGCACTCGTCGGGCATATCTCGACAGGCAGCTCGTGCGGTTCCGCGGTCTCTTGGCGCGCGACGACCTGGGCGCTCGCTACCGGCTCACCATGGCCGTGCTGAACGCAGCTGACTACGGAGTGCCCCAGAACCGGCGGCGGCTCTTCTTGGTCGGGCTGCAAAGCAAGCAGCCCTTTGAGTTCCCGGATCCGACACACGGTCCTGGCCGAGCCGCCGCACATGTCGGCGCGGGGAGCTGCGTGGACCCGGTCCGGCCCGTGGGCACTCCAAATCCGTCAATCGTCACCTACGCTCGCAACCCCGACCTCCGCCCGAGCCCGTATGACGGTCACGTGTACAACGGCGGGGGTCGCCCGATCGACCTTGCGCGGACGAGCCACACCATCTTGGCATCCGCGGGCGGGAACAAGACGCACTGGTTGGACGCTCTGGGCACTGTCCCGGCCTACCACGCCCACCTGCGCTCGGGTGGGGCGCCCCGCGCGGGCACTGTGCCCGGCGCACGGCGCCTCACGGTTGAGGAGTCGGCGTTGCTCCAGACGTTCTCAGTCGAGGTGAGGTTCGCTGGCCGGCGCAGCTCCCGCTACACCCAGATCGGCAACGCCGTCCCACCGCGGCTGGCAGCAGTCATTGGTGAAGCAGTTCGCGCCCAGCTTCCCGACTGACGCCCAGGGTCATACCGTCAGGCCGCGCTCGTGGAGACGGCGGACGTAGGCGTTCACCAAGTCGGGGGCCGGAACGTTCCTGTCCAGCAGCTCGTAGAGGCGCGACAGTGCGGCCTCGCGCCGCTGACGGGGTAGCACGGCGACGAGCGCCGCGACCGTGGCCCGGACATCAAGGACCGAGACGTCGGCGTCGACGAGGCCTGGAAGTCGGCGGTAGAGATCGCTGGGCACCCGCCCGATGATGTGGACGCGTTGGAAGTCGTGCTGCTCCATCATCGTCCGGGCCTGGGATAGCTTCGTGTCCCAGTCGTTCGCAGTAACCTCGATCGCTTCGGTGGCCGTGGGGCTGATGACTTGGATGTCACCCGCCGTCCGACTGCTTGCATCGCTGGCGGTCACGGGCTTCGTGTCCACTCGGTAGAGTGGTCCGACGAACTCCTGCAGGTGCGCTGCTACGACGTATTGCTCATGCACCCCGGCCGACGGTGTGCGCAGCATGTCGTCCAGCAGCCCCATGACGTTGGGGAAGGTAAGTTTGGCCGGGCGGAGCTGCGGCCATGGCGCTACGGTACGCGCCGTCTCAGCAATGGCCATCGCGACGAGCTGGTAGGCGGCCTCTATCTGATCGAGGGTCGCGGCGTCCGATGCCCAGCGCAGAACGGCATCAAAGGCTGGATTGTTGCCTCGGGTAAGTGTCGTGCTGTTCTTGCCGATGTTCTGGAAGGCGTCATTCACACCCTTGATGTGCAGCTCGGACAGGAGGCGTCCAATGCCGCCGCTTGCTCCGCGCCCACCCTCGGTCCGAACGGTGACGTCCACCACTTGTTGCCGCACCAGCGGAACGGCCAGGATGACAAGGAGAGCGTCGCGGTAACTGGAGACGTGGGCGAGGAGGGAGTTGAGGTGCTGGTCAACCGGAGGAGGAATCGAGGCATGGGGATGAGGGCTGGCAAGCTCGGCGTCGGAGGAGCCGGCCAGGTGTCGCTGAAGGGTCGAGCGGGCCAGCTCGACGATGGCCTGGACCTCCGACGTTGGCCCCGGCACCCCTCAGGGCCTCCGAGCGGACACAAGAATGGCCAGTCGCTGAGCCGCCGCTGCAGGGTCCTCGTGTTCCCACACCCGTAGGACCAACCAGCCCGCTTCGGAAAGCCGTCGGTCAGCCTCGGCATCGCGGGTGCGATTGCGTCCCAGCTTCGCTGCCCAGTAGGCAGCGTTGGTCCTCGGTACGTGGCCGTGATCGGGGCAGCCGTGCCAATAGCAGCCATCCGCGAAGACGGCGACTCGGGCACGAGTGAAGACGAGGTCGGCCTTCCGCCGGAGACCCGGGACTGGGGTGAAGGCGACCCGGTAGCGAAGCCCGAGCCGCCAAGCAGCTGAGCGGAGCGCGAGCTCGGAGCGTGTGTCCCGGTCGCGGTTACCCTGCATGACCCGACGGACCGTCGGGGAGGAGGCCCACGACACGCCGTCGGGCTGGGGCATGAGACTGCGGGGGCTGATGGCCGGGTGGTGCATCACCCTCGGAGCGTAGTGGGCCGAACCCCGTGGGAGACCGGGATCCGGACCAGCGCAGCCCGGGACGCCAATGACGTGATGTCCAGCCAGGTTGCCATGGTGGGGGTCCCTCCGGGGAGCCTTCGGGCCAGGGGTTGCCGCCGTCCGGATGGCGGCGGGCAGCTCCTCCGGCAATGCCTTCACGAATGGCGCCCGCGGTCCGCCACCGTGAGCCGATAGGCGCTGTGCCGCTTGCTGGCGGTGACCGCTCCCCAGACCATCGTGATCGGCCACAACAGGACCAGCCCCATGAAGGCGGTCAGCAGCGCCGCCACACAGACGAACAGCAGCCAGAGCAGGGCGACCCACCAGCGGCTGGTGTAGGACAATCCCAGCGGGCCGAAGAAGAAGGTGAGGACCAGGGACGCCAGGACGCTCCGGTCCTGGATGGCAGACCTCAGGCACAGGGGTGGCTCCTCCGACGGCGGGGCGGCCGACGCCGCCCCCACTTTGATCCGCGTGGTGCTGACTGGCGAGTAACACAGCGGTCGCCGGGTCGGCGCGGATCACGACGCCTCCTGCTGCGAGCCCGCCGGGTGGCGCCGGCGCAGGATCGCGGGCAGCGTCCGTCGCCCCTCAGGGGCGACGCGGGGACTGTCGGCGGGTAGACCGTAGGCGCGTCGTCTGGAGGCGGCCCGCTGGCATGCAGGTGAGCAGAAGAGGCGAGGTCGGCCGGTGGCCGGCTGGTCCAGGGGGCGATCGCAGCCCGATAGGCACCGCTCCGGCCGATTGGGAGGCCTTGCGGCGGTCATGGGGCCCACTGTAGCGTTTCCAGACGCGCTACGATCCTCTACGCGCCTCTGAACGGGCTGTGCGAGACCGGGAGGATCTGGGCGGCCGGCCTCGCGTGAGACGCCCGCCGTTGCGGGCGATCAGGCGGGTCACCGTCGCCACGTGCCAGCGGGGGCCGCCGCGGGGGGCGGGGACGCCCTCATCCTCGAGCTGGCGGGCGATCGCGGTGGCGCTCCACCGCGATCGGTGGAGCCGGAGGATGGTCGCGGCCGTCTCTGCCGCCACCTCGGGTGGCCGGCCGAGCCGGACGCCCTGGGCCCGCTTCACGGCCAGGGCCTCGCGGGTGCGGAGCCCGATCATCCGCCGCTCGTACTGGGAGGTGGAGGCGGTGACGTTGGCGACCAGCTCGCCCGGCGGGGTCATGGTGTCGGCGCCGAGGTCGACCACCACCAGGCCCCAGCCCTCGCGGCGCGCCTGCTCGAGGAGCCCGGAGAAGTCATGGACCGAGCGGCTGAGCCGGTCCAGCTTGGCGACCACCAGGGCGGCGGCGCCTCCGCTGCGCACGGTGGCCAGCGCCTCGGCGAGCTCCGGCCGGCCGCCCAGGCTGCCGCCGGAGGCGACGTCTTGGTGGATCCGGAGCAGCTGCAGGCCGCGGGCCCGACACGCGGCGCGGATCGTCGCCTCCTGGGCGGCCAGTCCCAATCCGGAGTCGCCCTGCTCAGCGGTGGAGACGCGGGCGTAGCCAACGACCGGCACCAGTGAACTCGCCGCCATCTTGAAATAGTAGCGTAAACGACCGTTTAGGCTACTTTACTGTGTTGCGAGAGCGCTGCGGCCAGGTCCCGCGGGCTAACGCGAACAGTTGGCCTTGCGACGTGCCAACTCCTTCTCGAGCCCTTTCTGATTTGGGACTGTCACGCGGATGTCGAGGGCGTTGGCGGGATCCGCCATGATGAGTTCTCGCTCCCTTCGGATCCTGGCATCCGCCTCTACCCTCACGGAGTCGGATTCTGGGGCCGGTGGTGGGCTCCCTGGTTCCACCAGCTTGCCTGGGTCGAATTCCGCTAGCTGCTTTCCCAAAGCCTGCTTTGCTTCGTCCAGGGTTGTCCCCTCCCCATAGGCGACATTCTTGTCGCCGTCGTGCATCCCCATGTAGTGCACCTCGTGGAGACCTCGATCGTTCGACTCGACATGGATGCACGGAAGTCTCGAACTCATGCCTCGCTCCTCCTTCTAAACCGGATGGTCCCGTCCGGCATTCTGACTATCCTCGCCGAGCGCGGGGGGCGACCGCCGCTACCCTTGACACCGAGCCCGACCCGGCTACTATGCGGATCAGCGGGTCGGCCAAAGCATGGAGGCCCTTGATGACGCTTGGCCAGACGATCGCGGCGGCGCGCAAGCAGCGGGAGTGGACGCAGAAGGATCTGGCGACCCGAACCCTCAAAGAGGATGGGATCGCCATCTCGCCGCAGTACCTCAACGACATCGAGCGGGACCGCCGGGAGCCGAGTGCGTACGTCCTCGACCAGCTCGCCCGCGAACTCGACCTCAACCCCGATAGCCTGCACTTCCTGGTCGGGCAGGTCCCCCCGGACATTGTCAGGGGGGACGCCAGCCGCGACCGGGTCGCCGCCGCCGTCAAGGCCTTCCGGCGAACGTATCAGTCCCACGCGCCCCGATGAGGTGGGTCCGAGATCCCACCGGCCGGTTCCCCCAGCGGCCCCACTTCGAGGCCGAGGAACTGGATGCTCGAGCCGAGCAGTGCGTCGAAGCGTTCCTCCAGCGCCGCAGGGGCCAGGTCGCGTACCCCCTGACCACGAACGACCTCGTCGCTCTGGTGGAGAGCCGGACGGCTGATCTCGACCTCTATGCGGACCTCACTGACGAGGGCTCAGACGTCGAGGGCGTGACCTACTTCGCACCCGGCGGCAAACCCGCCGTGCAGGTGTCCAGAACCCTGGACGACGCCCGGCGGGAGACCCGGCAGCGGATGACCCTGGCTCACGAACTGGGGCACGTCGACCTCCACAACGCGCTCTGGCCCGCCGAACCTCCGGCGGAGCTCTTTCCTGATCCAGCCAGACCTGGTCCCGTACGCTGTCTGCGTCGGGCGATCGAGCGGCCTGGGTCCACGGCCGATTGGATGGAGTGGCAGGCGGCCTACTTCGCCAGCGCCCTCCTCATGCCTCAGCGGGCGTGCCGGACGGTCCTCGCCACGGCCCCTGCCGACACCGACCGGGAGGCGGTGGCGGCGACTGCCTTCCACGTGTCCCGGGCGGCCGCGCATGTCCGCCTCATCTACCTCGGACCGAACTGACCCCCGCGGGGGGTGGGGGAGGCGGGAGGGCAGGGGACCACCGACGGCACGCTGCATGCTACAATCCGCGCATCAGCGGATCCGCGGACCACGGAGGCCTCGACATGGCCCAGATCGGCGACCGGTTCCGGCCCGGACAGACGGTGCCCGTCAGCGGGTTCTACCAATGCGACGCCTCGTGCAGCCACCAATGGAGCACGGACGTGGCGGGCCACACCTTCCCGCCGCTCCCGGCCGACTGCCGCGGGGCATATTGGGTCCTGAAGACACCGAGGCCCTGACGCCTCGGAGGAGATATCCGATGCGACGTCGCGATCTCTGCGCTCTTGGCGGCCTGGTCGGCACCCTCGTGACCGTGCACGGCGTCACCAGCAAGCGCTGGCAGGACGCCCACACGGCCGCAGTGCTGGCGAGCGCCCTATGCGCCATCATCGGCCTCGCTGACAACGGTCCGGCCGGGGCCGGTCGACCGGTCCGGAGGCGGTGAAGTGACGCTCATCCGGAAGCTCTGGCACATGATCCTCCTCGCCGTGGCAGTCCTCGCCTGGTTGGGCTTCGCGCGGCATCCGACTACCCGGCAGTTCCGCCGGGCGGTTGTCGCCTCGATCGGCCTCGCGTAGGTCGCGCTTTCGGCGATTCCACCCCAGTAGTAACCACGGGACAGTTTCGGAGTTGTAGCTCACATGACGGATTTCCTCCAGGCGCTCTGGCACTGGCTGGTCGGCGTCTACCAGATGGTCGCGTTCGCGGTCCACACGATCGACGCTGTGACGACCGGCTGGCGCCTGCTCTCCGCCTAGCCGAATCGCTGACCCGCAGCCTGCATTGAAGGCGCACCCAAGAGGCGGGGTGGGCGCAACGCGGGTAGGCCCGGCCCGGTTTAGGACACAGGGCGCCGGGCCGCGGCCCGGCGCCCTGGCCACGCTGTTCAGGCTGTCGAGCGCGGCTCACGCAGCGATGACACCACCCCGGTGCCCCCGCTGCGCTCGGCGGATGGGGCGGATCGGGGCTCCAGTCACGTGGTGGCGCTACGGCAGCTGGCGCGCCGCAGCCGCGTAACCACGGCCCCGCACTTGACGTGATGACGCCGGACGCCACGGCTAATTTGCCCCGTGACGGGGCCGACTTGGCCCCGTTCCAGTCCCGCCTCGCCGAGCTCATCGCCACCGGCCGCCGCTGGCTGACCGTGGGAACCCTGCCGCTCGGGGAAGTCGTGCAATGGGACCGCAAGAGCCGGGAGACACTGGCCGAGCGGTTCGCCGCCGACCATGTGGTCCGCCAAGAGCTTCGTCACGCCGAGCGGTGGCTGCAGCCCGAGTGGGGTCCAGACGGAATGACGATCGCACCCACAGAAGTGGACCTGCAACGCAGGTCCCGCAGCTTTCTCAACGCTGCCTGCCTAGCCCTCGAGCGCGCGCTGGATGCCCCACCCAGTCCGGCTGCCTCCGGGGTCCCCCTGACGGCGCCCCAGCAGCGCGTCCTCCAGGTCGCCTACGATGCCTTCTGGCAGCATAGTAGATGGCCGCCTATCGGGTACGTCGATCGAGTCCTCGACCGAGAGGGGAGCGACCTCGTGTGCGTGTTGGCGGAGATGCCCGACGGTCTTGTTACCCACCCCCAGCTCTCAGGTCCTGACCTTCCCGAGGGCATCCTCGCCGTCACGCTTCGTGGCCTGACCGCCTGCGCCAATGCGGAGCCAGATCTCCAGCTCTTCCTCTGCGTACTGCGATTCTCGATCGAGCGCGAACATCAGGTGCAGCCCGCGACATCGACTCGATCCAGACGAGCATGGATCAGTTCAGGCGATATGATCTCCGCTTGCTCGGAGATCCCCAAAGCTAAAGCCGTGGGATCAAGCCGTCGTGTCCTCGCCCTTCTCCGCAGCCTGCCTAACGTCTGGGTGGAGGATCAGTTATCACGATGGAGCGGTTATTGGCGAACATCTTGGGCCTTGATGAAGATGACTCGCAAGCGGTCGTGGCACAGGCGGTGGGAACTCACTCCGGGTCGTGGGATCCGTGCCTACCGTGGCATCGTCACTCTTGATGACTTCTTCCAAGCCGAGGAACGGGCTGCAGCTGGTCGAGCCTCTGTGGTCAAGACCCGGGAGACTGACTATGCGACCCTTCTCTCCATGGTCATCGGTGAGGCACGGGAACAGCTCGACGCGCAACTGGCCACTATCGATGCCCAGAACCTCAAGTCACTAGGAATCGTGGCTGCCAACTTCGCCGGTATTGGCCTCGTCATCGCGACCCACAACGCCCTCAACAGGTATTGGCCAGCTACCGTAGTAGGGCTTGTGGTCTCCGTGGTCTTTCTGATCCTCTCAGCAATCAATCGCAAAGTGAAGTCTGGCCCTGACCTGCGCCAGTTCTATCAGAAGCACGTCGCGGACTCGTCCGCTGCCATGCGGTTCGCGATGTATGAGGCGCTCCTCGCGAGTATTGGGATGAACGACCAAATCGTCACTGGCTGGAAGCGCAACTTCTTCTGGGTGGGCCTGATCGCCCTTGGCATCACGGCGATCGGAAGCCTCGTCTACCTGCCGGTGGTACATTAGGGGCAATGGCAGAGGCCAGCTCGACGCACACCCAGCGACCCTCGCCGGTACCGGATGAGCCCGGCTGGCTTGTCGTGCCTACCACGGTACCAATCAAGACTTCCGAGGGACTGTCTGAGCTCTCGAAGGGCTTGGGGCCCTCGGCGGGCAAGATCACGCCAGCGACTCCTCCTCAGCAGGACCGGTAGGCCTCCCTCGCCCCTTCGGCGAGGGCCCGGCTCTTGACGTCGGCCCGGCCCTGCCGTACACCCACCTGGCCGGGTGGGCGGTCCTCGGCGTTGCAGGTCGTCGGTGGGCCGCTGGGAGCCGCTGCATGGCCCGCCCGAGGACCCAACTCACTGCCGCGTCGGCGCCGACCCTGGCGAAGCTGCCCCCGCCCGTCCCCTGGGACCTCGAGCAGCTCCCCGCCGCCCAGCTGGCCCCGGCCTACGCCGACTGCGCTGCCTTCGTCACCCGGCTCCAGGCCCAGGGCATCGAGGTCCCCGTCTGCTGGTACACCCACGGGTGGCTGGTGGCCCGCCTCGCCGCCCTGGCCGCCTGGCGCACCCAGGCCTACGCCCCGGGCGCCGCCCCCCGCGACGCCGCCGAGTGGTGGGCGGTCGGGGTCGCGGGGCTCCAGCGCGACGGGGAGCCGCTCCTGGCCCACCAGGGCCGCCACCCCCCGCCGGACGCCCCCTGGGACGACCCCGTCCCCGTCCCCGAGCTCGCCGCCTGGGTCCAGGCCGCCGTCCGCGCCCGCGCCGCGCGTGACCCCGCCCCGTGATCCACGCCGGCCGCGCGGCTGCCGGGGGCGTCCGGCGCTGGGGCCGCCGCACCCTGGCCCTCGTCTGGCTCGGGCTCGCGACCGCCTCCCTCCTCCTGAACGGCGGCCCCGCGGGAGACCCGGCCAACACCGGCTTCTGGGTCGTCGTCGGGGCCGGCGGGTGGTGGCTCACCCGCCGCTGGGCCGCCCCGCCCCGGGTCCGCGTCCGCGGCCCCCACGGCGAGCCCCCGCCCGACCAGGTCTGCTGCGGCTGGGGGCTCGATGGGTGGGAGATGGCCCCACCCCAGGCCGCCACCCTCGTCCTCGGCCCCCCCCGCAGTGGCAAGACCCGCGGGGTGCTCATCCCCAACGTCGCCGCCTGGACCGGCCCCGTCCTCGTCACCTCCACCCGCCGCGACGTCCTCGACGCCACCCGGGCCGCCCGCCGGCGTCACGGGATCTGCTGGGTCTTCGACCCCCTCGGCGTGGTCGACCCCCTGCCCCCCAGCGTCTACCGGCTCGTCTGGTCCCCCCTCCACGGCGGCCGCGACTGGGACGTCGCCCGCCGGCGCGCCGCCGCCCTCGCCGTCGACACCGGCCGCGGGGTCACCGACGCCACCCACTGGCGCACCCGCGCCACCCAGCTGCTTGCCGTCTGCCTCCACGCCGCCGCCTGCGGGGACCGCGACATGGCCACCGTCTGCGCCTGGGTCCATGCCCAGCGCGCCGAGCCCGCCCAGGCGCTCGCCACCGCCCCCCAGGCGAAGGCCGTGCTGGCCGGCCTCCTGCGCACCCCCGACCGCGAGCGCGGCAGCATCTGGTCCGCCGCCCAGGGCATCTTGTCCCCCTTCGACACCGCCCAGGTCTGCGCTGCCGCCGACGCCACCCCCGTCGTCCCCTTCGACCCCGGCGTCTTCCTCGCCGGCCCCCACACCGTCTACGTCGTCAGCCCCTCTGACGCCCCCACCGACGGCGCCCCTCTGGTGGTCGGCCTGGTCGAGGAGGTCCGCGAGGCCGCCCGCGCCCACAGCGACGCCGAGGGCGCGCTCCCCCTCCCCTGGCTGCTCGCCCTCGACGAGGCCGCCACCATCTGCCCCCTCCCCGCCCTCCCCCGCCTGCTCGCCGAGGGCGGCGGCCGCAACGTCGTCACCCTGGTCGCCCTCCAGGACCTCCGCCAGGCCGCCGAACGCTGGGGCCCCGCCACGGCGGCCAGTTTCCTCACCCTCGCCGGCACCAAGGTCCTCCTCCCCGGCCTCGCCGACGCCGAGACCCTCCAGGCCCTCGAGACCCTGGTCGGCCGCACCTGGGTCCCCCAGACCACCACCAGCACCAGCCGCTCGCGGCCCCCCGGCCCCTGGTGGCGCGTGGACGAGACCACCACTCAGAGCACCCAGCACGGCTGGGTCGAGCAGCCCATCCTTCCGGCCTCCGCCTGGCGCACCGGCCCCCCCGGCTCCGCCTGGGTCCTCACTGGCGCCGACCCGCCCGTCCAGGTCCAGCTCATCGACCCGGACCGCACCCCGCCGTTCGCCGCCTGGCTCCGGCCCGCCCCGGGGCGGCTGTAGGAAAGGCGCACGCCCCGATCAGCGCGGCGCCAGGGGTGCCGTCTTCTCCGGCGGTCAACCCGAGCCGCTGTCCAAAAGAGGGATCGCCTGGCGTGACCGCCGCGGCCACGATCACCTGGGCGCCGACGACGACGTGGCCCCTGGAGGCCGGGGAGAAGGCGCCCGCCCGGTCCGTTCGCCACCGGACCATGGCCCTCTCCCCCCTTGCGTTCGCGTTCGGCGGCGACACCGGGGTGGTCGAGCAGGGCACATTGGCACCCCCGTCAGGGTGCCCACGGATAGACCGGGCCCACCAAGCCCGCAGCGAGGGCGCCACCCCCCGAGCTCGGCCCACCGGCAGGGTGCTCGCCGGGAGCCGGCCCCACCCCAGCACCGGCGGGGCCGTCCGGACGCGGAGGCGGACACCCGAGCGGACGAGGGGAGGGCCAGGGCTCGCCGCCGGATCCCGGCGGCCCGCGAGCCACTCCAGACTCAACCGGACCTCGCGATCGCGAGCGTCCGCGTGGCTCGGGGCCGCATGACCCCCTACGGGGGCGCTCCCGTCAGCGGCGGGGTCGCGGCGGCGGCCGTTCGGCTCTCCGTTGCCACCCACGCACCCGGACCGCCGGGCCGGACCAGCAGGCGATGGCGACACCGCCACGGGTCGGCACCGGACGCCTACCGGGAGTTGCTCGTGGCCGCTGCCACCAGGCTCACGACGCGGATGGCGAAGCCCAGAAGCCCACCGACAACCCTTCGCTCACCTGCCCCTCCCCCCCGCGCTGAGCCTCCCATGGAGGCTTCCCGCGGGCTCCTCGATCCGGCCCTCCCCCAACGCATCTTCACGAACGGACGCACCCGGAGAGGAGATCCCCACCCCGGTCTCCTCCCCTGCCTCGACCCCGACCCCCCGCTCTGCGATGCCCAGGAGCGTGTCACCGTGCTCCCCGATCCGGCCCGTCCCCAACGCATCATCGAGAACGGACCCGTCTGGAGACGAGACCACTGCCCCGGTCCCGTACCCGGTCGCGACCCCCACCCCCACCCCGGTCTCCTCACCACCCCCCCTCCACCCCGTTCGTGATCGACTGCAAACCCCCCCAAGGCTCTTTTACGGCTATTGGAACCATTGGGCCTGCATCGAACCCCAGGCGTCCATCTGCCCCGGCTAGTGAAACCATGGGGCGCGTCCTCGGGTGCCGGGCCGCTCGGCACGCAGATGCACGGCCGCGTCGAAACCGTCGTGTCTCACCATGAGACACCGCGGTTCAGCGTTGTCACCCTGGTGGCGCTCCAGGACCTCCGCCAGGCCGCCGAGCGCTGGGACCCGGCCACCGGGCCGCGAGCTTCCTCACCCTCGCCGGCACCGGGCCCCCCGCACCACCTGGGTCCTCATCGGCGCGGCCCCCCCCATCCAGGTCGTGTGCATCGACCCCGGCGACCCCGGGCCCTTCGCCGCCGGGCTCCCACCCCCAGGGCCCCTCGGGTCCTGCCCGGAGAAGCCCGACCCGGATGCGGTGTAGGGCAGGCGGAGCGGGACGCCCCCAGGGGAGCTGCCACACTGCCGCCCCATGTCCCCGGCGCCTCCACCCCCCACCGTGCAGGATCCGGACGGCCGCCCGGTCGTCATCACGGCGGAACGATGGACCCACATCACCACCGGCCATCCCGAGCTCCGCCCCCACCACGCCGCCGTGCTCCAGACCATCCAGACCCCGACCCTCCGACGCCCCGGACGCCGAGCGGGCGAAGTGTGGTACTACCGGGAGGGCGTCGGCCCCAGCCACTGGCTCAAGGTGATCGTCGCCTATGACGCGGCGGGGGGCCGCTGCATCACCGCCTTCGCCCGTCGATCCCAGCCATGAACATCACCATCGGCCACACCACCTTCGACCGCGTCGCCTACGACGCCGACGCCGACGTGCTCTACCTCCACGTCGGGGACCCGGCCACCGCGGTGGCCTTTGAGGAGTCCCCCGAAGGCCACGGCTTGCGCTAC
>DATKRN010000007.1:0-27893 GCA_035532155.1 Verrucomicrobiia bacterium | reverse complement strand
TCCAGGGGAACGTCCCGCACCCTGGGGATCCGGACCTCCACCGCTCCCATGCCCACCCCGATGGTGCGCTCGGGCAGGTGGCCGTTGCGGTAGCCCCGGAACTCCGCTACCCGCTGGTAGCGGGACCGGCCCAGGAGCTCTTCCACCTCCGCCTCCAGGGCGGCTTGGAGGAGCTGCTGCGCTCCCCTTCGGACGACCGCCTCGAGCACGTCCCCGGGCGCCGGGACCGGTGCGGTGGGCGGCAGAATCTGATACTTTGCAGACACGGCGTAGCCTCCCGTGCTGACCCGTTTCAGCGGGTCCTCCGATGGTTCGTTGCCTGGAAGGCTACGCCGTCGCTTTCCCTGGGGTCAGCCGACGGCCCGGATCAATTTCCACAAGTTCTGACGTTAGCTCAAGGCCAGGCCACGGTGTTCATTGCGGTCGACCACTGCACCCAGGAGTGCATCGGCATCCACGCCGCCGTCAAGGGAACTCGCTTCGAGGCCCTGGAACCACTCCACCAGGGCGTGCAGGAGCACTTCGGAGGCTACTCCCAGGAGGTGGCCCGTGGGCTCACCCTACGGCACGACAACGGCAGCCAGTACTGCTCCCACTACTTCCGGGACGAGCTGCGGTTCCTGGGCATCGCAAGCAGCCCTGCCTACGTCCGGGAGCCTGAGGGCAACGGAGTCTCGGAGCGCTTCATCCGGACTCTCAAAGAACAGCTGCTGTGGGTCCACCGCTTCGCCACCGTGGCGGACCTCCTGGACGGCCTCCATGCCTTCAAGACCGCCTACAACGCCACCTGGCTGGTCACCAAACACCAGCACCGCACGCCGGCCGAGGCGCGCTTGGCGCTCACCGCGGAGCAAGCCGCGTGACCACCTGTACCCTCGCTACCATTAGCCGCGTCCCGTTGTCCAGGAAATCAGGGGCGGTACACGGGCCAGCTGCGCCTGCTCCTGGCCGGCGGTGGTGCCGGTGCTGGTTGCGTCCTGGAGCGCGGTCTGCCGGGCCGCCTGGAGCTGCTGCTCGGCAGCGGTGACGTCCGTGGCCGCCTGGGTGACCTGGATCTGCTGGGTGGCCCGGTCCTGGAGCGCGGTCTGCAGGTCCGCGCCGACCGCCTGTTAGGCGGCTTGCAGCTGGAGCCGGGCCTGCCCCAGGGCGGCGCGGCCCGCGTGGGCGTCGGCCGCCTGCGACTGCTGCCCGTCCCGCAGCGTGAGCCGGGCGCCGACGAGGGCATTCTGCGCCTGGACGATGGCGCCGCGCGCCTGTTGCTGCGCCTGGAGCAGGCCGGTGGCCGCCTGGGACCGGGCTGTCGCGAGCTGGCCCGCCTGCCCGGTCCTCGTGGTGGAGAGCGCTGCCGCCTGCTGGACCATGGTCTGGGCGATCGCGGCGTCCGCCGCCCGCCGCTGCTGCGGCCAGAGCCCGCGCAGAAGCTGGGCCAGCTGGGCCCAGGCGGTGATCAGGTTGGCGCGCGCAAGGCTCACCGCCTGCTGGTCGCCGGTCGCCTGCAGGCGGGCCAGCGGCTGCCCCTGGCTCACATGGTCCCCCACGGTGACATCAAGCGCGGCCAGGATTCCACGCCACCGGCGCGATTCTCGGTCCCGCGATCGGTTTCACCCCCGCCTCGGTGCTGGCGGACGCCGGTCCCGCCGGGATCCTCTCCTGGGTCATCGCCTTCGCCATGATGCTGATCCTGGCGCTCTCCTACGTCGAGCTGGGGACGATGTGGCGCGAGCTGGCGGGGTCGCCTACTACCCCGCCCGGGCGAGCGGGCCGCTGGTCGGCGTGCTCAATGGTTGGGGGGCGTTCATCGGCTATTCGCTGGCGGTTCCGTCGATCGTGGTCGCCTGCGTCCAGTACCTCAGCTACTGGGTCCCGAGCCTCTTCGCCATCACCACCTTGTCGTGGACGGGCGTGATCGTGGCGCTGGTCGTGACCCTGTCGCTGTACTTCATCAACAGCCTGCGGATCCGCTTCATGGGCGAGATCAACAACGTGCTCACGGTGGCGACGATCGTGGGCATCGTCGTCATCATCGTCGCCCTGCTGACGCGTTTGGACGCCTCCAACCTCACCGCCTACCACGGCTTTGCCTCCTTCGGCGGCGGCGGCCTGCTGATCGCGGTGGCCGCCACCGTCTACGGCTACGGCGGCTTTCGCCAGCCGATTGACTATGCTGAGGAGGTGAACGACGCCGGCCGCACCATCCCCCGGGCGGTGATCCTCACCTTGTTCGTGGTGCTGGTGCTGTTCGCGCTGGAGAGCGTCGCCTTCACCGGGGCGATCAACTGGCACGGGATGAAGCTCCCCAACGGCAGCTGGAGCAGCCTGCTCTCGCTCACCTATCCCTTCCTCACAGTTGCCAAGGGCAGCGGGCTGGCGCTGGTCGGGCTGATCGCCATCGTGACCACCCTGATCGCTTCGTCCAAGGACGGCTACATCTACTTCGGGGGGGCGGCGCGGGTGGCGCACACGATGGCGCGCTACGCCAACTACCTGACCCAGATCTTCACCCGGATGAGCGTCCAGGGGATCCCGGTGGCGTCGGTGGGGTTGGTGCTGGGGGTGCTCTGCATCTACCTCGTGCTCCTGCCCGCCTTCTCCAGCCTCTTTCCGCTGGTCGCCAGCGCCCTGGTCCTCTCCTTGCGCCCGGACCGCTGGCCTGCGCCATCGTCCGGCGGCGCAATCCCGACGAGCCGCGCCCCTATCGGATGCCGTTCCTGCCCGTGCTCGGCCCGATTGCCTTCGTGGTCGCCAGCCTGATGGTCTACTGGTCCGGGTGGACCGCGGTGCGGATCCTCATCCCCTCGGTGGCGGTGGGCATGCCGCGGCCGTACTTCTACCGCCGCACCCGACCGATCACGCGCTCCGACATCGTGTACGGACTCTGGATGCCAGCCTACCTGGCCACCATCGTCGTGCTCTCCTTCGTGGGAGGCACCGACTTCGGCGGGCGCAACCTGATCCCCTTCCCGTACGATTCTTTGGTCTTCGCCGTGATCGCGCTCGGCTTCTACTACCTCGGGCTCTGGTCCGGCGTGCGCTGGACCGGCACCGCGGTCACCGAGCACGTGCACCCCGATCCGGCCCCCGCCGCGGGTGCGGTGCCGGTCGCGGGGTGAGCCGCGGGAGCGCCCCGCGGCGCGCTCGGCCCCGGCCATGACGCGCGAGATCCAGTGCACCATCGGGGTCCACGTGGACGCCGTGGCGGGCTGGCTCGGCTCCTACGGCGGGGAGGACTCGCCCTCGGACATCCAGCGGGGGATGTTCGCCGGCGAGGTCGGGATCCCGCGGCTGCTGCAGCTGTTCCAACGCAGCGGTCTGCGCACCACCTGGTTCATCCCCGGGCACTCCATCGAGACCTTTCCCGAGCAGGTGGCGGCGGTGGTGGCGGCGGGCCACGAGATCGGCGCCCACGGCTATTCGCACGAGAACCCGATTGCGATGAGCCCGGAACAGGAGGAGGCGGTGCTGGCTCGGTCGGTGGAGCTGATCGAAACCTGCAGCGGCCGCCGGCCGCGCGGCTACGTGGCCCCCTGGTGGGAGATGTCAGCATCCACCCCCGAGCTGCTTCGCCGCTACGGCTTCCGCTATGACAACAGCCAGGGCTATCACGATTTCCTGCCCTTCTATGCTCGCAGCGGCGATCGCTGGACCAAGGTCGACTACGGTCGCCCCGCGGCCAGCTGGATGCAGCCCCTGGTCCGGGGCGGGACCGTCGACCTGGTCGAGATCGCCGCCAACTGGTACCTCGACGACCTGCCTCCGATGATGTTCGTGAAGCAGGCCCCCAACAGCTACGGATTCACCAACCCCCGCGACATCGAGCAGCTCTGGCTCGACCAGTTCGACTGGGTCTACCGCGAGATGGAGTCCGCCGTCTTCCCGCTCACCATCCATCCCGACGTCAGCGGCCGCCCCCAGGTTCTGCTGATGCTGGAGCGGGTGATCGCCCACCTGTCCCGCCACGAGGGGGTGCGCTGGCTGACGATGGAGCAGGTCGCCGACGACTTTCGGCGGCGGCAGCCGTACCCGGACTGAGCCACCGCCCAGAGGTCGCGCTCCGGGGGTGGGCGCGCGCCGCGCCGGGACTTCGGTAGGCTGGGCCGTCACCGACCCTGCGCTTCCGGCACCCGGGCGCCCGTCGGGGAGCCGGCGCACCGGGTCCCGACGCCCGTGGGCGAGAGCGCCCGGGATGGCTCGAGGTGGTGGTGGACCCCCAGGTGACGACCCCGGCCGCGGCGCCTCCCGGGCGCCGCCGCGGCCTCCACGACCTCCTCGGGGCGGTGGCCGTGTCCACGGTGGTGACCCTGCCGGTGTTCTTGGTGGGATCCCTGGCGGTGCAGATCCGCCCCGACCTCCACTTCAATGCCGCCACCTTGGGCCTGGTGGTCGCCTGCTACTACGCCACCGCGGCCGCCGCCTCGGTCCCCGCCGGACAGCTCGCCGAGCGCGTGGGCGGGGTGCGGGTGATGCGGGTGGCGGCGCTGGTCAGCGCGCTGGCGTTGGGGCTGGTCGCGGGGGTGGTGCGGACCTGGCCGGCGCTGGTCGCGGCCCTGATCCTGGCGGGGGTGGCCAGCAGCGCGGTGCAGCCGGCCGCCAACCTCTTCCTGTCCCGTCGCGTCGACGCCCGCCACCAGGGTCTGGCCTTCGGGATCAAGCAGTCGGCGGTGCCCCTGGCGGCGCTTCTCGGGGGCCTCGCGGTGCCCTCGTTGGCGCTTACGGCCGGCTGGCGCTGGGCCTTCGCTGTCGCCGCGGTGCTGGCGGTGGGGGCCAGCCTGGCGGTGCCCCGTCCCCGCCGGCCGCTGGCGGTCCGGCGCGCCGCCCGCCCGCCCCGGCCCCGCCCCGAGCCGGTGAGACCACTGGCGGCGCTGGCGGCCGGCTTCGGCCTGGCGCTGATGGCCTGCACCTCGCTGGGCGCCTTCCTGGTCACCTCCGCGGTCGGCGCGGGGATCGGTCGCGGGGCCGCCGGCCTGCTCGCCGCCCTCGCCAGCTGCGCTAGCCTGGGCGCCCGCGTCATCGTCGGCCTGCTCGCCGATCGGCGCCAGGGCCGCCACTTCCCCGTCGTCGCCGGGATGATCGGGGTGGGTGCGATCGGATTCCTGCTGCTCGCCGCCGGGGCCCTGACCCGGCTGGTCCCCCTGCTGGTCGCCGGCGCCCTGCTCGCGTACGGCGCCGGCTGGGGCTGGAACGGCCTCTTCAACTTCGCGGTGGTGCGCACCCACTCGATCTCTCCCGCCCGGGCCACTGGCGTGACGCAGACCGGCGGGCGGGTCGGGGGCATGATCGGCCCCCTCGTGTTCGGCCTGCTCGCCGTTCACCTGAGCTTCGCTGTGGCCTGGGGGGTGGCCGCGGCGGAGGCGCTCGCGGGAGCCGGGCTGATCCTGATCGGCCGCCGCCTGCTGCAGGCGTCGCGGGCGCAGCGCCGGCCGGGCACCGACGAGGGCAGCCCCCCGGACGTCCCGGTACACTGACAGGCGACATGCTCTCTCCCGTCCCGCACCGTCCCACCCCCCATCACGCTCGGTAGGCGCAGGAGGCCGACGGGCCCGTCCTGCGCTATCAACCCTTCGCTGGTCGCGAAGGGTTTTTTGTTGCTCCGCCCCGGGGCCATCCGCCCCGCCGCCTGCTCCAGGAGTCTCGCCCCGATGGTCCCGCCCCGCCCCTTGCGATCATGAGCACCGCTCCCCCCCGGGTCGCCGTCCTGGACGGCGGCACCGGCAATCTGCGCTCGGTGGCGGCGGCGATCGCCCGCGCCGGCGGACGCGCCGAGGTCGTCACCACCCCCGCCGCCGCCCGCCGGGCCCAGGCGCTGGTGGTCCCGGGGGTAGGCGCCTTCGACACGGGCATCCGCGCGCTCCGGGCGACCGGGCTGGACGGCGTGATCAGCGACTTCGCCGCCCACGGCCGGCCGGTCCTCGGGGTCTGCTTGGGGATGCAGCTGCTCCACGAGGGGAGCGAGGAGGGCAGCCTGCCCGGGCTCGGGCTGCTCTCGGGCCGGGCCCGCCGGCTGCCCGCCGGGGGCTCGGTCAAGGTGCCCCACATGGGGTGGAACCGGGTGCACTGGACCGCCCCCCATCCCTACGTCGACGCCATCCCCCAAGGAACCCGGTTCTACTTCGTCCACGCCTACGCCGTCCCCCCGGGGCCGTCGGCGGTGGGAGAGTCCAGCCACGGTGCCCCCTTCGCTGCCGCCTGCGCCAGCGGGTCGGTCTTCGCGACCCAGTTCCACCCGGAGCGGTCCGGCGCCGCCGGTCTGGTCCTGTACCGGAGCCTGGTGGAGGCGGCCCGATGCTGGTGATCCCGGCGATCGACATCAGCCGGGGCCGGGTGGTCCGTCTGGTCGGCGGCGATCCCGCCCGCGCCACCGTGTACGGGCAGGACCCGGTGGCGACCGCCCGCGGCTTCGCTGCCGCGGGAGCCACGCTGCTCCACGTGGTCGACCTCGATGCCGCGCTCGGGCGGGGCGACAACCAGGACCTGCTGACCCGGCTCTGCGGGGCGGTGGCGGTGGCGGTCCAGGTGGGCGGCGGCCTGCGGTCCCCCGAGGCGGTCGCCGCCCGCCTGGGGGCTGGGGCGGCGCGGGTGGTGCTGGGCACCCGAGCGGTCGGGGACCCCGACTTCGTCGCCGCCTGTGTCGCCGCCCACGGCGACCGGGTGGTGGTGGCGCTCGACGTGCGGGAGGGGCGGGTCGCGGTGGACGGGTGGCGCCAGCTGGCCGGGCCCCTGGAGCTGGTGCTGGCGAGGCTGGAGCAGGTTGCCGCCCCCCGCTACCTGGTCACCGCCATCGCCGGGGACGGGAGCCTGACGGGCCCCGACCTCGACCTCTACCGTCAGCTCACCCGCGCCACCCGCCGGCCCGTGCTCGCCAGCGGCGGGGTGGCGGACCTCGCCGACCTGCAGCAGCTGGCGGCCTGTGGCGTGGAGGGCGCCATCGTCGGGACCGCGCTGTACCAGGGACGGGTCGACCTCGCCCAGGCGCTGTCCCTGCCCGCCGCGGGCGGCGAGGTGGGCCGATGACGCTCGCCAAGCGGGTGATCCCGTGCCTCGACGTCGACCGCGGCCGGGTGGTCAAGGGGATTCGGTTTCAGGGGCTGCGGGACGCCGGCGACCCGGTCCAGCTGGCCCAGCGCTACGAGCAGGAGGGGGCCGACGAGCTGACCATCCTGGACGTCACCGCGACCCTGGAGGCGCGCGCCGCGACCGCCCGGGTGGTGACTCAGGTGGCGGAGCAGATCGGCATCCCGCTGACCGTCGGCGGGGGCGTCCGCAGCGTGGACGACGTCCGCCGGCTGCTTCAGGCCGGTGCCGACAAGGTCGCGGTCAACACCCAGGCGGTGCATGACCCCGCCCTGCTGGGCCGCTGCGCCGACCGTTTCGGGGCCCAGTGCATGGTGGTGGCGATCGACGCCCGCCGCCGACCCGGGGGCTTCGAGGTGGTGGTCGAGTCGGGCCGCACCGCGACCGGGCTCGACGCCGTCGCCTGGGCCGCCCTGGCCGCCGAGCGGGGGGCCGGAGAGGTGCTGCTCACCTCGATCGACCGCGACGGCACCCAGCTCGGCTACGACCTGGAGCTGCTCGCCGCCGTCGCCACCGCGGTGACGATCCCGGTGGTGGCGTCGGGCGGCGCGGGCCGGATCGAGCACTTCGCGGCCGCCCTGGACGCCGGCGCCGACGCGGTCCTGGCGGCCTCGCAATTCCATGATCAGCGGCTCTCGATCGGAGCCGTCAAGGCGTTCTGTGCCAGTCGGGGGATCGAGGTGCGATGGCCATGACAGAGGCGAGCGCGACCACCGGAGAGGGGGTCGAGACCCCCCCCCGGGTGGCGATCGGGGAGCTGCGGCTCGATGCCGCCGGTCTGATCTGCACGGTGGTGCAGGACGCCCAAAGCGGCGAGGTGCTGATGGTGGCGTGGATGAACCCGGAGTCGCTGCGGCGCACCCTCGCCGATGGGCGCACCTGGTTCTTCAGCCGCTCCCGCCAGGCGCTGTGGGCCAAGGGAGAGACCTCGGGACATGTGCAGCGGGTGCGCTGGCTGCGCACCGACTGTGACGCCGACACCCTGCTGGTGGGCGTCGACCAGGTCGGCGTCGCCTGCCACCTGGGGACACGCTCCTGCTTCACTCGCGAGCTGGAGACCCCGTGCTGAGGCTGGCGCTGCCCAAGGGCTCGCTGGAGGAGCAGACCCTGGCGCTGCTGGAGGCGGCCGATCTGCCGCTGCGGCGCGGGTCGTCGCGCGACTACCACGGCCGGATCGCCGACGCCCGGATCGAACGGGTCTCGCTGCTGCGGCCTCAGGAGATCCCCCGCTTCGTGGAGGACGACTTCTTCGACCTGGGCGTGACCGGCCGCGACTGGGTGGTGGAGACGGGGGTGAACGTGGTCGAGCTGGCCAGCCTCGACTACGCTCGCAGCGGCACCGGCCAGGGCGTCAAGATCGTGCTGGCGGTGGCGGTCGACCACCCGGCCAATCGGGCCGCCGAGCTGGAGCCGGGCTCGCGGATCTCGACCGAGTATCCCAGCCTCACCCAGGCCTACTTCGAGCGGCTGGGCCGGCCGATGCGGGTCTTTCCCTCCTACGGCGCCACCGAGGCCAAGGTGCCCGGGATCGTCGACGCCATCGTCGACGTCACCGAGACCGGGTCCACCCTGCGCGCCCACGGCCTCAAGGTGATCGAGACGCTGCTGGAGTCGGAGGTGCTGTTGATCGCCGGGCCGGCGGCCGCCCGGGATCCCGCCCGTCGCGTGGCGATGGAGGAGATCGCGACCATCCTGGTGGGCGCGCTGCGCGCCCAGGGTCGGGTGCTGCTGAAGCTCAACGTCGGCGAGGCTGACCTCGCACGCGTGCTGGGGGTGCTCCCCGCGATGAAGGCACCCACGGTCTCCCCGCTCGCCGCCGGGGGCGGCTATGCGGTGGAGACGGTGGTGGAGAAGCGGGTGGTCAACACCCTGATTCCGAGCCTGCGCAGCCACGGCGCGACCGACATCCTGGAGCTGCCGATCCGCAAGATCATCCCCTGACCCCGACTCCGGCGCGGTGGCCCCGGCGCCCTCTCGCTACCATGGGAGTAGGAGCGGAGGCCGACCCGTCGGGGCCGCGAGGCCGCGGGCAAGGAGGAGCCGGATGGGGGTGCGCGGGCTGAGCTGTGAGGTGGCGCTGCCGCTGGTCGCCGCCGACGCCGAGGTGCGCCGCTGCCTGGCGGCGGAGGGATTTGGCGTGCTCACCGTGATCGACCTGGCCGCCACCCTCCGCGAGCGGCTCGGGGTCGAGCGCGCCCCGCTCCTGATCCTCGGCGCCTGCCATCCCGCCCTGGCGCACCGGGCGCTCACGATCGACTCCGCCGCCAGCCTGCTGCTCCCCTGCAACGTCGTGCTCGAGGGGCTCGGCCCCGAGCGCACCCGGGTGACCGCGGTGGATCCGCTCAGCCTCTTGACCCTGCCCGAGCTGGAGCCGGTGGCCGCCGAGGCATCGGCCCGGCTGGGCCGGGTGCTGGCGGCCGTGGCGGAGCGGCTCCCGGTCCTGCTGGCCCCCCCGGTGACAGCCTGAGCGCGCCGCGGCGGGGCCGGGCGGCGGTGCCGACGCTGGGACACACGCTGGCGTTCTGCCGCAGCCGGGATCGGGTCCTCATGCTCCGCCGCACCCAGGCCCCGTTCATCGGGCGCTGGAACGGGGTGGGGGGAAAGCTGAAGCCCAAAGAGAGCCCCGAGGACGGGGTGCGCCGCGAGATCCTGGAGGAGACTCCGCTGCGGGCGGAGGACCTCGGTCTGCTCCGCCGGATCGGCGCCGTCTGGTGGACGCAGCAGGACCCGGCCGGTCCTCGAGCCGGCGGCATGCATGTCTTCCTCGTGACCATGCGGGCGGGATTTCGCAGCTGGGAGGGCCGGGTCGCGGGCGCCGAGGGCGAGCTGAGCTGGATTCCGCTCCGGGAGGTGCTGGACCCCCGCAACCCGCAGATGGTGCGCAACCTCGCGCGCGTCCTGCCGACGATGCTGCGCCAGCCCGGGCTCCAGTTCCACTGCGACTACCGCGGGGAGACCCTGCTCGGGGTGCGCCGGCTCGATGGGGGCGCCGCCGACCGGGCGCTCTCCGCCTCGCCCGCGCCGATCCCGGTGGCCGCCGCCGCGACCAAGGACGCGGCCCCCGCGGCCGCGCCCCCCGAGCCGTCCACCCCGCCGTCGCCCTCCGACCAGGAGCCACCGCCTCCCCGTCCCCGGCGGGGTGGGCGTCAGACGCCCACCCCGCCGCCGGCGGCGTCACAGGCGCGCGCACGCAGCGCCCGGCGCACGTCGTCCTGACCCTCGACCAGGATGCGGCGGAGCGGCGGCGCCAGCCCGGCTCCCCCCAGCACGGCATCGAGCCGGTCCGACAGCTCCTGGCTGACCACGTGGCGGGGGAAGGCCTCGCTCGCGAACGTCAGCGCCGTCTCCAGGTCGCGGCTCTGCCAGATCGGCTCCAGGGCGGTGAGGTAGCGGTCGACGTAGGGGGCGAGCCAGCTGGACTGCTCCGACTGCTGGAAGCCGCGCAGGGTGGCGCGGAGGGTCGCCACCGGCCCGGGCGGATCCCGGGTGACCGCCGCCCAGGCCGCCGCCTTGGCCTCCGCGGTGGGTCGGCCTGCGAGCGCGGCGGCCGCCCGCCGCTGGCCGATGTCGGTGGCGTCGCGGTCCAGCTCGGCCGCCACCCTGCGGTCGGCGCCGGCGACCCCGAGCGCGGCCAGCCGCGCCACCAGCATCCAGCGCAGGTCGACGTCCAGCGGGGTCCCGGGGAGCTGCTGGTGCTGGTCGAGCAGGCCCTCGAGCCAGAGCCGCCCCTGCTCGTCGCCGCTGCCCCCGGAGAGCACGATCGCCACCCGGGCCCAGCCCAGCTGGAGGTCGCCGCCCGGCGGGCTGGCCGCCAGCACCGACCGCGCCAGCCGCGCCCCCCGGCGGCGATGCGCGGCCGCGTGGCGGGGGGCGCTGAATCGCTCCAGGGCGACCACCAGGTTGCGCAGCAAGGGCGCCAGCACCCGCGGGTGCGCCTCGCGGGGAGCGTGGCGCTCGACCCAGCCGAGGTAGGCACCCATCGACAGCTCGGCGTCCCGGAGCATGTCGCGCAGCGTCTCCCAGATCAGGGTGCGGGCGAGCGGGTCCGCCACCTCGGCCAGCCGCTCCCGGGCGGTCGCCAGCGAATCGGGGTCGAGCCGCAGCTTGGCGTAGGTGAGGGCCCCGTCGTTGGGGAGCAGCAGCGCCGGCGGCGGCCCGCCCAGGTCGGGGATCGGAGTGCGGGCCCCTGCGATCTCGACCACCGTGCGCCGGCCCAGGCGGAGCTCGCCGTCGACCTCGACGTAGGCACCGACGGCGAGGAGGTGGGGGAGCAGCGGGCCGGGGGACGCCCCCCGATCCTGCTCCAGGACCACCTCGGCCGGCCTCCCCTCGGCCGCCGGCCGGGTGGCGATCCGAAGGGTCGCCACCCCGCTGGTCTCCAGCCAGAGCGCCGACCAGGGGGTGAGATCCCGTCCTGACGCCTCGCCCAGCGCCTGCAGGAAGTCGCGCAAGGTGGCGCTCGCGAACCGGTGGCGCGCGACGTACCGCTGCAGGCCGGCGGCGAAGGCGGCATCGCCCAGCAGCGCCAGCAGCTGCCGGAGCACGGCGCAGCCCTTCTCGTAGGTGATCGGATCGAAGTTGAGGTGGACGGTCTCGACATCGGGGACCTCGGCCACGATCGGATGGGAGGTGGGACGCTGATCGGCCTGGCGCGCCAGCGCGTGGGTCACCGAGACGAAGTCCAGCCAGCGGTCGCGAAATCGGGTGGCGCGGGTGCAGGCGAGCAGCGCCAGCAGGGTGGCGAAGCTCTCGTTCAACCACAGGTCATCCCACCACCGCATCGTGACCAGGTCGCCGAACCACATGTGCGCCATCTCGTGGAGCAGGGTGTCGGCCCGGTTCTCGCGCTCCAAGTCGGTGACCCGGCCACGGAAGAGGTAACCCTCTGCGACCGTGACGCAGCCCGCATTCTCCATCGCTCCCGCGTTGAACTCGGGCACGAACACCTGGTCGTAGCGATCGAACGGGTAGGGGTGGCCGAAGAGTTGGGGGAAGTAGTCGAGGCCCTCGCGGGTCACGGCCAAGAGCTCGTCCGGGTCCAGGTAGGGGGCCAGCGAGCGTCGGCAGTGGAGCCCCAGCGGCAGGCCGTGATGCTCGGCGGCGAGGCTGTGGAACGGCCCGGCGACCACTGCCGACACGTAGGCGGAGATCGGGGGAGTTGGTCGAAACCGCCACCAGGTTGCGTCGCCGTCGGCCACAGGCTGCTCGGCGAGCGCGCTGTTCGCGATCACCGACCAGGTCGAAGGAGCCCGCACCCCCAGCGTCAGCTCGGCCTTGCAGTCGGGCTGGTCGAAGCAGGCGAAGACGCGGTGGGCATCGAAGGGCTCGAAATGGGTGTAGCAGTAGATGAGGCCGTCGGCCGGGTCGCGGAAGCGGTGCAGGCCCACCCCGTCGGTGCGGAAGGGGCAGCGCCCGACCACGCGCACCAGGTTCTCCGAGGCCAGGTCGGGCAGCGTCACCCGGTGACCCGCGGACGGAGGTGCCAGCCGCCGTCCGTTCAGCGTCAGCTCGCAGATCTCGCCGGGCGCGAAGTCCAGGAATGAGGTGGCCCCGGGTCGGGTGCAGCGGAACCGGACGGTCGAGCTGGAGAGGAAGTGGTCCGGGTCGCCCGCCCCGCCCGGCGTCAGGTCCAGCTCCACCGCGTACCGGATCTCTGCCACCAGGGTGGAGCGTTCCCTCGCCTCCTCGCGGGTGAGATTGGCGGCGGAGGCGGCGGGCGGATCCATCGCCGTGGAGTATGCCGAGCCGGGGGGGGCCCGCTGGGGAGGGGACGGCCGCGATCGACCCGGCCGTCCCCCGGTTCCGGCTCCGGCTACCGGGCCACCACCGCCACCGCGTGAGTCCCGCTCATCGCTCGGCTGGCGGGGGAGCCGTCGCTGGAGGCGTCGCCGAACGGGTACACCTGGCCGCTGGCGGTGGCGACCCAGTAGCCCTGGCTGTCCTGGGTGCCCGCGATACCGATCACGGCGGCGGTCGATACCCCCTGGGCCGAGGGCGACCCCTCCTGGGAGGCGCGACCGAAGGGATACACCTGGCCGCTGGCGGTGACGACCCAGTAGCCCTGCCCGCTGCGGATCGGGGCCAGCCCCACCACGTCGGTCAGCGGGAGGTGCCGACTCACCGGGGAGCCCTCGAAGGCGGCGTTGCCGAACTGGTAGACGTGGCCGTCACGGGTGATCAGCCAGTAGCCGCCCCCGTTTGCGGTCGGCACCATCGCGACCACATCGCCGGCGTGGATCTGGCGACTCGGGAAGGAGCCGAAGAAGCCGGCGGCGCCGAACTGGAAGACGTGACCGGTGGCGGTGACCAGCCAGTAGCCGCCGCCGCCCGGCGCCGGTGCCATCGCCACCACCCCGCCGACTGTGATGTGGCGACTCGGGAAGGAGCCGAAGAAGCCGGCGGCGCCGAACTGGAAGACATGGCCGCTGCCGGTGGCGAGCCAGTAACCGACCCCGCTCGGGGTCGCGGCCATCGCGACCACTCCCCCCACCGCGATGTGGTGGCTAGGGAAGGATCCGAAGAAGCCGGCGTCCCCGAACTGGAAGACGTGGCCGTTGGCGGTCGCCACCCAGTAGCCGCCGGCGGTGGGGACCGGGGCGGTCTGGGTGAGGGTGAGGCTGCCGCTTGTGCCCTGCGGGGTCTCAGTGGCGGTCACCCTGCAGCTGCCGGCCACGCCCGACGCCGTGTAGGTGGTCTCAGCCCGACCGGCCGAGGTGGTGGTGGCGGTAGTCGGCCTGACCGATCCGCAGGCCGCGCCGCTGGTGGTGAAGTCGACGGTCTCGCCGACCACGGCGGCCCCCCCGGGACCCACGATGCGGGCCGACACCACCGTGGTCGCGGTGCGGTTGGCGGGGAGCGTGGTCACAGTCGCCGTCACCGTCACCGCCTCGGCCTGGGTGATGGTCACGGTCCCGCTGAGCCTGTGCTCGGACTCGGTGGCCGTGATCGTGCAGCTGCCCGCCGCCGTGCTGGCGGTGTAGGTGGAGTGAGCGCGGCCGCCGCTCCCGGTGGTCGCGGTGGCCGGGGTCAGCGTGCCGCAGGCTGATCCGCGGCCGCTGAAGGCGACCGCATCGCCCGCCACCGCCACGCCCTGGGGGCCGATCACCGAGGCGGTGATAGTCGCGTGGGCGGTGCCGTTGGGGGGCAGGCTGAGGGGATCGGCCACCACCGTCACGGCGGCGGCTGTGGCCTGGTCGATGGTAGCGGTCCCGGAGCCGCCGTGACTGAGATCGGTCGCGATCACGGTGCAGGCGAGCGCCGCGGTGGACGCGGTGTAGACCGTCCGGGCCTTCCCGGCGGCGCCGGTGTTGACGCTGTGGGAGAGCAGGCTGCCGCAGGCGGCCGGGCTCACCGAGAACCGGACGGTGTCCCCGTTCACCGGCCCCGACGCCCCGGTCACCGTCGCGGTCACGGTGGCGGTGGCGGTTCCATTGGGGGACAGCGTCGCCGGGCTCGCGACCACCACGACCCGCTCCCCGGTCTGGGTGATGGTCACGGTCCCGCTGCCGCCGCTGGCCCTCTCGGTGGCGGTCACGGTGCACGACCCCACCGCGGTGGACGCGGTGTAGGTGGTGGTCGCCACGCCGTCGGCTTTGCCGCTGCTGCCGGTGGCGAGGGTCGACGCCGCGAGCGAGCCGCAGGCGGCGGTTCCGCTGGGCGTCGTGAGAGTGACCGTGTCGTTGGCCACCGGTGTGCCGCCGGGAGTGGTGACGGTGACGGTGAGCGCCGCGGTCGCGACCCCGGTCGCGGCCACGCTCGCCGGGCTCGTGGCCAGCACCACCTGGTTGGCGCTGGCAGCGCTGGCGGAGATGCCGGCGCCGACCAGCGCGGCGGTCGCTGCCAGGCCGAGCGCGATCGCCGCGGCTGGGATTGCGCGCGCCCATCGGGGCGCGCGCCGGCGCGCGCCGGGGATGCGGTCTGGTTCGAGTCCTAGTTGCGGATTGACCATCGGCTGACCTCCATGCTGAGTCGATGTGCACGCAGGCGGACGCCACCCACTTCAATGGCGCACCCGCCCAAACAGCAACTCATCGGACGAGTCACCGCCATCGGCGATCACCGCGGGGACGCGGTCCGTCTCCCGCCGTGCATGATCACGAGCGACGCTGTGTGCGAAGCGATCCGCTCCTTTCGAGCATAGCGCAGGGCGGCGGCGAGTGCCTGAGAGCAGGCTGAGAGGTGGCCCCGGGCCCGCCCGCTGCCGGCGGGATGCTACGGTGCCGCCGAGGTGGAGCGGTCACCGGATCCCGGCGGCGGCGGGCGCGTCCGGCTCGGACTCGCGCTCTCCTACTGGACGTCCGGGCCCCCCCGGGGCGTGGCCGAGAAGGTGGCGCGGGCGGAGGCGCTCGGGTTCGACTCGCTGTGGACCTCCGAGGCCTACGGCTCGGACGCGCTCACGCCCTTGGCCTGGTGGGGCAGCCGGACCCGGCGGCTGCGGCTGGGCACCCAGGTGATGCAGATCTCGGCGCGCACCCCCGCGGCCACCGCGATGGCGGCGGCGACCCTGGACCACCTCAGCCAGGGACGCTTCGTCCTCGGGCTCGGCGTCTCGGGTCCGCAGATGGTGGAAGGCTGGTACGGCGCCCCGTTTCCCCGGCCCCTGGAGCGCACCCGCGAGGTGGTGGCGATCCTCTAGCGCGATGCTCCCCTCACCTTCGCGGGGCGGCACTATTAGCTGCCCCGACCGGGGGGCACCGGGTCGGGTCGCCCGCTCCGGCTCACGGTCCACCCGCTCCGGCGCGACCTGCCGATCCTGCTGGCGGCCGAGGGGCCGCGCAACCTCGCGCTGGCAGCCGAGATCGCCGACGGGTGGCTGCCGCTCTTCTACGCTCCCCAACGCGATGACTGGCAGCGGGCCGCGCTCGCCGTGGGGTTCGCGCGCCCCGGCGCCCCGAGGAGTTCGAGGTGGTGGCCACCGTCCCGCTGGTCCTGGGCTCCGAGGTGGAGGCCGCGGCGGACGCGGTCCGCCCCCTGCTGGCGCTCTACATCGGCGGGATGGGCTCGCGCGCGGTCAACTCCCACCGCGACGTCTTCATCCGCTTGGGGTTCGAGGCCGACGCGCGTCGCATCCACGCCCTCTCCCTGGACGGGCGCCGCGCCGAGGCCGCCCGGGCCGTGCCCCTGCAGATGGTGGACCAGGTGGCGCTGGTGGGCCCGCGGGGGCGGCTCCGGGAGCAGGCGGCGCGCTGGCGCCAGTCGCGGCTCGCCCCCTTGGTGGTGGCCGGCGACCTGGACACCCTGGAGCTGGCCGCCGAGCTCTTCGGCTGAGCCCGTGCGCCCGGACGCGCGGCGGGGCGGATGGGGTAGGGTGCGGCGATGGAGTGGGAGGGACCTGGGCCCTGGGGCGTTCCCCTGCGGGGGGCCCTCGACCAGGTCGTGGTCGAGAGCGTGGCGCTGGCCCCCAACCGGCTCCGCGACCCCTCCCGGCGGCCGCTGTTGGTCTACACCCCCCCCGGCTACGCCGTCGAGCCGGAGCGGCGGTACGCCTCGCTGTACGTGCTCCAGGGGATGACCGGGCAGGTGGACATGTGGCGCAACCGCACCGCGCTCCGGCCCACCATGATCGAGCGGGTGGACCAGCTCTTCTCCGATCCCGGAGTACCCCCGTGCCTGGTCGTCTTCGTCGACTGTTGGACCAGCCTCGGGGGCAGCCAGTTCCTCGACTCCCCCGCCACCGGCCAGTACCACACTTACCTGTGCGACGAGGTGGTGGCGTTGGTCGACTCCCGCTACCGCACCCTGGCCCACCCCGACCATCGCGGCATCACCGGCCACTCCAGCGGCGGCTACGGCGCGATGGTGAGCTCCCTGCTGCGCCCCGACCTGTTCGGCGGGGTGGCGACCCATGCCGGCGACGCCTGTTTCGAGCTCTGCTACCTACCCGAGTTCCCCCATGTGGTCCGTGCCCTGCGGACCGAGCACGACGGCTCCTACCAGCGCTTCTTCCAGGACTTCCGCGCCCGGCCGGCGTTCAGCCGGCCCACCGATGGCGTGCTGCTGAACGCCTGGTGCATGGCGGCCTGCTACTCGGCCGACCTCGACGGAACCGTGCGGCTGCCCTTCGACCTCGCCACTGGGCGACTCGACGAGGAGGTCTGGGGGCGCTGGCTGGCGTGGGACCCGGTGCGGCTGGTCGCCCGGCGCGCGGAGGCCGCGGCTGGGCTCCGAGCCGTCTACATCGACGCCGGGACCCGCGACGAGTACTTCCTCGATTGCGGCGCCCAGGCCTACCGCGACGCGCTGCGCGCGGTCGGCCAGGAGCGGGTGGTCTTCCAGCTCTTCGAGGGCGGCCACGGGGGCTCGGACCACCGCTATCCCCTGGGGTTGCGCCACCTGGCGGAGCGGCTCGCGCCCTGAGCCTAGGCCCGGCTCCGGCCCCCCTAGACTGAGGGGGACCCCTTGGCTGACCCAGCCTGCCGGCGGCCCACGGGGCGGAGGCCAAGCCATGCAGGCGGTCGTCAAGCGCCGCCCCGGCCCGGGGTTCGAGCTGGGCGAGGTGGCCCTCCCCGAGCCCGGCCCCGGTGAGGCCCTGCTCGAGGTGCTGGTGGCGGGGATCTGCGGCACCGACCTGCACCTGGTGGACTGGACCCCCTGGGCCGCGGGCCGGGTGGTGCCGCCCCGGGTGATGGGCCATGAGATGGCGGGGCGCGTGCGCGCCGTGGGACCGGGGGTCGAGCGGCCCCGCGTCGGCGAGCTGGTGGGGGTCGAGTCCCACCTCGTCGACCTGGTCTGCCGCCCCTGCCGTCGCGGCGACTTTCACATCTGCGCGGCGACCCGGATCCTCGGGGTGGACGTCGACGGCACCTTCGCCCCGGCGATCGCGGTCCCGGCTCGGAACTGCTGGCCCACGCCGCCGACCCTGTCGCCTGAGGTCACCGCGTTCCAGGAGCCGATGGGCAACGCGGTCCATGCCGCGCTCCAGGGACCGCTCCGGGGAGCGACCGTGCTGGTCACCGGCTCGGGCCCGATCGGGTGCGCGGCGGTGGGGATCGCGCGCGCCGAGGGGGCCGACCGCGTGGTCGCGGTCGACCGTTCGGCCGAGCGGCTCCAGCTGGCCCAGGCGATGGGCGCCGACCAGGTGGTCGACACCCAGTCGGCCGGAGCGGACCTGGTCGACCGGCTCGCCGACGCCTGCGGGGGCGAGGCCGACGTGGTCTTGGAGATGGCGGGAGACGCCGACCTGCTCCGGGCGGCGCTCACGGTGACGGCGTCGGGTGGGTGGGTCAGCCTGCTCGGCCTCGGCCTCGGCGAGGTGACCCTGGACCTGGATCGCCTGGTGGTGATGCGTGGGGTGACGGTGTTCGGCGTCACCGGCCGGCGGCAGTTCGCGACCTGGGAGCGCACCACCGGCTACTTGGAGTCGGGGGCGGTGGACGTGGGCCCGATCCTCACTCACCGATTTCCCTTGGGCCAGTTCGCGCAGGCGCTCGAGATCGCCCGCTCCGGCCGGGGCGGCAAGGTGCTGATCTATCCTGGGGAGCACCCCCTGCCATGACCGACCTTCTGGCCAGCCTCCGCGACGAGCTCGCCACCCTCGGAGCCGAGGGGGCGCTGCGTCCGCTGGCGGTGCTCCAGGGTCCGCAGGCGGCGGAGGTGACGGTGGAGGGCCATCGCCTGATCAACCTCTGCTCCAACAACTACCTCGGCCTCACCACCCACCCAGCGCTGGTCGAGGCGGCGGCCGCCGCCGCGCGCGCCTGGGGCGCGGGGTCGGGAGCGGTCCGCACCATCGCCGGCACCCAGAGCATCCACGAGGAGCTGGAGCGCCGGCTGGCGGCCTTCAAGGGCACCGAGGCCGCGCTGACGCTGCAGAGCGGTTACGCGGCCAATCTCGGCGTCCTCGGCTCGCTCCTGGGCGAGCCCGACGCCGTCGTCAGCGACCAGCTCAACCACGCCAGCATCATCGACGGGATTCGGCTGACTCGGGCGCAGCGCTTCCTCTTCCGGCATCGCGACGTCGACGACCTCGAGGCGCAGCTGGAATCGGCGCGGCGGCAGGGACGGCGACGGGTCCTGGTGGTCACCGACGGCGTCTTCAGCATGGATGGGGACATCGCCCCGCTCCCCGCCATCGTCGCCCGCGCCGAGGCCGCCCACGCCTCCGTGATGGTCGACGACGCCCACGCCACCGGCGTCCTCGGCCGCCAGGGCCGCGGCTCGGTGGACCATTTCGGGCTGCAGGGGCGGGTCCTGATCCAGGTCGGCACCCTGAGCAAGGCGGTGGGCGTGCTGGGCGGCTACGTGGCGGCGCCGGCGGAGGTGCGCACGCTGCTGATCCACGCGGCCCGGCCGTTCCTCTTCAGCACCTCCCATCCGCCCGCGGTGGTGGCCGCCTGCCTGGCGGCGCTGGAGGTGATGGAGGCGGAGCCGGAGCGCCAGGCGCGGCTGTGGGCGAACACCAACCACTTCAAGGCCGGGCTGCAGCGGCTGGGTTTCGACTGCGGGCGCAGCGAGACGCCGATCACCCCGGTGATCGTGGGCAGCGCCGAGCGTGCCATGGCGCTCGCCGACGCCCTGCGCGAGCGCGGCGTCTTCGCCCAGGGCCTGGGGTTTCCGACCGTTCCACGGGAATCCGGGCGGGTGCGGACCATCGTCACCGCCGGTCACACGACCGAGCAGCTGGACCGTGCCCTCGAGGCGTTCGCGTCGGCGGGGCGCGTGCTCGATCTGCTCCCGTCCCCCAGCCGGGCGCGGCCGTAACCGTGGCCGCCCAGGCCGACTTGTCGGAGGTGGAGCCCGGACCCGGTGGTGTCGCCCCGACGGCGGCCGGGGGGACGTGGCGCCGCCCCCGCACACCGGAGAGCCTGGAGGAGGAGCGCTGCGTCGTTCTAGCCGCCAAGGGCGGTGACCGAGCTGCCTTCGCCCGGCTGTATGACCAGTACGTCGATGCCATCCATGCCTACGCGTACCACCAGACCGGCAGCCGCGAGCGAGCCGAGGACATCACCGCGACCACCTTCGCGCGGGCCTTCGAGGAGGTGGCGCGCTTCGAGTGGCGCGGGGTGCCCTACTCGGCGTGGCTCTACCGGGTCGCCAGCAACCTGCTCGCCCGCGAGCGACGCCGCCCCCGCTGGATCGAGCTCCCCGACTCCGCCGTCGACCTGGGCGAGGGTCCCGAGGCCGCGGCGGTCCGGGGGGAGCGCGCGCTCCGGGTGCGGTCGGCGCTCCGCCACCTGTCCAAGGGTCAGCGCCGGGCGGTGGCGTTGCGCTACGGCTCCGGCCTGCGCAACGCCGAGGTGGCCCAGGTGATGGGCAAGAGCGAGGGCGCCGTCAAGCTCCTGATCTTCCGGGCCACCGCGACGCTGCGCCAGCGGCTCGGGCCCGAGTTCGACGAGGCACAGCTGGTGGGACCGGGGGACGATCGGTGAGCCGCGAGGAGCGGCGGATGGCCCGCGCCTTCACCGACTGGCTGGAGGGCGGGATGCCGCTATCCGACGCCACCACCCGCGCGATCGCGGACACCGCCCTGCTGATCGTGGATGCGCTCGCCCCCGAGCCCTTGTCCGCCAGCACCCGGGCCCGCCTCTTCGAGCGCGCGCTGGCGGGCCCGAGCCATCCGCCGGCCCCGTGGGCCCCCGTCCGCCGTACCCTGGAGCAGGTTCCCGGTCCCGCCTGGCTCGGGCTCGGCGGGGCGGCTGCGGGACTCGTGATCGGGGTGGTCTTGCTGCGCCTTCGGGAGGCGGAGCCGGCCTGACCGCCCGACCCGGGCCGCGGGGCCGGGTCGAGGCCCGATCCCCGGGTGCCGGCCGCCGGGCGGATGCACGG
The DNA here is from genome assembly GCA_035532155.1 of Verrucomicrobiia bacterium. Taxonomy (GTDB): domain Bacteria; phylum Chloroflexota; class Dormibacteria; order Aeolococcales; family Bog-877; genus DAHUZL01. The sequence continues at coordinate 7,061 of DATKRN010000007.1, read as the reverse complement.
CGGGTGGGAGCAGGAGGGCGCAGGCGATGGCGAGCATGGAGGTGACGCAGGTGCGGGCCCGGCTCCAGGCGCGCCGGGACGAGCTGACCCAGGAGATGGACGCCCTGCGCCCGGCGCCCGCCGAGGGCGGCCGCACGATCCAGTACGGCAAGCGGGCCGGCGACTTCACCCAAGAGGCCCACGATCGACTCAACCGCGGCGCCACCGCCCAGCAGCTTCGGCGGATGGTGGACGATGTCGAGCACGCGCTCACGCGGCTCGACGCCGGCCGCTACGGGCGCTGCGAGATCTGCGACGCCGAGATCCCGAAGGAGCGGCTGGAGGCGCTCCCCTGGGCGACCGTCTGCGTCGCCTGCAAGCAGGGGGGCCCCCGCCGCTGATCGGCGGGGAGAGGGCCCGCAGGGAGGCGACCAGGTGGCATCCATCGAGACTGTGATCATTCCCGCCGGCGGGCTGGGGACTCGCTGCCTGCCCGCCACCAAGGCGATTCCCAAAGAGCTGCTCCCGGTCGGGGATCGGCCGGCGCTGCAGTTCGGGGTGGAGGAGGCGCGCGCCTCCGGGATCCGGCGCACGGTGCTGGTCACCGGACCGGGCAAGCAGGCGCTCGCCTGGCACTTCACCGCCGACCCCCGGGTGGAGGAGGCGCTGACGGCGCGCGGCGAGACCGTCCTCTTGGAGCAGCTCCGCGCCATCAACCGGCTGACCGAGCTCCAGGTCGTGGTCCAGCCCGAGCCGCGGGGGCTGGGCGACGCGGTGCGCTGCGCGGCCAGCCTGGTGGCGGGGGAGGCGGCGGTGGCAGGGCTGCTGCCGGACGACCTGTTCGTCGGCGCGACCCCGCTGCTGCGCCAGCTGATCGACGCCTACGAGCGCCATCGCTGCCCGGTGGTGGCGCTCCGGCGCTGTCCGGCCTCCGAGATCGGCCGCTACGGGGTCGCCGCGGTGAGGGGCGCGGGGCCGATCTACCAGGTCACCGACCTGGTCGAGAAGCCGGCGCCCCAGGACGCTCCCAGCGACCTCGCCGTGATGGGCCGCTACGTGCTCACCCCGGCGGTGTTCGCGGGGCTCGAGCGCACCCCGCCGGGCGCGCTCGGCGAGGTCCAGCTCACCGACGGGATCCGCGCCGCCCTGGATGACGGCCCGGTGGTCGGCGTCGAGTACAGCGGGCGCCTGCTCGACGTGGGGACCCTGGAGGGCTGGGTGCGCACCCTGGTGGAGCTGCTGCCGGACCACCCCAGGCTGGGCCCGGTCTGGCGGGCGGCGCTCTCCGCCACCGGCCAGTCGGGCGCGGGGGACGACCGCTCGAACCGGGACCGGGATTAGGCGGGGGCAAAACCACAGACCGGGTCCCGGGCGCCCGGGGGACGCGCTATACTAGCCCGCCAGATGCAGCTGTCGGCGCGATCACGCGTCCCTCGTCCCCCTTGCTCACAGGACCCGCGATGGCTATGCAACGCCCGCGACGCGGCGATGACGCCGTGCGCTACCCGAGCGTCGAGGGGGACTTCGAGGTCGAGGTTACCCACGCGCTGAACAAGTGGTGCGTCTCGGTGCGGCGCCTGGACGATCGCACCGTGGTGGCTGAGGATTTCTACCCCGAGCGCTGGAAGGCGATGGCGCGCGCCCAGGACTTCCTGCGCATCCTCAACCAGCGCAGCCGCCCGCTGCCCGAGGGCGGTGAGACCGAGCCCGGTGCGGGGGAGGAGGGCCGGGCGGCTGCGCCCGACCCGCCCGTCTCCCCCGCGGGCCCGAGCCGCTGAGCGCGGGAGCGGCGGCCGGGGGCGGGGCGGGCGCCGGGTCCGCCGGGGCGCCGCCCGGCTTCGGCGTCGCCGACCCTCACGTCCACACCACTTGCAGCGACGGCATGGTGAGTCCCCGGGAGCTGGTGCGCGCCGCGGGCCGGGCCGGGCTCGGCGTCCTGTGCGTCACCGACCATGACACCGTGGCCGGCGTCGCTGAGGCGGTGGAGGCCGGGGCGGAGTTCGGGGTCGAGGTGGTCGCGGGGGAGGAGGTGACCACCGCCGCACCCGCACGGGTGCACGTGCTCGGGCTCTTCCTGGAGGGGCCGGTGCGGATGGGGATGTCGGTCGCCGACACCATCCGCGCGATCCGGGACCGCGGCGGGTTGGCCGTCCTCGCCCATCCTTTCATGCCGACCTACTTCGCCTCGATGACCCCCGCCGGGCTGCGCCGGCTGATCGCCCGCGAGCGCCTCGACGGCGTCGAGCTTCGCCACACCAGCCTCACCACCCGGGGCCGGGGCCGCGCCCTCGACCGCTTCTACCAGGCCAACCGGGAGGCGCTCGGGGCCGCGATCGGCTCCAGTGACAGCCATTTTGGCCACCACGACCTCGCCCGGATCGTCACCGCCTTCCCGGGCCGGGGTGCCCTCGACTTCCGGCACGCGGTCGAGGCGCAGCTGACCCGACCGCTCGAGCGCTACCTCAGCCCGCCCCCGCCGCCGTTCTCGCGGCGGCTGCAGCAGCAGGCGCGCAGTCTCGGCTGGCTCTCGTGGCAGCGCTGGCGCGGACGGGTGGGTCAGGGATGAGGCGGCTGGACCCGGGGCTGATGCGGCGGGAGTGGGGGGCGGTGACGTTCGTCGCCACGGTGGTGCTGGGCGGGCTGGTGATTCTGGTGACGCTGATCATCAAGGCCACTGCTCCCGCACCGATCCCGGTGGTGCCGCCCTGTCCCGCCGAGACCCCGATCGTGATCCATATCACCCCCTCGCCGCGGCCGCGGCCCACCCCCGCTCACGGTCGGCCCCGGCCGAGCGCCACCCCGCGCCCGCCGGTGGTGCTCCCGAGCGTGCCCTACGGGTGCCCCGAGCCGTCGGTTGTGGTGATCACGCCGGCGCCCCGGCCCACCCCCCAGCGATCGGCTCGGCCCACCGCCACCCCGAGGCCGACCGCCCATCCCACCCGCCGACCGCGTCCCACCCCGGGCTGACCCGCCGGCCGGCGCTCAGAGCTGGGTCAGCACCAAGGTGCCGTTGGTGGTGACGATGTCCTGCCAGGGCAGGCTGAGGGCGAGCGCCGGCTGACCCTCGGGCCGGATCGCCACCTCGATCTCGCGGCTGAGTCGGAGCTGGCCGATGCGCACGCAGTCTCGCAGGAAGGGGAACGCCAGCGGGACCAGCTGGTTGACAAGGTGGTTGCGCCAGGCGGTGACCGCCGCCTGACCCGGGCCGCTGCTGCGATCCCGGAAGGCGATCACCAGCACCTCGTCGGTGAGGGCGATGGGATCGGTCCAGGTGTAGGCCTCGCCGACGGCGCCGGTGTCCACGAACCACTCGCGGCGGGGAAACAGGCGCAGGCGCTGGCCCAAAGACCGCATCGGGCCGGCGTCCCCCTCGACGATGATGGGGACGTCGCCCAGCGCCGGCCCGGGGCCATCGGACTCCGGGTAGCGGACGCTGAACCCCACCGAGTCCACCCCCGAGAAGGGGGCCGGCACCGTGATCGCCACTGCGTTCACCATCGAGGGAGCCCTCCCCCGTGCCCGAGGTCGGCCGCGCCGGGCCATCCCGGCTCCGTCCAGCATAGTCCGGCGAACGCGTGTGTGCGTCGGGGAGGCCATCGCAGCGACTGCCCGGTCGCCTCCGGTCCGACCGAAGCGGGCGGGGCCGCGACCGGACACGTCGGACCAGATCCGACGGGCGCCCGTCGCTCGGCGGATCGACCCACCGGGTGCGCGGCACGCTTCCAGTCACCACGGGCACGGCCCATCGCATGGGTGGTGCGGCGAGACCGCGTCCGCGCTCTCACCCGCCGCGCGCCCACGAGCATCGGCTCCTCGAGCCCCGGACCCACCGACTCCGATCCCGGCGGCCATCCCTGCGGACCCTGGCCGCAGGTGGGGCGCGAGGCCGGTCGGCGGTGCGCCAGACCTGACGATAGCATGTGTGCTACTCTCGCGAGGTGGGAACTGTGGGGCTGCGACAGCTGCGCCAGGACGCCTCGGAACTCGTGCGCCGAGTCGAAGCGGGGGAGGAGATCGACATCACGGTTGCAGGTCGGCTCGCTGCCCGCATGGTGCCCGCCGCGCCGAAACGGTGGCAGCGGTGGGCGGACATCGCCGATGTGTTCAGCGGCCCGCCCGATCCGGATTGGGAGCGGGATCGAGAGCTGATCGACCCATCGGTCGCCAACCCGTGGGAGCGCCCGACGTGAAGGCAATCCTGGACACCAGCGTCTTGATCGCCACCGATCTGCCTATGTTGGAAGGAGAGCTTGCCATCAGTGTGGCCGCGCTCGCCGAGCTGCATTTTGGTGTGCTCGTCACCGCCAACCAGGCCGTCCGCGCCGAGCGCCTGCGCAGGCTGTCGGCCCTGCAGCGCGCCTTCGACGTCCTGCCCGTCGACGATGACGTGGCAACCAGCTATGGTCACCTGGCCGCGGCCGTGGCGGCGACCGGGCGCCAGCCGCGATCCCGGGTGATGGACTTGCTCATCGCCGCCACCGCCCACGCTCACTCGGCCCGGCTCTACACCCGCAATCCGGCGGACCTTGCCGGGATCGAGACCCTCATCGAGATCGTTGCCGTGTGACGATTCGCGACCGGGGCGGCATCGCGACCATGGTTCGAGCGTGCCGCCGAGCGCCAGCACTCGTCTCCAGCCGACTCAGGTACCGGGGCGTCATACGGCTCATCTCGCGCTGGGCTGGGGGCACCCCGACGACCGGCCCCGCGTGAGCAAGCGCTCACGGCGCCGCGGCTCCGCTCCCCCAGGTGAGGGCCGTGCCGGAGCCCCAGGCGCAGCGCACCGTCACCGATCCGGAGCCGCGCATCCTGGCGAGGGTGGATGCCGCATGCGCGCCGGCGGGGCCGGGCGATCGGCCGCCCGCGGGTGCGGGCCGGCCCCGGCTCCGCCGAGCGGCCAGCTCGGGCCGCGCCCGAGCTGGTGGCCGGCCGCCTCTTGCGGCGCCAAGCCGCCCGGCGGCTCCCGGTCGCCCGGGACCGCCCGGAGCCGACCGCCCCACCGGGTGGACGGTGCGGAGCGGGTCGGACTGCCCACGGCACGGCTCGCCTAACCTTCCAGTTGGTTACGGGACACTACACGACGTGGTGTCGCGGAGATCGGGATCGCGAAAGCACCCGAGCGCGCGGTCGCGGTTGGTCTGGAGGCGAGCGATCCCCGACTCGATGACCGTCCTCATCTCGTCGACGGCGCGCACGGCAGAGCGGCCGCCGCGATCGGGCCTGAGCGACTTCCCGACCCACTCATCCGGGTTCAGCTCCGGGAGTAGGGCGACAGGAAGCAGAGGCCGAGCAGACGCGGGTGCGTCTGGACGAAGGCTTTGGTCTTGCTGGCTGTGTGAGCCGGGTGGCCGTCGACGATCACGAAGATGGGGCCGCGGATGTCGTGGAGCAGCTTGTGCAGGAACGCGATGAAGCTGTCGGCAGTGGTCTGCCCTTCGATGACCGCGAAGTGGAGCGTGCCCCGGGTCGAGATCGCGGAAATCATGTGGAGCGCGCGGCGCTGCCCCGTCCCCCGCACCCCCGGGGTCTGTCCCCCCGCCCCCCAGCTGGTGCCAGGGTGATGATCGGTCCGGACGCCTGTCTCGTCGCAGAAGAAGATGTGGCCGCTGGCCGCTTTGGTGGCGGCGCGGATCCGCGGCAACTCCACCGCCCGCCAGCGCCGCACCCGTTCCGGGTCCTGCTGGTAGGCGCGGACCAGGGGCCGTTCGGGGGACAGCCCCAGCCGCTGCAGCAAGTTGCTCGCGCCCTGGGCGGACATCTCGACCCCGAAGCGCTCGGCGATGAGGGTGCGCACCAGATCCCGCGTCCATAGAGCAACGTCGAACTGCAGCTGCCGCGGATCCTTGCCAGTGATCCACCGCCGCAGTTGGGCCTGCTGCCGGGGCGTGAGCTTCGGCCGCGCGCCGGGCGCCTTGCGCACCCGCAGCGCCGCCAACCCGCCGACTTGATAGGCTTGCCACCACCCGTACACGGTCGAGCGCCCGCAGCCCACGGCGACGGCCGCAGCCTCGGGATGCAGGCCGCGCTCGAGCAGGCGAATCGCCTGGTGCCGTGTGTCCTCCAGCGTTCGCCGCGCGATCCGAGTTGCGGCTGGTCGTGTCATCGCCGCAGTACAGTCGGGCTGCTGTCCAATATCCAGTACTCTACTAGCATGTTAGCAACTCGCGGAGGGCCCCCATGGCATAGGAACGATTCAGTCCACTTCGGATCGCGGCGATCGGCGGCTGCCGGGCGCTGGCGGCGGCTCTCGGCGCGGTCGCGGTGACGGCCGCGACCCACTCGCAGGCCCGCCAGAGCACGGCGCCGATCATCACCACCTGCTACCAGGGGTCGCGGGCGCTGTCGATCGTGAACGGTCGGGACCAGTGCCCGACCGGCGCCGAGGTGCAGATACCGAGCTGGCGCGCGTTCATGGCGCTGCGCCTCCGGCCGGCCGGGGTGACGGGCGCGCCCGGAGCAACGGGGCCGGCTGGGGCGACCGGCGCGACTGGGGCGATCAGCCCCGCGGGGCCGATCGGGCCGATGGGACCCGCGGGGGCGACGGGGCGAGCGGGGGCGAGTGGGGACACGATCGTCTACGCAGCCGGCGCCCGCACCACCGCCGGGGGAGTCACGACGGTCACGGCCACCTGCCCGACCGGCGACACGATCACGGGCGGGGGCGACGACATTCCCAGTCAGGTCCCCCTGGGACTCACCGGCAGCGTGGACGGGCCGACCGACAGTTCCAATCTGCTGCCGCCGCCGGTGCCGCAACCCAGCTGGACGGTGACCATCGGCTACACGTCTGCCGCTGCCGGCGATCTTTACGTGTACGGGTTCTGCATCCCCGCGCCGTAGGGGCCGAGCAGGGCCGACATCCTGCCGGTTACCGGCTGAGCCTTCGACCCGGTCGAGTGGGCCATCTGGCTCCAACGGCACCCGCTCGACCGGGAGCGGGCCTAGGAGCGTGGGTCAGTAACGGGTAGAAGAAGGGACGGGATCGCGGCCGGAGAGGGGCAGGCTGAGATCGTCCGGCAGGAGCTGGGGGGCTAGTTTGCGGTTGCGGGAGCGCTCCAAGCTCCCCCCGTGGCCCCGGGGAG
>DATKRN010000006.1:0-8301 GCA_035532155.1 Verrucomicrobiia bacterium | reverse complement strand
GCCGTGGTCCGGGAGATCCCCATCTCCGCCGCGATGTGGGCGATCGGGCGGGCGTCCGTGGCGATCCGCTCGCCGAGCCAGCGCCGGCCCGCCGGGGCCACGCCTGGGTTAGGGTGGGGCAGGAGAGTCTCCCGCGTGGGGGCTGGTAGTGCTCCACCTACGCTCGGAGACTCTCTTCCTCGCTGTCACCAACCTCCGTGGGCACTACACCTAGCCGGCGGTCCGGGTCGCGGATCCCGCAGCGAACTCTGGCCCCCCGTCCCGCCCTCAGGCGGGGGTCAGCGAGCCGCTGGAGCCGGCTCGCGCGTGCTCGTTGGACGATCGCGCCGCCGGCAGCAGGGAGAGCGCCAGCAGCACGAAGAGTGGGCCTGAGCTCGGGTCGGTGGCGGTCCCCGAGAGCACCCCGCCGAGGTTCTGGCCCGCCACCCAGAAGACGACCGAGGTGACGATCCCCAAGCGCAGGAACAGGGCGGAGTGGAACCGGCGCAGCACCGTGAGCCCGATCGCGGCCTCCCAGACCGCCAGGCCGACGGTCAGCGGCTCTCCCAGGGTGACCGCAAGATGCCACACCACCTGGTCGAGGGCGGCCAGCGGGGCGGGCGCGGCGCTCGCGGCGAAGGCGGACCCAAGGCTCATCCAGAACGGGTACGAGGGCTGCAGCTGGAGGAACGCGCCCCCGAGCCACAGCCCGGCCCACACGATCCGGGCCCCCCGCTCGCCCACCCACCCCGCGCGTCGATGCCGGCCCGGCCGCTCGGGAGGGTGCCCGACCGGCCATGCGACCAGGCCGATCAGGGGATAGAGCAGGACCGGGCCGGGAGCGCCGGTCGGCAGACTGGCCAGGCCCGTGAACAGCCCGCCCAACCCCTCCCCGAACATCCACACCCACAGTCCCCAGGCGATCGACGCCAGGATCGCCACCCGCACCGTCGGCCGATACAGCATCCCGAGGCCGATCGCCAGCTGGGTCGCGGCGAACAGCGAGTTGAAGACCACCAGGTGCGGCTCGGCGATGCCCACAACCGAGGTGAGGGCGTGCGCCAGTGCAGTCGGCTGCTCCATCACGTCGTTGACCGTGATCGCATACACGAAGCCGCGGCCGAACATCGCCGGCTGCAGCTGGAGCGCGCCGTCGAGCAGCCAGAGCCCTCCCAGTCCCAGCTGGATCGTGCGCGAGCTGACAGCGAGCGGCTGCGGGGGGCGCGCGGGCCGGGGGCCGTCGCACGGACGCGGGGTCAGTGGCCCGGTCATCGGGTGGCGCGTGCGGCGGCCGATGGGAGCGCGACCACCCCGGTCGGCCCGGCGAGCGGCGGCGGGCCGCCGGCGGCACCCCGGACGGTCACCCGCGCGCCGACCAGCGGCCGCCCCCAGGTCCGGTCGCCGGGATCGCCGGTTTCGTCCGCCGGAGGATCGGGGCCGCCCTCTGGCCGAGGGGGATCTCCCCGGGGGCGCCGGGGAGCGCCGTCCCCGCCGGTGGGGGACCCTGCGGGCGCCCCGGGGGGGAGGTCAGGCGGCTCACGAGGCCCCCACGGTACCGGGGCGGACCGGAGCGGCGCCGGCCAGCCAGAGGTGGACGGCAGCGAGGCCGCGCCACGGCTGCCAGGCGGCGGAGATCTCCCTGACGGTGGCGTGGCTGACGGGTCGACCCAGCTGACCGGCGAGAGCCCGCCGGACCCCGAGGTCGGTCGCCGGGAAGGCATCCGGCTCGCCGAGGCGGAGCGCGATGTACTGAGCGGTCCACGGCCCGAGGCCCGGGACCTGGGTGAGGCTGCCCACGAGCTGGTCCAGCGAGGCCGTTCCCTCGAGCGCCACGGCGCCCGCGGTCACCGCATCGGCAAAGGCCCGCAGGGCGGCGGCCCGGGCACGGGTGAGCCCGAGCCCGGAGAGGTCGCCGGCGAGCAGCGCCGGCGGCTCGGGAAACAGGTGCGTGAGCCCGAGCCGTCCAAGTCCGGGGACCGGCGTCCCCAGCCGGGCGACCAGCCGGGTCACGATCGTGCGCGCCCCCGCCACGCTCACCTGCTGGCCGACGATGGCGCGGACCCCGGCCTCGAAGGGCTCCCAGATCCCGGGGGGCCGGGCTCCCGGCCGGGCCGCGAGCAAAGGTCCCAGGATCGGGTCGCCCGCCAGGTGCGCACGCGCCCCCTCCAGGTCGAAATCGAGGTTGAAGACCCGCCGGGCGCGCTGGGCCACGTGGATCAGGCCACCCCAGGCACCCAGATGCGCGGTTAGCCGCAGGTGGTCGGGGCCTCCCCTGGTCCACTCCAACAGGGCGGGAAGGCCCTCGACGGTCACGGTGCGCCGGTAGGTCGCCTCGGAGACCGTCTCCACGCCACCGATCGCGCGGGTCGCCAGGAAGGCGAGCATCCCGTCCCAGTCCAGCGGGGGCCGGAAGGGCAGGCGCAGCGCCAGGCCCCCATCCGCCGCCAAGCGGTCGTGGGCGCGCCGCCGCGCTCGCAGCTCACGCGGCGGCGCCCGGAACACTGACGCCAGCACCCGATTCATCTGCCGCGCGCTGCCGAATCCCGACGCCATCGCGACATGGGTGATGGTGAGGTCGGTGTCGTCCAGGAGGCGCCGCGCGAAATGGGCGCGGCGGGACCGGGCGAGGCGGTCGGGGCTGACTCCGAGGTGGAGCTGGAACAGGCGCCTCAGGTGGCGGGCGGACACCCCCAGGCGAGACCCCAGCTGGTCCTCGGTGCTCCGATCGAGGGCGCCCTCGAGGATCAGCCGGACCGCCCGGCAGACCACCTCGGGGCCGGCGATCTGGGGCGGCGGCGTCGCCCGGTAGGGCCGGCATCGCAGGCAGGCGCGATAGCCGGCAGCCTCCGCCGCCGCCGCCAGGTCGAACCGGCGGACATGGCCGGGCAGTGGTCGACCTCCGCACCCGGGGCGGCAGTAGATGCCCGTCGTGACGACCGCCTGGACTCCGCTCATCGGTCCGATTGTCGGACCTTGGATCGGTCAGATCCGGACCGGCGAAGAACCTGTCCGGATCTGACCAGAGTGCGCCCGACCGGGGCGCCATCATGGGGTCCATGACGAGTGCACACGAGGCATCGCAGGAGGCGGGCGCCGGCAGTCGCGTCGGGTGGGTGGAGACCCCGCTCGGCTCGGTCCTGGTCACCTGCGAGGGGGAGTCCCTGACTGGCCTGCGATTCGCGGATGGCGCCGGTCCCGCCCCCGGGGGGGCCGCGGGGAGCGACGATGCCATCGTCGAATCCGCCCGCCGCCAGCTCGGCGAGTACTTCGCCGGGTTGCGGACCGATTTCGAACTGGAGCTCCGGCCGGCGGGGACCTCGTTCCAGCTGAGCGTCTGGGCCCAGCTGGCGGCGATCCCGCACGGGCAGGTGACCACCTACCGAGAGATCGCCCAGCGCGTGGGACGGCCCCGGGCGGTGCGGGCGGTGGGGGCGGCGATCGGGCGCAACCCGATCGCGATCGTGATCCCCTGCCATCGCGTGATCGGCTCCGACGGCGGCCTCACCGGCTACGCCGGTGGCCTGGCGCGCAAGCGCCGGCTGCTGGCGCACGAGCGGGGTCGGTCGGCGCCGCCCCGGCGGAGGTAGCGGCGGGCGTCCCGGGGGCACCGTGGCCGCCCCACTGCCGCCGCCCCCCGCGGCCGCGCGGGCGTCCCGCCGCGCCTCCTCCTGACACCCGGTCGCGGGTCACCGAACCCGTAGGCTGATCGCCATGTCGAGCCGGCTGCTCGCGGGTGCGGCGCTGGGGCTGGCCTCGGTCGGGATGGCGCTGGCGAGGGCGGGGGTCGAGGCGCCGGCCCTGAGGGGGACCGTCGGCCCGGCGCTGCTCGCCCCCGCGCCGTTCCCCGGCTCCCTGCCCACCCTCCCGTGGCCGCAGCGGGGCGAGGCGGCGGTGGCGGTGGACGGAGTCGGCGTCCTGGGAGCCTCACCCCGGCAGCGTCCGCTGCCGATCGCGAGCCTCACCAAGCTGATGACGGCGCTGGTCGTGCTCCGCGACCACCCCCTTCGGCCCGGGCAGCGGGGCCCCGTGCTGGTGATCACGACGGCGGATCGGGCCGTCTACCTAGCCGAGCGGGCGGCCAACGACTCCACCCTGGCGGTTCGAGCGGGGGAGCGGATCTCGGAGCACCAGCTGCTGGAGGGGCTGCTGATCCCGTCGGGTGACAATGCCGCAGGGATCCTCGCCCGCTGGGATGCCGGCAGCCTGGCGGCGTTCGTCGCCCGGATGAATGCGACCGCCGCCACCTTCGGCCTGCGTCACACCAGGTACGGCGACGCCAGCGGACTGGCTCCGAGCTCGGCCAGCAGCGCGGTCGACCAGACCCACCTGGCCGAGGTCGCTTTGCGCAACCCAGTGGTCCGGGGGATCGTGCGCCTGGCCCACGTCCGCCTTCCCGTCGCCGGATGGGTCGACAACCCCGACCCGCTCGCCGGTCGCCCCTTCGTGATCGGCCTCAAGACCGGCTGGACTGCGGTCGCGGGCGGATGCCTCATCCTCGCGGTTCGGCGGGCGGAGGCGGGCGAGCCGGTGACGGTGGTCGCGACCGCGCTGGGCCAGCGGGGACCGGCCCAGCTTCCTCGGGCGGCGGCGGTGAGCCAGCGTCTGGCCCGGATCGCCCTCTCTCTGGTGCGGCGACGCCGGGTGGCTCTCACCCGCCCGGTGGGTCGTCTCGCCACCTCCTGGGGCGCCGGAGTGCCGCTGCTGGCGGTGGGATCGGTCGACCTGCTGGGGTGGCCCGGCCTGCCGGTCACGATCCGGGTGCGACTGGACCGCACCCTCCCCGCCCTGCCGATCCCGGCCGGCACTCGGCTGGGCACAGCCCTGGTCACCGCCGGCGCCCAGTCGCTGCCGCTCCCGGTGGTGACCGCCCGCCGGCTTTTGGCTCCCAGCCCGCCCTGGTGGCTGCGGGCGAGCTGAGCCGCGCAGGCCCGTCCCGGCCCCATCCCAGCTGGCGGCGGCCTAGCTCGCGTAGGCCTCCAGCAGCCGGCTGAAGGCAAAGGGCGCCTGGCGCACTCCCGAGCACGTGTCCCGACCGGGAGCGTGGGGGCAGCCGCCGTTGTCCCGCTGGAGGGCCCAGATCGAGAGTGCGCCGATCCCGCGGGCCCGGGCGAAGGCGGCCACCTGGCGGACGTCCGCCAGCGTGGTCACCTCGTCCCGGGTGGGGTTGTCGTCGATCCCGGGCATGAGGGTGATCCCGACCATCCGCCAGAGCCGGCGCGCAGATCGCCTGGGATACCAGCGGGACAGCTGGCGGACCAGCCCGGTGGCAGCGGAGATCGCGGCCGGGCCCATCGCGGTGGTCCCGTCGTAGTAGTCGAAGGCCATGATGTTGACGAGGTCGACCCGGGTGCCCAGGGCGCGGGCGCTGGCCAGCACCGCCAGCCCACTCGGAGCCAGCCCGGTGGGCAGCACTGGCAGGGTGTACTGGACCTGGAGCCGCCGACCCCGGTCCTGCGCCCACGCCTCCACCATTCGGATCGCCTGGTTGCGGCGGGCGATCCCGGTCGCGTCCTCCAGCGAACGCGACTCGACATCGAGATCCAGCCGGGTCGCCCCGTAGACGGTGAGGGCGGCCTCGTAGCCGGCGGCGATCCGGGCGACGCTCGGGCAGGAGTCGGCCAGCTCGGTGCCCCTGGTATCGGCGGTGTACCCGCCGAACGAGGGGATGAGGGCGCCGCCCCGAGGCGCCAGCCGGGCCGCCTCCCCGGCGAAGTGGCTCATCGCCGCCTCCGGACCGCTCCCTCCGTTCCAGCTGACCTGGCAGGAGCCGCGATGAGGGGTCTGCAGGAAGGCCAGGGTGAGGTCGCGCGCCCCCGAGCGGGCGGAGATCGCGGGGAGGTCGGGGGACGGCCAGGTCTCGACGTAGGGGGCGTAGACGCGCCCGGGCAGGGGCGCCGGCGCGAGCGCCGCGGGGTAGCGCCCCCCCGCTCCCGTGATGGTCGCCACCGCGCAGGCGAGCCCAGCGGCCACCCCGCGGGTGAGCCCCCACCCTCGTCGTCCCCCCTCGCCTCGCACAGCGTCCCTCCGGTCGATTCGCGCTCGGGCCAAGCGGGTCAGGGTACCCTGCCAGCCCGGGCGGCGGACCACTCGCCGCGGCGATGTCGAGTCGCCCCCGCTGGCATTCGTCGTCGGGGTGATGGGTCGGGTGGACGGACCATGATGGACGGGAGACGCGATGACGTATCTGATGCTGTTCGTGACGGACGGGCAGAGCCCGCCGACGACGGCGGAGACCGAGCGGGCGCTGCTGGAACAGGCTGGCCTCTGGGGGGACGAGCACTCCAGGGTGGGGCCCATCCTGGGTGGCGAGCGGCTCCCCCCCGCGGCGACTGCGACCGCGTGCGCCTGGACGGCCCCTTCGTGAAAGCGAAGCAGACGATCGCAGGGTACGCCCTGGTCGAGGTCTCCGACCTCGACCAGGCGCTGGCGATGGCCACGAGGTGGCCGGCGAGCGCCGCCGTGGAGCTGCGACCGGTGGTCGCTTAGCTCCGCCCTCCCCTTGGCACCGAGCGGCACGACGCTGGCCGCTCTGCCCGCCGTCGACCCGCTGATCGCGGCCGTGGTCCGGGACCCAGCGCCCCGGATCACGGCCTCCCTCCCGCGCGTCCTCGGAGACTTGGACAGCGCCGAGGACGCCACCCAGCCGGCGATCCTGGTCGCCCGGGAGACATGGCCCACGGCCGCAGTCCCCGAGCGTCCGGGTGCCTGGCTGATGACGGTCGCCGGCAACCGGGCGATCGACCGCCTCCGGCGCGAAGCCCGCGGGCGCGACCTGGCCCGAGACCTCGCCCGCCTGCCCGTCGGGCCGCCCGACCCCGACGACCGTCTGCGGCTGCTGTTCAGGTGCTGCCACCCGGCCCTGGCCCGCCTGGCCCAGGTGGCCCTCACCGTGCGAACCGTCCGCGGGCTCACGACCGCCGAGGTGGCGCGGGCCCTGCTCGCGACCGAGCCGGGCACTGCCCAGAGGATCGTTCGAGCCAAGCGCACGATCGTGACCGCGAGGATCCCCTATCGACTGCCGTCGCCGCGCGACCTGCAGGAGCGCCTTCGGGAGGTTCTCGCGGTGCTCTACCTCATGTTCAATGAGGGGTACCTCGCCACCGGGCCCACCCCCAGCTATCGCCTCGGGCTGGCCGCCGACGCCACCTGGCTGACCGCCCTGCTGTCCCGGCTGATGCCCGCCGAGCCCGAGGTGCAGGTCCCGCTCGCCCTCTGCCGGCTGCACACCGCCCGTCTGCCCGCGCGCGTCGACCCGGCGGGTCCCTTGGTCCTGATCCAGGACCCGGACCGCTCGCTCTGGGACCATGTCGCGATCGCCGCGGCGGCGCGCCGGCTCGACCGTGCCGAGCAGGCCGGGCGCGTCGGCCCCTCCCAGCTCCAGGCGCGGATCGCCTCGGTGCATGCTCGGGCTCCCAGCGTCGCCGACACCGACTGGGGGATGGTGCGTGGGCTCGACCATCAGCGGGCCGCCCTCGATCCCTCGCCGGTGGTGGCCCTCAACCGGGCGATCGCGCTCGGCCATGCGGGCGGGCCCGCGGCTGCGCTCGCCGCCGTCGACCACCTGGCCGGGGCGCTGCCGCGCTCTCACCTGCTGCATGCCGCCCGAGCCGAGCGGCTGCGGACGCTCGCCCAGGGGCCTGAGGCGCGGGTCGCGTTCGAACGCGCCCGGCAGCTCACCAGCAACCCCGCCGAGCTCGCCCACCGGGCGGAGCGGATCGGGGCTGCCGCCCCCTGCGCGCCTCCACCCGGGCGGCGAATCGAGACCCCGGCCGCCAGGCGCCGCTCGTCTATAGTCCCGGTGGCGCTCCGGCCGTTGATCCGGCCGGCTCCGCCGATGACCAGATGAGCATCTCGAATCGAATCCCGCGACCCGCCGTGGTGGCGCTGCTCGCCATTCTGGTGGCGGCGTGCGGCCACAGCGGGCCGTCGTCGACCCGGCATCACCGCCACCGCTCGCAGACGATCGTGCGGGCGGCGCCGACGGCGACTCCCACCGCGACCGCCAGCCCCACGGCCACCCCCACCCCCACGCGACGGCCGCGGCCGTCGCGATCGCCATCCCCGCCCCCGCGGCCGACCGAGCGGGCTCGCCCCACCCCCACCAGCGGTCCGACCGCCGCCCCCATCGACATCATCCAGCCGCTCTTCACGCCCGGGCCGAGCCCCACCGCCACCCCGAGCGCGCGGCCGTCGGTGAGGGCGACTCCGAGTCCCACCGCGACGCCCCGGGTCACCCCGTCCCCGTCCGCCACCCCGACCCCCAGCGCCACCCCCAGCCCCACCCCGAGCCCCACCCCGACGCCGACGGTGAGCCCCACCCCG
>DATKRN010000005.1:0-8179 GCA_035532155.1 Verrucomicrobiia bacterium | reverse complement strand
AGCCGTCCCATCACCTTATACGGCGCCGCCGCCCAGTCGCGGGTGACACAGCGGGCACGGGGCGGGCACGATCTCCGAACCCGCCCGTCAGGCCCCGATGCTCACGGCTCGGCCGCGGCCCGCAGGTTGCGGTAGCGGGTGGGCATGGCCACGTCGGCGACCAGCCGCCAGGGCGCGGCGAGCCAGCGGGCCCCCGCGTGGCCACGGGCGCGGGTCGCGGCCCGGAGCCGGGCCACCGGGCCGGGGGCCTGGTGGCAACGGATCGGTACATCGCGCCAGAGGGTGACGGCGGGCGCCCGCCACGGATCGGCCGGGGCGATCTCGGGCACGGCCGCGGCGGACCCGGCGGGCTGCCACGGGAGCGGACGGGGCTCGGGCGCGAGCGTCGCGAGCATCCTCACGCCCCACCGTCGGAGCCGCCCGTTTGCGGCCGCGAGGAGGGGGCGAGCGCCAGCGTGACCGGGCAGCCGGCGGGGCCGCCCCACCGGCAGCTCGGGCAGGTGCGGCGGTGGGTTGCCAGCTCGGCGGCGAGCCCGACGGTCGCGGTCACTCCCACACGCTCACGACCCCGAAGGTAGGCGGCCCCGGAGCCGTCGAGGTGGCGGACCCGCCTCGATCCCGCCTCGTGGTGCTGGTGGGACGGAGCGACGGGCAGCGGTCCCCGGCTGAGAGTGCTGGCCCGGTTGGCATCAGAGTTGGCATCACCGGCGGCTACGCCCTATGCGCTCGCCTAATGCCAAGTCACGGAATCCCCATCTTTTTACTTCCACGGTTGCTCTACCCGCACGGAGAGTCGAACTCCGGTTCCCACCTTGAAAGGGTGGTGTCCTAACCGCTAGACGATGCGGGCGGCGCCGGGTCATCGTACCCAGGCGACGGCCGGTGCGGCCTCTCCGATTCCTATAATCGGGAGGAAGATCGACCAGCAGTCTAGGAGAACCGTGCCCGCTCATCGGGCGGCCACCCCGGCTGACCTCGCGACCGATCCGCCCGCCGCTGCCGTCGCGGACGCGCGGGTCGCCGACCGCTACCCCAACCTCGGCACGCGGGGGGTGACCGTGAGTAGCAGCCCCGGGGCCGACGTGTCGATCCTCACCTCCCGATTGGAGGGGTGGCTGGTCGCCATCGGGCTTTTGGCCGCAGGCGCGCTGGCGATGGGGCTCTATCTCGTCGTTCTCCATCACTGAGCCCGTGGCCGCCCCTGATCTGCTGGCTCCTCCCCTCCACCTCCCCGGCGAGCACCGGCTCCGGTTCGCTCCCAGCCCCACGGGCCCGCTCCACATCGGCAACCTCCGCACCGCGCTGTTCAGCTACTGCTTGGCAGGACTCGGCGGACGGTTCCTGCTCCGCATCGAGGACACCGACCGCGCCCGGTACGACCCCCAGAGCCTGACATCGATTCTCGAGAGCCTGCGATGGCTCGGACTGGAGTGGGACGAGGGCCCAGAGGTGGGAGGTCCGTGCGCGCCCTACGTGGAGTCGGAGCGGCTCCCCCTCTATCGGATAGCCGCCGACCGGCTGCTGGACGACGGAGCTGCCTACCGCTGCTTCTGCACAGCGGACCGGCTGGAGGCGCTGCGGGCCGCGCAGCGCGCCAGCGGCCTCCCCACGCGCTACGACGGCCGCTGTCGCTCGCTGGAAATCGCGTCGGCGCGGGAGCGCTCGGCCGCGGGAGAGCTCCACGTGGTCCGGTTGAGGATCCCAGAGGGAGAGACACGATGGGACGACTTGGTGCAGGGTCCGCGTCGGTTCGACAACCAGGTCCTTGACGACCAGGTGCTGCTCAAGTCCGACGGCTTTCCCACCTACCACCTCGGCCACGCCGTCGACGACCACCAGATGGGGATCACGTGGGTGATCCGCGCGGATGAATGGCTCCCCTCGACCCCCAAGCACCTCATCCTCTACGCCGCCCTGGGCTGGGATCCGCCCCGGTTTGGCCATGTGTCGCGGGTGCTGTCGCCCGATGGCACCAAGCTCAGCAAGCGTCATGGGGCGACCGCGCTGCTGGAGTATCGCGACCAGGGGTATCTCCCCGAGGCCATCGTCAATTTCCTGGCATTCCAGGGCTGGTCGCCCGGCACGGAGGAGGAGGTCTTCTCGCTCGACCAGCTGCGCCAACGGATGACGGTCGATCGCCTCCAGGCGAGTCCATCGATCTTCGACCGTCAGCGCTTGGACCACCTGAACGGCGTGTGGATCCGGCGGCTGCCGGCCGCCACCCTGGCCGACCGGCTGGAGCCGTGGCTGCCCCAGGCGACCCCGCCACAGCGACTGGCGATCGCCGCGATGGTTCAGGAGCGGATCCGCCGGTTGGACGAGGTACCAGGGATGGTGGGCTTTGCCTTCACGGAACCGGAGCCCGACGCCGACCGGCTGCGCGGTCGACTCGAGCCCGAGGTGGCGGCCGACTTTCTGGGTCGGGTCCCCCAGGCCCTTCGAGGAGATCCGGATGGTCTGATCGAGCGCTTGCGGCAGGCCGCCGAGGCGATGCTCTCGGGGGATCCTCACGGTCCAGCCAAGCGCCCGTTCAAGGATTTGATGCAGGTCCTGCGGGTCGCCGTCACCGGGGAGACCGTGTCACCCCCTCTTCCGGAATCGATAGCGCTGATCGGAATGGAGACCGCCCTGGCCCGGGTGGCTCGAGCCCGGGCGCAACTGGGGACCCGCTAGTCGAGTCGGCGCGGGACCGAGCCAGATCGCATCGGATCGACCCACCCACGGCGTGATCCACGGGGTCGGCGGTCTGCCCCCGACCGCCGCCATCACGGGCAACCCGGTGGCGCAGTCGATCGACCCGCGGACGATCTCGGCGTGGCCAACCGGGCCAGCCGTCCCCTCGATGAGGGGCAGGAGGACCCCGCGGACCGACCGGGTCTCGATGTAGCGCGGGATTCTGGGGACTTCGCAGGACTGGGTACCCGTCGGCCCCGACCGGAGACTCCGGTGACCCCGGCGTTGGACCGCGCACCCGAACCCGCCCATGACGCTCTCCCGCGTCTTCAGGGGGCCGGACCACCACTCGGCCTCGGCGTCGTCGTGGGGCGCATCCCTGGGGCTGGACTTCAGATCATGGCGACTCGGCCGATGGATGCGGGCCGGCGTCTGCCAGATGCCGGGGCAGGGAGCCCGCCACCCAGAACGGTGGTGCCGGCCGGGTCCCCGTACAATGCAGTCCGCGACGAGGACCGGCCCGAGATAGGGACTCACAGAGGTGACCCCGGCCCACCCTGGGGCGTCGCCAAGTGGTATGGCGCCTGACTCTGGATCAGGTTATCGGAGGTTCGAATCCTCCCGCCCCAGCCACAACCCCTCGCCGAGATGGGGTGAACTCGGAATTGTCCCTTGTCGCTGATGGGCTTGACCTGGGGTGCAAACACCAGGTCAAGCCACCACCCATAAGGTACTGGCGTGAGACGGTGCGGACCGCGTCGGCGGGGCGGCGCGTGGGCTGGGGCCAGGCGCGGGGCTCGGGGCGCTTGACGCCGTAGGTGCTCATCGGGCGCGCGACCACGCGGGGCGCGGCGCGCAGACGGCGCCGCGGTAGGAGGCCGCCCCCGATGTCGGCCCGGGTGGCGGGTAGGGCCGCGGCGAGTGCCTGGTGGGCGGCTCCAAGTCCGGCGCGGACACCGCGACGGGCCGCGGGCAGGGCCCGGGTGAATGAGGTCGGGTCAGGGTCCCCGCCCCGGTCGCTCGCCGCGGTCGCCATCAGGGACCGGATCGCGTAGTGAGTGCACAGGTAGCCGTAGACCTCTTGGCGGACGCCCTCGGGGGTCCTGGAGCGCAGCAGCAGACGGGGACCGCGCTGGTGGGTCTTCATCTCGTCCAGGGTGGTCTCGGCCCGCCAGTGTTCAGGGTAGAGGGCCGCCAGCTCGGGGGCGGGGGCGGCGGTGGGGTCGGCGATCGTGGTGAGCAGCCGGTCGCGGTGGTCCTCGGCACCCGGCCGACCGGGATCGTCGACGGTGTACTCGATGACGCGGACAGATGTGACCCGGGCGCGCGTCCGCTTGTCGTCACTGGCGACGATCTCCGAGCGGTATGAGCCGTCCGCGAAGCGCTCCCGCACCGGCAGCACGGCGTTGCTCTGCGCCCGCCAGCACAGGTCGGCCCCGGTCTCGGCGGCGGCGGTGAACAGCGGTTGCGCCGTGAACCCCCGGTCCGCGAGCACCAGCGTGCCGGGGCCAATCCCGGGGAGGAACGCCCGCGCCAAGGTCGGTTCCCCCGTCCGGTACGGCCCCAGCGCCACCCCGGTGACAGCGCGCGTGCCGGCCTCGGCCAAGGCCACCGGCCGCAGCTGCGGGAACGCCGACCGCTCGCCCCGCACGCTCCCCGGGCGGCCAAACTCGGCCGCGTTCTCCACGGAGTCGGCGACGTCGAGGGTGGTGCCGTCGATCGCCGTCAACCGCCAATCCCAGTAAAACGCCCCCAGAGTGTCCGGCCGCGCCTGCGAGATCGCGGGTTGGCTGGGCACCGTCCACTGCTGGCGCCACCCCGACTCCCTACTCAACCCCTCCACCAGGTGGCGCATCACCTCCACGTAGTCGGCCGCCGCGAACAGCGCCGGGGCCAGAACGTAGTACACGACCAGCCGTGCCGGCAGCAGCCGATGCCACTGCTCGCCCCGCCCGCTCGCTCGCACCACCTGATCCACCAGCTCCGGCGGGAACGTGCTCGTCAGCACCCCGAGGGCGACGTGATCCGACAGGCGCTGGTCGTCCGTCGGCTTGACCCACCCCGCGCGTGGCATGACTCCATGCCTACCACAGATCGGTCTTAACTTATGGGTCTGGCATTTAGTCGACACTCGGTGCGAAAACCACCGGGATCAGGGAGTTGGGGAAGCCCCGATCTTGACAGGGGTTAGCTTAACTGGTACGTTAGTGCAGCAATGTACCAGTGGACACGACGCACGGACCCCAGGGAGGGAGACGTTGATGCTCGATGAGGGAGCTCCGATCTTCTCCCAGATCGCGGAGCGCCTGTCTGACGAGATCGCAGAAGGAGTCCTCGCTGATGGAGACCGGGTGCCGTCAACCAACGAACTTGCCGCGTACTACAGGATCAACCCGGCTACAGCGGCCAAGGGCATCAACGTGCTGATAGACGGCGGGCTGCTGGAGAAGCGACGCGGCATCGGCATGTTCGTCGCTGGCGGGGCCCGCGAACGCCTCCTCGAAACTCGCCGCCAGAGCTTCACTGAGCGCTATGTAGTGCCCCTGGTCGCCGAGGCCTGCCGGCTGGGGATCGACCCCGAGTCGCTGGTTGCGCTGGTTCGGGACTCCAGCCCCGCCGGTGGAGGTGTCAGGGTATGACACCAACCATCTCGGTTTCCGGTCTGACCCGCCGCTACCACAGCCAGCTCGCTCTCGACGACGTCACTTTGCACATCAACGGCCCGTCCATCACCGGCCTCCTGGGCCGCAACGGCGCCGGCAAGACCACCCTGATGCGCATCATCGCCGCCCAGGAGTTTGCCTCGGGAGGCAGTGTCCGTGTCCTCGGCTCCAGCCCGGTCGAGAACGGCGCAGTGCTGCGCCGGATGGTCCTGGTCCGCGAGGATCAGACCCTTCCCCGTCTGCGGGTGGGTCATCTCCTGCGGGCAGCGTCCTGGTTCTACCCGAATTGGAGCAGCGGCCTCGCTAAGGGGCTCGTGGCAGACTTCAATGTCCCCCTGAACCGCAACACCCGCGGGCTGTCCAGAGGGATGCGCACGGCGCTCGGCATCGTGATCGGCCTGGCCGCCCGCGCCGAGGTGACGCTGTTCGACGAGCCGTACGCCGGCCTAGATGCGGTCGCCCGCCAACTCTTCTACGACCGGATGCTCCGCGACTTTGCCGATCATCCCCGCACGATACTGATCTCCACCCATCTGATCGACGAGGCTGCCGACCTCCTCGAGCGAGTGTTGGTGATCGACCGGGGGCGGCTCGTGCTCGACGAGGCTGCCGACGACCTACGCGGAGCCGCAACGACCGTGAGCGGCACGGTGGACGCGGTCGAGAAGTTCGCCGCCGGGCGTGCCGCTTGGGACCGTCGCAGCATCGGGTCGCAGGCGTCTATGGTCGTTTCCGGGGTTCTCGACGACGACGACCGTGCCCTGGCCCGACTGCTGCATGTCAGCTTGACGCCCCTATCCCTACAGCAATTGGTGGCCCACGTCCCGGGCTGGTCCAACTCTGACCCGAAGGAGAACCAGAGCGCATGACCGCATGGATCAAAGTCGCCCGCTACCATATGGCTGACCCGATCGCATATCTGGTGGGGCCTTGGGCCATCCTGGCGTTCGCCTTTCTGATCAACCTGGTCATCACCAAGGCACAAGGGGGGCCGAATCCCACCAAAGCACTGGCCGTTGTCTACGTCTGCTTCTTCGGCCTGGGCATCCTGAGCACCGGTAGGTCGCTGCCGTTTGGGCTCGCCCTAGGAGCGACCCGGCGATCGTACTACACCGGGACCGCACTTCTCGCCGCCGCGCTTGCTGCGGCCGACGGGCTTGGGCTGGCCCTACTCCAACTCGCTGAGCGGGCGACGCATGGGTGGGGAGTTGCCCTGCACTTCTTCGAAGTGTCCCACATCCTCGCCGGGCCTTGGTACGTCACTTGGCTGACCTCGTTCGTGGGCCTGACGCTGCTGTTCGTCTACGGGATCTGGTACGGGATCATCTACCGCCGCTGGCATCGACTCGGCCTGGTCGCGTTCATCGTTGGCCAGGTCGCCGTGATTCGCGTCTGGATCGTGGTCGTTGACCGAGGCCACAACTGGGGCGGCGCCGGCTTTTCCTTCACCCCGAGCGCCATGCGGATCACCGCAATGTTTGGCGCCTTAGCGGCAGTCCTGCTCATCGGTGGTTTCGCCCTGATGCGCCGCGTCACCGTATGAGCGAGGTGGCATCGGCTAGACTCACAGACGCGACTTTCACGACCAGCCTCCGTCGCCACTCGAACTCGCCCCGCACTGCTCTCAAAGGGGCGATGCACGGACAGCTGCAAGCGGCAATCGACTGGGAGCTGCTGCACAGCCCGGGGTCGACAGTGGAGTCAACGAGTGATGACAACTAGTACTACAACGATAGTTAGGCGGGATGTTCACGAAGCCAGCGCTTGCGATGTGAGGCCGTCGCCGCCGCCTTTCTGCGATGCTGCGCGGTGAGCCACCGGATGGCCGTGGCGGCGTCCCACTCGAGGCGAGGGAGCACCACCTCGAGGAGCTGCCGGATCTCGGGAACGCTGAGGCGGCCGGCTGATTGTTTTCCCCCACCGCCGCTGAACCGATTTCATGAACGCCAGCGCCATCAGGGCCATCGTCATGTGGTGATACCACCCTCGCAGCTTGGTCACCTCGTAGTGATCCAGCCCAACCTCGCCCTTGGCCAGCTCAAAGTTCTCCTCGATCGTCCACCGCAGGCAGCCCGTCCACGCCATCTGCTCCAGGGTCATCGCAGCGGGGGCATTCGAGAGGTAGTGCTTGATCTCGCCGCCGCCAACCGGGCGGCGCAGCACTAGCCACGTCTCCGGCCCCGGAACGCGGTGACGCTTCTCGGTCACCCGGACTCGCGCGAACTCGTATTCGCGTGGACCCTTCGCCCCCTCGGTCACGCGCCGACGCACCCACTGGCCATCCGGCAGGCCGGCTGACACCGCCGAGACCCAGCGCGACGGCAGAGAGGCTGCCGTCGGCCGTCGCCGGGTTCGCGGTCGGCCCGTGCCACTCGGATGAGCCGGGGGCACCGCCCAGCTGGGCTCATCGCACCCGACCTCGACGTTCGACGACACCTCGAAGCAATACCAGCGCCCGAGTCGCTCCACCAGCGCACGCAGGTCGTGGCTGTCGCCGTACGCGGCGTCACCGGTGATCCAGCGAACGCCGAGATGGCCGGCATCGATGGTGTGGCGCACCATCTCCGCGCCCAGTTCGAGCTTGGTCTTGAACTGGAGATCCTCAGGAACACGCGCGCGCGCCCGCCGCCGCTGCGCCTCGTCGCTGTCCTCGAACCACTCCTGCATGAGGTAGAGCCGCCGGTCGATGAGGGTGTGCCCTTTGGACGAGGCGTACGCGAGGAACACCCCCACTTGGCAGTTGTCGGTGCGACCCAGCGTGCCCGAGTACTGGCGGCCGACGCCGGCGGACCACATCCCCTTCTTGGCAAAGCCGGTGTCGTCGAGGATGAGCACGCCGTCCT
>DATKRN010000004.1:0-130758 GCA_035532155.1 Verrucomicrobiia bacterium | reverse complement strand
AGCTCCTCGTCGTACGGCTGCTCCTCGACGAGTGGCTCGAGGGCCCCGATCGCGTCCGCGCTCCGGCCCAGCTCGAGGAGGGCGCGGGCGCGCAGCGCCCCGGCCTCGATCCGGCGCTGCTCCAGCCGGGTTGCCTCGGGGTGCGCGAACGGGGCATCAAGAAAGCCGTCGAGCGCCGGCCCGCGCCAGAGCGCCAGGGCCGCCTCCACCGTCGTCAGGGCGTCGCGGACGTCCCGCTCGCGGTCGGAGCGGAGGAGGAGGGACGCCTTGGCGGTTGCCGCCTCGAATCGGCTCGCGTCGACGAGACGGACGTCGCCAACGAGGACGTATGCGCCGCCGCTGAAGTCGATCCCGACCGGGTGGCCCTCGAAAGCACGGCGGAGGTGGGAGACGTAGCCCTGGATCGTCGACACCGCGCTCGGTGGCGGGTCGCTCCAGATGGCGTCGATGATGCGATCTCGGGAGATGGGGCATCCGAGGTTCACCGCGAGGAGCACCAGCAGGCTTCGCTGCCGCGGTCCGCCCAGGGCGGCAGCGGGCGGCCCGGTGACGCCCAGCGGGCCGAGGATGCGGATCTCCGCCACCGGGGATCGGTCGACCATCTCACCCTCTGCGTGGCTGATCCCGCGCGGGGACGACCGCTGCCCGCGCGACCTGCCCACGCCCGGCGATCTCCGCGGCCGCGCCACCCGCCCGTCCGGATCGTCGGGGCTGGGAGCGGTGTCCACCGCGCCGGTGCAGTGATGATCCGGCGGGCGCTCGGCACCGGTCAAGGGCGGATCGCCGGGCCTCGGGAGGCGATCGGCCGTCCCCTGGGCGGGGCCGCCATCCGGCGGGTCGAGCTGGAGTCCCGCGCCACCGCCGGACGAACAGGGGTCGGTCTCGGTGCGATGGGAGACGGGCGCGCGCTCAGACGGGCGCGCGCTCGCCGGTGAGCCCCCAGTGCCCGCCGAGGGGGGTTCGCCGTGGAGGCGAAGTGGGGCGGCGGCAGGGGCCGCCCCCGGCCGCCCGAGAGGCGATGATCGGGTCAGGGGACCTCCGAAGGGCCGTAGCGGGAGAGGCCGGCGGCCGCGGGGGCGGGCATCTCGCAGTCGAGGCTGCACCCACCGTCGCCACGCACCGGACCCGCGCCCACCACCGCCACGGTGAGGGAGCGGCCGCGGGGGACTGCCTCGATGGGGTCGGCCGACACTGGTGCCAGCTCGCACGCCCCCGCTTGGTCGGGTCGGGCGCGCGACCTGGTGGACACCGCGGCCGGTGGCTGGGACGAGGGGGCAAGATGCCTCCGCGACCATCGCGACCGGCTGCGACCGCCTCCCGAAGCGCTCGTTCGATCGGCTCCGCTTCGGCGGGCACGGCGCAAGCGACCCTCCCGCCGGCGATGTCACGCGTCGGCAGCCGCTGGTCGCAGCCCCGGCGCCCGACGGTGTGGGCTGACGCCCACCGGGGGAATCCCTCCCCGAGGGGTGGCGCCGGCGGCGGCCTTCCTCGTCGCGCTCGATCGGGTGGCATCGACGCCCTCCGGAAGGGATGCGGTACGCTGCGGGGCCGTCCCGCGACCAGATGGACCACCGAGGGTCCCGCCACCGTCAGCTGCGGCGACCAGCGGTCCCGCCGTGACGCCCGCACATGGTGTGCTGATGCTGTCGGCGTCCGTGGCGGCTCCGCCCATCCGGGAGTCGGCCCATGAGCAGACGACTCGAACGGCGCGGCGGAGAGCCCGGAGTCGGCCCGGCCACCATTCGGAGGACGACATGAAGCCACCGCATTCCCGACCGGCCTTTGTGCTCCGGCGCACCGCCGCCGGCGCGGTCGCGGTGGCGGCCGCCCTCACCCTCGCCCCGACCGTTTTGGCCGGGGGGCCGGTCGTCCAGCCCAGCCAGGTGGCGGGCATCGTCGCCGCCTATTCCGCCGCCAACAACCGCGCCAACGCGCTCCTCAACCTGGTGGCCCAGAACCGGGACGAGCAGGGGTCGGCCACGGTCATCGACGATGCCGACTTCGCGGTGGCGCGGCTGGAGCGGAAGCGGACGTCGGAGGGAGCGCACTACTACCCCTTCTCGTTCACGCTCGCGGCGGCCAGCGTGCCCCGTCAGGCGACCTACCCGGCGCGGGTCGTGACGATCGACAGGCAGGCGGTCACGCCCAGCGCCCCGAGGGCGTACCGGCCGTCGCCCGCATGCCGCTCGCTTCTTCTCTTCCAGCGCAACTCGCCCCGCGCCCCCTGGCGGGTGTCGCTCGAACCATCGGTTGCGGTCAGTGCCCACCTCACCTTCCAGCACACCGCCCAGGGCTACGGCCTCGCCGTGCCGTCGTCTAGGGGACTCGCCACCCCGATCGGGCGCATCCCGTCGATGCTGGCCGCGTCGCTCATGGCCGCGGTCCCGGCTGGCATTCCCAGCCCGCTCCCGCCCTCTCTGTTCTCGGCCCCGGCGAACGGCGGCTGCTGGGCCCTCCCCGATCCCCACCAGTGGACCGCGGCCGCGGTCTTCGGGGCCTCCGCCGACGTCTTCCGCACCGCGCCTACGGTCGCCCCCAACCGGCCGAGCGACGTGGTGGCGGTGCGGCTGCGCGGGGGCGCAGCCCTGGTCTGCTTCACCCTGCGAGCGACCTTGACCGAGACCGCCCTCGCGCCGAGCCAGCACACGATCGTCTTCTTCTCCGGCACCCACGAATCCAATGCCGGCGCCTTCATGCTGGCGAAGGGTGCCCGGTGGCGGCGCGTCACCCTGACCGCGCTGGCCGAGGTGGCGGTGGTCGATCCGCCGAAGGCTGCCGGGGGCCCACCCCTGCGGGTGGTCGGCGGCTACTGGAACTGGACCGCCGCCACCGGCATCCCGGCGTAGCCGGAGGGGGCGCGGGCCGGGGGGTGTCCCCCGAACCAACCTGCTGGCCCGTGACATCGTCACTTCTGTAATCATCACCTCAGAACCGATCCGGCCCGGACCGGCCGCCCGCGACCCCAGCCCGGAGGGGCAGCCGCCCGACCAGCTCCAGCTCGCCGAGCGCACCGCCGTCTTCGCGGCGGCCTTGCTGCGCTGGGTCGAGGCCGCCGCCGGCGACGGCCTCCCCTGTCCGCGGCTCCGCCTCCTGGAGGAGCTCCACTGCCGGGGCCCCGCCCTCATGAGCCAGCTGGCGGCCGACGTCGGCCTCACCCGCCGCAGCATGACCAGCGCCATCGACGCGCTGGAGTCGGAGCGGCTGGTGGCGCTCCGGCCGCATCCGGAGGACCGGCGGGCGACCCTGGTCGAGCTCACCGGGCCCGGTCTTCGCGCCGCCGACGAGGCCTTCCAGCCTCGGATGGCGGCGATCGCCGCGGTCTTCGACGGCCTCGACCCGGACGACCGCGACGCCTGCGCGAGGATCGTCGCTCACCTCACCACCGGTCTCCGCACGCGCACCAGGCCCAGCCCGCGAGCACCGGCGCCGGACGCCACCCATGCAGGAGGACCCTCGTGACCCCCTCGCCCCCTCCCGCGCCCAGCGGCACCACCCCTGCCGCCCGCCTCGCTCCCGGCCACTGGCGGCTCGACCCTGACCGCTCGCAGGCCACCTTTCAGGGGAAGCACTTCTGGGGCGCCATCACCGTGCGCGGCCGCTTTGAGCGGATCGAGGGCGAGGGGGACGTAGCCCCCGACGGGACCCTCGAGGGGCGGGTCAGGATCGCGGCCACCTCCCTCACCACCAAGAACCGCCAGCGCGACACCCACCTTCGCTCGGCCGACTTCTTCGCCGTCGCCGCCCACCCGGAGGTGATCGTGACCATCACGTCCGGCACGCCCACCCCCGACGGCGGCTTCCTGCTGGTGGGGACGATCGAGGCGGCCGGGCGCTCCCTTCCACTGGCGTGCCCGGCGGCGGCGACGCGCTCGGGCGAGACGTCGGTCCGCATGGAGGCGCAGGCGGAGGTCGACCGGACCCGGTTCGGGATGACCTGGAGCCCGCTCGGGGTCGCTTCGTCGCAGGCCATCCTCGGCCTGGTCGCCCAGTTCGACCGGCTCGATCCCGCCGCCGGCTGACTTCGCCCACCGAAGACGAGGAGACCCCGCCCATGGAACACGCCGCGCGTACCTGGATCGCCGCGCTGCGTGGCTCCCACGACGACCTGGTCGCGCGGGCCGACACCCTCAGCGACGCCCAGCTCACCCACCTCGTACTCCAGCGAGTGGTCGATCGCCCAGGTGCTGTCCCATCTCGGCAGCGGGGCCGAGATCATGACCGGATACCTCGAGGCGGCCAGCGACGGACGCCCGACCCCCGGACGCGACACCGCGGCGGCGATCCAGGATCGGTGCAACGCCCTCACCCCAGAGGAGCAGGCGCGTGACGGCTGCCGATCCGATCGCGCGCTGGTCTCGCGGCTGGAATCGCTCGACGATGCCCAGCTGGCCTCCCTGCGCGTGGCGGCGCTCGGAACAGAGCTCGACGCCGCCGGTCTGGTCGGGCTCCGACTCGGCGAGCACGCCATCCCCACCTGGGACGTGGCCGTGATGCTGGACGGTGGCGTCCCGGTAGCGCTGTAAAAGAGGAGCGGCGTAGGCTCCAGCGGTAGGTCTGAACCCCCACCGAGGAGGACTACGCCGTGGGGATAAGAGTAGCGTCGAACGTGACTCTGGAGGCAGTCATCGCCGGGGTGCTGGCCGAGGGGGTGGGCACCGGGGAGCGCCTGGGCGAGCTGGGCCGGCTGGGGGCCGGCTGATCGTGCAGCGGGCCATCGGGGAGGAGGTCGTCGCGTTCCTCCAGCGGCCCCGGTGCGAGCGGACCCCGGAGGCACGCGGCTCCCGCAACGGGGTCCGGCCGCGTCGGATCCAGACCGCCGAGGGGGAGCTGACGATCGCCGTGCCCCAGCGGCGGACCACCGCCGAGCGCTTCATCTCGGCAGTCCTGCCGGACAGCCGGATGGCCCTGCGCACCCGGCCCCTGGAGACGTTGATCATCGGGGCCTACGTCCGGGGCCTTCTCCGATCGCGACGTCGAGAGCCTGGTCACGGAGGCGGGGCTGGGGGCCGTCTCGAAGAGCAGGGGCAGCCGGATCTGCCGGGAGCTCACGGCCCGGTCCCGCGCCTTCCGCGCCCGCGCGCTGGGCACGATCGACCTGCTGGTGCTCTTCCTGGATGCCATTGACCTGCCGACCCGGCCCAGCGGCGCCAAGGAGGGCGTGCGGGTGGCCTGGGAGGTACACCCGCACCGGCGAGCGGGTGCTGCTGGACGTCTGCCTGGGTCGGCGGGAATGCCACGAGGAGTGGCTCGACCGGGATCGGGCGCTCACGCGCCGGGGCCTGCGGGCGCCCGCGCTGGTGGGATCCGATGGCGCGCCCGGCCTTATCCGCGCCGCCGAGGGGCTGTGGCCGGACGCCGATCGTCAGCGAGGCGCGGTCCACCGGCTCCGCAACCTCCTCGCCCAGCTGCCGAAGGACCCCGCCCGGCGCGACCGGGTCCGGGCGGCGTACTGGGCCGCGCTCGACGAGGCGAGCACCGTCGCCGAGGCCCGGCTCCGCGGGGTGGTCGCCGACCTCGAGCGGCCGTACCCGAGCGCCGCGGCGTGTCTCGCCGACGACCTGCCCGGCTTCACGATCCACCCGCGCTACCCCGAGCGCTTGCGCCGCCGCTTGCGGAGGACCAACCTGCTGGAGCGCTCGCTGGAGGAGGTGCGTCGGCGGACCAAGCTGATTGGGCGATTCCCGGCTGAGGCCAGCTGCCTCAGCTTGTGCGGGGCCGTGCTCGACGTCGTCATCAGCGGTGCCAAGGGCCTCGGTCTCACCGACCTGGACCGCCAGCACCTCGCCCACCTGCACCCCGTCACACCCAAGTCGCTCAGCATGACCGCACCGCCTCGCCGCTCGCTTTTACAGCAGAGCTAAGACGCCACCCATCGTCCCCGCTCGCCCCGGAATCATGGGCAGGCCGGGCTGTGTGCGATCCAGTGCCTGGCACGGGGTCTTCTCGTTGAAGCTGAAGACCGCGGCGCGGGCGGGTGGATCGAGGTAGAGCCCCCCGACGTCGACGAGTTTCGCCTCGAAGTGGGGGTCGGCGGAGAGCTTGAACGTGTCGACGCGCCCGGGCTTCAGCTCGTGGTCGCGCCAGATCCGCGCCACGGTGTCCTTGCCGATCCCAAAGCGCTTCCCTATCGTGCGCGTGCTCCAGTGCGTCGTCGTGTCCGCCGGCGTCTCATGCTGGCTGACAGGGACCACCTCGGCCACGGTGCCGTCGGGGAGGCACGGCTTGCGCCCGCGGCCGGGAGCGATCACGCCGAGGCCCTCCGGCCCCCGCTCCGCAAACCGCTGTCGCCACCGCCGCCCCGTGTCGGAGTCGACCTGGCACCGTCGGGCGATCGCCTCATTGGCCACGCCGTGAGCGGCCCACAGCATGGCCCGAGCCTGCGTCACCGTGCGATCGGGCAACGAGATCGAGCGGGCCATTCGACCTAACCCCACCCGCTGCCCGTCCGACACCGGCAACGGCGGCGCCGTCACCACCGGCATGGTGAGAGTGAGCCACACTATTTCAACGACGGACCCCTAGGGCCGGCGGATGCACCGAATTTCCCCACCAGCGGCACGAAGCGACACAGGTCCAGCGGCGTCGTCTCCCAGCCGCCCCCGGGGCGGCGGCGGATCAGCCAGAGGCGGTCCAGCTCCGGCCCCTCGCGCAGCGGGATGATGAGCCGGCCGCCCGGGGCCAGCTGGTCCAGCAGCGGCGGGGGCAGCCGGGGCGCGGCGGCGCTTACCACGATGGCGTCGAAGGGTGCGCGGTCCGGCGCGCCCTGGCCGCCGTCCCCGACCCGCACCTCCACCTCGTCCACCTGCAGCGCCTCCAGGGTGGCGCGGGCGGCAGCGGCCAGTTCCGGAACCCATTCGATCCCCAGCAGGCGAGCGGCGCCGGCCGTGCGCAGCACGGCCGCCTGGTAGCCGCATCCGAGGCCGACCTCCAGGACAAGCTCCGAGCCGGTCAGGCCCAGCGCGGTGACCACCGCGGCGACGATCTGGGGCTGGGAGCAGGACTGGGCGTGGCCGATGGGCACGGCGCGGTCGTCGTAGGCGGCGGCCCACTGGCTCGGGGGCAGGAATCGCTCTCGGGGCACCCGCCCCATCGCCCCCAGAACGGCGGGGGCCACGTCGCCCCGCGCGCCGAGCCGGGCGACCAGGGCGCGGCGGGCCCGGGCGGCGTCGAGGGCGGGGCGATCGGTCACCGCCTCAGCCCGCGGCGACCTCGAAGCAGTGGTTGACGTCGCCGGCATACAGGTGCAGGGGAAGCCCGGGCGGGACCGCGCCGGAGTCGACCGGAAGGTAGAAGCCGTAGAGGCCCTGGGCGACCAGCGCCACCGGTACCGTCGGCACCACCGGCGGGAACACCGCCAGCAGCCACGCGCTCGCGCCCGGCGCCAGCGACGCGGCGCAGACGTCGAGCGGACGGCTGGCGAGGACGAGAATGGGACGGATCGGTTCATAGAACGTCCGGGGCACGCCGCCCCGAATCCCGCGAGGCACCAGCTCGCGGGTGAGGCGCGACTCGAGCACGGTGTCGGCGAGGCTGACGCTGCCGGTCGATGCCCCCCGATTGGTGACGCGGGCCACCACCTCCAGCAGGCGCCCATCGCCGCGCAGACGGCGGGCGGTGGCTCGGTCCGAGGCGGGCAGCAGGCGCAGGACCGGCCGCAGCGACACCCGGCGGGCGTAGTAGACGTCGAGGAACGCGGGGTCCTGATAGAAGCCGCCATCCGGGGTCGTGTAGATGCGGCCGGTGGCGAGCGCGCGCGGGTGGAGCCGCACCGGCAGGCCCGCCGCCAGCGGAGCGGAGGCGGGCAGGGCGCTGACCGGGGCGGCGCAGCCGGCGACCAAGCAGGCCGTGAGTCCGGTGGCCACCAGCACGGCCCGCGATAGGACCCCAGGGCTCATCGGGGGTCCGGTCGCGGCCGCCCCGTCGCGTCCAGGAGCTGGGAGCGGCGGAAGACGCTGCGGACCGAGATCCCCGCCTCCGCCAGCCGGTCGGCGCCACCCTCCTCACGATCGACCAGAATATAGGCGGCGACGATCTCGGCACCGGTCTCCCGCACCCGCGACGCGGCGTCGAGGAGCGAGCCCCCGGTGGTGAGCGCATCGTCGACGATGGCGACCCGCTGGCCCGACCGGAGCGGGGGCCCGACCAGGACGCCGCCGAGCCCGTGAGCCTTGGGGGCCGCCCGCACCAAGAAGGCGTCGACCGGTCCTCGGCCGTCCAGAGCGGCGAGAGTCGCGACCGCGGCCACGATCGGGTCCGCCCCAATGGTGGGGCCGCCGACCGCACTGACACGGTCGGCCCGGGCGAGGCGGAGGACCGCCGCCCCCACCAGATGGGCGCCCGCCCCGGCCAGCGTCACCTGCCGCCCGTCGAAGTAGTACGAGCTCCGGGCCCCGCTGGCGAGGGTGAAGTCCCCGAACCGAAATGACCGTTCCAGCAGGAGCCGGGCGAGAGCGCCTCGCTCCGACGCCCCGGGCTCCGGATCGGTCACGGGTCGGTCGGCCACCAGCGCACCTCGGGACGACGGGCCGCGGTCACCTCGTCCACCCGCGCCACCGGGGCGTGCTCGGGGGCGGCGGCCAGTCGGTCAGGGTCGGTGGTCGCCTCGGTGATGATCGCCGTCACCACCTCGGCGAGGTCGTCGAGGGCGGCGCGCGACTCGGTCTCGGTGGGCTCGAACATGAGCGCCTCGGGCACCGTGGTGGGGAAGTAGACCGTGGGGGGGTAGACGCCGAAGTCGATCATCCGCTTGGCCAGATCCAGCGCGCGCAGGCTGGGGGCCGGCGAGCGGTGGGTGGTGGCCACGAACTCGTGGAAGGAGTCGGCGGACAGCGCCGTCCCCAGCGCCGGGGCGAGGCGGTGACGCAGGTAGCGGGACGTGAGCACGGCATCCCGCGCGACCTGGGGGATCTCGTCCCCGTAGGCGCGGATGTAGGCGTAGGCGCGCACCAGCATTCCGACATTGCCGTAGAAGCTGCGCACCTTGCCGATCGATCGCGGCCGCTCTTCATCAAACCGGTAGCGGCCCTCATCCTCGACGATCCTGGGCACCGGCAGGTACGGCTCAAGTCCGGATCGGACACCCACCGGACCGGCCCCGGGGCCGCCTCCCCCGTGAGGGGTGGAGAAGGTCTTGTGCAGGTTCAGGTGAACGACGTCAAACCCCATGTCGCCGGGGCGGGCGACCCCCACCAGGGCGTTGAGGTTGGCGCCGTCGTAGTAGACCTGGGCGCCGACGGCGTGGGCGAGACGGGCAATCTGCTCGATCTCGCGCTCAAAGATCCCCAGGGTATTGGGATTGGTCAGCATGATCGCGGCGGTACGGGGCCCCAGCCTGCGCCCGAGGTCGGGCAGGTCGACGGTCCCGTCCGGCCCACTGGCGACCGTCACCACCGTGAGGCCGCACTGTGCCGCCGAGGCGGGGTTGGTGCCGTGAGCGCTGTCGGGGATCACGACCTCGGTGCGCTGGAGGTCGCCGTGGGCGGCGTGGAACGCCTGGATCATGCGCAGTCCGGTCCACTCGCCGTGGGCGCCGGCGGCCGGCTGGAGCGAGAAGGCATCCATCCCGGTGAGGGTGGCCAGCCACCGCTCCAGGGTCCACATCAGCTGCAGCGAGCCCTGGATGCTGGCCTGGGGCTGGTACGGATGGCAGCCGGCGAATCCCTCCAGCTCCGCCATCGCCTCGTTCACGGCGGGGTTGTGCTTCATGGTGCATGAGCCGAGGGGATAGATGCCCTGCTGGAGGTTGTGGGTGCGGCGGGCGAGCCGGCCGAAGTGGCGGGCCAGCTCCGGCTCGCTCACCGAGGGCAGGCGGGCCCGCTGCCGGCGCCGGTGAGCGGCGGGAACGATCCCCTCCAGTCCGGGCCCCTCCACCCCGGGGTCGGGGAGACGGGGCGGCGCCTGGTCGGCTCGGCCCACCTCGAACAGAAGGGGCTCGGCGGTGGCCCACCCGGGCGCGCGGGTCACCCCGCCGCCTCCACCTGGACCCGGGGCACCACGGTTGCCGGGGCCGGGAGCGCCGCCAGGAATCGATCGATCATGGACGGGGTCGTGAGCTCGGTGGTGCAGACGAGCAGGCAGTCGTCCAGCTCCGGGTCGGTGGCACCGAGCGGCAGGCCGGCGAGGATGCCGTCGCGCTCCATGTCGGCGGCGATGGTCTGGGCGGGGGCCGGGCAGCGCAGCGCGAACTCCCAGAGGAACGGCGCGTCGGGAAAGGCGAGCGAGTACCCAGCGTGGTGCGAGGCCGCGGCGGCGAGGTGGTGGGCCCGGCGCGCGCTGATCTCGGCCACCCGCTCCAGCCCCCGTGCCCCCATCCGGCCGACGTAGGCGGTCGCGGCCAGCGCCATCAGCGCGTGATTGGTGCAGATGTTGGAGGTCGCCCGCTCGCGCCGGATGTGCTGCTCGCGGGTCTGCAGGGTGAGGCAGTAGGCGGGCTCGCCGCGGGCGTCGGTCGTGCGCCCGGCCAGGCGGCCGGGGATCCGCCGCAGCAGCTCCTCGGTGCAGGCCAGCAGGCCCACGGTCGGGCCGCCCAGCTGGGGCGGGATCCCGAGTGGCTGGCCCTCGCCGCTCGCGATGTCGGCGCCCAGCGCCCCCGGTGGCTCCAGGACGCTGGCGGCGATGGGGTCGGCGGCGACCAGCGCCATCGCCCCGGCCGCGTGCGCCGCCGCCACCAGCTCGGCCACGGGCTCCAAGGCTCCCAGGAAGTTGGGCTGAGCGATCACGACCACGGCGACGTCGCCGACGGCGAGCAGGCGCTCAGCGGCGGCGAGGTCGGTCGTGGCCCCCGCGCGCGCGACCCGAGTGACCCGGACGCCGCGCCCGGCGGCGTAGGTGTCGAGCACTCGCAAGGTCTCGGGGTGACAGCCGGCGGAGACCAGCAGGTGGCCGCGCCGGGTATGCGCCACCGCCATCAGGGCGCCCTCGGCGGTGGCGGTCGCCCCGTCGTACATTGACGCGTTGGCGACCGCCAGGCCATAGAGTTCGGCAACGATGGTCTGGAACTCGAAGATCGCCTGCAGGTACCCCTGGCTCGCCTCAGCCTGGTACGGGGTGTAGCTGGTCGCGAACTCGGGGCGGCGGATGGTGGCGCGCACCACCTCAGGGATGAAGCGGTTGGTGATGCCGGCGCCCAGAAAGCAGTCCCAGGCCGACAGCGGCCGGTTGCGGCGGGACAGCTCTACCAGCTCGGCGGTCAGCTCCGCCTCGGAGAGGGGCGGAGGCAGGTCGAGGGCGGGGTCGCGCAGGTGCGGCGGGACGTCACGGAAGAGCTCATCCACGTCCGCGGCGCCGATCGCCGCCAGCATCGCGGCCCGATCGGCGTCGGTGTTGGGCAGGTAGGCCATGATGCAACCGCGGGCTCAGCCGGTCTGGCCTGCGACCAGCTCATCGTACCCCGCCTGGTCGAGAAGTTCGGCGGGCCACTCGCCCTCGACCCTCAACCGGATCAGCCAGCCGTCCCCGGCGGGGGACTGGTTGACCAGCTCGGGCTCGGCGGTGACCCGCTCGTTCACCGCCACCACCGAACCCCCGACGGGCGCGTACAGGTCACTCGCGGCCTTGACCGACTCCACCGTGCCGAATCGGTCCCCGCGAGCGAGCGTCGTGCCGACGGCGGGGAGCTCGAGGAAGATCACGTCACCCAGCTGCGCCTGGGCATGGTCGGTGATGCCGACCACAGCCTCGCCGTCGTCCCCGGGGCGCACCCACTCGTGGGTGCGGGCGAAGCGGGTTGGGGTGATCTCGGACACGTCCTCCTCCTCCTTGGCTGGCGTCATGGGGGGCTCCGGCTGGGTCAGCGAGTCGGGCGCCGATAGAACGGTAGCGGGACGACCGAAGCCGCAGCCAGGGTGCCGCGCACCTCGACGCTGCAGCCGGTTCCCAAGGCGGCGGCGGCCGGCGCCAGGGCGGCGAGGGCGACTCCACCGCCCACGGTGAAGCCGAAGCCGCCGCTGGTGACGGCGCCGACCGCCTTCCCCTGGTTGAGCACCAGCTGGCCGTGTCGGGGAATCTGCCGGGGACCCATCCTGAGGCCGGCGAGGACACGGTCGCGCGGGAGCGTCCGCCGTCGTGCGAGGGCCTCACTGCCGGTGAAGGGTCCCTTGGCCAGCTTCACCGTCCATCCCAACCCGGCTGCATACGGGTCGGTGCTCTCGTCCATGTCCTGGCCATAGAGGCGCAACCCCGCCTCGAGACGCAGCGTGTCGCGGGCCGCGAGGCCGGCGGGCAGGAGTCCCTCGCCCGCCCCCACCTCGATCAGCCGCCGCCACAGCTCCCCCGCCCGATCATGGGGACAGTAGAGTTCGAAGCCGTCCTCGCCGGTGTAGCCGGTGCGGGAGATCAGCGTGGGGACCCCCGCCACTGCGCCGGTCACCGCCCGGTAGCCATCGAGGTCCCCCAGATGCGCCCCTCCGGCGGGCGCCTCCTGCACTCGAACCAGGGGCTCCAGGATCGCGAGCGCGCGCGGGCCCTGGAGCGCAAGCAAGGCGGTCGCCTCGGAGCGGTCCTCGATGGTGACGGTCTCGACCAACGGCTGCTGCGCCAGCCAGGCGAGGTCGCGATCGCGTCGAGCGGCGTTGACCACCAGCAGATAGCCATCCCGCTCCTGGATCCCCCGGTACACGAGCAGGTCGTCGATGATCCCCCCGTCCGGGCGGCACATGACCGTGTACAGGGCCTGACCCGGCTCGAGCCGGGTCAGGTCGTTGGTGACCAGCCGCTGGACGAACTCGAAGGCGCCGAGCCCGCTCACCCAGAGCTCGCCCATGTGGGAGACATCGAAGAGGCCGGCCCGCTCCCGCACGGCTTCATGCTCAGCGCGGATGCTCCCGTACTGCAGGGGCATGAGGAAGCCCCCGAACTCGACCAGGGTGGCGCCGAGGCGCCGGTGCTCCGCCTCCAGGGGGCTGTGTTGCGGCATCCGAGAGGCAGTGTAGGGAGGGGACCAGGCGGGGTTGGCGGCCGGCCTCAAGCGCCGCGTCTGCTAGACTGCCGCCGTCTGCGGTCCGCCCCACCTTCCCGGCGGCTGGACCCCTTGCCGGCCCCCCCCGGGGGCCGACCGGTCGCCCCCCCATGCGGCGATCGTCACCCTGGAGTGACCTTCATGACAACTGACCATGCCCGCGCGCGGCCACCGGCCGTGCCGGGTGGCTGCCTCGCGTCCGGCGCCCGCCGGATTCGCCGCCGCCTGGCCGCGATCACCGTCGTCCTCGTAATGGTGGCGACCGTAGTCTCCCTGACCACCGGCGTCCACGCCTCGGCCCTGCGCCGTCACCCAGCGCGGCGCCGACCGCCACGACCCCTAGTCCGACCGCTGCGCGCCGGCGGCTCCGATCGGGTGCGGCTGCCCCGGCGGGCGGAGCGGCTCGCCCGGCGGTTCCTGCAGCCGGTTGCGGTGGAGATCCCCCACGGCGGATCGCGGCGACGAATTCGGCTGCATGTTCCCCGCCCGCGTCCGGCCTCAGCGGTGGTGCACGCGTCCGGGAGTCCGCCGGCCCACTCGCCGTCGCCCCATCGCCGGCACCCCCAGGTGGTGCCGAGCATCCGGGCGATCATCTTGTCCGCGGCGCGCCGTCATCACGTCGCGCCGAGCTGGCTCCTGCAGGTCGCGGTCTGCGAGTCCGGCCTGGACCCCCTCGCCTACAACCAGAACTCGGGCGCCAGCGGTCTCTTTCAGTTCATGCCGAGCACGTTCTACGGTAATGGCGGCCATGACCTCTGGAACCCATTCCAGCAGGCCGACGTGGCCGCGGCGATGTTCGCCACGGGCCAGTCCTCGGCCTGGGCCTGCGCCTAAGCGCCTGGCCCGAGGTCGGGTTGGGCGACGACGTTCCGGCGACGACCGGCACGTCCGGCCGATGCCCGCGGCGTGGCCCCGGTCGGATCGTTTGCGGGACGAGGGGACTCGGGGGCCAGTTCGTCGACGTCTTCCCCACTGGCCGCGGAACCCGGGTGGGCACGCACCGGCCCGATTGGGACCGCCAGGGAGGAGGCGGCGGCGCCCAGACATCCGCGGGCACAGGACGCGTCCCAAAGCCGCCACGACCTGGGCCCAGCCGCCGTCCCCCCTGGGGGGCCCCGTTGGGGTCAGGCCACACCCCCCGTGTCTTCCGGCGGATTCGGACCGGTCGAGGATGGGGGCGGGCTCCGGGTGTCGCTGGGGCTCGGGCGCGCCTCGCCACCCGGGTGGATTCGGCAGGGAACCTCACCCCCGGCCCCTTGGGGGGTGGAGCCTCGCCTCCCCCAGCCACTGTGACCGCCAGCGTACCGACGCCCGAGCTGACTGGCGCTAGGCTGACGGTGACCCTGGTGGAGCCGAGTGGGACGCCACCCCAACCGGGTATTGGGTCGGATGGGTCGACCAACTGGAGGACCGGGCGTGATCGTTCTCGGCGTGATTTTGCTGATCATCGGTGCCGTCGTCGGCCTCCCCATCCTCTGGACGGTCGGTGTGATCGTCGCCCTGGTCGGGCTGGTTCTTTGGGCCCTTGGGCGCTCGGGTCACCAGGTCGGACGCCGCTCCCACTACTACTGAGCAGCGCTCCCCGGCCCTGTCGCTGGGGCGCGCATCATGTCATCCGCTCGGTCCCGTCCGTCACCCCATGACCCCCCGGCCGAATGCTGAGCGCTCACCCCTTGGGGCCGCGACCTGATCGCAGAGCGTGTGGCCCTCCGTCCGGATCGCCCCGTGGTCCGGTGGATGGCGGAGCTGTGACAGATGGAGCGATCCGCAGGGTGGGGGAGCCGGGACGCGACCTCCGATCACCGCGGCTCACAGAAACGAGCCGCGACGTCCGAGCACCGGCGCGACGACTGGAGCATCACCACCGGCTTCGCCCGCTGCGGGTCCCCGTGGGCCCGCGGCTACGGTTCGGTGCTGCGGGCGGGAGCGGCGGCTGCGCCCTCACCGAGACGCCGGAGCCCGCGCATCGTCACCCCGGCGTGGCGGCGTGGTCGAGCAGCCGGGACCTCGCGCGCGCTTCGCAGCGATGCCGGCACGCCCGCATGCGGCGCGCTGGGGCGCAGAACCTGCCGGCACACCTACCCGGATCAGTACCCGACGGCTCCATCGATCCGCTCGCGCAGCAGATCGGCGTGGCCGTTGTGGCGGGAGTATTCCTCCACCATGTGCACCAGTACCCAGCGCGCGCTCACCACCCCCCCGGTTTTCTGCTGGCCCACCGAGTCCATCGCCAGCCCGGCCAGGATCGCGTCCGCGCGGTGGCACTCGTCCTCCCAGTGAGCGAACGCCTCCGCCACGTCGGCGGTGGCAGCCTCGTCGACGTCGGCATCGGGTTTCTCGTCCGACCCGTAGCGGAAGGGGACGTCCACCCCGCCCAGGGTCCGGGCGAACCAGCCCCGCTCCACATCGGTCATGTGTCGAACCAGGCCCAAAAGGCTGAGGGTGGACGGCGGCGCGGACCGCTGCCGCAGCTGCTCAGGGCTGAGCCCTGAGCACTTGCGTGCCAGCGTGTCGCGCTGCCACCGCAGGAAGGCCAGCAGGGTGTCCTTCTCTGCGGCCTCGCGGGGGACGTCCTGATACTCCATCGCAGCGCCAAGTGTAGGCGCCAGGCGCTCCGACCTGGCACCCACAGGAGCTGGTCACGCCGGGTCATCAGCCGAGTGACATGCCGGGGGCTGGCTCGCCGCGCGGGCCGCTCGAAGCCGCCCCTGGTAGGCGCGTGCCTTGGCCCGTGAGCCGCACACGCGCATCGTGCACCACGTCCCCGAGCGGTTGCGGGAGTGGTCGTAGAACGCGTAGCGGCAGTCGGAGGCCGGGCAGGCCTTGAGTCGCGTCCAGATCCCCTGCACCTGGGCCTCATGGACACAGGCGAGGACCAGCGCGGCGAGGCCGACGACCCCCGCCCCGGCGGGGAGCAGATCGACCGCGCCGGTGGGGCCGACAACCGCACGCAGTGGCGCCCGGCGTGCGATCCGTCCCAGCGAGGCGGCGGCCGCCGCGCCCGACCCGGACCCGCCGTTGGCGAGCAGGAGCTCGCGGAGGGCCTCACGCAGGTCGCGCGCCTCGGCGAGGTCGGCGGGCCCGACCGGACCGGGGGGCGCGATTCCCCACGCCGCGAGCCACGTGAGGAGCCCCGTCTCCGAGGCGAGCTGGTCCTCGCCGGTCTCCAAGTCGGCGGTGTTGACCAGGTCTTGAACCAGCCGGAGCCGGCCCGGAGCCTCTTCGCGCGTGCCCTGCTCCATCTGCTTCGCCTCCATGCTAGCACGACCAAACCTGCGTAGCGCATTTACAGGTGACATCACCGGTGTTACTATATTGATGGTGATTTCAGTCGGACTGGGAGAGCCAGGCCGTTGGAGGAGAAGCAATGAACCCCCTGATGTCGACACTGCTCGTCGCCCGCCACATCGACGATCTTCGGCGCCTCGGTCGGGCCGGCGCCCACCTGGATGCCGCCCGCGCCCTCCGGGGTGGGCGGGCCGTCACCCAGGATCCTGCGGGGCCCCGCCGCCAGCCGAGCTGTCGCCCCGCCTCAGGACCCGCCCTGTGAGCGGCCGCCGCGAGCTGGCGCCGGTGGTCGTCGCGGTCGGGGACCGAACCGGCACGGGCAGGTCCGGCGCCGGACACGGGACGGCGCTGCTCCAGCTCCCGCCGGAGGGGCGGCGGATCGAGGGCCTCCGCCCCGACAGGAGGTAGCGGGCCCAGCCGGTCGCCTCCGCTCGGGCGTTCTCGAGAGGGCTGACCGGGTCCAGCGCGCGAGGTCGGAGGGCCGGAAAACCCGCTCGCGGGACAGCAGGCGGCGGGGTCAGAAGATGACGTACAGCTTGCGCACGGTCTCGTGGACGTCCCAGGTGCCGGTCCATCCCCGCGGGAAAATCCCGGTGCTGCCGGCGGCGAACTCGATGGGAGATCCCCCGTCGGGCGTGACGGTCATTCGGCCGGCCAGGATGTGGACGAATTCATTGGTCTCCAGGGTCCACCGCGACGGCCCGGGGCTGCACTCCCAGATCCCGGATTCGTCACCGGTTCCGTCTGACCACAGGGTGTGCCCGCAGGTCTGCATCGGCTCGCCGGTCGCCTCCGTGAGCGGCCCCCAGTCCTCGAGGGCGGGCTCAGCGCCGGCGGCGAGGAACGGGGTGGAGACGGCAAGGTCGCTCATGGGGGGACACCTCGGCAGATATGGACCGGCCACGATCTTGACAGTGCCCCGGAGCAGCGTCAAGCGAAGCGCCAGCGGGTGGTGGCGCAGGTCGATGGGTCGCGGCCGTGCCGCCAGAGTCCGGGGTGGTTGATCCCGGCCGTGGGGCCCTCGCGCTCGTTCTGGCGTGTCAGCCCGGATCGATCCGGGCGATCGCCGAGAGCCTCGCGGAGAAGCCGGGCCCCGCCCCGGCGGCTCCGTCAGGCGGGACCGTCGCTGGTCTGATCGCGTACCCCGGTGGCCACCTGGGCGAGCGAGACGTCCCGTCTGGCTCGGTGATGGTGCCGGCCACGGGAGCGCGGCGATCAGCCGGACGGCAGGTCGGCTCGACACCCACGCTCCCCCGCCCGGCACCCCCCCAGTTCGGTGACGCGATGTCGAACGGGTGGCGTCGGTGAGGCCGCGGGGCGCCGGTCCTCGGTGCTGGCCCCGGCAGGGTTCGCAGGGAGGGAGGACACGGAGCTGGGGCGGGCCCGAATCGAGCCGCGTCCCACCCGAGCAGGGCGCGCAGCCGTCCGGGGCGAGCTCCGGTGCGAACCCCCGCGGTGATCGCGGAGCCCGGCCCTCGGGCGACACCGAGGCAGCTGCGACGATGCTGCCGGCGGGAGCGGCGCCGGAGTCCGGGTCCGGTTGACCGGCCGATACCCGCACCCTACGATGCGAGGAGTGCGGGGCGGATGGCGCCCTCCGCGCGCGCACGAAGGGACGGGGATGTGCTCCCAGCGAGCGGAGTGAGCGACCGGGCGATTGGGCTCACCGCGGACGGCGTCGTCGAGCTGGCGCGCCGCGTGGACCTGAACCTCTCCCCAACCCAGGCCACCGAGCTCGTCCCCCTCCTGCAGCAGCTCCTGGAGGCCGCCGACCGGTTCCCCGTCGACGATCCCGCCGGGGCCGGCTGGGCGGGCGACCCGTTCGACGCCTCCCGCGGGTCTGACCTGTGACCGGGCCTGGGTCGCAGCTGGCCGGGCTCGCCGCCACCGAGCTCGCCGCCCAGTACCGGGAGCGGGCCCTCTCGCCGGTGGAGGTGGTGGACGCGCTGCTCGAGCGGATCGCCGGCCTGGACAGTGTTCTCAACGCCTGGGTCACCGTCGCCGAGGGCTTGGCGCGGGGGGCCGCCCAGGCATCCAGCGAGCGCTATCGACACGGCGAGCCCCGCGGGCCACTCGACGGCGTTCCGATCGCACTCAAGGACAACTGTGACGTGCGCGGCCTGGCGACCACCTGCGGCTCGCGGATCCTGCGCGACCACATGCCCCGCCGCGACGCGGAGGTGGTGACTCGGCTGCAGGCCGCCGGTGCCATCATCCTGGGCAAGACCAACATGCTGGAATTCGCCTACGGCAACGTCCACCCCGACGTCGGCCAGTGCAACAACCCGTGGAATCCGGAGCGTACCGCGGGCGGCTCCAGCAGCGGATCGGCGGCGGCCGTCGCGGCTGGGATGGTGCCAATCGCTCTCGGCACCGACACCGGCGGGTCGATCCGCATCCCCGCCGCCTACTGCGGGATCGTCGGTCTCAAGCCGACCTTCGGACGGGTGAGCCATGCCGGGGTGTTCCCGCTCTCGTGGTCGATCGACCACGTGGGCCCCTTGGGGCGCACCGTCGGCGACGTGGCGTCGCTCTTCGACCTGATCGACTCGGCCCCGAATCCTGGCCGTGAGCGCGCGGATGGTCGCAGCTCCTCGCTGCGCGGCCTTCGGGCCGGCGTGGTGCGCCAGCACGTCGGCGGGGTCCGGGCGGGGGTACGCGCCGCCTTCGACCGCTCCCTGAACGCTCTCGCCGGGGCCGGCGTCGACCTGGAGGAGGTCTCCCTGCCGAGCTGGGAGCATGCGGAGGCGGCCCACTTTCTGGTGCTGGCCCCCGAGGCGAGCGCGATCCACCGGGACTGGATCCGCAGCCGGCCCCAGGACTACGCGGAGGACACGCTGAGGCAACTTCAGCTGGGTGCCCTGATCCCTGGCGACACCCACCTGCGCGCGCAGCGCCTCCGCACCTGGATCGCTCGGGAGACCGCGGCGGTGCTCGGCCGCGTCGAGGTGCTGCTCTCGCCCACGGTGGGCTTTGTGGCACCGGAGAGGGATCCCGCCCTCGGCAGCGAGCTCGGCGCCGAGGAAGGACTCCGCACCGGCCCGCACTGCCTGATCGGGCTGCCCGCGATCTCGATCCCCTGTGGACTCGCGGAGGACCACCTGCCCACCGCGCTGCAGCTCGCCGGCCGCTGGGGCCGCGACCGGACCCTGCTCGAGGTGGCCGCCCGATGCCGGGAGGCGCTCGGCCCGGAGACCGGGATTCCCCAGATCGTGGGCTCGGCGTGACCTCGGCCCAGGGGGCCGCCGCGGGGGGCAAGAACATCGGCCTGGTCGCCCACGACAACAAGAAGACCGACCTGGTCGAGTGGGCGGTCTTCAACCGGCAGATGCTGCGGCACCATCACCTCTATGCCACCGGGACGACCGGTGCCCTGCTGGAGCGTCGGCTCGCCGTACCGGTGCACCGGCTAAGAACCGGACCGCTGGGAGGCGACCTCCAGCTGGGGGCGATGATCGCGGAGGGGAGGATCGACCTGCTCATCTTCTTCTGGGACCCGCTGGAGCCTCAGCCGCACGATCCCGACGTCAAGGCGCTGCTCCGCATCGCGGTGGTGTGGAACATCCCGGTCGCCAGCAACCGGGCCTCCGCCGACTACCTCATCTCGTCGGCGCTGATGCGGGGGCGCTACCAGCGCCAGGTTCCCGACTACTCCGCCTATGAGGAGCGGTACGCGCTGGAGGTGGCCCGCCGGGTTGGGGAGCCGACTCCAGGGTCCGCTCCGCCCGGGCCGGGCGCCAGCCTGCCGGCGGGGACCCCCGTCCCGGAGCCAGGCCTCGGCTGACCCCCCCTCAGCGCCGCAGGGCGGTGGGCGCGCGCGGCGGTGCTGGGGGCGGGGGATGCCGACGGGGGCTGGACGGAGGTGGGTCACGACCGGCTCGCGACCCCCCGGCGAGCGGGGCCCGGCCCGCCTGACGCCTGCGGGATGGTGGCGTCGATCCCGCTGCTGCGGCCGAGGATCGGATCCGTAGCCGGCCGCCCTCCCGCGACCGTGGCGGCTGAACCGGGCCGGCCCGTTTCAGCCGCCCCCGGCAATGGCGCCCAGCTCAGCCCCCAGGCACCCCGATCCCCAGCAGGGGGTCACCCGCCTTCACCGCCAAGCTGGTGACCAAGAAGACGATGTCGCCGGAGGCGGGGGCCGACAGGGTGCGCAGCGGTTCGCCGAAGATGTCCCGGAGCTCGCCGACGGGCTGCCCCCGCGTGACCCGCTCGCCCACCCGAACCGTCGGGTGGTAGGTGGCGGAGATGTCGGTGCGCATCCACTCCATGCGATCCATCGGCTCCGGCGCGGGCGCCGGCGGACCCAGCGACTCCACCATCCCGAGGTGGGCCATGACGTTCTGAAGGCCGCGGAGGTGGCGGGCGACGGAGTCGGCGTCGCAGATCCCCTGCTGGCCGATCTCGGCGATGATCGCGGGCACCCCCCGCTGCGCCGCGGATGCGTAGGCGGCCCCGGGAACTGAGTCGGGGGTGACCCCGAGCGAGCGCTCGAAGCCGTAGGCGGCCGACATGGCCCGCGATTGGGCCGCGACTTCGGGGTCGCCCGCCTTGGTCCAGAGCGTGAAGGGGGCGAGCGCCTCGATGAGGTCCCCGCAGTGGGCATCGACATAGGCGTCGGCCCCATCGATCACCTCCGCCAGCAGGAACGCCGCCACCCGCTCGGCGGGGCTCCCCTCGGGGTCGCCCGGGAACGAGCGGTTGAGGTTCTTGCCGTCGCGTGGGTTGACGTAGATCGAGCGCTCGTAGAAGCCGGGGACGTTGACGAGCAACACCGCCAGCAGGGTGCCGCGCAGGCTGCTCGGGTCGACCCAGCGGGCCAGCTGGGTGACGGCCTCGATGGGCACGTACTCGGCCGCGTGCATCCCACTCGTGACCGCCAGGGTCGGGCCCGGATGCCGCCCCCGCACCACCACGCAGGGGATCTCCCAGACGGGCTCCACCCCGGGGATCGCCACCCAGCCCTGTCGCCGCTCGCCCGGCTCGGCGGTGAGCCCC
Organism: Verrucomicrobiia bacterium; assembly: GCA_035532155.1. GTDB lineage: Bacteria > Chloroflexota > Dormibacteria > Aeolococcales > Bog-877 > DAHUZL01. The sequence goes on along the minus strand of DATKRN010000004.1, from coordinate 109,520 downwards.
GCCACCCGAACTCGTCCCATGGCCGTCCTCCCGTCCCGGCCGTCGTCAGCCGAGCATGATGTTGCCGCCGTCGACACCGAGGGTCTGCCCGGTCACGTAGCTGGCCTGGTCGGAGCACAGGAAGCGGACCGCCCGCGCGATCTCCTCAGCGCGGCCCAGCCGGCGCAGCGCGATCGAGGCCAGCAGCCGCTCCTGACCGTCCACGCCCATCTGGCTCCACTGCTGCTCGGTGGTGGGATTGGAGCGCACGAATCCCGGGGCGACGCAGTTCACCCGGATGCCGGCAGGCCCCAGCTCCTTGGCCAGCTGGCGGGTGAGCCCGATCACCCCCGCCTTGGCCGCCGCATACGCCTGGATTCCGGTGAGGCTGAAGGTACGGCCCGCCCCGGAGGAGATGGTCACGATCGCCCCCCCGCCGCGCCGGCGCATCTGCGGCACCACGGCGCGGACGCAGTGGAACGTCCCGTCGAGGTTGATCGCGACCAGGTGGCGCCAAGCGGCCGGGTCGACCTCGTCGATCGGACGCATCGTCTGGCCGCCCACCCCGCCGGCCGTGGTGACGAGGACGCCGACCGGGCCGTCGGCGGCGGCCACGCCCTCGAGCGCCTCGGCGACGCGGGCGAGGTCGGTCACGTCGAGCCGGAGGGTCCGACAGGGGCGCCCGGTGGCGGCGGAGACCGCCTCCAGCGTGGCCGTGAGGCCCTCCGCCTCCAGGTCGCACGCGGTCACCACCGCTCCCGCCTCCGCCAGGGCGACGCAGATGGCACGACCGATGCCATGGGCGGCTCCGGTGACCACCGCGGGCAGGCCCTCGAGCCCCCCGCCCGCCGTGGTTGGGTCCGCGCTCGGGTCCGTCATCGTCGCCACCCCCATGGTTTGGTCGTACTCACACCGGCCCCGCGAACTCGGGCGGTGGTCCAAGCGGGCCCCCGAGCAGCATCTCGACCGACTGCGCCCACGCGAGCAGGCGTCGGTCGGTTCCCCAGGCCGCTGCCAGCTGGATCCCGCAGGGGAGCCCATCGTCCCCGAGGCCACAGGGGACGGTCACAGCGGGCACCCCTGTGAGGTTGTGCGGCCCGGTGCGACGCGACTCCACCGCACCCTCCGGGTCGGCCAGCCCAGGGTCGCGCATGGGAGCGCCCCAGGCGACGGTGGGGCTGATGAGAAGGTCGTGGTCCGCCAGCGCGGCCCGGGTCTCGGCCACCAGCCGATCCCGCACCAGGAGCGCGGCGACGTGTGCCGTCCCGGGACAGAGCGCCCCCAGCTCCAGCTGCAGGCGCGTGTCCTGGGCGTAGTCCTGCGGGCGCAGGCGCAGCCAGGGCGCGTGGATCACCGCCGCCTCCGGGAGGATGACGTGGAGCAGGGCCCGGTCGGCGAGCTCCAAGCTGGGCAGGCGCACCGCCTCGATCCGCATCCCGGCCCCGGCCAGCCGCCCGAGCGCCGCCTCCCAACGGCGCGCGACCCCGGGTTCCAGCTCGGCCGCGTGGCCGTCCTCGAGGACCGCGGCCCGCACCCCGTCGAGCGGAGCCGGCCCCTCGACGCCGCCCTGGCCGTCGAGGCCCGCGAGCAAGAGGGCGACGTCCTCGGCGCTGCGCCCGATCGGGCCCACGTGGTCGAGAGTCCACGACAAGGGGAACACGCCGTCGGTGCTGACCCGCCCCGAGGTGGGCTTGAGGCCGACCACCCCGCAGTAGGCGGCGGGAATCCGGATCGACCCGCCGGTATCGGTGCCCAGGGCCCCGAAGGCACACCCCGCCGCCACCGCCGCGGCGGATCCGCTGCTCGACCCGCCGGCGGTGCGGCGGGGATCCCAGGGATTGTTGCACTGCGCGACGTCGGGATGGACCGCCCCATACGCGAACTCCAACAGGTTGGTCTTGCCCAGGATCACCGCGCCGGCGGCGCGCAGCCGCTCCACCACCGCAGCGTCGGCGGACGGCTCCTCGCCCACCAGGATGCGGCCGCCACAGGTGGTGGGCACCCCGACCACGTCGATGTTGTCCTTGCAGGCGATGGGGACCCCGTCGAGAGGGCCGCGCGCGCGGCCCGCCCGGATCCGCGCGGTCGCGGTCCGCGCATCCGCCAGCGCCTGCTCGCCACAGACCGTGATCCAGGCGTTGAGGCGGGGCTCGAAGCCGGCGATCCGGCGCAGCAGCGCCGCGGTGACCGCCACCGGCGTGCTGTCACCGTCGCGGTAGCGTCGACCCAGCTCGCGGATGCTGCAGAACGCATCGGCGCGGTCGCGGTCGTGGGGCATCGCCGCGCCCCAGCTGAGATCCTCCAGGGGACGGTCGAGTAGGGCTGCCGGCTCGAGAACCGCGGGGGGGTCGAGTGCTCCCGACGCCAGCCGGTCGGCGGCGTCCAGCAGGTCGGCGAGGTAGGGCGCCAGCCGGCGCGCGTGCTCGGGGGTGCAGCGCAGCTCCGCGCTCCGCGCCAGCCGCATCACGTCGTCCCCCTCGATCCGGGGCGGCGATCGGTGCTGCTCCCCTGGCTGCGCCATCGCGCTCAGCCGGGGGTGCCGGGCGCCCAGGCCTGCGCCAGCAGACGACAGATGTTGCCGCCGACCGCCTTGGCGATGTCGCCGTCGGCGTAGCCGTGGACCACCAGCCAGCGGATGATGTTGCCGAACGCCTCCGCTGGACTCTCCAATCCGTCCACCCATTCGACCCGCTCGAAGGGCTCGGTCGACTCCGGCCCGAGCGGCCCGAACCGCTGGGTCATCACCCGGTGCAGCCCTACGTGGTCCCCGAACAGGGTGTCGGGCCCGAAGCCGACGTGGTCGATTCCCACCAGCTCGGCGCAGTACTCGAAGTGGGCCATGTAGCTGTCGATGCCGTGGCGGCGATGCTCGCGGGTGAGGGTGGTGTGGGGCGCCGCCTCGATCCCGATCACGCCGCCCCGTTCGGCCATCGCGCGGAGCACGTCGTCCGGTTTCATCCGGGCGGTGGGCCAGAGCGTGCGCGCGCCGGCGTGCGAGATCGAGACCGGGGTCGAACTCGACTCGATCGTGTCCAGGGTGGTGCGATCTCCGGCGTGGGAGCAGTCGACCAGGATGCCGAGCTGATTCATGCGGCGAACCGCCTGGCGGCCGAAGCGGGTGAGGCCGGCGTCGCTCGCCTCGGCGAGCCCGCTCCCCAGCAGGTTGGCCTCGCTGTAGGTGACTCCAACGGCCCGCACACCGAAGCCGTAGAGGATGTCCAGGCGGTCGAGCTCGTTCTCGATCGGGGCCGCGGACTCCACCGCGAGGATGACGCCGAGCTGACCCGCCTGCCGGGCTGCCTCCAGGTCGGTGAACCGATGGACCACCCGCACATAGTCCTGGTGGGCGAAGTCGCACAGACGCATCCCAAGGTCGACCAGCGTGTCGTCCCACTTCCACCCCGCCAGCGAGGTGATCTGGCCCTCACCATCGGCAAGGTTGTCGAAGACGGCGTCGAGGCCGGAGCGGCTGAGCCCAAGGTAGCCGGTGACGTCGCGACCGTGGCGGCGGTACTCGAACAGCTGGTCGGCATCGGCGGGGAGCACGGTGGGGTGGTCGTGGAAGGAGATGACCGGCCCGCGCAGGAGCAGGGTCTGCACCCGCTGCTCCTGCTCGGGAGTCGTCGGCACCGCCGGCGAGGGCACCCGATCGAGCTCGGGGGCGAGGTCGAAGACACGGTAGTCGCGGTGGGGTTCCAGGTACTGGTAGGAGCGGTAGCCGCGGTACGCGGTGGACTTCACAGCACAGCCCGCGGGTCAGACCAGCCCGACGTGGAGCCGGTTGGCGGTTCGGGGCGCCTCCATCGAGTCGGTCCAGAGCGCGTACTGCCATCCGTTCCGGGTGGTGGCCGCGCAGTGGCGGCCCTCGGGGTCCACCGCGACCACATGCATCAGGACCTCGCTCGGGGTCACCCCGCCGAGCAGGCGTAGCTCGCGGAGCGCCTCCACGCACGCCTCCTCGACGGACAGCCCCCGGCGCAGGCCCTCCACCACCTGGCGGGCGGTACCGGCTCGGATCGCGAGCTCCCCCCAGCCGGTGCAGGCGGCCGCGCCGTAGCGGTCGTCGGCATAGTTCCCGGCCCCGATGACGGGCGAGTCCCCCAGCCGCCCGGGGTACTTCCAGGCGGCCCCGCTGGTGCTGACGGCGACCGCCAGGCGTCCCTGCCCGTCCTGGGCGATCACGTTCACCGTGCCGGCGACGTGCTCGGGGTCGGTGGCGAGGCGCCCGATCCGATGCAGCCATTCGGCCATTGGCGTGGTGGGGTCGAGGGTTCCCTCCAGGCCCTCGCGCCAGATGCGGCGCGCCTCCTCGGTGAGGAGGTCCTCACGGGTCATGCCCATGTGCTCCGCCAGCCGGGCGGCTCCGTCGCCGACGACCAGCACGTGAGGCAGGGCCTCCATCACGTGTCGCGCCACCGTGATCGCGTGGCGGTAGCCGTGCAGCGCGCCGACCGCCCCGGCCCGGCGGGTCGTCCCCTCCATGATCGACGCGTCCAGCTCGACCTCCCCGAGCACGTTGGGGTAGCCGCTGTAGCCGACGGTGTGATCCTCGGGGTTGTCCTCCACGAGCCGCACCGCGGCCTCGACCGCATCGACGGCGCTGCCCCCCGTGGCCAGCACGGCCATGGCGGCCGGGATCCCGACCGCCCCATTGGCGCTGGCGACCACGATCACCGGCGGGTCCCCACTTCGTCGCCGGCGCCCCCGCCGACCTCCCCCCGCACGGCTCCCCAGTATAGGCGCGAGCACCCGGGCCCGCCCGGGGAGTCGGGCCCAGGCCCACCTGGCAGCCGCGGCGGGGTCAGCAGGCGGTGCGGGGGGCGGCGGCGAGTTCGACCGCGGCGGCGGCCACGGACCGGGGGACCCCGGGCGCGAGCGTCAGCCGGACCAGGTCGCCGATGCCCAGGTGGAGGGCGAGGCGACGACCCACGGCGCTCAGCACCACCGCGCGGTCGGTGCGCCGGCAGCCGTCGGGGTAGATGACCAGGCCGGAGTCGCCCGCCAGGGTCTGCGCGGCGACCGATCCTGCGGACCAGTACGACCAGCCCCCGCCCGCCGCCGGGCAGGCCTCGCCCTGGGGTTTCAGCGCCGCCATGCGGAGGATGGCGCCCAGCACCCGCGCCTGGCGGGGGGTGATCGGCGCCTGGTCGGCCCACGCGGTCGCGAAGTAGAGGGCGGGCGTCCCGTAGACCACACTGCTCACGAGATGGGCAACCGCATCCCCGGGGGGAAGTTGCCAGCCGTCGCCGTCGATCCCGATCAGCGGGTCGACCGCGCTCACGATGCGGGCCCGAGTCTGCCATTCCGCCTCGCGGCGCGCGTCGTAGAGGCGCACCAGGTCGGTGGTGCCGCCGAACTGGGGCGCCACCGCGCTGGTGTCGATCAGCGCACCGGGATGGACCGCCCGCGCGTCGGCGTAGAGGAGGCGGTTCCAGCGCAGCAGCGCCGCAGCGCCGATCCCCAGCGCGGGTCGGGCGAATCCGCCAGCCGCCGGCCGCGGGACCCAGCTGCCCCAGTCGACCTTCAGCCCATCCGCCCCCAGCTCGCCCGGTCCTCGGCCCAGTGCCTGGTCAACCGCCCGTCGCAGGCGGACGGCGAAGCCGCCCGCTGTGGGATCGACCGGCCAGCCGAGCCGTCCGACGATTCGATCAGCGCGCACGTGCCCGTCCAGCAGCACGGGAACGCTGGCCGGAATCACCGTGGCCCGGTCCACCCAGAGCGGCCACCAGAGCAGGACGTGGGCGCCGGTGGCCTGCAGCTGCCCGATCAGGCGACGCATGCCTGCGACGCCGCCGAAGGACGCCCGCGGAGTTGCCGAGCCGAGGCGAGCCTGCCACTGGGAGTCGATCACCACGGTCACCTGGCGGAGCCCGAAGCGCGCCCGCGCGATGGCGACGTAGCGGCGGACCCAGATCGCGGTGTAGCCGGCGGCGCTGCGAGCGACGCCGTCCACGACCTGCTGCCCCCAGGTGTCGAGGATCGGGTTGCCCCACCAGCGGGGACGCCGGCCCGGCGGGGCCGCGACCGGGGCCGCGCCCAGCCTCTGGAGCGCGCGGCCGTAGCCGTTGAGAGCGCTCCACAGGGTGGGCCCGAAGGTGAAGACGAAGCTCGGAAAGGCCAGGATCCGCTGAGCCCCGTGAATGGCCACCACCCCGCCCGCTCCGCGATCGCGGAATCCGGTCAGGAGCTGGATCGGGTAGTTGACCACCACCGCGCCATCGGGCGCCAGCCGCATCCAGGTGGCATCGGGGATCTGGACCAGCCCCACGCCGAACCACCCCGCCCCGGACCGGAACGCAAGGTCGAAGGGGGGCGGGGCGAAGGGCGAGCCGATCGCCAATCGCACCGACGGGTGGAGGCTGAACGGGTGCAGCCGGCCGTCGGGCGCGAACCCCTGCCGCACCGCGGCCAGCGAGAGGCCGCGGCCCGCGAGGAAGAAGAACCGCACCGCCCGCCCCGGGCTAGGCCCCGGCATCGCCTCGAACCTCACCTCGACGCTCAAGGGCGCGGGGGTGACCAGGGCGCGGCTCACCAGGCCGTGACCCGGAGCGGTGGCGCTGACCACCAGGGTGCTCCCGCGCGCCCCGACGCGGATCCGAACACCCCCAGGAGTTCGGGAATACCCGGCGAGCATGACCAGCGGGAACCGCGTGTAGAGGTCGGAGCCGGGGCCGGTGAGGGTCGCCAGGCCCTCGCCGTCCACCGCCAGGCGATACGCCGGGGTGGCCACCCACCAGATCCCGTCACGACGGTGCAGGCGCGGGACGGCCGCACGGACGCGCGGCCGTCCCGCCGCCACCAGACCGCTCCGACCGGAGCCGAGCGGGCAGGCTCCGAGCGGAGCGGTCACTCGCCCGACCACCGAGGGCGGAGCGCCGCGCGGCGCCGGGGCGAGCTGGGCCACGGCCGGGGCGGGGGCCACCGCGCCCGCCACGAGGAGCGCCAGCGCCCCGGCGCACCGCCCAGCCCCCGCGCGCCGCTGGCTCCGGCCCCGGTCCCGGGTCGGAGCCAGGCGGTCGGGGCCAGGTGACACGTGGCGCTCCCGCGTGGAGTGGGGTGGAGAAAGGCCCGCGTCGACCGACCGGGGCAGAAGCCCAACGGCGACCGAGTTCGCGCGGTTACGGGGATCTGCTCGCGGGGGCTCGAGCCGAGCGGGTTCCGGGGCGTGGCGGAGACCACGGCGGGGCCGGCCGTGGTCGACGTCAGTGGGGGCGGCGGCGGTGCCCCGGCCGCTTTCGCCGGTGGCCGCGCGCGGGCGGGCGGCGATTCTAGGGGTCGCCGGGTCGCCCGGGTGTCGGGCACGCACCCGCTCGCCGGCGGGCCATCGGCGCGGCCAGCCGCAGCTGTCCCCTAGACTCCCGGCAGCACACTCCGAGTGTGGAGTCGAGCTCGCCCGGGGAGGGGGATGATGCAGTTCACGGTGATCGGGTCCGGTGCGATCGGTGGAACCGTCGGCGCCCATCTCGTGAGGGCCGGGGACGATGTCCGCTTCATCGACCGCGACCCGACCCACGTCGCCGCCATGCAGGCACGGGGATTGACCATTCGAGGCCCGGAGGAGTCGTTCACCGTCCCGGTTGACGCGACATCCCCGGACGCCGCCTCCGGCCCCTTGGGCGCGGTGCTGCTGTGCGTCAAGTCCCAGGACACCCGGGCCGCCGCCGAGTGGTGCCGTCCCCGGCTGCGTCCCGGCGACTCCATCACGTCGCTCCAGAACGGGCTCTGCGAGAGGGTGATCGCGGAGGTCGTCGGCGAGGCCCAGACGATCGGCGCCTTCGTCAACTTCTCCGCCGACCTGGTGGCCCCGGGGACGATCGATTACGGCGGCCCCGGGACATTCGTCGTGGGCGAGCTCGACGGCCGTCTCTCCTCCCGAGTTCAGGCGCTCGGGGAGCGGCTGAGGGTGTTCCTCCCCATCACCGTCAGCCCCAACGTGCTGGGGTATCTGTGGGCCAAGCTGGGTTACGCCAACATGCTCTTCGCCACCGCTCTGGTCGACGCCACCATGGCGGACGTCATCGAGCGGTACCCCGACCTCATGGTGGAGCTCGCCTGCGAGGTCTACGACGTGGCCGCCCGTGTCGGGGTTCGGCTGGAGCCCTTCGACGACGTGGAACCGCACCTGTACCATCCCCGCGAGCGCCAGGATCCGGAGCAGCTCCGCGCCGCGATCGCGACCCTGGTCGCTCGCCGTCGCCGGGACGGCAAGACCAAGAGCGGGATCTGGCGGGATCTGGCCGTCCGTCACCGCCGAACCGAAGTGGACTTTCAGCCCGGAGCGGTGGTCGAGGAGGCGGTTCGCTTCGGGCTCCCCCTGCCCCTCACGGAGCGGGTGATCGCGCAGATCCACGATCTCGAGGAGGGCCGGCGTGCGATGGCCTGGCAGAACCTGGTCGAGCTCGAGCGACTGCGGACGGGCCGACCACCCCCCGGATCGGGATCCGGCGGCTCCGCCGCCGAGGCGGAGGAGCCGCCGGCGCTGCCGGCGGACCCCGCGCCGGTCCGACCTCCCCGTTCGCACGGCTGAGGCCGCAGCCCGGCCCCCCTGAAGCAGGGGGGCCGGGCTGGCGAGCCAGCCCATGCAGGCGCTGGTGAGGCCGGGGTGCGACCCGGGAGCCCGGCGGTCGCTGAGGCGACGTCGCTGGGTGCCCGAGCCCGGTGCGGGAGCCTCCGGTTACCCCGTGGGCGGCCCGGCAGAGGTGCGGTGCCGCGATCGGGTGGGATCGTGCGCCGATGGCGCGCGATCCCTTCACGTCCCCCGTGGGGAAGCCTGCGGCCGCGCCCCTGAGGCGCAGCCAGCTTGCCCGTTGGAGGACGTGGGGCGGCCCGCAGCCTGGGGCGACTCTGGCCGGGCGCCCGGCAGCTTCGACCGGAGCCGGGTCTCAATTTGAGTGACGCGTCGTGGCCCTGCCCCCCGTGACCGGACCGCCTTCTGCCACCTGTCGACCGCTGCGGGCGCCCCTCCCCCCCGCGCAGTCGGGTGTGCACAGGGCGCTCGCCCCACCCGACGCCCCGCACGCTGCCGGCCCGCCCGGAGCCGGCAGCGCCGGCCGCCCGCCGGACCGCGTCTTCTCATCCAAACGGACCCGGCTGGATCACCCGCGGTCCCCCAGCGGTCGCGGAACGGGCCCCGCCGGGTGGAGATCGACCATGCGCCAGCCCGCCTTAGCCCTCAGCGCGCCGCCTGCTTCACAAGCGCACCGATCCTTGTCTCGTCGGCGGCCGTCAAGGCGAAGGCAGTCGGCCACACGGCGCCCTCGTCAAGCTGCGCCTTGTCGCGGAAGCCGCGGGTCGCGTACCTCACCGTGAACTTCTGCGCGCTTGGGAAGAAGCAGACAACGCTGCCGTCCTTGGCAGACGCGGGCATCCCGTACCAGAGCCGCGGCGAGAGAAGCGGCGCGCTGGCCGTGATGACGGCATGCAGCCGCTCGCCCAGGGCGCGATCCGGCTCGCGCATCTCGGCAATCTTGGCGAGCACGGCGGCCTCGCCGTCTGTCGTGCTGGTGCGCGCGCCCGGGCGCGCGCCGGCCTTGGTCTCTCGAGCGCGCTCCGGCATGGCGGCTCGTTCCTCGTCCGAGAAGCCTCCGGGTGCCTTCCCGCTGGCGGTGGCACCTTGGGCGGACTGCAGTGTGCGCTTCATCGCCGATGTGCTCTCCGCCCCTGCGCTACAGCTCCGGGCGCTGCGGTCAACATCGAGATCTCATGAGCGGCCTCGCAGGCTGGCTCAGCGCACCTCCTGGATGCGGATCAGGTTGCCCGCGGGATCGCGGACCGCGCAGTCGCGGATCCCGTAGGGCTGCTGAGTCGGCTCCTGGACGACCTCCACCCCGCGGGCCTCCAGCCGCTCGAAGGCGCCGTCGAGGTCCTTGCTGGCCAGCAGGATCCAGCCGTAGGTTCCCTTCGCCATCATCTCGGCGATGGTGCGGCGCTCGTCGTCAGTGATGGCCGGGTCGGTGGCCGGCGGCGCCAGTAGGATGGACGTGCCCAGCTGACCAGCGGGGCCGACCGTGATCCAACGCATCTTGCCACGTCCGACGTCACTGCGGACCTCGAAGCCAAGGGCGTCGCGGTAGAAGCCCAGGGTTGTGTCCGGGTCCTCGTGTGGCAGGACGCTCGCGTGAATGGTGATGTCCATGGCCATCACGCTACCTGCGGCTGGGCGACCCGCGCTTCTCGATTCCTGACCGGTCTGGTGACCTGTTTCGCCAGGCACGGCGGCATCCCCGCCGGCGCGTGCGCGGCCTGCCGCCGGTAGGCGCTGGGCGGCAGGCCGACCAGCTCGGTGAAGCGACTGCTGAAGGTGCCCAGGGACGAGCACCCGACCGCAAAACACACCTCGGTGACGCTGAGGTCTCCGCGCCGCAGCAGCGCCATCGCGCGCTCGACGCGCCGCGTCATCAGGTAGCGGTATGGCGCCTCGCCGTAGGCCAGCCGGAACCCGCGGCTGAGGTGTCCAGCCGACATGTACGCGCCGCGGGCGAGGGCCTCGACGTCCAGCGGCTGCGCGTACTCCCGGTCGATCCGGTCGCGGACGCGCCGCAGCCGCGCGAGGTCGTCCAGGTGGCGCTCCGTGGCAGCTCTGCTGGTCAACTGGGAGATCATGCCACCTGCGACTGCCAGACCAGCAGGATGGGTTGTGCCTGGCCCCGGCTGAAGGCGCCGCTTGATCGGTTGGGACTGGGGGCAACCGATGCGAGATCTCGTCTCACGGGGTCCCCCAAGGACCCGCTCGGGTGCCGGCCCAGGCCGCGAGGTGCTCGCCGGTGTGGGTGGCTCGGACCGCCAGGAGGACGGCGAGGGTGCCCGCGCCGACGTTGCGGCTGCGGTCGGTGCCTGAACCGGTGGCGAGGTCGAAGGCCCAGCCGGCGTGCGCCCTGCCCGTCGGGTGGTGGCGGATGACGATGACCGAAATGCCGGGGGCAAGGAGTCGACCGAGCAGGCTCAGCCGGTGGCCAACATTGGCCAGGTGGTGGCCGATGGTCACGGTCATACGCCTTGCGCGTGGGTCCATGTCGAGTCGCAGCTGTGTCCGCACCTGGCCCGACACCCGGGCGCTGAGGGTTTCGAGGGTCAGTCGATGCGACGTCGCCGCGATCGTTGCGCACACAGCACTGCTCGCGCCCGCGCCGGAGACGCCGGTGAACACCGTCAACCGGTGCGTCGGGTCTCGACGCTGACGTCCTTGAGGGGGTTGGCGCCGCGCACGTCGCGCGCGCGACTCAGGTCGTGGCTCCCGGCAACCGGGAGCGCGGGCGACTTCGTGTCCTTCCCGGTCACCTTCCCCGTGAACTCGTCGCGTGTTCACCGCCCGCGCCGCCCCGCGGCGATGCTCGCCCGGCCCCGTCGTCGCGCCACCGTGGCCAGCCAGGGGAGCGGTTCCGATCGGGGGGCATCGCGCAGTGAGCCGGACCGGACCGCACCCCGGAGGTTCGCTTCGCGTTCGACCGAGCCGGAGGCGATGGGCGGACGGTCATGCGACGGTGACGATCCGCCGAGAGGCTGATGCTGGTTCCAAGCTGCTCGGCGTCGGTGAGGTCACCGCTGCCACGGGCTCACCCTACTCCGCTCCGCCGTCCCCATCGCTGGTCTCACCCTCGAGCTCGGCGATGATCGCGAGCAGGTCGACATCGTGACCGGCCTGTGCCCGCGTCACCGTCTCACGGACGCGGTCCACGCGCTCCTCCTCCCAGTGCAGCAGCACCGCCAGATCCCCCGTGGTCGGATCCCGGCCCTTCTCGCGCCTGAGCCGCGCCTCGGCGGCCGCGAAGACCTCACTATCGGCCACCCACCGGGCCTCCTCGGCTCGCACCTCCCGCTCGCGGGCCTCGGCGTCCTCGATCTCGCGGTCGACCGCCCGGCCGAGCGTCTCCAGGAGCCGGTCCGCGGGGTCACCCTCAGCCAGGTGGCGCTGGAGTCCGAGCACCAGCCCGGCGCTCCCCTCCTGGACCAGGTCCGGCACCGGCACCATGGTCCTGGGGTGGGCGAGCAGGGCGTCGCGCACGATCCACAGATGGTGGGCGACCAACCGCTCCATCGCGGCGGAGTCCCCGGAGGCGGCCGCCGCGAGCAGATCGGCGAGCCGGGCGCCATCGAGTGGGGGGTTCCGCTCCACCAGCCGGCGGAGTTCCTCCAGCTCGGCCCGCCGACTGGGGCGAGCGTCGGGGCCGTCCGTCACCGGCCGAGTATAGGCAGGGACCAGGGTCGCGACCCTGGCGGGAGCACGCTGGGGCGTGCGACACTCGCGTGGTCGTGCCCAGCCGGCTCCCCGTCCCCCCCGACCAGGATCTGGTCGTCTTCGGCGCCTCGGGCGACCTCGCCCACCGCAAGCTGCTCCCGGCCCTCTACAACCTGGAGGGCTCGGGGCTGCTGCCCGCGCGCTGCACCATCCTCGGGCTCTCGCTCGATCCGCTCGACGACGAGGGCTTCCGCCAGATGGCACAGAAGGCCGTCCGGACCTTCTCGCGCACGCCCCTGGACGCCACCGTCTGGGAGCGGTTCGCGCGTCGCCTCCGCTTCCGTCCATCGACCGCGGACGTGCTGCACCAGCTCGAGGACGTCCTCAGCGAGCCCACCCGGGTCTTCTACCTGGCGGTCCCGCCCTCGGCGTTCGGCCCGATCCTGCAGCAGCTGCGGCAGGCCGGTCTCCAGCGGGGCGGCGGCATCATCATCGAGAAGCCGTTCGGACACGACCTCGCGTCCGCCTGCGAGCTGAACCGGGCCCTGCACCAGGTGGTGCCCGAGGACCGCGTCTTCCGGATCGACCACTACCTGGGCAAGGAGACGGTGCAGAACCTGCTGGTCCTGCGCTTCGGCAACACGCTCTTCCAGCGGATCTGGAACCGCGACGTGATCGCGCGGGTCGAGCTCACCGTGGCCGAGGACATCGGGGTGGAGGACCGGGGCGCGCTCTACGAGGAGACCGGCGCGATCCGCGACGTGGTCCAGAACCATCTGTTCCAGCTGCTCGCGCTCACGTGCATGGGTGCCCCCACGTCCTTCGCCGCCGACGCCCTGCGCGACGAGAAGGTGAAGGTGCTGCGGGCGATCCGACCGATCCAGCCGAGCGATGTGGTCCGCGGGCAGTACACGGCCGGCACCGCCGGCGGCCTGCGGCTGGCCGGCTACCGGGCCATCCCCGGGGTGGCCGCCGACTCCGTCACCGAGACCTATGCCGCGCTCCGCCTCCACATCGACACCTGGGAGTGGGCCGATGTCCCCTTCTACCTGCGGACCGGCAAAGCTCTGGTCACCCGGCGGACCGAGATCATGCTCCGCTTCCGCGATGTGCCGCTCCACTTCTTCCAGGGCACCGACATCGCCGTGCTCGATCCCAACCGGCTCACCCTGCGGATCCAACCCGACGAGGGCATCTCGCTGATCTTCAACGCCAAGCAGCCGGGGCCGCAGGTGGTGGAGCAACCGGTGCGGATGGACTTCGCCTACGGCACGTCATTCAAGACCCAGCCGGCGGAGGCGTACGAGCGGCTGCTTCACGACGTGCTGCTCAGCGACCACACCCTGTTCATCCGCGAGGACGAGACCGAGGCCGCCTGGGCCGCCCTGCAGCCGACCCTGGACCGGATGCCCGCGATCCACGAGTATGCGGCGGGAAGCCAGGGGCCGAAGGCCGCCGCGGACCTGGTGCCCCCGCCGGGCTGGCACGACCTCGGCCACCACGCGTCACCCCGATCCGATCCCGCCGGCTGATCCGGTCGGATCGGATCGGGTGGCGTGGGCGGAAGCGGGCCCGGGGCCGATCGCCGCCCCCCGCACCGGCCGCGTGCCCGTCGGGAGCCACGGGTAGCGCCGCAGGCAGGGGTGGCTCGGGCCAGCGGGGGGGCCGGGTCGTCCGACCGCCTCGACCTCCGGCGGGATCGCGACCGAGCGACCGAGGGTCGGCTCCGGGGCGGGATCCGGGAGGCTGCGGTCAGCGACCCCGTGCGGGCGCAGGGATGTGGAGGCGGGGGCGCTCGTCGAGGAGCTGTGTCACAGGGCAGAGCGCGCGTCACTCGGCCAGGGGTCGACCCAGACAGAGCCGCTGGGCGCGCCTGGCGGCGGCCGGGGTGGTCAGGCGGAAGCGGATGCCGGTCCCCGGGCGCGCCTGGGCGAGCAGGGGTGCGTCGGCGGTGATGACCTGGAGTGGCTTGGGGTAGCCGCCCAGCGAGCCGCGGTCGGCCAGCAGCACCAGGGGACCCCCCTCGGGGGTGAGCTGGACCGCTCCGAAGGCGGTCCCCTCGGAGAGCATCGAGCCGCTGACTTGGCGGTCCGCGGGTGCCACCACCCAGCGCCCCAGGAGCCGCAGACCGGTCCGATCCGATTGGGGGCTGACCGTGAACGTCTCGCTCAGCAGGTGGGCTCGGACCTCTCCGGCGACCCACGTCCACTGGGGGCCGCGCAGGACCCGGAGCGTCCACGGGCCGCGAACGGGAGGGGCCACCCGGCCGGAGGGGGGCTCCGACCTCGCGGGTGGCCCCGGGTCCGGGCCCACCGGGAGGTGGTCTCCCAGCGCCAGCGCTCGCCCGGCGAGGCCCTCCAGCCGCCCGGGTCGGTCGACGCTGCGGGAGCCGAAGACCAGCGGCAGCTCGAGGCCGCCCGCGACCGCGAGCCAGCCGCGCAGCCCGGGCGGCGACGCCGCCACCGAGATGGTGGAGCCTGCGACGACCGCCAGGGACCGTCCTCGGGGACACGGCCGCCCGTCGACTAGGAGTTGGAGCTCCCCCGTGACCGCGACCCGGACCGAGCCCCCCTCGACCTGCAGGGTTGGCCCGCGGCCGAGACTCTCGAGGCCGGCGGCGTCGCTCGGGTTGCCGACGGCGCGGTTGGCGCGCAGCAGGGCGGCGACGTCGAGCGGCCCGCCTTCCACCAGCCCGAAGCGGAGCGCCCGGCGTGGTCGGCAGTCGACGACCAGGTCCTGGAGTCCGGCGCGCACGACCACCAGCCGCGCCCCCGAGCGGGCCGGGCCCCTCACCGGACGCTCCCAGCCGGGTCGGCCACGAATTGGACTAGGTCCCCGGGCCGAAGCAGGCAGGCGTCCCGGGCGGTCGCGGCCGCCGGGTCGAAGAGCCTCACCGAGGTGCGGCCCAGCAGGCGCCACCCCCCGGGAGCGTCGCAGGGATAGACGCCGGTCTGGCGTCCGGCCACCCCGACCGATCCCGCGGGGACCAGGGTCCGCGGGCTGGCGCGCCGGGGGACGGCGAGCGTCGGGTCGAGCAGGCCCAGGAAGGCGAAGCCGGGACGGAACCCCAGCGCCAGCACCGTGTACTCAGACGCCTGATGGCGGGCCACCACCTCCGCCGCCGCCAGCTGCGTCTCGCAGGCGACGTCCTCGAGGTCGGGGCCATCCTCCCCCCCGTAGCGGACCGGAATCACCACGACGCGAGCCGGCGGGTCGGACGCCGGCGCCCGGCGAACCTCCCCCGCGGCCTGGTCCGCCACCTGGCGGACCAGCGCCCGGATCCGCCCCGGGTCATCCAGCGGCCGGGTGCGCTCCAGGATCACCAGCACCGTCCGCATGCCGGGAACAACGTCCTGGACCCCCGGCAGCGCCGCCGCCAGCAGCGCCGCTCCCACCCGCTGGGCGCGCGCGACGGACCCCAGGTCGGCTCGCTGGGGTCCCACCGCGACCTCGAGGGCGCAGTCGCCCACCCATCGGATCCGCGGACGCCAGCTGCGCCCCCCCATCTCGGGCGGGGCCCGGGTCAGGGTCCGGGCGGAGGGGGCGGGCCGGCCGGCGACGGCATCGCCTGACACCCGATCCCGTGGGCGGCGAGCGCCGCCCGCACCGCCGCGGCGAGGCGGGTGGCGCCCGGGGTGTCACCGTGGATGCACAGGGTGTCGCAGGGCACCGCGATCACCGAGCCGTCCTCGGCCACGACCTCGCCCGCGGCGGCCAGGCGGACCGCGCGTTCCGCCACCTGCTCCCCATCGGTCAGCACGCTGCCGGGCTGGCTGCGCGGCACCAAGGTGCCGTCGGCCCGATAGGCACGGTCGCAGAAGGCCTCGCGGATCACCGGCAGCCCGCACCCGCTCGCCGCGCGCACCATCTGGCTGGTGGGCGAGGCCACCAGGGTGAGCGGCTGGGGGGCACGCCGCACCCCCTCCACCAGCGCCGCCGCCACCCGCCACTCGCGCTCTGCCTGGGTGTAGAGGGCGCCATGGGCCTTGACGTGACGCAGGGGCACCCCGGCCGCCTGCGCGAACGCCGCCAGCGCGCCGATCTGGTAGAGCACGTCGGTGCTGATCTCCTCGTCGCCGGCCTCGATCGCGCGGCGTCCGAAGCCGACCAGGTCGGGATAGCCCACGTGGGCACCCACGCCGACGCCGTGACGACGGGCGAGCTCGACGGTCGCGCGCATCGTCCGGGGATCGCCAGCGTGAAAACCGCAGGCGATGTTGGCGGACGTCACCAGCGGCATCAGCGACGCGGTCTCGCCCATCTGGTAGGGGCCGAACGACTCGCCCATGTCGCTGTTGAGATCGACCGACCGGGCCAGGGCCACCGCGCACCTCCTCGCGCAACCGGGGCACCGAGCGGGCGGTGCCGGCTCGTGTCGAGTGTACCGCCACCGGTCGGGAGCTCCCGCCGAGGCGGTGCTAGACTGGCGGCTCCGGGGCCGCACCGCGTCACGAGAGGAGGGGCCATGAGGGGTCGCCACACGGCAACCGTGCTGAGGGGACTGGGGGTGGCCGGCCTGGCAGCCGCGCTGGCGGCGCTGGGCAGCCCGGCTGCGGCGCAGGGTGCGCCCACGGGCGCGTCCGTCGGCCACACCGTGACGCTGGCGCTGCAGCCGGGCACGACTCCCAACTACATCTTTCCGATGGTACCGGGGAGCAATTTCTCCACCGCCAACGTGGAGCAGTTCGAGTACCTCTCCTACCGTCCGCTCTTCTGGTTCGGCTCCGCCGGGGTGCTGCGCTACAACCCCACCCTCAGCCTTGGCGGCCTGCCCCGGTTCTCCACCGATGCCGCCGGCGACACCGTCGCCACCATCACCTTGGGCCACTGGCGCTGGTCGGACGGGCGGCCGGTGACCACCCGGGATGTCGAGTTCTGGATCAACCTGCTGCGGGCCGACAAGGTTGACTACGGCTCCTACGTCCCGGGCGCGTGGCCGGACATCATCAAGTCGGTCCGCTACACCAGTGCCAGCAGCTTCACCGTCACCTTCAACCGCGCCTACAACACCAACTGGCTCTTCTACGATGAGCTCAGCCAGATCGTCCCGATCCCGCAGCACGCCTGGGACAAGACCTGTGCCAGCTGCGCGGTCGGCAACCACGACCTGACCACCACCGGGGCGCGGGCGGTCTACACCTACCTCAACGCTCAGGCCAAGGACCTCGCCAGCTACGCCAGCAACCCCTTGTGGAAGGTGGTCGATGGCGCCTGGGCGCTCTCCAGCTACGTCCCCAGCACGGGCTACTCCGGCTTCACGCTCAATCGCGCCTACTCCGGTCCGATGACCGGGGACGTGACCCGCTTCGTGGAGGTCCCCTTCACCAGCAGCACGGCGGAGTTCGACTCCCTGCGCGCTGGCGGCGTCGACGTCGGCTACCTGCCGTTCGAGGACCTCAGCCAGCGGGGCTACCTCACCGCCCACGGCTACGGCCTGGCCGACTGGCAGACCTTCGGCATCAACTACTTCACCCTCAACTACAACAACCCCACCGATGGGCCGATCGTGAAGCAGCTCTACTTCCGCCAGGCGCTGCAGAGCGTGATCGACCAGCCGGCGTACATCAAGGACATCTTCCACGGCCATGCGGCGCCCACCTACGGCCCGGTCCCGATCAAGCCAGCCAACTCCTTCGCATCGCCCCAGGAGCAGGACAACCCCTACCCCTTCAGCCTCAGCCGGGCTCGCAGCCTGCTCAGCGCCCACGGCTGGAGGGTGACCTCCTCGGGGATCAGCACGTGCACCCGCCCGGGCACCGGCAGTGGCGAGTGCGGAGCCGGGATCACCCAGGGTCAGGGGCTCAGCTTCGCCTTCCAGTACGGCAGCGGCAACGTCCAGCTGGCCCAGGAGATGCAGGCGTTGCGCTCCTCGGCATCGGAGGTCGGCATCCAGCTGACCCTCTCCGCCGCACCCTTCGACACCGTCATCGCGACCGCGTTCGGATGCAACACTGCCAAGCACCAGGGCTGCCAGTGGCAGATCGAGATGTGGGGCGGCGGCTGGCTCTTCGGGGTCGATCCCTACCCCTCGGGTGAGCAGCTCTTCAAGACGGGAGCGGTCTCCAACAACGGCGGCTACAGCAGCCCGGTCAACGACGCCAACATCGTCGCCTCGCAGACCCAGCCCGGGTTGGTGCGGCTTTGGACCTACGAGAACTACCTCGCCCGGCAGCTCCCGGTGATCTTCACCGCCAATCCCGTCTACCAGATCACGATGTACCGGCGGAGCCTGCGCGGGGTCGTCCCCCAGGACCCGATCCTCAAGCTCACCCCGGAGAGCTGGACCGTCTCCGGCTGACCCCACGCGCAGGAGCCGTCCCGGGCAGCACCGGGGCGGCTCCTGGGGCCGGGCAGACGGCTGCGCGCCGCAGGCGCCATCCGCCTCCGGGGGCCCGGGCCCAGCGCACTGGCGGGACCGCCCGGGCGGCGGTGGCGAGGATGGCCCGGTCGGCGGCCAGGTGGGCCCGGACCGCCAGGGCAAGGTCCTCGCCCTGGCTGGTCTCGTCGGCGACCTCGGTGACCAGGTCGAGGGCCACCGGAAAGCGGGCACCAGGCTGGTCGCGCTGACTGCTCCGGGTGGCCGCCCGGCGGGCCTGGAGGGGCAGGCCGTTGACCGGGTGCGAGGGGAATGCCCGTGGGTCGAGGCCGGCCCCGTAACGGACGTAGGCGTCCCACAGCGTCCGGTGTCGTCCCATCAGCCGCGGATCGGCGGCCACCGCGGCCGCCACCGCGGCGTGAACAGCTGTGGTCCACGGGGTCGGCGAGCGGGAGTCCCCGGTGGTCTCGCCGATCACATAGAGGAGGCCGGGCGGGAGCGTGTAGGCGATCGGGAAGTAGGGTGGCGAGCTGCGCCCGGCCAGCGGCTGGGCCCACACATGGTCGGGGACCCCGTGGTCGTCAACCAGGCAGTCGGCACCGATCCGCGCCAGCAGGCGCGCGCGGGGCCGGGCCTCCCCGAAGGGGCTGTGGAGAGGGCGGGGACTCCCGCCGAACTCCTCGCCGACGGCGTTGAATCGGGCCGCGTGCAGCTTCCAGGTCGGGTGGAGGCGGGCGAGCAGGCGGTGGACGTGGGCCCCGTCGGGGTTCTCCATGGGCAGGCAGACCAGCACCGCGGGGGGGCGCCACCCCTGGGCGAGGTCATGGGCGAGGGCGAGGTGGGCAGGGGTGGAGCTCACCTCGTTGGCGTGGTGGCCGCCGATCAGCAGCACGGTCGGGTGCAGCAGCGCGGCCTTCGCCAGCGAGCCCAGCCGGCTCGACCAGGGCAAAGCGGCCATCGCCACCATCGGCCGACCCAGCGTCGACCTGCCCACGATCCAGGCCGCGGCGCCCGGCCGGCCGCGCAGGCCGAGCACCTGGTGCGCGACCCGGTCAGGGTCGCAGAGCTGGGCGGGATCCGGCGGCGCCCCGCCGCGCGCGGAGCTCCGGGCCGACGGGAGCCAGAGCCATCGCCGCCCGCGGCGGCCGACCGGGCGGAGGTCCCGACCCGGCTCGGGGGAGGCGCCCCAGCGGGCGAGCGCGCCGGTCCCGTCCACCTCGAGCTCCAGCCCGGGGCCGGAGCCGGCCGGCAGGGTGATTCCGACCAGCTCCGGGCGGGAAGGGGCGACCGCTCGGCCGGTGCTCCCGAGGTCCACCAGGCGGGCCTCGAGACGGGTGGGCTCCCCGGCCGCCACTCGGACGTCCGGGACCACCACGACGCGGGCTCCCGCCGCTCGGGCGGCGGCGTGGGTGCGGAAGTAGAGCTCCTCGTGGAGCTCTTCCAGAGAGGAGAACGCCCCCAGATGGTCCTCGCCGTCCGGCTCGCTGACCAGCGCCTCGAGTTCGATCCGCACACTCCGCCGCCGGCCGGCGTGGCCAAGCGCCCGGGGGAGCACCTCGGCGGCGTAGGCCCGGACCGCGGCCAGGTGGTCGGACTCGACCGCGATCTCGCGCATCCGGCCGTCGCCCAGGTGCAGCCGAAGGCCGCTGGTCTCGCTGCGGTCGCCCGGCCAGGCGCCCCCGGGGCGGGTCAGGGGCCGGTAGGTCAGCACCACGTCGCCCGCGGGGGTGTCCGCCCTGAGCCGGAACCCTCGCCGCGCGCCGCTCCGCGCGATCGCCGGCGCGAGCGTCACCGACACCAGGTCGGGAGCCACCCCCAGCTGGGAGGCGAGCCGTTCCAGACCCCCGAGCGCGGTGATCGCCCACGACGCCGGTCGCTCGCGGGGGCCACGGGGTACCTCCAGGACCAGCGCCCGGAGGTCCGCTCCCGCGAGCCGGCGGGAGGCGTCGTGCGCCAGCCAGAACGCCGCCTGATGGTAGGCGGGCGAGGTGCGCACGCGGGTCGGGTCCACCCGCAGCAGCGCGGCGACCCGAGCGGCCAGCGCCTGCCGCTGGGCTCGCGGCTCAGACGCGAACACCTCCAGGTGGGCCACCGACTGGGCTGGGGCACGCTGTGCCCGGGCGGCGGCGGCCAGCAGCCGGTCCCCCTCCCAGGCCCTGGTGCTGGTGACGACGGCCAGCGGTTCCGTGCGCCCCGCCCGCCCGTCGGGATCGGGCCAGCGGACCCGGTCCGCAAGCTGTTCCAGCGGGTCCAGCACCGCCAGCGGGTCGGCCCCAGCCAGGCGCTGCAGCAGCTGCGCGATCCCGGCGGCACCACCGCAGAGCACGGCGCCCCCGCCCCGCCGACGGCGCAGGCGGGCGCGGCCCGCGCGGTCGGTCCGCACCACCAGGTCGGCCCGGCCGGCGCCGCGCTCCCCCGCCAGCAGCCCCAGCGAACCGGCCCGGATCCGGTCGCTCCCGAGCTGGAGTCGGGCCACCAGGTTGGCCGCGGCGCAGACGACCGCGGCGGGAGCGCGGTCGTCGAGCACCACCCGGGGCGGCGGCTGCGCCCGCCCGGGAAGCAGGCTCTCCAGCTCGCGGGGCCGGTCGGGGCGCCGCTCCCGTCCGGGGTCGAGCGGGCCGATGGGCCGCCAACCACTTCCGTCGGCACGCGCCCCCCATGCGAGGACGCGCCGCGACGCCACCGCAAAGGCGGTGGCGTCATCCCACGGGTCGCCGGAGCCCCCTGCCAGGACGCGCAGCAGCAGGGTGACCGCGGCCGGCTCTCCGCCGAGTCGCCAGAGCGCAATGGGTGACGCCAGCCCGAACCCCCAGGCCGCAAGGCGGGGCGGCCAGCTCACCGTGGGGACCCGGGCGAGTCCGGGGAGATCGGGACGGTCGGCCCCGATCCACACCGTCGGCCGCGTGGGGCAGACGGGCGGCCGGAGCGCCAACGATACCGGGAGCCGGTCGGTGACCGCCGCCGGCGCCGCGATGCGCGCGGCCAGATCGAGCGCTCCCCGCAGCTCGCGGGCGCCGCCCCGCCGGTCCAGCACGATCGTGGTGGCGAGCCCGGGAGCGGGGTGGCGGCTCCCCCCCAGCGCCGGGCAGACCGCCCCCCAGGGCGCTGCCGAGCCGGTCAGGGGGCGGGGATGCCGTCCGCCCCCATCGGCGAGACCTCCACCCCGTCACGCCGAGTGAGGTCCGGTGCCGGGACCAGCTGGTCGGCCTCGATCCACCCCTCGGTGCCCCCGGCCCCGACCCGAACCCAGTGGCCCCGCTGCTCCAGGGCGATCAGCGGGGTGGCCGGGAGCACCGCCATCCCCCGCGCCGCGGCGGAGTCGGGGGCCTCGTGGAGGGCGTAGGCGGTGCCCGCCCAGCTCTGCACCAGCGTGCAGGGCCCCGGGGGAATCGCCCGGAAGCGGTAGATGGTGTGGGAGTCGGTCTCGCCGCGGGCGAGGATGCGCACCAGGTTGACCCCGCGGCGGCTGGCACTCCGCGGCCCTGTGGCCGTGATCGTGACCCGGGTCCCCCGCTCGGCGGTCTCACAGTGGATCCGGACCAGGTTGCGGGGCTTGGGCACCGGTCGCCAGCCCCCGATCAATCCGTTGGCGAGGGTCTGGGCCACCTCCGCGGTCCGGTCGTCCAGCTGGCGGAAGCTGAACGGCGGCAGTGCGGTGACCTGCTCCGCCACCGTGAACACCTCGCGGGCCGGGGTGAACACCGTGAGCTCCCAGGTCTCGGTGCGACGCCGACCGAGGTAGAGCACGCCCTGGATTCTACGAGCGGCGGCGGTGCCGGCCCAGGCAGCACCCCCCCGTGGGACGGCATCGGGGTCGCCCGCTCCGAGATCCGCGCCCGCCCCCGCACGCCCGCGGGCGCGGGGAGGCACCAGCGCGCCCCGTCCCCCGGGCCGGCCCCGGCCGGGGGGAACGAACAGGTGGCCGGACCGCCACCGGGGCCGCGTGCGGGCGCGACGGCGCCGGGGCGAGGCCGCCCCGACCGACGGCGGCACGGGGACCTCAGCCGACCCGGGGGCGCAGCGGGTGAGCGGGCCAGCCCGGGGGGTGCCGGGAGCGCCGATCAGGTCAAGAGGGGACGCCGCTGCGCTGCCAGCGCCTCGATCCGCCGCAAGAGGGGATCGGCGCCCGGCCAGAGGGGGACCTCGAGCAGCCCCGTGTGGCGGGCGATCCTCCCGCCCCAGCGGGTCTTGAACACCGCGTAGCCGTGGTGGGGATCGGCGGGGTCGAAGCGGCGCGGCATCCCCCACATGTCGTAGACGGTGCAGCCACGCGCGATCCCCCAGCGCATCACGGCGAGGTGGAGCGGGTACCCGGGGCGGGACCCGCCCCCGATCCCGCGGGTCCCCCCGAAGAGGTAGCAGCAGCGGGGACCGAAGGCGAGAGCGATCGCCCCCGCCACCGGCTGGTCGTCGAGGCGCGCGAGGAAGACCGCCGCGCCCAGGGCCGCCACCAGCTCCCGCAGGTAGGCGCGGGGGCGACCGACATACCCCTGCCGGCCCACCGTCTCGGCATACAGGGGGAAGAAGGCATCGACGGCCTCGGGGTCGTGGCGCCGCTCCACCACCACCCCGGATCGCTCCGCGAGGCGCACGTTGCGGCGCGTGCCGGCGGGCAGCCGCGCCCACAGCGCCGCCTCGCCGCCGGCGAGATCGACCAGCCAGGTGTGGCGGTGCTGGACGTCGAACCCGAGCGGGAGCAGCCGGCAGCGGGCCAGGAGCGCGGCCGTCTCGGGCCGGCCGACCGGCCACTCGGGGTCGCAGCTGAACCGGACCACCCGCTCCCGGCGCAGCTGGCGGGCGGCGCCCGACAGGATCCGGACCGCGGCCTCCCCGTCGCCGCCGTCCGCCAGCGCCGGGCCGCGCGGCGCGTACGCGTATCGCACCCCGCCCCCCAGCGAGCGGCTCAGCACCTGGCACACCCCGCGCCAGGCCGCCGGGCGGCCATCCTCGTCGGCTGCCCCCACGAGACGGAGGACGCGCCAGCCCTGGCCCTGCTTCAATTCCCCCCACCCCCACGCCTGGAGGACGTTACCCCCGGCGCGGTCGCGCACGAAGCAGTCCCAGGCGGCGCGGTCGGTGCCGGTCGCGGGCCGCACCGCCACCGGACCGGGTTCCGCCCTCAGCGCG
This sequence comes from Verrucomicrobiia bacterium, assembly GCA_035532155.1. Lineage (GTDB taxonomy): Bacteria > Chloroflexota > Dormibacteria > Aeolococcales > Bog-877 > DAHUZL01. The sequence continues at coordinate 85,923 of DATKRN010000004.1, read as the reverse complement.
GCTCGTCCCCGGCGCCGGATGCGGCCGGCGCCGCGACCGGGATCCGGCTCACCGCCACCAGCGTGTACAGGACGGCGAGGATCACGAGCTCGACGACCACCCCGCCGCCGCCGCCGACCAGAGCCCCGATCACGGCGACCCCCAGCCCCAGAGCCGCGACTCGGCGGCCCCCCGCCTGCGCCTGCGACATCCCCCAGCCACCGATCACCAGCAGGAGGTCCGCGACCGTTTGGATGAGGAGCGCGGCGGTGCTGGACGCGGTGCCGGTGCTGAGCAGCGAGACGCGACCGTTCGCTCCCATCAGGACGGCGAATCCGACGATGAGGACCAGCAGCCCGATCCCGGCCAGGAGGGCGAGCACCAGCCCCAGGGCGGGCCCGCTCACCGCCACGCGGGAGCGAGCCCACCGCGCCGGGGGAGGGTCGGCGAGCCGGTCGAGCAGGCGGATGACGGGCGCTCCCTGGCTGGGCGGGGTCCCCATGCTACGGAGTCGTCCGCTGCCGGGATCCCGGCAGCCGTCCCCTGCTCGGAGGCACCGGACCGAGCCGCCTGCGGCTGGCTCGCCGGGCGCGGCCCCCGCCACCGAGCCGGGATGCCTGGCGCGGGGCGGGCCGATGGGGGTGGGGAGCGGGCTCCGGCGCCCGGCCGGCCGATGCAGACGAGAACCTGCCGGAAGAGCCGCGCGACCCGCGGCGATCGGTCGGCTCGCGGCTCAGACCCCCACCGGGTGCCAGATGGTCTTCAGCTCGAGGGACGCCAGGGCGAGATGGTGGCCGGGGACCGGGGTGGAGGGGGAGGGCAGCACCCGGGTGACGCCGTCCGCGGCTCGACGCTCCAGCTCGGCGCGCTGCTCCGGGGTGCACCCCACCGGGTCCAGGGCGTCAACGTCCCGGTGGGACCCCAGCGGGGCCAGCAGCTCGGACCGCAGCCCCGAGAGAACCGCCGCGGCGCCGGCGGGCACGTCCCCGGTGGCGAGCAGCTCGGCGGCCAGCAGACCGGCGAGCGGCGCGGTCTCGGCGACCAGGGCGACCACGGTGTTGCCCCCGCACAGGGCGGCTGCCATGTGCGTCAGCAGGGGCAGCAGCGGGGGGCGTTCCGGTGCCACCAGCGCCACCACCCCGACCGGCTCCGGGACCGTGAAGGTGAAGTAGGGCCCCGCCACCTGGTTGACCGACCCCCCCAGCTGGGACAGCTTGTCGGCACAGCCCGCGTAGTAGACGAGGACGTCGACGCAGGCGTCGACCTCGCGCCCGGCGGCGCGGCCGCCTCCCCCAACCCGCACGAACTCCCGGCGCCGGGCCTCCAGCATCTCGGCGACGCGATAGAGCACCTGGCCACGGTTGTAGGCGGTGCGCGAGGACCAACCGGGCAGCGCGGAGCGAGCCGCGCGGACGGCATCGCGGACGTCCTTGCGCGAGGCGCGCGGGACGTTGACCCGGCCCACCGGGTAGACCCGATCCGACTCCGAGCGGCAGAAGGCGCCCTGGATGTACAGCTTGGGGGTCTTGGCGACCGTCGGGGCCGTCATCGGAGCGCCACGTAGGCGGCCAACCCCTGGGGGCCCCCCTCGCGCCCGAAGCCGGACTCGCGGAACCCGCCGAAGGGGGCGGCGGGGTCGAAGCGGTTGTAGGTGTTGGCCCAGACCACGCCGGCGCGCATCCGCTGGGCCATCCAGAGGATGCGCTGGCCGGTGGTGGTCCACACCCCCGCAGAGAGCCCGTAGCGGGTGTTGTTGGCACGCTCGACCGCCTCCGCGGGGGTGCGAAACGTCATCACCGCCAGCACCGGGCCGAAGATCTCCTCGCGCGCGATCCGGTGCGCCGGCGCCACCTCGGTGAAGAGGCTGGGCCGGAACCAGTAGCCGCGGGTGGGGAGCTCGCAGGCCGGTTGGAAGAGCTGGGCCCCCTGGGCCACGCCGCTGTCGACCAGCGCCTGGATCCGCTCCAGCTGCTCGCGTGAGTTGATCGCGCCGACATCGGTGTTCTTGTCCAGCGGATTGCCCACCCGAAGCCGGCCGACCCGGGCGCGCAGCCGGCGCAGGAACGGCTCGGCGATGGACTCCTGGAGCAGGAGCCGGCTGCCGGCGCAGCACACATGGCCCTGGTTGAAGTAGATGCCCGTGACCACCCCCTCCACCGCCTGGTCCAGGGGCGCATCGTCGAAGACCACGTGGGCCGCCTTGCCGCCCAGTTCCAGCGTGAGCCGTGTGCCGCGGCCGGCGAGCGTCCGCTGGATCTCCTTGCCGACCGCGGTCGACCCGGTGAAGGCCACCTTGTCGATGTCCGGATGGCGCACCAGCGCGCGGCCCGCCGGCGGCCCGCCGGTGAGGATGTTGACCACCCCACCGGGGAGCTCCGCCTGCTGGCAGATCTCGGCGAAGAGCATGGCGGTGAGCGGGGTTGTCTCGGCCGGCTTGAGCACCACCGTATTGCCGGTCGCGAGGGCGGGCGCCACCTTCCAGGCCAGCATCAGCAGAGGGAAGTTCCAGGGGATCACCTGGGCGCACACCCCGAGGGGACGGGCCCGGGCGCCCGCGAAGGCGAGCGGGAGCTTGTCGGCCCAGCCCGCGTGGTAGAAGAGGTGCTGCGCGGCCAGCGGGATGTCGACATCGCGGGCCTCCCGGATCGGCTTGCCGCCGTCGAGGCTCTCCACCACGGCGAGCTCGCGAGACCGTTCCTGGACCAGCCGCGCCAGCCGGAATAGGTAGCGCGCGCGGCGGGCGCCGGGAAGCCGCGACCAGCTCGAGAACGCCCGCCGTGCCGCCCGGACGGCGCGGTCGACGTCGGCGGCGTCGGCCTCGGCCACCTCCGCCAGCGGCTCCTCGGTGGCGGGGTTGAGGGTGGGGTGGTGGACCCCGGCGGCGGGCGGCTCGAAGCCGCCTCCGATGAAGAGCGGGTAGCGATCGCGCAGCCGGATGTGGTCGGTTGCCTCGGGCGCCGCGGCGTAGGCGAAGCCCGAGGCGGTGGCCGCGGCCGGAGCCGCGACCGGACTCTCAGCCCTGGCTGAAGTCGTCGCCGGACTGGTAGGCACCGCTTCGCTCCTTGGCAATCTGCATCAGCACGTCGTTCAACAGCGCCGACGCGCCCAGCCGCAGGCGCTCGGGGGTGAGCCACTCATCGCCCAGGGTCTCGTTGACGGCCACCAGGTAGCCGACCGCCTGGCGGGCGGTGCGGATCCCGCCCGCGGCCTTGAACCCGACCGCGCGCCCGGTCGCGAAGGCGTACTCACGGATCGCCTCCAGCATCACGGTCGCGACCGCGAGCGTGGCTGCCGGGTGGATCTTGCCGGTGGAGGTCTTGATGAAGTCGGCCCCGGCCTCCATCGCCAGCCAGCTGGCGCGCCGGACCTGGTCATACCCCCCGAGCTCGCCCGTCTCCAGGATCACCTTGAGGTGCCGGACGCCGATCGCGGCCCGCACCCGTTCGATCTCCTCCCGCACCGCGGGATACCGACCCGCCAGAAAGGCGCCGCGATCCATCACCATGTCGATCTCGTCGGCGACCCGAGCCGCCTCCGCCGCCTCCGCGACCTTGATGTCAAGGGGCACCTGGCCGCTCGGGAAGCCGGTCGCCACCGCCGCGACCCGGACCGGGCTGCCGTGGAGTCGGGTGGCGGCCTCGGCCGCCTGCGCCGGGTACACGCACACGGCCGCGACCGAGGGGATGCGGGGGTCGCCAGGGTCGGGGCGCAGCGCCTTGGCGCAGAGGGTGGCGATCCGGCCGGGGGTGTCCGACCCCTCCAGTGAGGTGAGATCGGTGCAGCGGATGGCGAGGTCGAGAGCCCAGAGCTTGGCGTCCCGCTTGATCGAGCGGCTCGCGAACAGCCGGGCGCGAGCCTCCACCTCCACGGCGTCCACCGACAGGAGCGCCGCCGGAGCGAGCGAGCGGGCGAGCGCAGCGGCCATGGGCGGATTATCACCCCGGCCGCGACCGGGTGGGGACGGACGGCGCGGCCGGGCTCAGCCGGGCGGGCGGGGACGTGGTCCCGGCCGGGAGACGCACACGGCGGCGGCGGCAAGACCCCGGTGGAGCGGGCCCGCTCCGGTCTGACCCGCCAGCCAGCCGGCCAGCCAGCCGGCGGCGAAGGCGTCGCCGGCGCCGGTCGTGTCCACCACCGTCGTGGGCAGAGCCGGCTCGCGATGGACTCCGCCGGCCCCGACCCACAGGGCGCCCTCCGGACCCAGGGTGAGGACCACCTCCCGGTGGTCGTGAGCCAGTTCGGTGGCGATCGCCCCGGGCTCATCCCGTCCGGTCAATAGGCGCCCCTCCTCCCAGTTGGGAAGGAGCGCGTCGGCACCCCGGACCCAGCCGCGAAAGGCGGCCGTGCCCGCCCGCCGGAGCGGCTCCCGCGAGCTGGGATCGACCGAGATCGACATCCCGGCCGCGCGGGCGAGCACCAGCGAGGCGAGCCCCGCCGGACGGGTGGCAGGGTCGCAGAGCACGTAGCCGCAGAGGTGGAGGTGGCGTCCCGGGCGGAAGACGTCGGCCGGCAGGTGCTCGGGCCGGAGGCGGTGCGCGGCCGCTCGGCTGGTGACCAGGCTGCGGCGCCCGTCGGGACCGACCAGGGCCACCACCACCCCGGTGGCGGCACCGGGAAGGATCGCCAGCCGCGTCCGCACGCCCACCCCGACCAGCTCCTCCGCCTGGATCCGGCCGAGCCGGTCGTCCCCGACCACGGCCACCAGGGTGGTCTCGACCCCCAGGGTGGCAAGCCAGCTGGCGACGTTGCCGGCCGACCCTCCCGGCTGGAGCGTGATCGCGGCCGGGGTGTCGCTGTCCTCGGCGAGCGCCTGCTCCAGCCGCACCGCGACGTCGGCGAGGACGTCGCCCACCACCACGACGCGGCTCACGCCGACCCGGCGACCGCGATCGCGGCTGCGAGGCGAGCGTTGGCGAGGACCAGCCGGCGGTTCACCTCGACGCTGGCGCCATCGGTCGCCCGCTCCAGCTCGGCCAGCAGGAAGGGGGTCGCGGCCTTGCCCCGGATCCCCTGTCGCGCCATCCGCCGCAGCGCCCCCGCCAACGCGGCGGCGTGGATGGCGGGATCGAGCTGGTCGGCGGGGTCGACCGGGTTGGCGATCAGAACCCCGCCCGGATCGGGGCGGACGACCCGGTGCGCGCGCCAGAGGGCGACCGCCTGGGCGGGGCTGGCCACCGACCACTCGAGCTCCTGGCCCCCGTCCCTGACCAGAAAGCCGGCGAGCGTTCGCGTGCCGTAGCCGATCACCGGGACCCCCAGCGTCTCCAGGCGCTCCAAGGTGGCGGGCACGTCGAGCACCGACTTCACCCCGGAGGCCACCACCAGCACCGGATAGCGGCGCAGCGCCCCGAGGTCCGCCGAGACGTCCCCGCTGTGAGCCGCGCCCCGGTGCACGCCGCCGATCCCGCCGGTCGCCATGATCTCGATCCCCGCCCGAGCTGCCACCGCCAGGGTCGCCGAGACGGTGGCGGCCCCGTCGCCGCCGCCGGCGGCGGCGGGGGCGAGGTCGCGGTCGGCGAGCTTGGCGACCGAGCCGGCGTTGGCCAGCTGGGAGAGCTCGGCGTCGGTGAGCCCCACCCGCACCACCCCGCCCACCATCCCGACCGTGGCCGGCACGGCCCCCGCCGCCCGGACCGCCGCCTCGAGCGCGCGGCCCACGGCCAAGTTGAGGGGGCGGGGCAGCCCGTGCGCCACGATCGCCGTCTCGAGGGCGACCACCGGCCGCCCCGCCGCCAGCGCCCCGGCCACCTCGGGGTGGAGCCGCGGCTCGCCGTCGGCTGCGCGAGGCTGGGCGGCCGCCACCCGCCTACCATACCGGCATGCCTCGCCGGCGCGGCACCGCGGGAACGGGCGCAGGGGCGCGCCGGTCGTGAGCGAGCGGGTCGACTGGGAGGCGCTGCGGGCCGCCGCCACCCGCGCGGCCGGGTGCGCGTACGCCCCCTACTCCGGCCTGCGGGTCGGCGCCGCCGGCCTCACCGACGACGGCCGCACGCTCACCGGATGCAACGTCGAGAACGCCTCCTACGGCCTCACCCTGTGCGCCGAGTGCGGGCTGGTGTCGGCCTTGCGGGCCGCCGGGGCCGCGCGCCTGATCGCGGTCTGCGTGGTGGCCGGCGACGGCGAGCCGCTCACGCCCTGCGGCCGGTGCCGCCAGCTTCTCAGCGAACACGGCGGCGCCGGCCTGGCGGTGGACGCCGGCCGGGGCGCGGCGCCGGTGCCGATCGAGCGGCTGCTGCCGGCAGCCTTCGACGCCGATCTCCTGGCGCAACGTCGCCAGCCATGAGCCTGGGCGCGGAGCACGGGCGCGGTCCCGAGGCCGCGGTCGAGCTGATCCGCCACAAGCGCGACGGCGGGGAGCTCGAACCGGCGGCGGTCGAGGGGCTGCTCAGCGCCTACCTGGCGGGCGGCGTCGGCGAGGAGCAGATGGCGGCCCTGCTGATGGCGATCGTCTGGCGCGGCATGACCCCGGCCGAGCTGACCGCCTGGACCGGGGCGATGGTCCGGTCGGGCGGGCGGCTCGACCTCTCTCACCTCGACCGCCCGACCGTGGACAAGCATTCGACCGGGGGGGTCGGGGACAAGGTCTCGCTGGTGCTGGCACCCTTGGTCGCGGCCTGCGGCGCGGCGGTTCCCCAGCTCTCCGGACGCGGTCTGGGCCACACCGGGGGCACCCTGGACAAGCTGGAGAGCATCGTCGGGTGGCGTGCCGAGCTCGACTCCCGCGAGATCCTGCGGCTGCTGGACGAGGTCGGCTGCGTCATCTGCGCGGCGGGGGCGGAGCTGGCCCCCGCCGACCGCCGCCTCTACGCCCTGCGGGACATCACCGGGACGGTGGAGTCGATCCCCCTCATCGCCAGCTCGATCATGGCTAAGAAGCTGGCCGAGGGAACGTCGGCGCTGCTCCTCGACGTCAAGGTCGGCCGGGGAGCGTTCATGGAGGACCTCCCGCACGCGCGCACGCTCGCCCAGACGATGATCGGCCTGGGGGACGCCTCCGGGGTGCGCACGGCGGCGCTGCTCACCGCCATGGACACCCCGCTGGGCCGCGCCGTGGGCAACGCGATTGAGGTGCAGGAGGCGCTCGAGCTGCTGGCCGGTGGCGGCCCGGATGACCTGCGCCAGCTGATCCTCACCGAGGCCGGGCAGATGCTCGAGCTGGTGGGTATCCGCGCCGACCCGGCCGCGGCGCTTGACGACGGCCGCGCGCTCGCCACCTTTCGACAGATGGTGCGGGCCCAGGGCGGCGATCCCGACGCGGCGCTGCCGGTGGGGACGACCCTGGCAACCGTGAGGGCCGAGCGGGACGGCTGGGTGACGCGCCTGGACGCCCGCGCCGTCGGGGTCGCCGCCTGGCGGCTGGGTGCCGGCCGCGCCCGCGCCGGCGAGCCCGTCTCGGCGGTGGCGGGCGTGTGGTGCCGAACCCGCCCGGGCGAGCCGGTGGGTCGGGGTGAGCCGGTGGTGGAGCTGGTCGGCGACGACCCCGGGCGGGTCCCCGCGGCGCTGGCGGCGCTGCGGGACGCCATCTCGATCGCGGCGGTGGCGGGCGGCCCGCCCGCGCCCTTGGTGCTGGAGCGGGTGGGCCGGTGAGGGCCCACCCGACTACCCCGCCAGCCGCCCGATCAGGTCGGCGAGCAGGCGTCCCACCCGGGCGGCGGAGGCGGCGGCGACCCGCAGCACGTCGTCGCCGTCCAGCCGCCCCGGCGCCAGCCCGGCCGCCGGGTTGGTGACCAGCGCTAGGCCGAGCACCCGGGCGCCCAGGTGGTGGGCGGCGATCGCCTCCAGGACGGTGGACATGCCCACCACGTCCGCCCCCAGCCGGCGCAGCATCCGCACCTCCGCCGGCGTCTCGTACTGGGGGCCGGCCAGTCCCGCGTACACCCCCTCGACCAGGCCCGGGTCGAGATCCCGCGCGATCGCGCGCAGTCCCGGGTCGTAGAGGCCGGTGACATCGAGGAAGCGCCCCGGGTGGGGCTCAGGGGGCACCGCCCCGGTGAGGGGCGAGCGGCCGGTGAGGTTCAGCTGGTCGGCGATCAGCACCGGGCGGCCCACCGCGAGCTCTGGGCGCAGGGCCCCGGCGGCGTTGGTGAGGAGCACCGTCCGCGCCCCCGCCAGCACCGCCGTGCGCACCGCGTGGACCACCGCCGCGGGCGAGTGCCCCTCATAGAGGTGGAGCCGCCCGGACAGCACCAGCACCTGGTGGGTGCCGGTGACCACGGCCCGGAGCGCGCCCCGGTGCCCGGGCGCGGTGGGCACGGGGAACCCCGGCAGGTCGGTCGCCGCGAGCTCGGAGCTCACCCGCCCCAGCTCCGCCTCGGCGCCGGCCCAGCCTGAGCCCAGCACCACCGCCACGTCGGGAGCGTGGCCGAGCCTGCGGCGCAGCGCCGTCGCCGCCGCCGCCGCGACGGCGTAGGGGTCCGGGGCCGGCGGGATGCGCTCGGGCGCGGGGGGGCGCCGGGCGCGCAGCGGCCGCCCGCCGCGGTCACTCACGCTGGTACGGCTGGCCGTCGGCGGCCGGGGGGCGCACCCGCCCCACCAGCCCGGCCACCGCGAGGATGACGGCGACGTAGGGTGCCATCAGCAGAAACGGTGACGCGATCGGGACGTTGAGCACCGCGAGATTGCTCTGCAGGGAGTCGGCGAAGCCGAAGAGCAGGCACGCCGAGGCGGCCCACAGGGGGCTCCAGCGCCCGAAGATCATCGCGGCCAGCGCCACGAATCCAAGCCCGGCCGACATGTCGCTGGTGAACTCTCCGGTGGACCCGATCGAGAGGGCGGCGCCTCCCAGCCCGCCGATCGCGCCCCCGAGGATGACGTTGCGGTAGCGAATGGCCAGCACCGAGATCCCGACCGTGTCGGCGGCCTGCGGGTGCTCGCCGACCGCGCGCACCCGCAGGCCCCAACGGCTGTGGAAGAGCGCGACCTGGATCAGCGCGAGCAGCGCCAGCGCCAGGTACAAGAAGACGTTCTGGTCGAAGACGATCGGTCCCAGCAAGGGGATCCTGTCCAGCACGGGGACGGCGATGTTGCCGAACACCTGGGGGCTGTTGAGGGTCGCCTGGTTGGGGGTCAGGACCTGCAGGTCGAGGAAGCTCGTGATCCCGGTGGCGAACGTGACGATGACGATTCCGACGATGATCTGGTCCGCCTGGTAGCGCAGGCAGAGCACGCCCAGCAGACCGCCCAGGGCGGCCCCGCCGGCAGCCCCGGCCAGCATTCCCAGCCAGAGGTCACCGGTGAGCGAGCCGATCATGGCACCCAGGAAGGCGCCCGCCAGGAACTGGCCCTCGATGGCGATGTTGATGACCCCCGACCGCTCGCACATCACCCCCGAGAGTGCGCCGAAGATCAGCGGAACCGAGTCGATCAGGGTGGAGGCGAGCAGGCCCTCGAAGCTCACCTCGGTGCCGCGCGCGGCCCAGATCACAAAGCCGAGCGTGAAGGCGGCCAGGCCGAGCGCGAGCAGAGCGTAGGTCCCGCGCCTGCCGCCGCGGCCCAAGATGGCCGATCCGGCCGCGACGCTGATCCCGGCCAGCACCCAGCAGGTGAGCCCAACCGGCAGCACCAGGGGCGGCACCGTGGCCGCGGGCGGGGAGTTCAGGTTCAAGGTGGCGGTGACGGCGCCACCCACATGGGCAGCGAAGGCGAACGCGGTCAGCCCGCCCAGGGCGACGGTGAAGACCCCGAGCCAGGCGTGGCGCCGCTGCGCCCGCGCCGCCGCGCCCGCTGCCGCCCAGGCGACCGCACTCATCCGCCCCACCCCTGGGAGAACAGCCGAAACCCCGTGCCGGTGGTGCGGATGCGGTAGATCGCGCGGACCAGGGCGGGGGCGGCGATGAAGAAGACGATCACCGCCTCGATCACCTGGACCAGCTCCAGCGGCACCGTGGTGGCCGCCTGCATCTGCAGCCCCCCCGCCTGGAAGGCACCGAAGAGCAGGGCCGCCAGCACCACCCCGCCGGGGCGCGCGCGCCCGAGCAGCGCGACGGTGATGGCGGTGAAGCCGACCTCGCCGCCGTAGCTGGGGACCAGCTGGGGGTCGACGCCGAGGACCTGGATGGCGCCGGCCAGGCCCGCGAGGGCGCCCGCCAGCACCATCACCAGCACCACCATGCGGCGCACGTCAACGCCCGCGGCACGGGCTGCGTCCTGGCTCGCCCCGACCATCCGGAAGCGGAACCCCAAGGTGCTCCGGCGCAGCAGCCAGGCCACTGCCCAGGCGGCCGCCAGGGCCACCAGGATGCCGCCGTTGACGCGCAGGGAGGCGCCCGCCAGGTGGGGGAGCAGGGCCGATCGAGCGGGCGCGCGCGAGATCGAGTTGACCTGCTGCGAGCCGAGGAAGAATGGCAGCGAGAGCACGTACACGAGGAGGTTGAGGGCGACGTAGTTGAGCATGATGGTCACGATCACCTCGTGCGCCCCGGTGCGGGCCCGCAGCACCCCGGGGATCCACCCCGCCACCGCTCCCCCGGCGCCGCCGGCGAGCAGCGCCAGCGGCATGTGCACCGCCAGCGGAAGCCCGGGCAGGGAGATCCCCACCCAGCTGGCGACGATGGCACCCGCGATCAGCTGACTCTGGGCGCCGATGTTGAAGAGGCCGGCCCGAAACGCGAGCGAAACCGACAGACCCCCCAGCAGCAGCGGCGCGGTCGCCACCAGGGTCTCCGAGAGGGGGGAGAACGCGCTGGCGAAGGCGCCCGGGGTCCGGACCGCGAGCAGGTGCCCGTAGGCGGCGGGGTCGCCGACCGATCCGGTGAAGAGCGCGGCGTAGGCGGTCTCCACCAGCACCCAGGAGGTCGTCAGCGCGCGCCCGGGGTCGGAGAGGAGATTCCCCCAGGCGCTCAGCGTCTGAGGCGTCGTCACCACCATGATCACAGCGCCCACGACCAGCGCCGACCAGATGGCGAGGACCGTCACCACCAGCGTGCTGGAGCGCTCCGCGGCGCGGGCCAGCCGGACCGGCCAGGCGGGGGCGGGGGGTGCCGGGAGGAGTTCGGGGGCGCCGTCGGCGCCGGTCACGAGGATGCCCCGGTGACCGGTCGCGGCTCCGACCGGCTCCCGGTGATGCCCGCCATCAGCAGCCCGATCGTCTCCCGCGGCGTCGCCGGGTCGACCAGGCCGGTGAGCCGGCCCCGATAGATCACAGCGATCCGGTCCGCCAGCGCCAGCACCTCGTCGAGCTCAGTCGAGACCAGCAGCACGGCGGTGCCCCGGTCGCGCTCCTCGACCAGGCGGCGATGCACGGTCTCGGTGGAGCCGACGTCGAGGCCGCGGGTGGGCTGGGCCGCGATCAGCAGGCGCAGCGGACGGGAGAACTCGCGGGCCAGCACCACCTTCTGCTGGTTGCCGCCGGACAGGGTCGACACCGGCGCCTCCACCGAGGCGGTGCGGATGTCGAACTCCTGGACTCGGGCCAGGGCGTTGCGACGCACCGCCCGCGGATCGAACTGCAGGCCGCGGCGGAACGGCGGTCGGTCGAAGAGGTCGAGGACCAGGTTCTCGGCGACGGAGAAGCTGAGCACCAGGCCCTCGCGCTGACGGTCCTCGGGAATGTAGCCCACCCCGGCGCGTGCGACCCGGCGGGGAGAGGCATGGGTCAGGTCCACATCGTCGACCCTGACCCGGCCCGTGAGCGTGGGCGTCAGCCCATAGAGGGCGCGCACGAGCTCGGTCTGGCCGTTGCCCTGCACCCCGGCGACCCCCAGGATCTCCCCGCCCCGGACCTGGAGCGAGAGCCCCTCCACGGCGATCCCGCCGCGGCCATCCGCCACCGTGAGCTGCTCGACGTCGAGCACCGCCGCGGTCGGCTGGGCCGCCCGCTTGGCCACCCGGAACTCCACCCGGCGACCCACCATCAGCGTGGCCAGCTCGGCCTCACTGGTCGCGGCCGGGGCGGTGCGCCCCACCACTCGACCCTGGCGCAGAACCGTGATCCGATCCGCGATCTCCATGACCTCGCCGAGCTTGTGCGTGATGAAGACGATGGAGCGGCCGTCGTGGGTCAGCGACCGCATCACCCGGAACAGGTCGGTGGTCTCCTGGGGGGTGAGGACGGCGGTGGGCTCGTCGAGAATCAGCAGCTGGGCGTCGCGAACCAGCGCCTTGACGATCTCCACCCGCTGCTGCACCCCGACCGGCAGACTCTCCACGATCGCGTCGGGGTCGACCGCCAGCCCGTAGGTCTGCGACTGCTGCCGGATCTCCGCCCGGGCCCGCCGCCGGTCAAGCAATCCCATGCGATGGACCGGCTCATCGCCGAGGGCGACGTTCTCCGCCACCGTGAAGACGGGCACCAGCATGAAGTGCTGGTGCACCATCCCGATCCGGGCCGCCAGCGCGTCCCGCGGGCTGGTGATGTGGAGCGGCCGGCCATCGGCCAAGATCTCGCCCTGATCCGCGCGATAGAGGCCGTAGCAGACGTTCATCAGGGTGGTCTTGCCCGCCCCGTTCTCGCCCAGCAGGGCATGCACCTCGCCGGGGGCGATCTCGAGGTCGACCGCGTCGCACGCGACCAGCGGGCCGAACCGCTTGGTAATCCGCCGCAGCTCGAGCCGCACCTCGACCCCCGTCCGGAGCGGGTCGCCCCCCCGGACCAGAACCTGTTCAGGACACGACGGGGGGCGGTCGCCCGGTGGCGGCCGCCCCCCGAGCGGGGCGCCGGGGCGCCCCGCCGGGTCAGGTCATCCGACCGGATACCGGTTGGGGTTGACCGAGATCGTCCCCTTGATGATCCCCTGCTGGAGCACCTTCAGCTCGCGCTGCACCGACCGGGGGATCCTCTTGGCGAAGTCGTGGAAGGGCGACAACCCCACCCCGTTGTTGGCGAGGGTGCCGTTGTAGTTGCCCCCCTTGAAGGTGCCGTGGGCGGCCGCGAGTACGGCCGCCTTGACCGAGGCGACGATCCCCTTGGTCACGCTGGTGATGAAGATGCCGCAGTACTGGGGCGCGGAGACGCAGCCGTCGGTGTCGACCCACTCCATGTAGTTGGGCCGGCCCGCGGCCTTGACCGCGGCCGCGGCCCCGAGTCCCACCGATCCCGCCACCGGGAAGATGATGTCGGCGCCGTCGTGCATCAGGGTGGTGGCGGCCAGCCGGCCGTCGGCCTGGCTGGTGAAGCTGCCGGTGAAGATCCCGGTGCCGTCCAGGGGGTTGGACTTCGACGGCGTCCAGCCCAGCACCTTGACGTGAGCGTGGCGATGGAGGTCGTAGTAGCGAACCCCGGCGACGAACCCTGTCATGTAGATCGTCACGGTGGGGATGTCGATGCCGCCGAAGGTTCCCACCACCCCCGACTTGGACATCGCGGCGGCGAGGTAGCCGCCGAGGAACGCGTCCTGGTCGGTCTGGTAGTGGATCCCGAGCAGGTTGGACATCCGCGGATAGGTGTAGTCGACGGTCGCGAAGCGCTGCTTGGAGTCGGCCTTGGCGGCATTCTGGGTGGCGGTCGCCATCAGGAAGCCGACGGTGACGATGATGCCGCAGTGCTGCCGCTCGAACGAGGTGATGTTGGGTACGTAGTCGCTCGCCGATGATGACTGCAGGTACTTGACGGTGATCGAGTGGTCGGCGGCGTGGGCCGCCAGCATCCCCTGCCAGGACGAGGCGTTGAAGGAGCGGTCGTCGATGCCACCGGTGTCGGTGACCATGCACCCGAGGAAGCCCGCGGCGCGTGCCTGGGCGCGGGCCAGCGCGACTCCCTGGGCGGGCCGGGCCGCACCGCAGGCGCTGGCCACCATCGCCAGGATCGCCGCCCCCACCGCCCAGCGCACACGCCCTCCAGGGCCGCGGCGCGGTCGTCGTGCCGGGTCGGGGCCGGACGTCTGTCGGACGAGTGATCGCCTCATAGAGATCCCTCCTACCTTGGCGCCGGAGCCACCCCGGCCGCCGTGCCTGACCGTCCCCGCCGCCCCGTCGCGGGCTCCGTCGCCGTCGGCGACCGCCGGCTCCGGCCCTCGGTCGGGGCCGCTCCGCCGGCCGCCGGGGCACTCGACGCCCCGTCATCCCACCGCCCCGGCCGAATGGTGCCGGGGAGTGTAGCAGCCCATCTTCCGCTCGGCCGGGACCGGCGCGAACCCCGCCGGGACCGGTCGCTCACGCCCGGTCCAGTCCCGGAATGATCTCGCGCCCGTAGGCCTCGAGGGTTTCCCGCTGGCGATCGTGCATCAGGTACAGGGCGAAGTGACTCACGCCCAGGGCGGCCAGCTCGCGGAGCCGGTCACGGTGGGCCGGGGCCGGGCCGAGGATGCAGAACCGGTCCACCTCCGGGTCGGGGACGAACAGGGCGGAGGGATGGCCGGGGCGCCCATGATGAGCGTAGTCGTAGCCGCGGCGATCCCGGATGTAGTCGGTGAGGGCTCGGGGCACCGCACGCCCCGGGTGACCCGCGGCGGTGACCCCACGGTGACGGGGCGTGGGCGGCGGGAGACGCTCGTCGCCACCACCTGCGGCGCGGTCCCTTTGCGCCGCGCCCACTCTCGCTGACCCGCAGGTGGGCATGGCCGCTCCCCCAGGGATGCGGAGCCGGGGCGTGGAGGGCAGCTGAGCGCTGGGCTACTTCGGGTGGTGTCCCGGGAGGGCAGCCAGGAGCCTTTCAGCCTGGGAGAGGCACCCGTGCCGGGCTGATCGGGCACCCGCTCACCGCCACGTGGATGAAGCGCTCGACCGGGGGCGGATTGTGAGCGGGAGCCGGTCCCGGGGGGTGGCGCTGAGCCGCCCGGTGCCGACCGCCACGCTCCCGATCGCTCCCGCCGCGCCGGGACGTGATGCTCGGCGGGGCGGCTCCCTGCTCCGCGCGCGGCCCAGCGCCGCGGCCTCGACCACGTCCACCAGGTGATGGGGACGGGCGATGGCGCACCATGGAACTGGGACCTGGCGGTCGAGTGCTGTTCTCTTGTGCGATCAGTGGGTGCCCGGTCCCGCAACCGCGAGCACGCGCTTCCGCGGCCCCGGGGGCCATCGCGAGGTCACCGATGCGGCGCGCAGCGGGCTCGCTGCCGGCGGGCCCCGGGCTGGGAGGCGATTGGGACGTGGCTCCCTGCTCAGACCGACGTCGCCCCGTCCCCTATCCCACCCCGCGTGGCGTGCACGCGGGGTGGGGGATCCCCGCCAGCGCTCCCCGCAGCGCGGCGGCGACGGCCGGCCACTCGTCGCGCAGGACGCTGTAGTAGACCGTGTCGCGCACGAATCCATCCGGGCAGCGCTGGTGCCGCCGCAGGACCCCCTCGCGGCGGGCGCCGAGTCGCGCGATGGCAGCCTGGGAGCGGAGGTTGCGCCCGTCGGTCTTGAGTGCCACCCGCTCCACCCCCACCGCGTCGAAGGCGTGGGCCAGCAGCAGCAGCTTGGCCTCGGTGTTGACCGCGGTCCGCCAGCGGTCGCGGGCCAGCCACGTCCATCCCACCTCGATGCGGCCGTGGGCCGGCTGCAGGTCAAGGTAGCTGGTGCTGCCCACGGCTCGCCCGCTGTCCCGCGCAACCACCGCGAAAGCCACCCGCTCCCCCCGCGATTCCTCCTCGCGCGCCTGCGTCACCAGCCGCTCGACCTCGGCCCGGGAGCGAGGCCGCAGCGCGGCCATGTACGCCCAGATCTCGTTGTCCTGGGCCGCCTCCAGCAGGTCGGCGGCATGCTCGGGACGAAGGGGCTCCAGCCACACGTGGGTGCCCGCGAGGCGCGCGGGCCGCACCCAGGCGAGGACCTCAGCGGCGGTCGGCATCGGAGCAGGGTACCCGGCCCGAGCACCGCCATGACCCGGTGGTCCGCTCCCGCTGCTCGCCTCGTGGGGCGCGACCGCCCGCCTGCGGTCTCGGGCCGGATCAGGCACCGCGGCGCGCTCGGCGCCGGCGAGCGCGGGGGACGTGGGGCCAGTTGGTGTACACGTCGCGGCCGAACGCGCGCACCCCCGCTTGCGCGGCGTCTCCCAGGTAGGCGAGGCCGAAGAGCTGCTCCACGCTGCGCAGCAGCCCGTAGTGGTTGTAGGGCCTGGCGCTGGTGGTTCCGGGCCGGATGAAGGGGGAGAGCAGCACCGCGCCCACCCGTCCCCCCCCGGGCCCGGTGATCCCGGGATCGCGCAGGTTGGGGTGGGAGGGGTCGGGGCCGCGCCGCGCGACCCGCTCGCCGCAGCAGGCCGCGGTCTGGGTGGCAGCGGCCTCGTCGAAGGTGATGATGATGAGCCCGTCGGCGCGGTAGGCGGGGGACGCCCGGATCACCGGAACCCACCGCCTGAGGAACCCGTCGACCTGGGGCAGACCGCCCGGCTGGCGGTTGGCGCAGAGGGGGCGGTCGTGCCCGTCCTGGCAGGTGTTCGGGCTGATGAACGAGAAGTTCGGGGTGGTCGCGACCCGGCGGAGGTTGCTGCCGAGCGGCCGGAGCGAGACGACGTGCGCGGCGCAGTAGCCGCGGTTCGCGATCACCTGCTGGAAGTACATGAAGGGGTCGTGCCGGGTCGCGTAGCCGTCGCTCGGGCTCGGCTGGATGGTCCGATCCACATCGCCGAGCCGGGGGGGGTGGCCGCAGCCAGGGCCAAAGGGCCCTGCGATCACGCCGTCGCGGGCGGGCAGGTTGCCCATGTCCTGCTGGTACGCCCGCCAGCTGAGGTTGGCCGCGGTCAGCTGGTTGCCGATGGTCGCGACCGAGTGGGGGAAGACGCAGCCGCGCCCCAGCAGCTGTCCGTCGGCCAGGAGCCGCCGCGGTCGCGGGGCCGCGGGCGTGGATGGGAAGCCAGTGTAGGTCACGCAATCGCTGCTGGTGGCCGGGTTGGGAGCCTGGCCGCTGATCTCGGCGATGTAGTTGGCCGCACTGTCGTGCCCGATCGCGTAGTACTGGGTCAGGAGCGCCCCCTGGGAGGGGAGGGTGCGGGCCAGGTAGGGGTCGGCCACGGGGTCCGCGAAGCTGGCGCCGTAGGCGGCGTTCTCCAGCTCGATCACCCACACGTGACGGATCGGAGGGAGCGCCGACCCGGAGGATCGACTAACCGCGGGGCCGGCGGCGGAGAGCAGAAGGCCCACCCCGGCAGCCACCCCCAGCTCCCGCCACCGGGACCGGGTGCGCCCGATTTCGGGGGCGATGGGGCTCCGCCCCCACCCGGCCAGCCGGTGCCGGCCGGAGCGCGATGCCGGCGGCGAGGGTCGAATCCGGCCGCGACGCCCGGGCAGCGTCCGGCTCGGCCCCACCGCAGCAGTCTAGCCTCGGGGATCCGCCTCCAGGGCGCGCGCGGGCACCCCGCCCCGCGGATGGGGAGCTCCTACCGCCCCCGGGGGACGGTAGGAGCCGTCACCGCCCGCGTCAATCGACCGGCACCGCCGGCAGGTAGCGGGGGACGAGCCGAACCGCCAGCTCGCGCTCGATCGCGGCGGCCAACCCCACCAGCCGCACCTCACTGAAGGCGGGGCCGAGCAGGCTAAGACCCACCGGCAGCCCGCAGCTCTCGCCCACCGGGAGGGTGATGGCGGGCGTCCCCGCGATCGCCGCGGCCTGGTAGCCGGAGCCGCCGTCGGCGTCGCCGTTGACGAGGTCGGTGACCGGGGCCGGCCCCATGGTGGGAACCACCAGCGCCGCCACGTCATGGTCCCGCAGGGCCTGATCGATGCCGTCGCGGCGGGCGCGTCGCCAGCCGCGGGACCGGGCCCTGCGGTAGGCGGGCGAATCGAGCCCGGTGGTGGCCGCGGCCTGGACCAGCAGCTCCTGTCCGAACCACGACAGCTCCTGCTCACGGTGCCCGGAATTGAATGCGATCAGCTCCTCCAGCGTCCGCGGACAGGCGTCGCGCGGGCCCGGGCGGGCGCGCAGATAGGCCTCGACCCCGTGCTTGAACTCGTGCAGCAGCACCGTCAGCTCGTCGGGGCTGTCGCGGAGGTCAGCGGCGGTGGGGATGTCGGCCGGGTCGACCAGGACCACGCCAGCTCCTCGCAGGGCGTCCAGCGCATCCTCGACCAGGCGGTCGGCACGCTGGCTGTACCCGAAGTGGACCGCCCGGGCCACTCCGAGTCGCAGGCCCCGGAGCGACGGGGGCTGGAGTGCCGCGGCGGCGCTGGCGACCGGCCCGGCCCCCCGCCGGTGGGTCGCCCGGTCCTCCGGGTCGCGTCCCGCCAGGACGTCCAGCAGGAGGGCCGCGTCGAGCACGCTGCGCGCCATCGGACCGACGGTGTCCTGGCTCGTCGCGATCGGCACCACCCCGCTCCGGCTGACGCGACCGACCGTGGGCTTGATCCCCACCACGCCGCAGAAGGCGGCCGGGCAGAGGATCGAGCCGTCGGTCTCGGTGCCGACCGCCAGCGGAGCCAGCCCGGCTGCCACCGCGGCGCCCGAGCCCGAGCTGGATCCGCCGGGGCTGCGGTCGAGGACGTGGGGATTGCGGGTCTGGCCGCCGACAGCGCTCCATCCGCTGGCGCTGTGCGGAGAGCGGAAGTTGGCCCATTCGGAGAGGTTGGTCTTCCCGAGCACGATGAGGCCGGCCTCCCGGAGGCGGCGCACCGCGCTCGCGTCCCGAGCCGGTCGGGTGGCGCATAGGGCCAGCGAGCCGCAGCTGGTGCCCGCACCCCGGTCCGTGTCACAGTTGTCCTTCACCAGGATCGGGACGCCGTGGAGCGGGCCCCGGACCTGGCCGCGGTCGCGTTCGGCGTCCCGCTCGGCGGCGACGGCCTCGACGTCATCGCAGACCGCGAGCACCGATCGCAGCCGCGGGCCGCTGTGATCACGGTCGAGGTCGCCGATCCGGCGCAGCAGCACCGCCACCAGCTCGGTCGAGCGCAGCCCCCCGGACTCCAGGCGCCGGCCGATCTGGGCCGCATCCAGCCCCGCGAGCAGGGCCGTGGTCGGGCTCGGGTCCGGGCGCACGTCGGCGGCCATCGCGCTATCCTGCCGCATCGGAGGACCGCGGTGCCGGCCCAGCGCCGGGGGCGACGGCGCCCCGCGCCGTCGGCCGGCTGGTGGAGACCCGGCGCGGCCGTCCGCTGCGGTCCGCCCCGGCCCCGGCAGCGCCCGGCTGGGGCGCGAGGCCGAGCCGGGCTTCGGCGGAGGTTCAGCCGGAGACGATCGCCAGCCGAGCGGCGTGACACCTCACCCGGCCGTCACCCGGGGCAGCCGGACAGCGGTCCTCGACCTGCACGGTGGCACCGCTCCCGAGACGGTCTCCGGAGTCGTGGCGAGCGGCCCCGCCCCACTCCGGGAGCAGGAGCGCGTCCCGCTCGCGGGGACGATCAGGGTGGGCCCGCTCCGCCGCGACCGGCAATCGGTCAGCCCGCCGGTGGAGCCCCCGCCGGCGGCACGCTGCCCGTTCGCAGGGCCGCAGCCGCCTCACTGCCCGGAGGCGACGTCGAGGCTCACACCCCGTCCGGTCTCCACGCCGCCGAAGTACCAGGCCACCGCTCCCGCCAGCCCGATCGCCCACACCAGCATGCTGAAGAGGATGAGACCGGAGGCGTTGAAGGACTGGGTGATGTAGATGGTCGCGATGTAGAGGCCGATGCTGACAAACCGAACCACCGCGGTGTAGGTGCCGCGCCGCCGGGTCGGCCATACCTCCCCCTTGAGGGTGTCCTCGGTGAGGTAGGCGATGTTGACGAAGACATTGAGGACGACCAGCAGGAGCCAGAAGAAGCCCAGCGAGCTGGCCCACGTGCTCTTGGTGATGAGGATCACCAAGGTGAGCAGCAAGGATCCGGCATAACCCGCCAGCAGCAGCTGCTTGCGACTCAGCCGGTCGGCCCAGAATCCGAAGAATCCGCTGACGAAGCCGGTCAGGGTGGCGACCAGCAGGATGGTGGCGGTGAGGGTGGGGAAGTGCTCGGGACCGAGCACATACGTCATCAGCCCGAAGCCCGCGGTGCCGGCGAAGGCGGTGGCGGTGGTGGCGAACAGCCGCAGCGAGATCGGCGCACGCCGGCGCTCGGTGCCGGCGTCGGAACGGCGGGTGGCGGCCTGCGCCGCCGCCTCGCGGGCGGCCCATTGCTCGGCGCCGAAGTATCGCTCGATCTCGGTCCGGGCGCGGGCGTCCTGGCCACGCGCCTGCAGCCAGCGGATCGACTCCGGCGTCTTGGTGCGCGCGAAGAAGAGAACCAGCAGCACGATGAGGAAGGTGGCGGCGATCATGCCGCGCTGGAAGAAGTGGCCCTGCTCGGCGGACGCCAACGAGACCGCCGCCAGGATCAACCCACCGAGGTTGATGCCGTTGATCTCCAGCATCATGGTCTTGCTGCGGTGGCGGTGGGGCATCACCTCGTGCGAGGCGGTCATGATCGTGTTCATCTCACCGCCGGCGGCGAACAGCATGATCGCGAGGAAGACCAGGATCAGCCAGTAGGTGCCGCTGAAGGTCAGCCCGACCGCTCCCACGCCGTACAGGCCCATGGTGAGATAGAAGGTGGTCTTGCGCCCGACCCGATCCGAGAGGGGTCCGGCGACGGCGATGCCGATGATCAGCCAGAGTGGCGCCCAGGAGAGCAGCAGCGACCGCAGCGCCGTCGGCATGGTGACCCAGCCCGTCGCGATCGAGGCCATCCCGAAGATGTAGGCCTCCAGCAGCATCCCGAGGACGAAGGAGGTGAAGTTCCAGCTGTCGGTGGCGCCCCAGCGCTCGCCGTTGCCCGCCGGCTGGCGAGCGCCGGTCCCGGCGATCGTGGCCATCCCCGTCCCCCTCCCCGATCCCACCCGGCCCCTGGGGGCCTCGCTGGGCACCACCGTAGTCACTGGCCGGTGTCGCCGTCAATCGCGGACACGGCTGCTCGACTCGTCGATCCCGATCCGGGATGGATCCTCCCCGGCGGGTGGGATCAGCCCTGGACGGGCACCAGCTGGCCCTTGACCACGTCCACCAGCCCGCGGTCGGTCAGCTTGAGTTCGGGGATGACCGACAGGCAGAGGAAGCTGAGGGCCATCGCGGGACGGGTGAGGACGCAGCCGAGCTGGACCAGCTCGGCGTCGAGCCGGCGCAGCTGGGCGGCGACCGCGGCGGCGGGTCGGAGCGAGACCAGGCCCGCCACCGGCAGCGGCACGGTCGCCCGCACGACCCCCGCTGTGGCCAGCGCCAACCCCCCGCCCTGGCGCACGACCTGCTCGGTGGCGCAGAGGATGTCGTCGTCGGTCGCCCCCACCACGACCAGGTTGTGGGCGTCGTGGGCCACGGTGGAGGCCAGCGCCCCGGCGCGCAGCCCGATCCCGCGCACCAGACCCAGCCCCACCCGGCCGGTGGCATGGTGGCGTTCGAACACGGCCAGCTTCAGGAGGTCGCGCGCGGGATCGGCCACCAGCTCACCGTCGCGCAGCGGCGCCGGCTCGCGCAGGTGACGGGTGACGAGATCGCCGTCGCGGACGCCGATCACGGAGACGAGTCCCGCGCTCCCCGGCATTCGGATGCGCTCGCGGTGAAGCCGCCCGATCCGGACGCTGTCGTGCCCGACCGGGGCGGCTGGCCGGGTCAGCGACGGCGACGGGGGCAGCGAGTCGGGAACGGGCGCGGCCGCATAGACTCCGGCCTGAGCCACACGCGCGCCGTCCTTGTAGACCGCTTCGACGGTGAACCGCTCCAGGTTGTCGACGATGCAGAGGTCGGCCCGGTGACCGGGGGCAACCAGGCCCCGGTCGCGCAGGCCGAAGTACTGCGCGGGCTGCACGGTGGCGCAGCGGATGGCATCGATCGGGTGCAGCCCGCCCTGGATGGCTCGGCGCACGATGTGATCGATGTGCCCGTCCCGGAGCAGGTCCGCGGGGTCGCGGTCATCGGTGCAGAAGAGCGCCCGCGAGGGACGCCACTCGCGCAGGACGGGCAGGAGCGCGTCGAGATTGCGGGCGGCGGAGCCCTCCCGGACCATCAGCCAGAGCCCCAGGCGCAGGCGCTCGCGCGCCTCGTCAGCGGTGGTGCTCTCGTGGTCCGACATGATCCCGGCGGCGGCATAGGCGCAGAGGTCGCGCCCAGTCAGTCCGGGAGCGTGGCCGTCGACCAGCGCGCCGCGGCTCCGGGCCGCATCAATCTTGGCCAGCACCGGTGCGCTTGCCGCCAGCACCCCGGCCATGTCCATCACCTCGGCGAGGCCGAGCACACCCGCTTCGTCCAGCAGCGGCAGCAGGTCAGCTGCGTCCAGCGGCTGCCGCGGGCTCTCGAAGCGGGAGGCGGGCACGCAGGACGAGAGCATCACGAAGGCGTCCAGCGGCAGCTCCCTCGCGCTCGCGAGCACGTGGCGGATCCCGGCGGTGCCGAGCACGTTGGCGAACTCGTGGGGGTCGAGCACGACGCAGGTGGTTCCGTGGGGGACCACCGCCCGGGCGAACTCGCCGAGCTGGAGCATCGTGCTCTCGAGGTGCATGTGCGCGTCGATCAGCCCGGGCACCACCACCGCTCCGTGGAGATCATGCTCCTGGAGTCCTTGGTAGCCGTCCCCGAGTGCCACCACCTGGCCGTCGTGGACGACGACGTCGTGGCGGAGCAGCTCGCCGGTGATGAGGCTGGCCACCCGGCCGTTGCGCAGGACCAGGTCTGCGGTCCGCTCCCCGCGGGCGACCGCCACCCGATCCGCCAGCGCCATCCTCATCCCCCTGGTCGCCTCCGCCCGCCGGTGAGCGCCTCGACCGGCACCGTCCCGGCGGCGGCGCGCCGACCGGAGTGGGGCGAGTATAGGTGGGGCCTCGCCGTCGCTCGTCTCAGTCGACCTCCTCGGCGGCGGCGGCGCGACGGACCGCCAGTCCGATCAACGCGAGGCTCAGGTCGGCCGGTGCGGTGGCGTCGGAGAGCGGGCGGCCGAGGCGCTGTTCGATCCGCAGCAGGCGCAGATAGAGGCTCTGGCGGCGCACGCCCAGCCGCCGCGCCGCCTCCACCTTGTTGCCGTTGCTGGCGAGGAGGACGGTTAGGGTCTCCAGCAGGGGTTCGCCGTCGCCACGGCTCCGCGGGCCCCCACCGGGGGTCGCGAGCAGGTCACCCAGGGTGGCGGCGACGAAGAGCCGGAGCGCCTCGGCATGTCGCAGACCATAGAGCAGCCGATGCGCGCCGAGGCGATCGAAGCAGGCGGAGAGCTGCGGCTCATCCGCCCGCAGCGCCGCCACAAAGCGCGCCTGCAGCCAGGCACCCCGGAGCCCCCCGACGGTCTCGGTGATCCCTCCCGCCCCGACCGCGGCGGCCAGCGGCCCCTCGGCCAGCGCGCGCTGCAACCGGTGCAACAGTCGGGATGGCGTCTCATCGGCGACAATCGCGCGCAGGGGATCGCCATCGGCGACGGCGATCCGGGTGAGGCCGGCCGCACGCAGCCGCTGCTGGAGCTGCGATCCTGGGTCCGGGACGCGGCAGACCACGACCGTCATCGCATCGTGATCGTGGAAGTCGGCCAGCGCGGCGGCGCGCTGGCGCAGCCCCGGGGAGGTCTCGGCGCCGGCGGCCAGGAGCCGGGCGATCACGTCCCGGTGGGCGGCGGCGAGCGCCACTCCGGCACCGCGCTGGAGCAAGAGCTCATACGCGATCGCGGCGCTGGCGCGGTCCAGGATCGGCAGGTCGGTGGGATCGAGGGCGGTGCGCCGCTCCAGGCACACCAGCGAGCCCGCCGGACGCCCCCCGAGCCAGACGGGTTGACGCAGGACCCGCTCGGTGCCCGCCCCCAGCGACACCTGCGTAATCTGGCCGACCGCCGCACTCCGGCGCCCCGGCGGCAGGGCCCGCAGCGCCTGGTCGAGCGGCCCGGGAAGGGAGGAGCCGGCCGGGTGCACCAGGGTCCCGCCCCCCACGGGCAGCCATGCCACCGGGTTGCGCCCCAGCATCTGCCCGAGCGCGCGCAGCACCCCCGTGATCCCCCTCTCCTCCAGCACCACTCGGGTGAATGCCTGGCCCGCCTCTTCGGCGCGGCGAAGCCGGACCAGCTGCTCGCCGAGGATCTGGCCGTGGATCGCCTGGGTGACCTCGACGAACCGGATGGTGTGATGGACCTCGGCGAGGGCAAGCCCCTGCGCCTCGGCCTCGTCGACCAGGGCTGCCGGGAGCCCGCCGGCGAACTGGCGCACGCACTCGACGACGACGGCGGCCACCCCGCGGTCGGTCAGGGATCGCACGTAGACGCGCTGCTGAGCGTCCGCCAGCGCCAGCTGGGCACCGGTCGTGAGCAGGAGCTCGCCCCCCAGCAGCACGGCGGCCACGTCGTAGAGGTCGCTCACGTGGGCCCACCGCACCGGACGGTCAAGCGCGGGGGCGCCCGCCACCAGCCGCGCCCCCGCCAGCACCGGGAGGGCCAGCGCCTGACGCACCGTGAGGGGCACCTCAGGTGACCCCGCCGAGCATGCCCGGCGGGCGCGCTCCCGCACGGCGGGGACGGGAGCGCCGAGTGAGCGCGCCGGACCCGGCGCACGCGCCCCCGGCGTGGTCGGATCCTCGGGGCCGATGGCCCTGGGCCGGTGGCGCGGAGGTCAAGCTGGGGGCGGAGCGGGTCCGTCGGGACAGACGGCGAGCGCCAGGCCACCGCCCCCGATCCGCAGTCCCCCGCGGCCGCTGGTGCAGGGGCGGCGGCGGTCCCGGCCGCTCCCACCGTCCGCGGGCGGGGGCGATTCCGGACAACGGGATGCGAACCGTCACGGTCGTGTGCCCCTCCACACTCCTGCCGACGGCTGAGCACCGGGCAGCATCGGTGCCGACGGCCGGGCCCCCCACGGCGCCAACCCGGCCCGGACCGCGCTGTCAGCCTAGCGCGCCCGGGGATCGTCGACAATTGACAATATGTCCCGTCATCCACAATATTCGACGGACAGCCTGTCCGCACTCCGTGGCAGCGCAGACGTCCGGACGCCTCCGCGACCGACCCCCGGTCGGTGTCCACGGCGGCCGGGGAGAAGCGGGGCCGGCGGCGTGATCGGCGGCGGCGGCGGCGGACGGGGGGGAGTTGCCGGGGCCCTCTATCTCCGCGAATGTTTCCCGTGAAACACCGGCGGAGTGCCGGGGCAGGCGCGCCTCGGCTGCCTATACTCCACAGGGTGTCGCGGCCCCGGGTGCTCACCGTCTGCAACCAGAAGGGCGGGGTCGGGAAGACCACCACCGCGGTCAATCTGGGCGCCGCCCTCTGCGAGCGAGGGCGCCGAGTTCTGCTGGTGGACACCGACCCCCAGGCCAACGCGACCTCTGGTCTCGGCTACCCATCGGGGACGGTCGACCGGTCCGTCTACGACGTGCTGGTCCTGGGACAGCCCATCGGGGACGTCCTGCTGGGGGTGCCGGCGGTCCCCGGGCTCGCCCTCGCGCCCGCGTCCCTGGCCCTCGCTGGAGCGGAGCTCGAGCTCGCGGACCTCGCCCGCCGCGAGTACCGGCTTCGGTACGCACTCGAGGGGGTCGAGGGGTTCGACTACGTCCTGGTCGACTCGCCGCCGTCGCTGGCGCTGATCACCGTCAACTGCCTGGTCGCCGCCGACGCGATGCTGATCCCGCTCCAGTGTGAGTACTACGCCCTCGAGGGGCTCTCGCTGCTCACCCACACCCACGGGCTCGTGACCCAGGAGCTCAACCCCCAGCTGGACCTCGCCGGGATCGTGATGACCCTCTTCGACCCGCGCACGCTGCTGAGTGGACAGGTGGTGGCGGAGGTGCGGCGCCGGTTTCCCGATCAGACCTTCGCGACCGTGATCCCACGCTCGGTCCGCGTCAGCGAGGCGCCCAGCCACGGTCTCCCGATCACGGTCTACGACCCGACCGGGCGGGGATCGGCCAGCTATCGCGCCCTCGCCGACGAGCTGCTCACCCGCGACGCCCTGGTGGCCGCATGACGCTGCCCCCGGCGACGATCCCGCCAGAGCCCTCGCCGCCTTCGGTTCCCGATCTCACCCCCCTGGGGCCCCCGCCCGGTGCCGGGGCGCGGACGCCGCGGCGCGGCCTCGGCCGGGGACTGGACAACCTGATCCCCACCGGAGTGGTCGGAGTCCCGGGCGGCTTCGCCGGGTCCGGGGTGCGCGACCTTCCGGTCTCCTGGATCGTCCCCAATGCCCAGCAGCCCCGCAGCGACTTCGACGAGGCGTCACTCGAGCTGCTGGCTGAGTCGATCCGCCGCTACGGGGTCCTGCAGCCCATCGTGGTGGAGCCGGATGGAGGCGAGCGGTTCCGCCTGCTGGCCGGTGAGCGCCGCCTACGCGCGGCCCGCCTCGCCGGTCTGACGCGAATCCCCGCCACCATCCGGCCGATGGGGGAGGACCGGGTCGCCCTCGAGATCGCCCTGGTGGAAAATCTGGTCCGCCACGACCTCTCGGCGCTCGACGAGGCCCGCGCCTACGCCCGGCTCTGCGATGAGTTCGGC
Organism: Verrucomicrobiia bacterium; assembly: GCA_035532155.1. GTDB lineage: Bacteria > Chloroflexota > Dormibacteria > Aeolococcales > Bog-877 > DAHUZL01. The sequence continues at coordinate 59,710 of DATKRN010000004.1, read as the reverse complement.
CTGACCCAGGAGGCGGTGGGCGATCGCGTGGGGCGCAGTCGATCCGCGGTCGCCAACACCATGCGGCTGCTTCACGCCATCCCTGAGGTCCATTCCGCGATGACGGCGGGATCGATCTCGGCCGCCCACGCCCGCACCCTGGTCGCGCTGGAGGACCCTGACCTCCAGCGCCAGGCTCTGCGCCAGGTCGTCGACCATCAGCTCTCGGTCCGCGCCACCGAGCGGCTGGTCGGCCAGGTTCGCCAGCGGGCGGCGGCGCCGACCACACCGCGTCCCGCCCCCGACCCGCGATCGCTACACGAGCTCGAGGAGGCGTTCACGCGGGCGCTGGGAACCCGGGTCAGCGTGCATGCGCGCTCGGGCGGCGCCGGCCGCATCGTGATCGACTACTTCACTGCGGAGCAACTGGGTGGCCTCTGCGAGCGGCTGCACGTCGACCTCTGACCGGCCCCCAGGTCGGCGGCACTCCTAAGCCGGGGTTCCCCCGGCTCGCCCGGACGCCCCCGGGCTCGTTCGTATACTCACCCGGTGCCCGTCGAGTCCCCCCTGCGCCCGCCCTGGACCCGGGCGGACGATCAGGGCGGTGATCCGGCCCAGCCGCGCCCCCGGCGGGGCTGGATCCGCGATCTCGGCGAACTGCTGGCCCTGGCACTGGTGATCTACCTCGTCATCACCTTCGTCGTCCAGACCGTCCACGTCGAGGGCCAGAGCATGTATCCGACCCTCCACAACAACGACCTTCTGGTCGCCGACAAGATCAGCCTCGACTTCACCGGGCCCAGTCGCGGCGAGATCGTCGTGATCAAGCCCCCGATCAGCAGTCCCACCGACTTCATCAAGCGGGTGATCGGGCTGCCGGGAGAGTGGATCCGAATCGCGCCCGATAGCAGCGGAATCGGCCACGTCTTCATCGACACGGTCCACCCGGCCGGACCCGGCGGAGGGATCGAGCTGAACGAGCCCTACATCAACGGGATCTGGCGCCAGGAGGTGGTGTGCTGTAGCAACCGCGGCCAGGCGTCCCCGGTCCTCCCGCCGCTCGGTCGCTGGGCGCACATCCCGCCCCACGACTACTTCGTCATGGGCGACAACCGCAACGTGTCCGAGGATTCGCGCACCTTTGGCTGGGAACCGCGCAGCGGGATCGTGGCGGTCGCTCGCCTTCGTTTCTGGCCGCTGAATCGCGCCGGCGTCCTGCCTGGGCCGCTGCCCACGCTGGTGCCGTCAGCGGCGCTGAGCCTGGTCCCGGTGGGACTCCGTCGCCGCCGCCGCGCCCGGAGCCGAGGCGCGCGGCGGTCGGGACCAGGCTGAGCGGGTGGCAGGAACCTCCGCGCAGGCACCGACGGCCGCAGCAACCGGCGCCTCCCGGGCGGCGGCGCTGAAGCAGCAGGCCCGCCAGGCGCTGCTGGCTGCCCGGCCTGAGCTGGTGGCCCTCAGCCATCGGATCCACGGCCATCCTGAGCTGGCCTTCGATGAGCATCGGGCGGCCGCCTGGCTCGCCGCCGCGCTCGAGGCCCACGGCTTCCGGGTCACGCGCGGCGTCGCCGGGCTCTCCACCGCCTTCGATGCGACCTGGGGCTCGGGGGACCTGGTGGTGGGGCTGTGCGCCGAGTACGACGCCCTCCCCGAGATCGGACACGCGTGCGGCCACAACCTCATCGCCGCCGCCGCGGTCGGGGCCGCCGTCGCCCTGGCCCCCGTGGCCGACCGGGCAGGGCTCACCGTCCGCGTGCTCGGAACCCCCGCCGAGGAGCAGGGCGGGGGCAAGGTGCTGATGCTGGAGCGAGGGGCCTTCACCGGGGTGCATCTGGCGATGCTGGTCCACCCCGGGCCGACGGCGGCCGACGTGGTCAGCTGCAGGGCACTGGCGTGCTCGCAGATCACAGTAGAGTTCCGCGGGCGAGCGGCGCACGCCGGGGCACACCCTGATCGGGGACTCAACGCCGGCGACGCGGCCACCATCGCCCAGGTCGCCATCGGGCTGGTGCGGCAGCACCTTATGCCCCGTGACCGGGTGCACGGCATCGTGACCTCCGGGGGAACCGCCGCGAACGTGATCCCCGACCGGGTGACGATGCGCTACCTGCTTCGAAGCGACTCGCTCGCGCGGCTGGGGGCGCTCGAGGAGCGGGTCACCGCCTGCCTCCAGGCCGGCGCCCTCGGCAGCGGCTGCACCGTCACCGTGGCCCACGACGAGCCCGGCTACTCGCACTTCGAGGGGGATCGCGACCTGGAGTCGTTCTACCGGGCCAACCTCCTGGCGATGGGGCGCCCGCCCGGGCCGGATCCCTCCGAACCCCCCGGCTACTCCACCGACATGGGCAACGTCTCGCTCGCCCTCCCGGCGATCCAGCCGACGGTGGGGATCGGCACTGGGGCCGTCGTCAACCACCAGGCGGAGTTCGCCGCCCACTGCATCGGGTCGGCGGCCGACGACGCGCTCCTGCGGGGCGCCCAGGCTCTGAGCTGGACCTCGATCGACGCCGCCCTGACCGACAAGACGCGCGGGCGGCTCCGGGCCGGGATTCGTCGCCCCTGAGCCCCTGGGCGGCTCGCCGACCCGAGCCGGAGCGCGGGGTCGCGAACGGGCCACGATCTGCGACCGGCAGGGGGGAGCGGCAACACCGGTAAGGATCCCCCTGGATATCGTCCCGGTGCGGGATCGGCGCTCGTGGACCCGGGCACGGCCCGACAAACCTGGCATCCCGGCGCGGGTGCGATCTGCGACCCGTCCGCCGCGGGATCACCGCGCGGCCGGGCGGCCCCGCTGGCTCGGGAACCCGGTCGAGGGCGCGCCGGCGCCCAGCCCTGGGCCCGCCTCCCAGCGGGTCGGGGCTGGCGCCGCAGCCCGCCCCGTCCCCGGTCGCCATCCCGGACGCGGGCGGCCGGGACCCTCAGGCCGAGCCGCCGGCCGGCGGGGTCGACACCGAGGGGCGCTGGCGGGTGCGATCCGCCCCTACTTGGAGCCGGTGACCCGCACTCGGGGATCCAGCCACGCGTACACGATGTCGATGAGGATGGTGGTCACGACGATCACGACCCCGATCACCAGCACCACCCCCTCCAGCATCGGAAGGTCGTTCTGGAGGATGGCGGTCCACGCGAGGGTGCCGAGACCGGGGATGCCGAAGACCTGCTCGGTGACCAGCACCCCCCCCATCAGGGTCGCCAGGTCGAGCCCGGCCATGGTCACGATCGGGCGCATCGCGTTGCGGAGCGCGTGGCCCACGAGGGCACGGCGATGGCTGGCCCCCTTGGCGCGGGCGGTGCGGATGTAGTCCTCCGAGAGCGCCTCGAGCAGGCTCGCCCGGCCCATCCTGGTGTAGACGCCGGCGCCGGTGAAGGCGATGCTGAGGGCGGGGAGAACCACCCAGGTGGACTGGTCGACGCCGCCGAGCGGAAAGATCGGCAGCACGAAGGCGAAGATGTAGAGCAGCAGCAGACCCAGCCAGAAGGTCGGCAGGGTGAGCCCGAGCATGGCGACGACGCTGGCGAAGTCATCCCACCGGGAGCCGCGGCGGGCGGCGGCGACCAGGGCGAGTCCCACCCCGATGATCACCTCTCCGAGCACGCCCAGCAGCACCAGCTCCACGGTGTAGGGCAGCCGCTGCAGCAGCGCCTGAGACACGGGCTGATTGGTGGCGTAGGACTCGCCCAGGTTGCCGTGGACGAGCCGGCCGAGGTAGTCCCCGTACTGCACCCACACGGGGTGGTCGAGGCCGAGCTGCCGGTAGATGCTCTCGACCACCGCCCTCGGCGCGCTCCGGCCGGCGATCACGCGGGCGGGGTTGATCGGAATCACGTAGGCGATCACAAACACCAAGGTGGCGATCCCCCACAGGACGCCGACGCCGCCGATCGTCCGCCGCGTGACGAACCTGATCACCCGGCTACCTGGTCGGCACCGCTGCGCGCTCAGTCACGGACCGCCAGCGCGTCTCGGAGGGAGTCACCCAGCAGGTTGAAGCCGAGCACCGCGACCGCGAGCAGGACCCCCGGGATGATCGCCAGGCGGGGCACGCTGGTCAGGTACTGGCTGCCGTCGGCGATCAGGTTGCCGAGCGACGGGGTTGGGGGCTGGATCCCGATGCCGACGAAGGACATCGAGGCGACGAAGATCGCGGTGGTGGAGAACTGCAGGGTCATGTAGACGAACACCAGCGACCACACCTGTCGGAGCACGTGGGTGACCAGGATCCTCCAGGGACCGGCCCCGGCCACCACCGCGGCTTCCACGAACTCGCGAACCCGGATCGCGATCACCTCGCCGCGCACGATCCGGGCCAGGTAGTACCAGTTGACGCCGGCAATGATCAGGACCAGGCTGGTCGGGGACGGCTGGGTCACCAGCGCCAGGAAGCCGGCCAGCAGGATCGCCGGGACCGCGAGCAGGACCTCGGTGAGCCGCATCATCAGGGCGTCCAGCCAGCCCCCGAAGTACCCGGCGATCCCCCCCACCGCCACCCCGATCACCGAGGCGATCAGGTTGGCCGCCACCGCCACCTGCAGGGTGTTGCGGAGGCCGAAGATGAGCCGGCTGAGGAGATCGCGGCCGAGCGCATCGGTGCCGAGCAGGAACTGGCGACTCGGCCCCACCGGAGCACCAAAGCTGGTCAGCCCGTCCGTGAACTGCGTGGACGGAGAGTGGGGGGCGAGCACCGGCGCGGCCGCGGCCACCACCACCAGGGCGACCGTGATCCCGAGCCCGACCGCTCCGCTGGGCCGGCGGATCAGCACCCGCCCCGCGTCCAGCAGGCGCCGGCGCCGCGCCGGCGCCCAGCGGCTCACCTCCCCCTCACCCCCCGGCACGCTCGGGGCTCGGGGTCATGCCCACCGGCCCGCCGGGCGGGGCGGTGGGCCCGGATCGTGCCGGCCGCGCTGCGGCTAGGCGCGCCAGTTCGCGAACATCATCGGCCAGATCGGGTTGGCGCCGAACCCCTTGATCCGTGGGTTCACCAGGTACCACAGCTCCTGGTAGTAGAGCGGAATCCACGGGAACGCGGCGAAGATCTGCGCTTGGAGCCGACGGTAGACGGGGATGGACTGCGCCAGCGACAGTCCCAAGGACGCGTTCAGCTGCCTGTCCACCGCATGGTTGCAGTAGTCCTGCCAGTTGTTGCCCGCGGCGATCTCGCTGCAGGCGAACTGGCTGGCGATCAGATCGTAGGGATCCGGATAGTCGATGCCGTAGATCCCCATCGTCAGCGGGTACCGGCCGAGAGAGGAGAGGAACGCGCCCGGCGCCATCACCCGCAGCACCACCCGAAAGCCCACCCGCTCGAGGTCCTGCTGGACCACCTGGGCGACGTTGGATCCAGCTGTGAACCCGCCGGTGGCAACCGCGAAGGTCAAGACCGGCAGCCCCCGCCCGCGTGCGTGTCCGGCCTGCGCGAGCAGCTGACGCGCCCGCTCGGGATGGTACCCGAGCGGCTCGACGGAGGGGTCGAACCCCGGCATACCGGGGGCCAGGATCTGAGTCAGCGGCGTGCCCATTCTCGAGATGGCTCGCAGCACCTGCTGGTCGTCGACAGCATAGGCGGCGGCCTGGCGCACCCGCCGGCTGGTGAAGGGGAACTTGGTCAAGTTGAAGGCGACGTAGTTGTCCGCGATCGCGGTGAAGTGGTGCAGGTACGCGCGAAAGCGGGGATCGGTGCGCAGCGCGATGTAGACCGGCGTCGGGACCGTGTCCATCATGACGTCGGCCGATCCGTTCTCGACCCGCAGCGCCTCGACCTCGGGAGTGAGGCCGATGGTGATCTCGATCCGCTGCACCGAGACCTGCTTCGCCTCGAAGTAGGTGGGGTTCTTCACCAGCGTGATCTCTCGCCCGGGCACATAGCTCTGGACCACATAGGGCCCATCCCCGACCGGGTGAAGACCGAACTGGGCCGAGTTCCGGGCGATCACCTTGGGCGGCACCGCGCTCGCGTTGGGGATCGCCATGATGTCGAGGAAGGTGCGGTCGGGGCGCACCAGCGTGAATCGGAGGGTGTCGGCGCCCAGCACCTGGATCCCGCTGACGGAGCGGGCCCGGTGATCCGAGTAGGCGGTGGCGCCCGCGATGATCTGGTAGAAGGCCATCAGCAGCGACTTGGTGCGCGGGTTGAGGATGCGGGTGATGGCAGCCGCGTAATCCTGGGCGGTGACAGGCTCCCCGTCGCTGAACACGAGGCCGCGGCGCAGGTGGAACGTGTAGACCCGACCACCCCCGCTCACACTGGGCATCCCCGACGCACCCCACGGGACGATCGAGATGGAATTGTTGAAGGTCAGCAGGGTGACGAAGCTGGCGTGGATGAACGACCACGAGATCGGGTCGAACCCGAGCGCGGGATCCAGCGAGGGCGGGTCCGCGCTGATCACCGCGGTGACCGTCGTCCCCGAGCGCGCGGGGGCGGCCACCGCCGGGCTGAGCGAGCTGGCCAGCGTGAGCGAGGCGAGCGCAGCCACCACGGCCACGGCGACGAGATGGCGGCGGAGTGCGCGGGTCACGTCTCCTCCCGCCGGCGGGCCGGCATCAGCGAGGCAGCCTCTTAACAGTATACTTTATATATCGCCTGAGCCTCCCGCCTGTCAATCCGGCCCTTTGGCCGCAGGCGTGGCCGATAGACCCGGCTGAGCCCGGCCAGCGCCCCGACCCGAGGCGGTAGCCGGATGGCGTTCAGGGCTCCGACCGGGGTGAGCCTTCAGGCGATCGCGCGGCTGAAACGGCGCACCGCCAGCAGCATCGAGACCGCCGTGAGCACCGCGAAGATCGCGACGCCCTCGACCACCGAGCGGTTGCCGAGGTGGCCGAGGAAGATGGCCCGGGCCGCCGTCACCGCGTACGAGAGCGGATTCACGGCCGCGATGTCTCGCAGCCAGGTGGGGGCGAGGGAGAGCGGCAGCAGCACGCCGGAGAGCAACAACAGCGGCAGCGAGGCGGTGAAGATCAGCGGCGCGTAGGAATTCTCATCGCCGAGCCACAGCGCGAGCGCATAGGCGATCGATCCCATCGTGAGCCCGATCAGGGCCACCAGCGCCAGCATGATGAGCAGGCCCGCCGCGTTGATGCGCAGCCCGAACGGGATCGCAACCGCGATCAGGATCAGCGACTGCAGCTCGAGCGTCACGATATCGCGCAGCGCGCGCCCGAGCAGCAGCGCCAGCCGGCTCACCGGGGTCACCCGCAGCCGCTCGATCACGCCCGCCCGGAGATCGGCGATCAGGCCGAACCCGACCCCGGTGGAGCCGAACAGCCCGAGCTGGATCAGCAGGCCCGGCACGAACACGTTGTAGGCGCCCCCGTGGGGGAAACCGGGGGTGGCCGCAATCGACTTCAGCAGGGGAGCGAACAGCAACAGGTACAGGAGCGGCTGCACCGCTCCAATCACCACCCAGGCGGGGTTGCTGACGAAGATGCCGAAGTAGCGCTGAAACACGAGCGCGGTGTCGCGCAGGGTCTTCATGTCAGGCCGCCTCCTCGCGCAGCCGCCGGCCGGTCTGGCGCAGGAAGACGTCGTCGAGGCTGGGCCGGGAGAGCGAGAGCGAGCGGAGCTCGATCCCGGCCCCGTCCAGGAGCCGGAGCAGCGCCGGGGTGGCGGTCTCGCCGCGGTCGACGAAGCAGCGCACCTCATCCGCTCCGGCGGTGGTCTCGCGGACGAACGGCTGCCGCTGCAACAGCTCCACCGCCCGCTGCGGGTCGCCCCCGACCCCGAGCGTGACCACATCGCCGGCGATCTGGCGCTTCAGCTCCGAGGGGGTGCCCGCGGCGACCAGGCGCCCCTGGTCAATGATGGTGAGCTGGTCGCAGAGCTGGTCGGCCTCCTCCAGGTAATGGGTGGTGAGGAAGATCGAGGTCCCCTCGGCGCGCAGGCGCCGCACCTCCTCCCACAGGTGCGCCCGGCTCTGCGGGTCGAGGCCGGTGGTGGGCTCGTCCAGGAAGAGCAGCTGGGGGCGGTGCACCAGCCCGCACGCGAGGTCGAGCCGGCGACGCTGTCCGCCCGAATAGCTCTGAGTGCGCCGGTCGGCGCACTCGTCGAGCTGGAACGAGGCGATCAGCTCGCGCGCCCGGGCGCGCGCGTCGGCGGCGCTCATGCCGTAGAGCCGCGCCTGGAAGACGACCTCGCTCCGCCCGGTGACCGCCCCGTCGGATCCACCCCGCTGGCTCACGTAGCCGACACGCTGGCGGACCCGCGCGGGCTCGCGGCGGAGATCACACCCGGCCACCGTCGCCTCACCGCCGGTGGGGGGCAGCAGGGTGGTCAGCATCCGCAGGGTGGTGGTCTTGCCGGCACCGTTGGGCCCGAGGAACCCGAAGATCGTGCCGGCCGCAACGCTCAGGTCGACACCGGCCACGGCTTCGACCGGGCCCCGCCGGGTGCTGAAGATGCGCCGCAGGCCCCTGGTCTCGATGATGGTCCGGCTGCTCGCCTCCGGCCGCTCGCCTGTGCTCATGGGGTCTCCCCTTCGGTGCTGGGTGGGGCGGGGCCCGAGGCGGGACAGGGGCGCGGCGCCGGGACGCCCCGGGCCTCCGCCCACCACCTGTCCCAGTCGACCGCCAGGGCTCCGCTCTCGAAGTCCCGGGCCACGGCGGTGACCCAGGCCAGCTCGGCCGCCAGGGTGGCCGTCCTCACCTCCAGCTCGAGCAGGGAGACGCGGGGCAGGCGGAGCTCTAGCTGGAGATGCCTGCGGGCGGTCTCGAGCGCGGCCAGCTGGCTGCGCAGCCCCACGGTGCGGACGCGAAGCGCTCGGGACGCGTCCGGGGCGGGGAGGTAGCCGAGCAGGCTGGTCACCGACTCGAAGGTCGGAGCCTCCGGCAGCGGCACCTCCACCAGCTGAGTCAACCAGATCCCGAGCTCCTCGCGACCGGTCCCGGTGATCCGGTACACGGTCCGCTCCGGTCGCCTCCCGTCCCGAGTGGTCTCAGCGGGCTCGATCCACCCCGCCGCCCCCAGCCGTTCGACCGCGCGATAGAGGGCTCGGGCACTGCCCAGGGCGAATCCCTTGCGCCGGTCGCGGATCGTCTGCTGGATCGCGTACGGGTGGAGGGGCTGCTCGCTCAGCAGCGCCAGCACGGTGAGCGCCAGCAGGTCGCGCGAGGGGCCGTGATTATTGTCCATTGCCATAGTGCACCCAGCACCATACAGCCGGCGCCCCCAGCGTCACTCCCCGGGGTGGATCCAGCGCTCCCCGTCCCGGGCCCACTCGATCAGCTCCTCGGCGCGGAAGTAGAGCGCGATCTCCTCCTCCGCCCGCGCGGGGCCGTCGGAGCCGTGGACCACGTTCTGGCCGACGTCGAGGCCGAAGTCGCCGCGAATCGTTCCCGGTGCGGCCAGGGTGGGGTTGGTCGCCCCCATCATGGTCCGGACCGTGGCGACGGCGGCGGGTCCGGTCCACACCATGGCGACCACGGGCGATGAGCTGACGAACGCCACCACCTGGGCGAAGAAGGGTTTGTCGCGGTGCTCCTGGTAGTGGCGCTCCGCCACCGCCCGATCCACCTGGAGCAGCTTCAGCCCCACCAGCCGCAGCCCGCGCCGCTCGAACCGGCCGACCAGCTCGCCCACCAGACCCCGCTGGACCCCGTCCGGCTTCACCAGCACCAGCGTCCGCTCCATCACTCGTCCCCCTCCTCCTGGTTGTCCTGTGGCCCGATCTCCGCCCTCCCCAGCGCCGCCGCAAAGGGCTCGGGGTCCCGCACCGGGCCCACCACCGCCGCGCGAACCGCGCCCGCTCCCAAAAGGCGCCCGGCCAGCTCGCGCACCGCGTCCTGATCCACCTCGTCGATCGCGGCCACCAGCTCGCCCGGCGACCGCGGCCGTCCCAGCAGCAGCGCCTGCTGCCCGACGAAGTCGCTGACCGCGCTGGTGCTCTCGACGCCGAGCAGGAGCCGGCCCTTGAGGTACTCTTGGACCTTGCGGAGCTCGGGCGCGGGGACCCGGTCCTCGGCGAGCCGGCCCAGCTCCCTCCACGCTGCCGTGACCGCCGCGACCGCCTGCTGCGGCTCGGTGGCCACCGAGAGCAACAGCGCGCCCGAGTCGCGGAAGCGGGTGGTGAACGACCCCACGTCGTAGGCGAGCGCCCGCTCCTCGCGGAGCTCCAGGAAGAGCCGGCTGCTCATGCCGTCGCCCAGGACCCCGTTGAGCACGTCGAGCACGGTGCGGTCGGGGTCTCGGTACGACGGGGCGCGCAGTCCCACCAGGCAGTGCACCTGCTCCGTGCGACGGTGGCGTATGTGAACCACCGTCCCCGGCGGCAGCGGGCGGGCCGGCGCAGGCGTCCGGGGTGCCCCGGCGGCCGCCCCGGCGAGACCGGCGAGGCGGGGTGCCACCAGCCTCTCCACCTGGTGGACGCGCACGGGCCCGGCGACACTCAGCACCAGCGCCGGGGGACGGTAATGGCGACGATGGTGGGCCGCAAGATCGTCCGGCGTCACCCGCCGGACCGACCCCGGGGTTCCCCCGGGGTCGCGCCCGAGCGCATGGGCGGGCCACAGACCGGCGTCGCTGTCGGTCTGGACCAGCTCCTGCGGCTGGTCGCGCACCATCCGCAGCTCCTCCAGCACCACCCGGCGCTCCTTGTCGAGCTCGTTGGGGTCGAGCCGGGGGGCGAAGGCCAGCTCGAGGAGGACGTCCACGGCCCGCTCCAGGTGCGCCGCCGGCACCTTGGCCCAGAACACGGTCGCCTCCTGGTCGGTGGCCCCGTTGAGGATTCCGCCGACGCCCTCGATCGCCTCGGACACCGCCCGCCCGGACGGATAGCTGCGGGTCCCCTTGAAGACCATGTGCTCGAGCAGGTGGGAGATGCCCGCCTGAGCCAGGCTCTCGTGGCGCGAGCCGACATCCAGCAGCGCCGAGACCGTCACCGATGCCCGCCCCGGCATGGGCGTCACCAGCAGGCGGCCGCCGCCCGGCAGGCTCCGCTCCTCCCAGCTGAGCTCGGGCGCCCCGCCCGCCGATCCCCGCGACCGAGTGGGACTCATGGGCGCTGCTGCCGCTGCTGCAGGCGTGCCAGGGAGAGCGCATAGCCGAGGTCGAGCGTCTGCGCGTTCCCCTCCACCACCACCGAGTTGAGCACGTTCGCCTGACGCCATTCGACCGCGTACTGCTCGTAGGTGACCTGGACCGCGGTGCGCTGGCTGCTGAACGCGACCGCTGCCTGGCCGAGCCGCCCGGTGGAGACCTGGGTATCGCCGACGGCCGTGAGCGCCGCCGCCGCCCGGTCCAGCGCGGCCCGCGCGTCTGCCCCGGTTCGGTACACGGTGGCGCCGCTCTGGATCACGACCGGCCCGACCGCCTGCGCCACCGACACCGGTCGGCTGAAGTCGGCGACGAAGCCGGTGACCCGACCCTGGCGGCGCAGGGTCGCCAGCTGCTCCCGGCTGCCGCCCGCGACCGTCCGGTTGCTCCGCGGCCCGGCGCCGGGGGTGGCCGGCTCCGCCTGGAAACCCGGGTAGGGGAGCTCGGCCAGGGTGAGGACCAGCTGCGCCGGGTGGGTGCGAACGGTCGGGAGGGGCACGGAGCGCGGGCCGCAGGCCGCCAGCAGCCCACAGGTCAGGATCGCGCCTCCCGCCACGGTCCGGTTCGCGATCAGAGCCAGGCCTCGTCGCCGTCGGCGGCGGGCGCGATCGTCACCCGACGCTCCGGGTCGGCTCCCTGGCTCTCGGTGCGCACGCCGGGCGCGTCCAGCAGCGCCAGGTGCACCGCCCGGCGCTCGTACGGGGGCATCGGGTCCAGCGTCATCGGCTGTCCCGTCCGGCGCACCCGAGCGGCCCAGCGCAGGGCCATCGCCTCGACCGCCTCCTCCCGGCGCTGGCGGTACCGGGCGACGTCGACGATCACCCGCGGGCCCCCCGAGCCCCCCCGGCCGAGGGCGAGGTTGACCACCGTCTGGAGGGCGCGCAGGGATTCGCCGCGCCAGCCGATGAGGACGCCCAGGTCCTCGCCGGTGACCTCGAGCAGGAGCGGGGCCGGCTCCCCCGCGCCGGTCGGATCGCCCGGCCGGTCGGGCGGCGCCGCCACCCGGCGCGCACTCACGTCGGCCTCGATCCCCATCCGCTGGAGCAGGCCCCGCAGGAACGCCAAGGCTGGCGGCGCCTGCTCCGGCAGAGGGCGGACCCGGACCCGGGCCGCGCGGCTGGCCAGGTGCTCGCCGGGGACGCCGGCCAGACCCGGGCTCAGGACCTCGACCTCGACCTGATCGGGATCCCAGCCCGCCTCGCCGCAGGCGGCCGCGACCGCCTCGGCAACGGTCGCGCCGCTCCCCTCCGCCACCCCCGTCTCGCTCACCGGCCCCGGCCTCCCCGGCGCCGGCGCCGGGATCCCGCCGGCGGGGCGCCCTCGCCCGTTGTCGGCGTCGGGGGCGTCGGCCGGGCGGCGGGCGGGGCGGGGCGGGGGGCCCGTCCCGCCGGGAGGGACGGCTGAGCGCGACGCTTGTCGCCCCCCCCGGCGTTGCGGGCCCGGGCCTGGGCCTGGCTGATCAGGCCGGAGCCCGGGCCCGCTCCAGCTGTCGCGACCGCCGGCACCAGTCCGTCTCCGGGCGGGCGGCCCGCGCCCGGAAACCACCCCGGCACGCGGAGCTGTCCCCAGCCGACGATGAAGTACTGCTGCACGATCATCATCAGGCTCTGGGTCACCCAATAGAGCGCCACGCCCTGCTGGAAGTTGAGCGCCACCACCACGATGACGACCGGCATGAGGTACGCCATCTGCGAGCTCACCCGGTACATCTGGAGCTCCTGGTCGCTCATGTCCGGGCGCTGAGGCTGCACCATCATCTTCGTCTGCACAAAGGTCAGCGCCCCCGCCAGCACCGGGACGATCAGCAGCTGGGGGTGGTGGAGCAGGTCGGATTGGAACGGGGTCTTGGTGAGGTTGGCGATCCACAGGAAGTACAGACCGGGCAGATGGGCGGTCGTGAGCTTGTGGATCGAGCCGTAGAGCGCATAGATGATCGGCATCTGCAGCAGCAGCGGCAGGCATCCGGTCAGCTGCCCCATCGGGTTGATGCCGTGCTCCTTGTAGACCGCCATGATCTCCTGCTGCTGCCGGCGCGGATCGCTCTTGTACTTCTTGCGCAGCTCGTTCAGCTGAGGCGCGATCCGCTGCTGCTCCTTCTGGAGGCGCCGCTGGGTGCGGATCTGATAGCGGAACAGCGGGAAGAGAAGGCCGCGTAGGAGCAGCGTGAGCGTGATCACCGCCAGCCCGAAGGCGCCGATCAGACGGGTCGGCCCGAAGCCGCGGAACACGTGGTAGAGGAAGTCGAGGCCGACCGCGATCGGGGTCAGCAGGACCCAGAAGAAGACCGCCAGGATCGGGTTGGAGGGAGGCGGCAGCGCCGGGTTCGAGATCGTGAGCAGGCTAGCGTCCACCCAGGCGCTCCTGCGGCAGCGGCACCGGGTCGTACCCGCCCGGATGGAAGGGATGGCAGCGGGCGAGGCGCCGGATCCCGAGCCACCACCCGCGGCGCGCGCCGTGGAGCTCGATCGCCTCGGCGGTGTAGCGCGAACAGGTGGGCTGGTAGCGACACGAGCTCAGCAGCCCGAAGAGCGGTCCCAGCGTCCCCTGGTAGACGCGCAGGAACGCCAGTGAGGCGCGGGTCACCTCGACGCGCCCAGGCGGGCGAGGCCGTCGTCCAGGGCCCGACCGAGTCGCCCGACCGGGGCGCCCAGGGCGGCCGGCGACGCGATCACCACCAGGTCCCATGCCGCCAGCCGCGCCAGTCGCTGAGCCGTCAGAGCCCGGAGCTGGCGGCGCAGTCGGTTGCGCGCCACCGCACCCCCCAACCGGCCGGCCACGGTGATGCCCACCCGGGGGTGGTCGAGCCCATTGCCGCGGCGCTGGAGCCGGAGAAGAGGGCCAGCGACGCCGCAGCGCGCCGCCCGGACTGCAGCGAAGTCACGTGACCGCCGCAGGCGGTGGCGCCGTTTCACCGCACCGGCGCGGGCGTCAACAGCCGCCGCCCCTTGCGGCGGCGGGCCTTGAGGACGCGGACGCCACCCGGGCTGGACATCCGGATCCGGAACCCGTGGGTCTTGCGACGGTACCGCTTCTTGGGCTGATAGGTGCGCTTGATGGGGATGGCCTCCTCGCCGCCAGCCTCGGGTCCGGTGGGGCTGAGCAGATGCCACCAGAGGACGCCGCAGGCGCGGGTCGCCAGCATACCAGAGAGTCCCGCAACCTCCCGCACGCCCCGGGCCCAGCAGGCCGCCCTGGCCGGCCGGGCGCGTTGCGCCGGCTGCGTCCCGGTGCTATGCTTCCGACTCGCCTCCGGGGTCGGTCGGACCGGGTCACAGCATTGCGTCCCACTCCTCGGTGCGCCATGCCTCGCCGCAGGTTTTCCACTGCTGTGCAAAAGGTGTGAATCGTGGAGATCCAGCGTGCTGTCGCGCCCTGGGCACAGGTGCCCAGCGCCGGGCGCGTCAGGACGCGCCGGCCCGGCGGGGCTCCCCCGTGATCGATCCTGAGCAGCTGTGGTCGGCCGCCCAGGACGAGCTCCGCGTCCAGGTCAGTCGCTCCAGCTACGAGGCCTGGTTGAAGAACGCCCGGATCCTCGACGTCGACGCCACCGGCAGCCGTGTCCGCCTGGGGGTGCCGACCGAGCTGGCCCGTGACTGGGTCGCCGACCGCTACGCTCCCCTGATCCGGGAGACGCTCGCCGCCATCCTCGCCCAGGACGGGGAGGTCGAGCTGATCGTGGCGGTCGCACCCGCCCCCCAGCCCGAGGACCCTGGCGACGCCGCCCCGCTGACCCTCGCCCAGGTGGGGGATGATCCCCAGCGACCGCGGCCGGATCGAACCGGGGCGATCGTGCTGGGCACGCTCAACCCCCGCTACACCTTCGGTGCCTTCGTGGTGGGCAACAGCTCGCGCTTCGCCCACGCCGCCTGCAAGGCGGTGGGCGACTCCCCGGGGCGGGCCTACAACCCCCTGTTCCTCTACGGCGGGGTGGGCCTGGGCAAGACCCATCTCATGCACGCCATCGGGCATGCGGTGCTGGAGATCCATGGGTGCCGGGTCGCCTACATCACCTCCGAGAGCTTTCTCAACCAGATGATCCTCGCCATCCAGGAGAACCGGATGGCCGACTTCCGCACCCGCTTCCGCACCGTCGACGTGCTCCTGGTTGACGACATCCAGTTCCTCGCGGGCAAGGACCGCACCCAAGAGGAGTTCTTCCACACCTTCAACGCCCTCCACGAGCTGGGCCGCCAGCTGGTGATCAGCAGCGACCGTCCGCCCCGGGACATCCCCACCCTGGAGGATCGCCTGCGCACCCGCTTCGAGGGGGGGCTGATGGCGGACATTCAGCCTCCGGACTTCGAGACCCGCCTGGCGATCCTGCGCAGCAAGCTGGGCGGCGAGGCGCACTGGCTCAGTGAGGAGGTGCTCTCCTTCATCGCCCACAAGATCCAAAAGAACATCCGCGAGCTGGAGGGGGCCCTGATTCGTCTGCTCGCCCACGCCTCCCTCACCGGGGGTCACCCGCTCAGCCTCACCGAGGTGAGCCAACTCCTCCACGACATCATCCCCACCGCCGATCAGCAGCCTCCCACGGTGGAGGCGATCCAGGAGGCGGTGGCCGGCTACTACGGGATCTCGGTCGAGGAGATGAAGAGCAAGCGGCGCGACAAGCACATCGTCCTGCCCCGGCAGATGGCGATGTTCATCATCCGCGAGGAGATTGCCATGAGCCTGCCGGCGATTGGGCAGGCGTTCGGAGGCCGGGACCACACCACCGTCCTCCACTCCTGCGAGAAGATCGGGACCGACATCAAAGAGGACGTCCGTCTGCTGGCTGATCTGACTCGCCTGCGCGAGACCCTCCACGTCGCCTGACGGAGCCGGCCGGGCTCTCGCTCCACGCCCACCTGTGGGTAGAGCGGGCGGGGCCTGTGGGCAACCCGACCCGGGTCGATCCGGCGGTCGCGGCGAGCGTCCACCGGCTGGTCCCTCCACAGGTTTTCCCCAACCCAACCGAGATCACTCTGCGGGGTTGTCCCCACAATCCGGTCACCTACGGCGGGGACCGTTTGGAACAGCTCCCAAGTCTTACTATTCGTGCCTGTTCACAACTCCGCCAGCCCAGCGTCGGTGGCCTGGGACCGCGGGCCTCCCAAGGAGTCGCGCCGCATGAGGTGCACCGTCTCGCCCCAGCCTCTCGCTGCGGGGCTGGCCACCGTGAGCCGGGTGGTCTCTCCCCGGGCCACTCTCCCCATCCTCGGCAACGTCCTCGTGGAATGCGAGGGGACCGAGCTCCGGGTCGCAGCCACCAACCTCGACCTCTCCCTCCGCCACGTGCTCGCCGCCGAGGTCGAGGCGCCCGGTCGCGTGACCGTTCCGGCCCGGATTCTCACCGAGTTCGTCTCCGCCCTCCCGGAGGCTCCGCTCGCGTGGTCGCTGGACGTCGACACCCAGACCGTCCATCTTCGATGCGCCGGCTTCGACGCCCACATCCGCGGGGTCGACGCCACCGAGTTTCCCGCCCTCCCGCTACCCGATGGGGGCCGGCCCCTCGACCTGGAGGCGTCGGTGCTGGGGCGTGCGATCGAGCAGACCGTCCTCGCCGCCAGCTCTGACGAGGGGCGCCCGCTGTACACGGGGGTTCTCACCGAGATCGTCGGGCGGTCGATCACGATGGTGGCCACCGACGGGCACCGCCTTGCCCTCCGCCGGATCGGCGACGACCCCATCGCTGAGGGCGCCGAGACCGAGGCCGTCATCCTTCCGGCTCGCGCGCTCATCGAGCTGGGCCGGATCCTGCGCGGCCAGCCGGCGGGCACCTCGGTGCGCTTCACCGTCTCCGCCTCCCGCACCCAGGCGAGTTTTGAAGTGCCCGGGTTCCAGCTCCACACGCGCCTGATCGAGGGGGCCTACCCCAGCTACACCAAGGTGGTGCCCACCGAGGGGCAGACCACCGTCCGGCTCGCCAACCGCGAGCTGCTGACGAGCGCCCGGGTGGTGGCGCTGTTCGCCCGCGACGCCGCCAACGTCGTCAAGCTGCGCTGCGAGCCGGGGGCGGTCACCATCTCGGCGACCACCAACGAGGTGGGGGACAATCAGGCCAGCGTGCCCGCCACCGTCACCGGGGAGCCGATCAGCATCGCCTTCAATGCCCGCTACCTGCTGGACGTGCTCCAGATCCTGGAGAGCGATGAGGTGGAACTGCTCCTCAACGGCGCCCTCGCCCCCGGTCTGGTTCGGGCGGTGGGGGACGACAGCTACCGCTACGTGATCATGCCGGTGCGCGTCGCGCTCTGAGGCGCACCGGGCCCGTGCACATCGTCGAGCTCCGCCTTTTCGGATTCCGGGGCCATCAGGAGCTCCGGCTCCGGCTCGATCCCGGGCTGACGGTGATCCACGGGCAGAACGGCCAGGGCAAGACGACCCTGCTGGAGGGGATCGCGGTGCTCGCCCTGACCCGGAGCCCGCTGACCTCCTCGCAGACCGAGTGCCTCGCCTGGGGTGCCCCGGCGATGCGGCTCACCACCACCGTGGCGCGGCGAGACGGAGCCGTCGAGGTCGACCTCCGCTGGGATCGCGACGACACCGGCGCGGCCCGCCTCCGCCGCCGCTACCGGGTCGACGGCCAGCCGCGCCCCGCCCGGGCCGTGCTGGGCACGCTCCGGGTGGTGTGCTTCTGGCCCGACGATCTGGGCCTGGTCAAGGGCCCGGCGTCCGGGCGGCGCCGGCTCCTGGATGTCGCCATCAGCCAGGGGGACCCCGCCTACGCCGAGGCGGGGGTCCGCTACCGACGGGCGCTGGACCAGCGCAACGCCGCCCTGCGCCAGGAGCGCACCGGCGGATCGGGGTCAGGTCACCGCGCCTTCGACGCGGCCCTGATCCAGCACGGGTCGGTGCTGGTCGCCGCCCGGGCAGCGTTCGTGGCCGGGTTGGCCCCGCTCGCGGCCACGGCCCTGGTCGAGATTGGGGAGACGGCCCCGCTCCAGCTGGCGTACCGGCCCCAGCTCGGCCCCCTGGTCGTCAGCGCCTCCGCTCCCCTGCCCACCACGCGCGACCAGGCCGCCGAGCGGATCCGGGCGGGGCTGACCCAGGCGGCCTCGGCCGAGCGGGCCCGGGGGCAGACCCTGGTGGGGCCGCATCGCGACGAGGTGGAAGTGACCCTCGGCGCCCGGCCTGCTCGCGCCTTCGCGTCGCAGGGTCAGCAGCGCAGTATCGTGCTCGCGGTGAAGGTCGCCGAGGTCCGCCATCACCAAGGGGCCGCGGGCGAGCAGCCGGTCCTCCTCCTCGACGACGTCCTGTCCGAGCTGGACGCGGCGCGCCAGCGCGCCCTGCTGGGGGTGCTGGCCGTCGAGGGGCCCCAGCTGCAGACCCTGCTCACGGTCGCGGGCGACGGGCCGGCCCTGCTCCCCGGCGCGCGCCACCTGAGGATGGAGGCAGGTCGGGTGATCGCGACCGACCCCGATGCCGGCGGGCCCCCGTGAGTCGGGAGCCTCGGCGCGGGCCGTCGACGATGCTTCCGGTGGGCGACTCCCTCCCCGGGGTGCTCCGGCGGATGGGAATCGCCCGCCATGTGGAGGAGGCCCGCGCGTGCCTGGCATTCGAGGAGCAGTGCGGCGCCTATCTGCGCCGCTTCGTGCGGGCCCTCCGCCTCGATGGCTCGGCGCTGGTGGTCGCCTGTGGCCATCCCGCCGTCGCGCACCAGCTCCAGCTGGAATCGGTCCGCCTGCTCGCCGCCGTCAACCAGGTGTTCGACCGCCCCCGGGTGGCGCGGATCCATTTCGTGGGCGACCCGGGGGGAGCGCCAGCTCCGCGAGCAGCCCCGCCACCGTGACCGCGGCTCGGGGGCGTCCCCAGCGCCGGGCCGCGGCCGCCATCGCCTGGTAGCGGGCCGACCCGGGCGCCGCCAGCGACGCCACCACCTCGGCGAGGCGGCGGACCGGGACCGAGGCCCCGAAGCCCTCCTCCTCGATCAGGGCGACGTTGGGGCGCTCCTGACCGGGAAGGGCGCTCGTGACCAGCACCGGCAGCCCGGCGGCGGCCGCCTCGGCGACCGAGCTGGGGCCTGCTTTGCCCACCACGACGTCCGCCGACCGCAGCCAGCTGGGCACGTCCTCCACGAACTCGGCGATCCGCATCGGCCGGGGCGCGCGCCACCGGCGCAGGCGCTGGGCCAGGATGTGATTGCGCCCGCAGATCACCGCGAGCTGGAGCGGAAGGTTCGACCGCAGCAGGCAGGCGGCGGCGCTCGCGATCGGCCCGGCCCCCTCGGCTCCCCCGCTCAGCAGGACGCAGAAGAGCTCGGGGTCAAGACCGAGCGAGATCCGCAGGGCCCGACGGTCCGCGGCGTCCGGGGCAGGATCGGCCAGAGCGGGGTGGACCGGGAGTCCCACCAGGGTGATCCGGTCCGGCGGCGCACCCAACGACCGGGCCCATCGCGACGCCGCGACGCTGGCGGTGAGCGTCCGATCGACCGCGGGATCGACCCAGCTGGGGTGGCCGCCCGCGAGGTCGGTGACGAGCACGACGATGGCCGGCCGGCTCACGGTGGCGGGAAGCGCGCGCCGGGCGGCGACCGCGGACGCGACCAGCAGCGGGTGGAGCACCACCACCGCCTGGGGCTGCTCTCGGATCAGCTCGGCCCGCAGCACCGGAACCAGGAGCCGGCCCAGGCCGGCCTCCAGGGCGCTGCGGACGCCGTGCCCCTGGGTGAGGTGGAACAACCCGCCCCACGCGAGCGGCGCGTAGCGGACCAGCGGCCCGTAGGCGGAGAGAACCCGGCGGAGCGCTGGCGACGCCCGCTCCAGCGGCTCCGAGGTCTTGACTCGGCCGGCCAGACCGGGGAGCGCGGAGGCCGCCTGGGTGATGGCGGCCGCCACGCCGCGGTGGCCGCCGCCGGTGCCCGCCGTCCAGACCAGCAGGCCGAGCGAGGACGGCGCGCCATCCGTGACCACCACGCCGTCCTCCACTCGGGCACCGGGACCCGCCCAGGGCCGATGGTAAAGTGGGCCGGGCAGGCGCGGTGTCGAGGCCCCGGCGGGCCGGAAGTGAGGACGACAGCCATCACGGCTTCCTGTCAGGTGCCGTGCGCGACGCGGCCGGCCCCCGGCGCGGCGCGTGCGGCGCTCTCGGTCGCGGTGCTCTCGACGGGAGACGAGCTCCCACGCCTGCGGGACGACTGGCGCCGGCTCCAAGCCACCGTCCGCCCCCTCAACCCGTTCCTCAGCTGGGAGTGGCAGTGGAGCTGGTGGGAGGGATTCGGGTCGACGTTCTCTCCCGCCTGGCTGGTCTTCCGCGCGGACGCTGAGGTGCGGGGGATCCTGCCGCTTCACCGGGACCGTGCCGGGGCCTCCAGCTTGCGGATCGGTGGCGGGCTCACCCTCAGTGATCACCTCGGCTTCCTCGCCGCCCCGGGCTGGGAGGCGGAGGTGGCGGCGGCGACGGTGGAGTGGGTGGCGGCGGGCCCGAGCGGTGGGGGCCTGGACCTGCACTTCCTGCCCGAGGATTCGCCCAGCCTGGTCGAGCTGCGGGCGGCCGCCCAGCTGGCGGGCGTCCCGGTCAGCGACGTCCCAGAAGAGGTGAGCCCCTACCTGGATGTCCCCTCGGACTTCGAGGCGTATCTCGAGACCGGCCTGGGCAAGAAGGACCGTCATGAGCTGCGCCGCAAGCGCCGCCGGCTCGATCAGGAGCACCCTGGCTGGCGCGCCGTAGCCCATGCCGAGGTCGGACTCGATGCCGCCCTCGACCACTTCTTCGCGCTGCACCGAGCCAGCCACCCCGACAAGGCCGCCTTCCTGACGCTCGAGAACGTCGCCTTCTTCCGGGGCCTGGCGCGCCGCCTCGACGAGGTGGGCTGGCTGCGGATCCAGCTCCTGGTCACCGCCGACGGGCCGGTTGCCGCCACCTTCGGGTTCACCGTCGACCGGACCTGGTACCTGTACAACTCGGGCTACGACCCGGCCGCGGCGCGCTGGTCGGTGGGGCTGCTCTGCGTCGCTGAGGGGGTGCGGGCGGCGATCGCCGAGGGGTGCACTCGCTGCGACTTCCTGCGCGGCGCCGAGCCCTACAAATACCATCTCGGCGCCCGCGACCGCGTCCTCCATCATCTGCGGCTCGGGTCGGGAGCCGAGGCACCGCAGGGGGCACCGGATGGCGGCCCAGCCTAGGCCGGTGGCGATGGGAGGGGGCGGGCGACCGGTGGTCGCCGTGCTCAGCCTGCACGCGTCCCCGCTGGCGCGCCTCGGCGAGCGCGAGAACGGCGGCCTCAACGTCTACGTCCGGGCGGTCTGCGAGGAGCTCGACGCCCGCGGCATCGGGACCGACGTCTTCGTCCGCCGCACCAGCCCGCGGGAACCGGGGGAGCGCTCCCTGGGACCGCGCAGCCGCGTCATCGCGGTGGAAGCAGGCCCCCCGCGGGTGCTGCCCAAGTCGCAGCTGGCGTCGACTCGGGCGGCGTTCCTCGGAGCGGTGCGGGAGTACATCGGCCAGTACGGCCTCCACTACCAGGCGCTCCACAGCCACTACTGGCTCACCGGGGACGTCGCCTTCCGGCTCGCCGCGGAGCTCGACCTTCCCTGGCTCCACACCGCCCACACCCTTGCCGCCGTCAAGGCGGAGCACGGCTTCGCCGGCGACGAGCCCGAGCGCCTCCTCGCCGAGCGGCGGGTGGTGACCCAGGGAGCGCGGCTGGTGGCCAGCACCCCCGAGGAGGTGCGCGACCTCTGCCGGCTGTATGGGGCCCGACCGGACCAGTGCGTGGTGGCTCCGCCGGGCGTCGACCTCCTGCGCTTTCGGCCCCGCGACACCACCTGGCTGCGGACCCGGCTCGGGCTCGACGGCAGGCTGGTGGCTCTGTTCGCGGGCCGGCTCGAGCCCCTCAAGGGTCCGGATCTGCTGATCGAGGCGCTGGCCGCCCTGGACCGGAGCCCCTGGCTGCGTCTGTCGCAACCGGTCCATGGTCTGTTCGCCGGCGACGACAGCAGCGACGGCGCCCGGGTCGGGCAGCGCCAGGAGCTGGCCCGCCGGGCCCAGGCTCTTGGCCTCACCGGCCGGGTCACCTTCACCGGGGCGCTCCCTCAGGAGCGGCTGGCCCGGGTCTACAGCCTCGCCGACGTGGTCGTGGTGCCCTCGCACACCGAGTCGTTCGGACTGGTCGCATTGGAGGCGCTGGCCTGCGGCACCCCGGTGGTGGCGGCGGCGGTGGGAGGACTGCGGCACGTCGCCGCCGACGGCATCACCGGATCGCTGGTGGCCGGGCGGGAGCCCGAGGCGTGGGCGGCGGCGATCGCGTCGATGCTCTCCGACCCGCTGCGGCGGGAGCGGCTCGGGCGGGCCGCCCGGCGTCGGGCGGAGACGTTCACCTGGGAGCGCACGGTCGACGTCCTCGCCGCGGAATACGGGCTGGAGCCCGCCCCCGAGCTGGCCGCCGGGCGCTGCGTCTGAGCCTGTCCCGCCCCGAGGCGCCCCGCCGGATCGCGACCGTCCTCTTCGACTTCGGCGACACCCTGGCCCGGGTGCATCCGAGCATCCCCGGCCACTATCGCGCAGCCCTCGCCGGCCACGGGATCGACGCGTCGCCTGCCTCGGTCCGGCGCGCACTCCGTCGCGCCGGCGACCGCTACCGAGTAGTGGTGCGGTCGGGGGTGCGGATCGAGAGCGACCGCGCCGCCGCCGCCGCCTTCTGGCGGTCGTACAACGAGACGCTGCTGGCCGCGCTCGGTGTCCGGCGCGCCCGACGCGGGCTGGCCGCGGCCCTGGCCGAGGGGTTCTACGCCCCCACCAGCTGGCGCCGGTTCCCGGAGACGACAGCGGTCCTGCGGCAGCTCCGGGCGGAGGGGGTGGCGGTTGGCATCGTCAGCAATTTCACCCCGGCGCTGCTGTCGCTGGGCGACGCCCTCGGCCTCACCGCCCTCTGCCAGGTGGTGCTGGCCTCAACCCTGGTGGGCTCGGAGAAGCCGGACGCGAGCATCTTTCGGCTCGCTCTCCGCCGCCTCGGGGCGGACCCCCGCACCACCATCCACGTGGGCGACACCTACGCCACCGACGTCTTGGGCGCGCGCGGCGCGGGCATCACCCCGGTGCTGGTGGCGCGCCGGGACCGGCGACCCCGCCTCAGCGCGGGCGACGGGGAGCCGCCCGCGCCGCTTCCCTCCCGACTCGACTGCGCCGTCGTCAGCGATCTGGTCGGGGTTCTCGCGATCGTGCGTGCCACCCCGGGGTCTGCCTCGCTAGAGTGAGGACTCGTGGAGTACCGGATCGAGGAGTTGGCGCGTCGGGCGGGGGCTGGCGTCGACACCATCCGCTTCTACCAGGGGCGCGGCCTGCTGCCGCCCCCGCGCCGGAGCGGCCGGGTCACCTGGTACGACGAGGGCCACATCCAGCGCATGCGGCGGATCCGCGAGCTGCAGGAGCGTGGTTTCAGCCTGGCGGTGATCCGACGCTTCCTCAGCGGCGAGCTGGAGCCCTCTGACGAGGCTCTGATGGCGGCTGTCGCCGCCCCCCGGCCGGGGGCATCCACGCTCACCGCCGATGAGCTGGCGGAGCGGAGCGGCGTGCCACTCCCGCTGCTGCTCACCCTGCGCGAAACCGGACTGCTCAGCCCCATCGAGGGAGACCCGCCCCGCTACCCCGCCAGCGACGTGGAGCTGCTGGCGGTCGGCCTGCGGGTGCTCGAGGCCGGGGTCCCGCTGCACGAGCTGATCCGGCTCGGCGAGGGGTTCGCCCGGGCGACCGCCCCGCTGGCACGGGCCGCGGTCGACTGCTTCGACCGGTATGTCCGCGAGCCGATCCAGCGCGGGGAGGGCACCCCCGAGTCGGCTGCGGCGCGCCTCACGGCGGCCTTCGACGCCCTGCTCGCCGCCAGCCAGACCCTGGTGGGTCGGACCTTCACCCGCAGCCTGCTCGACCAGGCCCGGGCGCGCGCCGAGGGAGGCCCGTCGGGCGGTGACGCGGGGCCGGCTGCCGTCGCCTGAGGGAGACCCGGCGGCGGACGTCCCGCTGCGCCTGGTCACCCTGACCCGTGAGCTCCCCGGCAGCCCCGACCTGGGCCTGCTCGCCGCCCGCGCCCGCGACGCGGGCTGGGACGGGGCCGTGGTCGAGCGAACCGTGCCGGAGGCGGTCAGCGTGGCGGCGGTGGGGCGCGCGCTCGAGCTCGTGACCGACTCCACCGGCACCTACCTGGAGGTCGACCGCCAGCGGCAGCGAGTGGGCCCGGCAACCGGGGGCATCGGGCTCGGCCGGGCCTGGCGCGAGCTGGCCGCCTCCGCGCTGGTCCTCGACGACCCGGGGATGCCCGCCACCGGCCTGGTGGCCATAGGGGGCTTCGCCTTCTCGCCCGAGCGGCTGCCCCAGGGGCCGTGGGCGGGATTCCCCGGTGCGCTCCTGCGGGTGCCGACCCTGGCGGTGGTGCGCACCGGGGGCCGCTGCTTCAGCGTGGCGGCGATGCTGGCGCCCGCGGACGTCTCACCGGCGGGGCTGCGCCGCCGGCTCGGCCGCGCCGCCCGGCTGGTGCGACTGGCGGCGCCGCCCGAGCGCGGCTCGGGGCTCCCCGCCCGGATCCGCGCCACGCCGCCCTCGGGGAGCCGCGAGCGGTGGGAGACCGCGGTCGGGCTCGCCGCCGCCGCCCTCCGGCAGGGACGTGCCGAGAAGGTGGTGCTGGCGCGGGCGGTCACCGCCCGCGCGGACCGGCCCCTCAGTCTGGCGCGGGTGGTGGGGGCCCTCCGCGCGGCCTACCCGGGTGCGCACACCTTCGCCCTCGGCGGCGCCGATGGGACCTGCCTGGTGGGCAGCTCCCCTGAGCTGCTGATCTCGCGACACGGCGACCGGGTCGTGTCGCGCCCGCTGGCGGGCTCGACCGGGCGCGACCCCAGCCCGGCCCGCGACCGCGCCCTGGCGAGGGCGCTGCGGGCGGATCCCAAGGAACGGGCGGAGCACCGGGCGGTCGTGGAGGACATCCGCGAGCGACTCCTACCGGTGGTGCGGCGGATCGCGGTGGCCGACCAACCCACCGTGCTGCGCCTGCCCACCATCCAGCACCTCGCCACCACGATTCGAGCCCGGCTCGCCGGCCCCCACCCCCCGTCGGCGCTCGAGCTGGCGGCTCTGCTCCACCCCACCCCGGCGGTGGGGGGCCGGCCCCGCGAGGCCGCGCTGGGGCTGCTCGCCGAGATCGAGGACCTGGAGCGCGGCTGGTACACCGGAGCGATCGGCTGGGTCGACGGCCGGGGCGACGGCGAGCTCGCGATCGCGCTCCGGTGTGGGCTGCTGGTTGAGGACGGCGCGCTGTGCTTCGCCGGCTGCGGGATCATGCCAGGCTCGGACCCCGCCCGCGAATGGGCCGAGACGGAGCTGAAGCTGCAGCCCGTGCTGCGCGCGCTCGCCAGCTGAGGCCCGGGGTCAGGGCCGGCGCCCTCCGGCGGGGACGCCGGTCCGTCCTACCATCGCGGGGGGGAGATGCGGGGCCGGCTCCCGCCGTCCCCGCCCCGCAGGAGGAGTCGCCGATGGGCTCAGAGCGCGGCGCGGCCGTCGACCTGACCGGCCTGCCGGTGCTGGACAACCACTGCCACCCCGTGCTGAGGGACCAGCGGATTCCGGACCGGGCGAGCTGGCGATCCCACTTCTCCGAGGGGAGCGGGCCCGCCTCGCGGGATCAGCACGTGGCCGCCACCGTCGCCTACTGGGAGGCGATCGGTGCGATCGCGCGCCATCTCGGCTGTGCCGCCGAGGAGGAGGCGGTGCTGGCGGCCCGTCCGACCCTCTCGGCGGAGCAGCTCTGCGGGCGCTACTGGGCCGACGCCGGACTGGCGGGCCTGGTGGTGGACGACGGGTATCCCGCCCCACATGTCGCCACCACGCTGGAGCAGCTGGGCGCCCGCCGCTGCCCCACCTGGCGGGTGCTGCGGCTGGAGACCTGCTTCCAGCGGCTGATCGGCGAGCACGCCACCCTGGGCGCGGTGGGGGAGGCTCTTCGGGCCGAGCTGGCGGCGGCCCACGACGCCGGCTGCGTCGGCCTCAAGTCGATCGCCGCCTACCGCGGCGGCCTGACCATCGGGCGCTGGTCGGCCGCCGACACGCAGGCCGCCTTCCGGCAGGCGCGGGCCGCGGTCGAGCGCGCTGAGCCGCTTCGGCTCAGCGATCCGCGCCTGCGCGATCCGCTCCTGCACGAGGCGTTCGCGATCGCGGCCCAGCGAAGCTGGCCGGTGCAGTTCCACTGCGGCTACGGGGACACCGACTCCGATCTCCGTCACGCCGATCCTTTGCGACTGCGCCGGGTCCTGGAGGATCCCGCCTATCGCACTCTGCCGATCGTGCTGCTCCACGAGGCGTACCCCTACACCCGGCACGGCGCCTACCTCTGCGCGGTCTACGACCAGGTCCACATGGATCTCTCCTACGCGGTGCCCTACCTGGGGCGCGCCGAGATGACCCGCTTCACCCGGGCCGCGCTGGGGGTGGCGCCCTGGACCAAGCTGCTGTATGCCTCCGACGGCACTGGCATCCCCGAGCTGCACTGGCTGGGGGCGCACACCGGTCGCGCTGTCCTCGGGCGCTGCCTCACCGAGCTGGTCGAGCAGGGCAGCCTCGAGGCGGCCACCGCCCGCAGCGCTGGCGAGGCGATCCTGCACGCCAACGCGCGCCGCCTCTACCGGTTGCCCGCCTGATCCCGGTGGCCACAAGGGGGGCGGAGGCGGGCCCCGCGGCGGACCCGCCTCCTTGGTCGGGTGACCCGGACCGTCGGTCTGGGGTGCGTCAGGCCGGCGGCCGTGGGGTCAGCTGGAGATGTCGGCGATGGCGGCGTCCACCTTGCCCAGCACCACCTGCGGGAGGGCGGCGAAGCCGACCACCGACAGGTTCTTGGCGGTGGCCCCGCCGGTGGGACTGATCGCCCAGGTGAGGAAGGTTCGGATCGCGAGCGCGGTCTCGAACGAGGTCTGCCGAGACTTCACGATGAGGTACTCGAAATTGATGATCGGGTACGCGTTCGTGCCCGGCTCGTAGATCAACGACTGGGCCAGGTCCTTGGGGGTGCGGCCGGCGCCCGCCGCCACCGCCGCCTCGATGTTGGCGTGGGTGGGCAGCACGTAGCGGCCGGCGCGATTCTGCAGCAGCGCCTCCTTGAGCCCGACCCGGAGCGCGGTGGCCTCCACGCTGACCCCGATGTAGGCGACGCAGCCGGGGGTGCTGTGGCAGACCTGGATCATGCCCGGGTTGCCGTTGGCGCTCAGCTCGTCGCGGACCGGCGGCCAGCTGACGGTGGTGCCGAAGGACACCTTCTTGGCCCAGGTCTTGTTGGTCGCTGTCAGCAAGCTGGTGAAGATGAAGGTGTCACCGGAGGAGTCGACCCGCCGCACCGGGACGATCCGCATGGCCGGCAGCCGCACCCCCTGGTTGATCGCCGCGATCTGCTTGTCGTTCCACCGCGTGATCCCGCCCCGGTAGATCTGGGCCAGGATGTTGCCGGTGAGCTTGAGGTGGGCGCCGACGCCGGGGACGTTGTAGTCGACGGCCTGGGCCGAGATCGCGATCGGAACGTTGAGCAGACCGGGATTGCCCGCCAGGATCCCCGGCGACAGGTAGGCGTCGGAGCCGCCCAGCGGGGTGAGCCCGGCGATCGCGTCGCTGATGCCCTTGCCCGATCCCCCCGGTCCGGGGTCCAGGTAGATGTGGGTGTAGGCCCGGTGCAGCTGCGGCGCGAGCACCTGCAGGTACGGGTAGATGAGGGTCGAGCCGGCCTCGTTCAGCACGACCGTGGAGGTCGGGTTGCCGGTGGAGCCGAGCCGGGCCGCGGCTGCCGGTGTGAGCAGCGCGGACGCCAGTGCCAGCGCGGCGGCCGAGGCGATCGCGGCGACGGCGGAGCGCGGGGCGCGCGAACGATAGGTCATGACGTGCAGGCCTCCTCCCTATGGCCGCGAACGGCCGTCCGATGTCGTCGCCACCGTACCCAGCCCCCGGTTATGGCCGGGCGAAGAGCGGATTAAGGGCGCGCTAAGGCCGTCGCCGGGGGGGGACGCCCGGGCAATCGGCGAAGATCGGGCACGTGACCCAGCTGGCGGCGCCCGGGTGGCGAGAGGTGCTGCGGGGGCGCCAGGGCCGTCTGCTGGTGGGCCTGGTCGGCCTGGAGACCGTGGGAGCGATCGAGCAGCTGGTCGCGGTCACGGCGATGCCGGCGGCGGCCCGTGCCCTGGGCCACCTCGCTCTGTACGGCTGGGTGTTCGCCGTCCCTGGGCTGGCCGCGGTGGCGGTGATCCCGGTGGCGGCCCGCGACCTCGACCGCGCCGGTCCCCGCCGCGCGCTCCTGTTGATGGCGCTCTTCCTCGGCGGGGGGACGCTGGTCGCGGGAGCGGCGCCCGACATGCTCGTGCTGCTCGCGGGGCGCCTGCTGCAGGGGGTCGGGACTGGCCTCCAGTACGCGGTGGGACTCGGGCTGGTCGTCCGCGACGTCAGGCCGGCCCACCGGGCGCGCGCCTTCGCCCTGCTCGCCGGCGCCTGGGTGCTGCCCGGGATGGTGGGGCCGATGCTGGGCGGCGTGCTCGCGGGAACGCTGGGGTGGCGCTGGGCCTTCTGGGCCTTCCTCCCGCTGGTCGGGGTCGGGCTGGCGCTGGTCTGGCCGGTCGCCGGACGGGCGGCGCCGGCCGCCCCGCCGGCCGCGTCCGCCCCGCTGCGCTGGAGCCTGCAGGTGGCCGGGGCGGGCGTCCTCTGCCTGGTCGCCGTCACCCAGCTCACCGCCGCGACCGTCCCGCTGCTGGCCAGCGGGCTGGCGCTGGGGCTGCCGGCGGTGGCCCGGCTCTCGGCGGGTGGCCAGACGGCGGCGCCGCGGTCCCTGCGGCTCGCCCTCGCTCTGGTGGCGCTGATCACGCTGGCGTTCTTCGCCGTCAACAGCTTCCTCCCCCTGCTGCTCACCCGGGTCCGCCACGAGGGACTGATCCTGGCCAGCCTTGCCATCACCGCCTCGACCCTGGGGTGGTCGCTGGGCAACTGGTGGCAGTCCCAGCAGGTGGCCCGCTGGTCGGCCCGGCGCCTGATCGCCCTGGGCACCGCCGCGCTCGGGATTGGCATCCTCGGGGTGGCCGCGACCCTGGCGGGGGCTCCGGCCGTGCTCGCGGACGTCGCCTGGACGGTGGCGGGCGCCGGCATCGGCATCGCCTATCCCACCGTGTACCTGGTCGCCACCCAGGCCGCGGTGGCGGCAACCGCGGCCGCCACCGCCGGCCTGGTGATGGTGATGGACACGCTCGGAGCGTCCGCCGGATCCGGGCTCGCCGGCAGCGCGGTGGCGCTGGCGCGCCAGGGAGGCCACGGGGTGGCGGTCGGTCTGGCGGGGGCGATCGGGCTGGCGCTGATCGCCGCCGCCGCCGCCCTCGCCCTCGTGTGGTGGGCGGTTCCCGGTCCGGCGGGCTGACCGGGGGCGCGTCTACTCCCCGGGGTCCCCCGCGCCGACCGCGTCCCGCGCCGCCGCCGCCATCGCGGCGAACACGGCGGTGTGGGCGGCGTGGCTGGCCGGGCGGGTGAAGCGGACGGCGACCAGGGAGGATCCCGGCCGGTGCCAGGCCCGCCGCAGCGCTGGCAGCAGCCCGACCGCGCTCTCGACCCGCTCGTGGCTCAGCCCGTAGAGCGCCGCCACCCGTTCCCAGTCCAGCCCCAGCGGGGTCCCGAAGCAGAGCTCGAAGACGTCGGGGTGGCGCGCCGGAGGCAGCGCCGAGAAGATCCCGCCGCCGTCGTTGTCGAGCACCACCACGACCAGCCGCAGGCGGTGACGGCGCAGGGCCCACAGCCCGTTCATGTCGTGATAGGCGGAGAGATCGCCGATCAGCAGGCCGGTCGGCTCTCCACCGATCGCGGCCACCCCGGCCGCGGTCGACACCACCCCGTCGATCCCGCTGGCGCCGCGGTTGGCGAGCAGCCGCTGGCCCGGCCCCCCAGGGGGCCAGAGGGCGTCCACGGCTCGGATCGCCAGGCTCTGCCCGACCACCAGCGTCGCCGCCCGCGGGAGGGTCCTCGCGAGCGCCGTCACCACCTGGCCCTCGAAGAGCGGGGACGACTCCAGTCGGGCGGTCGCGGCCGCGCGGGCGGCGTCCTCGACGCGCGACCACAGCGCCCGCCAGCGCACCGGGGGCCGGTGGGGGGCGAGGCTCCGCGCCAGGGCCCGCAGGGTGAGGGCGGGGTCCGCCCTCACCACCTGGGTGGCGGCCGCCTCGGGGTCGTTCCAGCGGCCGTCGGGATCGAGCAGCAGCGTCGGGATGGGCGCCGAGGCGAGCAGCCGCCGCAGCGGCGCCGAGGTCGGAGGCTCCCCCACCCGGACCACGGCATCCGGGCGCAGGGTGCGGGCGAGGACGGGGTCGCGCAGGCAGACGTCGGCGGTCGTCACCAGTCCCGGGCGGCCCCGGGTCCGCAGGCCCGAGGTGGGTTCAGCCACGACGATCGCCCCACTCGCCTCGGCCAGTCGGTCCACCGCCCCGGCGAGCGCCTTGTCGTAGCGCACCAGGCCGCCGCACACGATCACGGGGCGGACCGCGACCCGAAGCGGATCGACCAGCTCCTCCACCACCGTGGCGGATGGGGGAGCCGGCCGGGACCGGGGCTCGGCCACCGACGCGCGGGCGGCCGGGGTGATCGGCGGGGCGGTGGGGTCGGGCGTGAGCGGCTCACGGAACGCGAAGTTGAGGTGGACCGGGCCGGCCGGGGGCCCCGCCGCCGCCCGCACCGCGCGGGCGGCCCATCGCCGCCAGACGCGATCCGAGTCGGGCAGGGGGACGGGCGGACCCAGATCGGCGGTCCACCGGGTCGCGCGGCCGTAGAGGTGGATCTGGTCGATGGTCTGCCCGGCACCGTTGTCGCGGAGCTCGGGCGGGCGGTCGGCGGTGCAGACCACCAGCGGCACCCCGGCGTGGTGGGCCTCGACCACCGCCGGATGGAACTCCACCGCCGCGGTCCCGGAGGTGCAGAGCAGGGCCACCGGCCGGCCTGAGCGCAGCGCCATTCCGAGCGCGAAGAAGCCGCAGCACCGCTCGTCGATCTGGACAATCACCCGGACCAGGGGGTGACGGGCGAAGGCGATCGCCAGGGGGGCGGAGCGCGAACCCGGGGCGAGGCACACCTCTCGGCAGCCCTGCGCCGCCAGCTCGTCCACGAAGGTCTGCGCGAACCGGTGGGTCGTCGCGTCCGCCTCCGTCATGCCACCATCGCACCGTGGGGCGGACGGTGCGCATCCTCGTGCCCGATGGGGTGATCGCGTTCCGGGAGCGCGGGGCGGGACCGCCGGTCACCCTCTGCCACGGCTTCTCGCTCGCGGGCGCGAGCTGGACCGAGGTGGTCGCCGCCACCGGGCCCGGCTGGCGCTGGTGGCTGCCCGATGCCCGCGGCCATGGGGCAACCGGGGTTCCCCCCGGAGCGTCCCACTCCCTGGAGGCGAGCGCCGACGACCTTCTGCGCAGCTGGGATGCGGCCGGCATCGGGCGTGGCCACCTCGGAGGGTATTCGATGGGCGGACGGCTGGCGCTCACGCTGGCGGTGCGCGCTCCCCAGCGGCTGCGCTCGCTGGTGGTGGTCAGCGCCCACGCAGGGCTTCACCCGAGCCAGCGGGCCGCGCGCCGCGCCGCCGACGGCGATCTGGCCCGCCGGATCATCGAGCAGGGGATCGGCCCCTTCGCCGACGCCTGGGAGCGGCTTCCTCTGTTCGCGGGGGTGGCCCGGCGCGGGCCCCGGCCGCGCGCGCGGCTGGCCCGGCTGCGCCGGCGCAGCCGTCCCCAAGGACTCGCGGCCTCGCTGCGCGACGCCGGCGCCGGGGCGATGGCCCCCTTGTGGGATCGCCTGCCGACGGTCACCTGTCCCGCCCTGATCGTGGTCGGAGCCGAGGACCCCCGCTACCGCGCTCACGCCGCCCGGCTGGCGCGGGTGCTGCCCCAGGCGCGGGTCGTGGTGGTTCCCCGGTGCGGCCACGCGGTGCCCCACGAGCGGCCGTTCCTGCTCGGGCGGCTCCTGCGCGAGTTCCTCCGCCAGGTGGAGGCGGGGGGGGGCTGACCGGGGCTGCCTCACAGCAGCACCCCCAAGGCGAAGAGCACGGCGCTCACCAGCTCCAGCAGCGCGGTCCTTTTCAGCGCGCCCACCAACACCGGCGCCGCCTCCGGGCCGCTGACGCCACTCATCCGGTGGATCTGGACGCCCAGCGGGACCAGCGCGAGCGGCAGACAGACGGGGAGCCCGGCCAGGCCCGCGGCCGCGGCGCCCACCGGCGCCGCGAAGGCGACGGTGAGCAGGCCGGCCAGCACCAGTCGGGTGCGGGCGGGACCGAGGCGGACCGCCAGGGTGCGCTTGCCCACCCGCTGGTCGGTGGGGATGTCCCGCAGGTTGTTGAGCAGCAGGATGGCGCTGGCGAGGCACCCCATCACGCAGGCGGCGGGCAGGGCCAACCAGACCAGCCGCCCGGTGATGACCACGACCGTCCCCCCGGTGGCCACCAGGCCGAAGAACACAAAGCAGACCACCTCGCCCAGGCCCGCATACCCGTAGGGGCGGGGTCCGCCCGTGTACAGCCATCCGGCGGCGATCGCGGCGGCCCCGATGGCGAGCAGCCAGGGGTGGGTCGCGAGCGCCAGCGCCAGCCCCAGCAGGGCGGCGACGCCGAAGGCGGTGATCGCCGCGGCGCGCACCCGACCCGGGGGCACCACCCCCGAGGCGGCGGCCCGGGGCGGCCCGAGCCGGTCGGGGGCGTCGGCCCCACGCACGAAGTCGGCGTAGTCGTTGGCGTAGTTGACCCCGAACTGGAGCGCCACCGCGACCCCGAGCGCGCCCAGAGCGGGAAGCCATCGGAACGGCCCCGCCTGAGCGGCGACCCCCGCCCCCGCGATCACGGGCGACACCGAGGCGGCGAGCGTGGCGGGGCGCGAGGCGTGCCACCAAATGCGGGCGGCGCTCGGCCGGAGGGGAGCGCTCAGGGCCGACGGGGGAACCGGTCGAAGGCGGGCGGACGGCGCTCACGGTAGGCGTCCCGCCCCTCCTGGGCCTCCGCCGTCATGTAGTAAAGCAGGGTGGCGTCGCCGGCGAGCTGCTGGACCCCGGCGAGGCCGTCGGTGTCGGCGTTGAAGCTCGCCTTGAGCAGGCGCAGGGCGAGCGGGCTGTGCTGGAGCATGCGGCGACAGATGGCGATTGTCTCCTCCTCGAGCCGCGCCAGCGGCACCACCCGGTTCACCAGGCCCATCGCCAGCGCCGCCGGGGCGTCGTACTGCTCGCAGAGGTACCAGATCTCGCGGGCCCGCTTGTGACCCACGATGCGGGCCAGCAGCCCGGCTCCGTAGCCCCCGTCGAAGCTCCCCACCCGGGGACCGGTCTGGCCGAAGCGGGCGTTGTCGGCGGCGATGGTGAGGTCGCAGACCACATGCAGCACATGGCCGCCTCCGATCGCATACCCCGCCACCATCGCCACCACCGGCTTGGGCAGCGTCCGGATCTGGCGCTGCAGGTCGAGGACGTTGAGACGACCGGTGCCACCCTCGTCGAGGTACCCGTCGTTCCCGCGAACCCGCTGGTCGCCGCCGGAGCAGAAGGCCTGGGTTCCCGCCCCGGTGAGGATCACGACCCCGACCCCGGGGTCATCGCGGGCGAGCTCGAAGGCGCGGCCCATCTCCACCACCGTGAGCGGCCGGAAGGCGTTGCGGACCTCGGGTCGGTTGATCGTGATCCGAGCGATCCCGTCCGCCCGGTCGTAGAGGATGTCGGTGTAGGTGCCGCTGCGAGCCCATGCTGTCAAGTGTCAACTCCAGGAGCAATCACTCAGCGTCAAAGTTGATTGTAAGCCGCCACCGGACGGACGCACCTGTCGGAGCTCCGATCGATTTGCCCGAGCATAGACTCGCGGAGTGAGCGCACGATGATCGACCTCGCCGCCGACCGGAGCGCCGCCGATCCGAGCGGTCTCGCCCTGGTCGACGCCGCGACCGGCCGGCACCTCAGCTGGGCCGACCTCGACCGCGCCGCGGGAAGGGCGGCGGCTCAGCTCGCTGCGCTCGGGGTGGGGCGGGGCGACCGGGTCGTGCTCGCCGCTCCGGCCGGCGTGGGGTTCGCGGTCGTGCTCCACGCGGCGATCCGGCTCGGGGCGAGCCTGGTGCCGGTGGCCCCCGGGGCAGCGGTGGCGGAGCTGGAGGGCCCGCTTCGGGTCTGCCGCCCGCGGGTCGCCCTGGGCGGCGGCGACGCCCTGATCCGGCTCGCGGCGGCCGTCCTCGCGATCGAGGCGCAGGAGGCCCCCGTGGCCGTCCACGATCTCGACCAGCTGACCGCGGGGGGTGGCCTGTCGGGGCCGGAGGCGGCTCGAGCGAGGGGCCGCCGGCGCGGCCTCCGGCTCGCCGATGAGATCTGCGTCGTCCACACCTCGGGGACCACCGGGCGGCCCAAGGGCGTGCGCCTCACCCTCGGCAACCAGATCGCCTCCGCGCGCGGGTGCGCCGAGAGCCTCGGGCTCCGCCGCGACGACCACTGGCTGCTGCTGCTCGCCCCCCACCACGTCGGCGGCCTCGCCGTCCTTCTCCGCAGCGCCGTGCTCGGCCACCCGGTCTCCGTGCTCCCGCGCTTCGACGAGACGGCGGCGCTCGCGGTCCTGGCCGGCGGTGACCCGACCGTGCTGCCGCTGGTGCCGACGATGCTGACCCGGCTGGTGGCCGCGGGTGGGACCGACCGGCTCCGCCGGCTCCGTGCCATCCTGCTGGGGGGGGCCCCGGCGAGGCCGAGCGATGTGGCCGACTGGGTCGACCAGGGCCTGCGGGTCTGTCCCAGCTACGGCCTGACCGAGACCGGCTCGCAGGTCGCCACCGTCCCGCCCGGGCGGGCGGGTTCGCTCGGGGCGGCGGCGGGGCTGGCCCACCGGTTCGCGCGGGTGCGGATCCTCGCGGAGGGGGGAGCCCGCCGTCCTGTGGCAGCTGGGCGACCGGGACGGATCGAAGTCAGTGGGCCGGTGGTCTCGCCCGGCTATGTCGAGCCGGACCCCGCGGGTGGCCCCGGTCGGGGCCGCTTCGTCACCCGCGATCGGGGGTGGCTCGATCCTCATGGGGTGCTGCACCTGATCGGGCGGGCGGACGACGCCATCCTCAGCGGAGGCGAGATGATCCAGCCCGAGGAGGTGGAGCGCGTGCTGCTCCGCCACCCGCTGATCGCCGACGCGGCGGTGGCGGGGGTGCCCGACCCGGTCTGGGGCCAGCGGCTGGTGGCGGTGCTGGTGGCCCGTCCGGGCGGTCGTGAGCAGGCTGAGCGGGAGGTGTCGGCCCACTGCCGCGCGGCGCTGTCCGGGGCGCGAGTGCCCCGCAGCTGGTGCTGGGTGGACCGGCTCCCGCGATCCGAGGCGGGCAAGCTGCTGCGTCGCGAGCTGGTCCGGCTGACGGGAGGGGACGGTGCCGACCGCGTCACGCCAGCCGGCCGATGAGGGCGGGCGGCCCCGCCTGGAGCGGATCGCTGGGGCCGAAGTCGGTCAGGCGGACGGCGTCGGCCCCGCTGTCGATCACCAGCACGATCTGAGCGTAGCCGGCCTCCAGGCGCGTGTAGGCGATCTCCCGCGTCGCCACCGACACCGCGGCGGGGAGCGCGCCTTCGCCCGCCACCGGCCCCACCGTCGTCTGCCCGCTGCCGGTCTCCGCCGAGATCCGGATCAGACCGCCGTCGGGGCCGTGGGCCAGGATCGTCGAGGGATCGAGGAACGCGATCGGCGTCCCCGCCACGCTGCCCATCGGGGTGGTGGGGTCGGCGGTGTCAGCCGGTCGGTACCACCACAGATGGGGTCCGGCGGCGCCCGCCACCGCGAACGCCAGCCCGCTGCCATCTGGACTCCAGACCGGATCCAGCTGAGAGCGGACGGGAGAGCCGGCCGGTGGCAGGAAGGTCAGCAGGCGCACCGTGGGGCTGCAGAGCACGATCCGGGACGGCCGCCCCGTGGGGGCCAGCACGGCGGCGAGGAGCTGACCGTCGGGCCGCCAGCTGATGGGTCCGCGTAGGCCCGCGACCGCCGGGGCTCCCGCGACCGTGGCCGAGGTCCCGCTGGCCACCGTATACACCCGAAGGGTCCCGCGCGCGATGTACGCGAACCGACCGCCGTCGGGGCTCCAGGCGCCCGCCACCGTCGCGGCGCTGTCGGGGATCGGGGTCACCGACCCGGTGACCAGGTCGATCAGCCGGAGCAGGTGGCGCCCGGCCGGCTCCACTGCCAGGTCGCGGCCGTTGGCCGCGGGCCAGACCGCGAGCAGCTGCGGTCCCGACGGGGAGCCGTAGAGGAGCCGGACCCCGGCGGGGTCGCCCGCCTGGGTCGGGGGTGGCGCCGCCAGGACCTCGGTGAGTCGCCCCGGGGTCGTCCCCGCGGGGAAGACCACCCCCGTCGCGCTGCCCGGATCGCCGGCGGTGAACGTCACCCGCGCGCCGCGAGGCAGGTGGTTCCCGTGGATGTCGATGGCGGCACGGCTCACCGCCAGGGTGTACCGGCGCCCCGGCACCAGCGGCCGGTTCGGCTCCACCAGGAATCGGGTGGGGTCGCTCCGGTTGGGCAGGACGGTGACCCCCCCGACTGGTTGGGGGCTCAGGGTCACCGCTGCTGCCACCGCCCCCGGCCGCATCGCCCGGCTGAACCCGATCGCCGGCGCTCCGATCGGGTTGAGCACTCCGCCCGCTCCCGGGTTGGTCCCGACCACGGTCGGAGGCCCCTCGGTGACGAAGAGCCAGGAGTGGGCCAGGGTGATCGGGACCCCGGCGCGATTGGCGAGGCCCGCTCCCAGCGACACGCGGTAGGTGGTCGACACCCGCAGCGGGTGGGTGTGCACCAGGCGGAGCACCCGCCCCGCGCGCCAGCGGAACGCGCACCCGGTGCGGCCGCCCCGGGCAGCGATCCCAATCGAGCACCCGGGAATCCCGCGCCCGCGCCGGTCGACCACCCGCAGGCGCTGCTCCACCGAGCGCTGGTCCATCGCCGCGCCGAACACGACCGTGATTGCCGCATCGGTGGCCACCCCGCCACTGCTCGGCGCCGGGCTCACCGCTGTGATCTGCGCCGGTGCCGGGAGGCAGCCGGAGGCGAGCAGGCCCACCGCGGCGACTGACAGCGAGAGCGCCGCCCGCCGGGCGCTCGCCCGGGCCGTCAGCTGGCGGCCGCGGTCGCCCGGTCCACCGCGGCCAGGTCGAGCGCGGGGGGGATGTCGCGAGGCTGGCACCGGAGCACCTCGATGCGGGCCTGGCGGCTGGCGCACAGGGCCGCCACCGGGTCCGGCTCGGTGACCTGATCCGGCCGCTCCAGGGTGTACCCGCCCAAGATCGCCCCGTCGTCCAGCAGCAGCACCCCCCGGTCATCGGGGGTGATCACAACCACGGCGCCGGTGGTGCGCTCCTCGCCCAGGTACTCGAGCAGCGAGGGAAAGTTGACGTAGCGAGCCAGCAGCCCCGTCAGC
This sequence comes from Verrucomicrobiia bacterium, assembly GCA_035532155.1. GTDB lineage: Bacteria > Chloroflexota > Dormibacteria > Aeolococcales > Bog-877 > DAHUZL01. The sequence goes on along the minus strand of DATKRN010000004.1, from coordinate 22,365 downwards.
AGCGGGGTCGTCACCACCAGGCGGCTGACGGCGAGCGTGGTCGGGTCGGCCAGGGCCACCACATCGACCAGCCCCCGCCCACTGGCGATGTCCTGAGCCATCCGGCTCATGGCATCCGACCCTCCGCGCACCGCGCCCCCGACCTCGTGGGCGGCGGCCAGGACGTCACCCTCGCGCATCAACAGGTGGGCCACCGCGCGTCCGTCCTCGCGCAGACGGATGTAGCCGGTGAGGTGGTCGTCGCTGATCGCGCGCAGCATCCGGGGGAAGTTCAGGAAGTTGGACTTCAGCCCGCTGTTCTGGGGCACCCCGTTGGGAAGCGGCAGCAGGACGTCGAGCCCGGGCCCGTCCGGCGCCCCGACGAGGCGGGCGGCAGGGTCGCTGGCGGCGTCGGCGAGCGGTGGGGACGGGGGCGGGGTGATCCGCTCGGCGAAGGCGTCGGGGAACGCGGGAGACGTCGACATGATCGTCGGGGTGACCTCAGGTGGCGCCGGCATGCCGGCGAGGGCGGGCTCTCGGGGTGGCTCGCGATCGGCCTCGGGCCGCCCCGACCAGGCGGGCGGCACCGCGACGCGCTCGCCGGCGGTGGTCTCGGCGGGGATGGCGGCGGGTAGCTCTGGCGCCTCCGACCCAGCCCGCTCGGCAGCGCCGGCCGCGGCCACCATCTCGGTCGGAGCGGGCGGCTCGGCCCCGGCGGATCCGGCGGCCTCCGCGGGGTGGTCGGTCGCGGCGGCGGCCGCCTCGATGGGGGCAAGCGGGTCCGGCTCGGGCTGGGTGCCCGGAGGGGTGTCGTCGAAGATCGCCGCCGCGGTGGAGAGCAGCCGCTGACGGTCCCATTCCGCCAGCAGGTCGGCGGTGGAGGCGGTGATGGTCTCCTCTGGGGGCAGCTTGGCCCGGGCGTCGAATGAGAAGGACCCCCGGTGCCACCCGAGCGCGTCCAGCACCGCGGCCTCGCCCTGCTGCCCGTTCCCGACCGCGTGGAACAGGTGCCCGAACAGGAAGTAGAGCGAGCACTGGCGGGTGCCATCCGACACCGCCAGGGTCCCGGTGGCGCGCTCCTGCTGCATGCCCCGCAGCAGCGAGGCGACATCGGTGGTGTCGAGATCACCCTGGACCAGCACGATCAGCCTCCGCGGCTGCCACTTCTGGCACCGCCCGGAGCGACCGGTGGGCCGGTGCTGGCGGGCCGGCCCGCGGGCGGTTGCTGGCGGACCACCCCGCTGCGACGCCCCAGCGCCGACCCGCGACGCCCCTGGCCGGACGCGTCCCCGGGAACTCCCCTTCGAATCGGCGCGAGTCTAGCACAGGGGCGTGCGTCCACCGTCGCCGTCCGGACCTCTGCCACAATCGCGGCGGTGACGTGCGATCCCCCGCTCGCGCCCGCCGCCGCCGCCGCCCGCTGGGACGAGCGGCTGGCCGCGGCGCGATCCCCCCACCTGCTCCAGTCGTGGGGATGGGGGGCGGTTCAGGCGAGCGCGGGCTGGCGGGCCCACCGACTGTGGGTCGAGGGCGCCGACGGGCCTCTGCCGGTGCTGGCGCTGGTCAGCGCCCGCGGGCCGGCGCGCCTTCCCGGCCTGCGCCGCATCTACGTTCCCCGGGGGCCGGCGCTGGGGCCCGATGACATCGAGGGCTACCGGGCGGTGGCGGGTGTCCTGGGCTCTCTCGCGCGCCGGACCGGGGCCGTGCGCGTCGACGTGGAGGTCCCCTGGGAGGCGGGGGCGGTGCCCGCGGATCATCCCTGGCGGGCGGGGATCGCGTGCGACCCCCGCCAGCCCTGGGTGACCTCCATCGTCGACCTCGCCGGCAGCGTCGAGGACCGGCTGGGCCGCTGCCACCCCAAGACTCGGTACAACATCCGGCTCGCCGAGCGCCGGGGGGTCACCGTCACCACCCGCCGGGACCTCAGCGCGCTGGTCGCCTGCGTTCGGGCCACCGCCCGGCGCCAGGGCATCCACCTGCCTGGGGCCGCCCACCTGGCGGCGGTGACGGCCGCGCTCGGTCCGGGTGCGCAGACCCTCGTCGCCGACGTCGACGGGGAGGTGGTGGCGGCCATCCTGCTCGGTGTCTTCGCGAACGAGGCGATCTACCTCTACGGGGGAGCCACCGGCCGCCACCGTGAGCTCATGCCGAACTACCTGCTCCACTGGAGCGCTATGGAGCTGGCGGTGCGGATGGGCTGCGGCCGCTACGATCTCTGGGGCATGCCCCCCACGGCCGACCCGAGCCATCCCTGGCACGGGCTGCGGCAGTTCAAGCTGGGATTCGGAGGTCGGACGGTGACGTTGGCCGGCAGCCGCTCCCTTCTGCTGTCCCCGCTCCGCGCCCGACTCCTGGACGGGGCGGAGGCGGGGTTGCGGCGGTGGCGGCCGCGATGAGCGTTCCGGATCGGGAGCGGGAGGATGAGGAGGAGGGGGGGCCCTACTTCCCCACCTACGAGGAGATCGCCTCCGAGCTGCTGGAGTCCTTGGAGGCGGCCGGACTGGTGGTGCATGACGTCCGCCACGAGCTCGAGCCCAGCACCGGCGAACGCCGCTTCGAGTGCGTGGCCCGACTGCCGGGGGGGGACTCGCCCCACCGCTACCATGCCACCGTCCACTTCCACTGGGACGCCCTGCTCACCTACGCCAGCGCCTACGGCCCGGGGGCGGAATGCGATCTCTACCACGGCGATGACGTGCCCTGCCCCCATCACGACGCTCGCCCCCAGCCCTTCGCCGAGATCGTGGTGGAGTACCAGCTGGGCGACGGCGGCTACCAGCTGCGCGACCTCGGCGAAGTCTCCCACTGGATCGAGACCGCCCGAGCCCTGCTCGACAAGGCCAAGGAGGGCGAGGACCAGCCGGCGGTCCACATCGGACTCTCGTGGCAGGGGGAGACCACCTTGGTGGAGCGGTTCGTGGCGGAGTCGTCGTGGTACCTCGAGCTGGATGAGCCTCCCGACCTGGCCCCGGTCAGCCGCCAGGTGGCGGCGATCCTGCGGCTGACCCCCGCCCTGGCGGACCGGCTTCCGTTCTGACCGGGCCCGGGCTCGGATCGGACCCGACCGAGGACGAGCGGGGCGAGAGCGGCTCGGCCGCGCGCGCCAGCTCGAGGTAGGACCGACCGTCGCGGGGGTGTCGCCAGCTGGGCGCCACCAGGGCCAGCCCGCGCAGGAGGTAGGGGCGGCAGAGCACCGCCGGGTGGGGGAGGCGGAGATCCTCGGTGTCGACCACCAGCTCGCCGATCGCGAGCACGTCCACGTCGAGCGTCCGCGGCCCCTTCGGCACTGGGCGCCGCCGGCCCGCGCGCGCCTCAGCGCGGCGCGCGAGCGCCAGCCATCCCGCGGGTGCGAGCTCGGCCACGCCGCGCACCACGATGTCGAGGAAGTCGGGCTGGGCTGGGCCTCCGAGCGCGCGTGTGTGCCAGCGGGGGCCCACCGCGGTGAGGCGGACGCCCTCCTCGACCAAGCTGGCGAGCCCGAGGTCGAGCCAGCCCTCGCGGGGGGCGAGGTTGCTGCCCAGGGAGAGCACCGCATCGGTCACGGCGACGGGGCCGCCGCCGCCGCCCGGATCGCGTCCACCACCTCGCACACGTCGCGCATCGCGCGAACGTCGTGCACCCGCACGATGTCGGCGCCGTGGGCCGCCGCCCAGGCCACCGTCGCGGCGGTGCCGTGGAGGCGGTCCTCGACCGCGCGGCCGTGGAGGACCCGGCCGATGTGGGACTTGCGCGACGTCCCCACCAGCAGCGGTCGCCCCAGCGCCCGCAGCTCGGCGAGTCGCCCCAGCAGCGTGAGGTTCTGCCCGGTGTCCTTGCCGAAGCCGATGCCGGGGTCGACGACGCACCGCTCCGGCGCGATCCCGGCCGCTCGGGCCGCGGCAAGAGAGCGGCGCAGGCTGCGCAGGACATCGCCCACAAGGTCCTGATACCGGGTGCCCGCCTGGTTGTGCATGCAGATGACCGCCGCCCCCGCCCGCGCCACCACCGGCGCCATCTCGGGATCGCCGAGCAACCCCAAGACGTCGTTGACCCCAGCGGCACCCGCCGCCAGGGCGGCCTCCGCGACCGATGCCTTGCTGGTGTCGACGCTGATGGGGACTCCCAAGCTGGGGGCCAACCGCTCCACCACCGGGACCACCCGCCGGAGCTCCTCGGCCGCTGGCACGGGCTGGTGACCGGGCCGGGTGCTCTCGCCGCCGACATCGATGGCATCGGCGCCCGCCTCCACCAGCTGGTGGGCGTGGGCCACCGCCGCCTCGACGTTGGCCCCGAGCCCGTCTCCGCTGAAGGAGTCCGGGGTCACGTTGCAGATTCCAAGACAGTAGGTCCTGGCTCCGAACACCCAGCGCTGTCCGCCCCACTCCAGCGGAGGGGGCGTCCCGCCCAGTGCCAGCAGGGTCCGCTCGAGCGCCTGGGCCAGCTCGACGAAGCGGGGTCGGTCGGAGAAGCCGCGCAGCGCCGGGGCGACCGCGCCGAGGGCGTTGCGGGGTCCCAGCAGGAGGGCACGGTCGCCCCGGCGGTCGCGGACGACCAGCGACCCGGCAGCCTGCAGGGTGCGCTCGATCACCCGGAGCTGGTCGAGCTGGACCGCGTCGACCAGCAGCGCCGTCACCACCCCGGCCCGCATCGCCAGAGCCCCCGCCTGCGGGTCGAGCGCGGTCAGCTGCCGGTGCAGGACGGCCTCTGATCCGGGGGCGAGCCAGCGGACGTTGTGGCGAGCATCGGGATCGGGCACCCGGGTCGGGCTCCTCGGCTGGACGGGTTGCCCCAGGGTAGCGCGGGCGGCGCCAGGACCAGGCCGAGGCCCGGTCCACACTGCCGCCGCGCGCGCGGCCCGGACGTGACAGGCTGACCCTTGACAGGCCCCCTGGGCCCGCCTACGCTCGCGCAGCACGGCGGGAAGGTGGGGCGCTGCGGCGCCGGGGAGGGCAGCGATGACGACGGCACCGATGCGGGTCGAACCGGGGCGCTGGGCTCCGGGGGTGCGCGTGCTGGCGGCGGGTCTGGGCGCGGCTGGGCTGCTGATGGCGGGGCTGGGTGGGAGCATGCCGGCCCGGGCGTCGGCGGCGCGCGCGGGGGCGGTGGTGACCTTCGCCCAGTCGAGTGGAGCCCAGCCCGACTACATCTTTCCCCTGCAGTCAGGGGAGTGGTTCACGTACGCCAATGACCAGCAGTTCGGATGGCTGATGTACCGTCCTCTCTACTGGTTCGACCAGAACGGCAGCAATGGCGTGAACTACCGCATCAGCCTGGCGGATCCCCCCGTCTTCTCCAATCGCGACCGCACCGTCACGATCACCCTCAAGCCCTATCTGTGGTCGGACGGCGTGCCCATCACCACCCGGGATGTCGAGTTCTGGATGAACCTGCTCCGTGCCAACAAGGCGAACTGGGGCGACTACGTCCCCTCCCAGTTCCCCGACAACATCCGCTCGATCGCCTGGATCTCGGCGCGCCGCTTCAGCATCACCTTCAACCGCGCCTACAACACCACCTGGCTGCTCTACAACGAACTGAGCCAGATCTGGCCGATCCCCCAGCATGCGTGGGACAAGACCTCGACCGCAGGGGCGATCGGCAACCGCGACCGCAGCGCCAGCGGCGCCGTCGCGGTCTGGAACTATCTCAACTCGCAGTCGAAGAACGGGGGGACCTATGACACCAATCCGCTCTGGCAGGTGGTCGACGGCCCCTGGCGGATCGAGCCCAACAATGGCTATGTCCCCGCCACCCACTACGTCGCCCTGATCCCCAACCGACGCTACTCAGGGCCGAACCGGCCCACCATCGCCAAGCTGGAGCTGGTCCCCTTCACCAATGACACCGCTGAGTTCGATGCGCTGCGCTCGGGTCAGCTGGACTACGGCTTCCTGCCGATCCCCGACCTCAGTCAGCTCTCCTACTTCACCCAGCGCGGCTACCACGTGGTGCCCTGGTACCTGTTCGGGTGGAACTTCATCCCGCTCAACTTCCGCAACGGCCCGGCCGGGCACATCTTCGCCCAGCTCTACCTGCGACAGGCGCTGGAGCACCTCATGGATCAGCACAGCTGGGTGAGGAACATCCTCAAGGGGTATGGGTATCCCGAGTACAGCGCTCTCCCCACCAGGATCCCGAATCGGTTCGAGGACGCCTTCGTGCAGACCGACCACTATCCCTTCAGCGTGTCGGCCGCTCGCCGCCTGCTTCGCGCCCACGGCTGGAAGGTGGTGCCCAACGGCACCGACACCTGCGTAAATCCGGGCAGCGGGGTCGGACGGTGCGGGCCGGGGGTGGCCCGCGGCGCCGCGCTCACCTTCAGCGTCCAGTACTCGGCGGGAGTGCTGCCGGTGGAGCAGGAGGCGGAGAGCTTCAAGTCGGCGGCCGCCGGGGCGGGGATCCAGCTCACCCTGATCAGCCAGCCCACTGACACCATCTTCGCGGAGTTCTTCTCCTGCACCAAGTTCGGCGGCGCCGGGTGCGGGTGGCAGATCCAGTTCCAGCGGCTGGCCGACGACTACTCCTACTACCCCGACTACTACCCCACCGGGGGCGCCAACTACGGGACCAGGGCGGTCTTCAACGGCGAGGGGTACAGCAACCCGGTCATGAACCACCTGATCCAGGTGACTCACGACGTCCAGGGACGGGGGCCGTACCACACCTACGAGAACTTCGTCGCCACCCAGCTGCCGACCCTGTGGCCGGCCAACGGCCCCTACCAGATCTCGGTGATCAGCCCGCACCTTCACGTGAACCTGCCGCAGGGGTCGCACACCGAGATCTATCCCGAGCAGTGGACCTGGAGCGGATGACACCGGCCCCGCAGATGGGGGTGGCCGGGGTGGGGCGGCATGCGCGCTGACGAGTACGCCGCCCACGACGGGCTGGGCCTCGCCGAGCTGGTGCGGCGCCAGCAGGTGCGGCCGGCGGAGCTCGCCGAGCTCGCGCTGGACGGGGTGAGCCGGCTCAACCCTCTGATCGGCGCCGTGGTCGAGACCTTCTCGGATCGGGTCGCCGACGCCGAGCGGATCGCCGCCGACGCGCGGTCATCGGGTGGCCCCTTCCCGGGCGTCCCGTTTCTGCTGAAGGACCTCGGCTGCACCGAGGCCGGACGGCGGTGCGAGGCGGGGAGCCGGCTCTTCGCAGGCCGGGTGGCCAGCGCCGACAGCGAGCTGATGCGGCGTTTCCGGGCGGCTGGCCTGGTCACCCTCGGCCGCACCGTGACCGCCGAGCTCGGGGAGACGGCGACGGCGGAGACACTGCTCTACGGGGCGGCACGCAACCCCTATGACCTGCGCCGCAGCACCGCCGGCTCCAGTGGCGGCTCGGCGGCCGCGGTGGCGGCCGGGATCGTCCCCCTGGCCCATGGCAGCGACGGGGGCGGGTCGATCCGGATGCCGGCCTCCTGCTGTGGTCTGGTGGGATTGAAGCCGACCCGCGGACGCATCTCGCGCGCCCCCGCCGGGGTCTTCCTCGGGGACTTCGCGGTGGACTTCGCGCTCACCCGCTCGATCCGGGACACGGCGGCCCTGCTCGACGCGGTCCAGGGGCCCGCGCCCGGAGACCCCTACCGGATCCCCCCGCCAGCGGGCCGGTATGCCGATCGGCTGGGGGCGCCGGCGCGACTCAAGGTGGCGGTGACGACCCGACACTTCTGGGGTCGCTCGGTGGACCCGGAGGTGGCCCGGGCTGTGGAGCGCACCGCCCAAACCCTCAGCGAGATGGGCCACACCGTGGTGGAGGCTCATCCCGAGCTCGACGCCGAGCCGTACCTGCGCGCCACCTTGGACCTGTGGGCGGCGCAGACCGTCGCCGAGGTGGACCAGGGCGCGGCGGCGATGGGGCGGGCCCCCGGGCGCGACACCCTCGAGGGATACACCCTAGCGCTGGTGGAGCGCGGGCGCCGACTCACCGCGACCGAGATCGTGGCCGCGCTGGACACCCTGGAGGGGATCTGCCGGCGGGTCGCCCCCCTCTTCGAGGCGCACGACGTGCTGCTGTCCGCGACCCTGCCGAGTCTGCCACTTCCGCTCGGTCTCTACGAGCCCGCCCGCCCGGTGACCCTGGGCTGGTACTTCGACAGCCCGGTCGGGGAGCTGGAGTCGGTCACCTCGCTGTTCAACTGCACCGGACAGCCGGCGATCAGCCTGCCCCTGCACGTCAGCGCTGCGGGCCTGCCCATCGGCATCCATCTGGCGGCACGCTTCGGGGATGAGGCGAGCCTGCTCGTGCTGGGCGCCCAGCTCGAGGAGGCACTGCCGTGGCGGGACCGGCGGCCGCCCACCCACCTGGCCAGCGCGGGGGCGGGCGCCCCGACCACGGGCTGAGCCGGGCGCCCCGGAGCCGGCGCGGCTGCCCGGGGCGCCTGCGGGATCCTCAGTCGCCGGGCATGGGGATGATGAGCTGGTGCCGGGCCGCGGAGGCGCGCGCGACCTCGTAGCCGGCGTCGGCATGGCGCACCACCCCACTGCCGGGGTCGTTGCGCAGCACCCGTTCGAGCTTCTGTCCCGCCAGCGGGGAGCCGTCGGCGACCACCACCATCCCGGCGTGGATCGAGCGCCCGATGCCGACGCCGCCGCCATGGTGCACGCTCACCCAGCTGGCCCCGCTGGAGGTGTTGAGGAGGGCGTTCAGGATGGGCCAGTCCGCGATCGCGTCGCTGCCGTCCGCCATCGCCTCGGTCTCCCGGTACGGGGAGGCGACCGACCCAGTGTCGAGGTGGTCGCGGCCGATGACGATCGGGCCCCGCAGGTCGCCCCGCGCCACCATCTGGTTGAAGCGCAGCCCGATCCGGTCGCGCTCGCCCAGGCCCAGCCAGCAGATCCGGGCGGGCAGGCCCTGGAAGGCGACCCGCTCCCCCGCCAGACGGATCCACCGTGCCAGCGCGAGGTTGTCCGGAAACTCCTCCAGCACGGCCTGGTCGGTGGCGGCGATGTCGCGCGGGTCGCCGCTGAGAGCCGCCCAGCGGAACGGTCCCTTGCCAGCACAGAAGAGGGGCCGGACGTACGCGGGGACGAAGCCCGGGTAGGCGAAGGCGCGCGCGCAGCCGCCGAGTCGGGCCTCGGCGCGCAGGCTGTTGCCGTAGTCGAAGACCTCGACGTTGCGGTCGTGCAGGGCCACCAGCGCCTGGCAGTGGTGCGCCATGCTTTCCCGGGCGCGCCGGATGTAGTCCTCGGGATCCTCGTGGCGCAGGTCGGCCGCCTCCCCGAGGGTGAGACCCCCGGGCACGTACGCCAGGGGGTCGTGGGCGGGAGTCTGGTCGGTGGCCACGTCGATCGGGAATCCGTCCGCGACCAGGCGGGGCACGATCTCGGCCGCGTTGCCCAGCACTCCGATCGAGAGCGCCTGGCCGCGGTCACGGGCCTGCAGCGCGATCCGCTGCGCGCTGGCGAGGTCGGGGGCCACCTGGTCGAGGTAGCGGTGGGCGAGGCGGCGCTGGATGCGTTCGGGGTCGATCTCGACGCAGAGCGCGACCCCCTCGTTCATGGTCACCGCCAGCGGCTGGGCCCCTCCCATCCCCCCGAGGCCGGCGGTCACCGTCACGGTGCCCCGCAGCGAGCCGCCGAAGCGCTTGGCCGCGATCGCGGCGAATGTCTCGTAGGTGCCCTGGAGGATGCCCTGGGTGCCGATGTAGATCCAGGAGCCGGCCGTCATCTGCCCGTACATGGTCAGCCCCAGGTGCTCCAGGCGGCGGAACTCCTCCCAGGTGGCCCACTCCGGGACCAGGTTGGCGTTGGCGATCAGCACCCGCGGGGCCCACTCGTGGGTTTGGAAGACGCCCACCGGCTTGCCGGACTGCACCAAAAGGGTCTCGTCATCGCCGAGCCGGCGCAGGCTCGCGACGATGGCGTCGAACGCCTCCCAGCTCCGTGCCGCCCGGCCGCTGCCTCCGTAGACGATCAGCTGGTCGGGCTGCTCGGCGACCTCGGGGTCGAGGTTGTTCATCAGCATGCGCAGGGCCGCCTCCTGCGGCCATCCGCGACAGCTGAGCTCGCCTCCGCGGGGAGCTCGCACCACCCGCGGTCCCGCGCGCGTCATCGGCTCCCGCCGGGACGCGCTGAATCGGGCCCCGGCCCGCAACCGGCGACGCCGCCCCGGTGGCTCATCACCGGTCAGTGTAGGCACCGACCGCCCGGTGCCACCGTCGCGCTTGCTAGACTGCGGCACCGCAGGCCGCCCCGCGACCGCAGCGCCGCGGGCGGCGGTGCCCAGCCAGGAGGGGGCAATGCCGAGCCCGGAGCGGCGGCCGCTGGTGGAGTGCGTTCCCAACTTCAGCGAAGGGCGACGCCCCGAGGTCATCGAGGCGATCGTGGCCGCCGCCGCCGGCGTCGCCGGGGCGACCGTGCTGGACTGTGAGAGCGACCCCACTCACAACCGGATGGTGCTGACCCTGGTCGGCGGTCCCGCGGCGATGGTGGCCGCGGCGCTGGCGGCGGGGGCGTGCGCGGTGGCCCGGATCGACCTCACCCGCCATGCCGGGCAGCACCCGCGCATGGGCGCGGTTGACGTGGTGCCGTTCGTGCCGCTGCGCGATGTCAGCCTGGAGGACTGTGCCGAGCTGGCGCGGGGCTTCGGCGCCGCGTTCGCGGAGCGCTGCGGGGTACCGGTGTTCCTCTACGAGGCGGCGGCGACCCGGCCCGGCCGCCGTGACCTGGCGGAGGTGCGTCGGGGGCAGTTCGAGGGGCTGCGGTCCGCGATCGGGAGCGACCCCGAGCGCGAGCCCGACTTCGGGCCCTCCCGGATCCACCCCACCGCGGGCGCCACCGCGGTCGGCGCCCGGCCGATCCTGATCGCTTACAACGTCAACCTGGCCACCGGCGACCTCGGTGCGGCGCGCGCGATCGCGCGCGCGATTCGGGAGCGGGACGGGGGACTGCCCGCGGTGAAGGCGCTCGGATTCGCGCTGCCGGAGCAGGACGCGGTGCAGGTGTCGATGAACCTCACCGACTTCCACCGCACCTCGGTGGAGGCGGCCTTCAGCGCGGTGGCGGCCGCGGCAGCCGCGCGCGGGCTGACGGTCCGGGACAGCGAGGTGGTCGGTCTCGTTCCGCTGGAGGCGGTCGTTCCGGCGGCTCGGCGCGCCCTCCAGCTGTCGGGGTTCGCGGCCGAGCAGGTGATCGAGCACAGGCTCTTGGCGCTGATGACCGCCCCGGGGGATCCGCAGCCGGATCGCTCCAGCTTGGGTGCGGCCCGACTGACGGAGTTTGCCACCCGGGTGGCGGCCCGTGATCCCGTACCCGGAGGGGGCAGCGTCGCGGCCTACGGCGGGGCGCTGGCGGCGTCCCTGGTCACGATGGTGGGCCGTCTCACGCTCGGGAAGAAGGGGTACGAGGCGGTGCAGGAGAACATCCAGGCGATCGTGGCGGAGTCGGTCGGGCTCGGGTCACGTCTGCTGGAGCTGGTCGACGAGGACGCGCACAGCTTCGAGGCGGTCGCCGCCGCCCTGAAGCTTCCCCGTGCCTCCGAGGCCGAGCGCCGGGAGCGGTCCCAATGCCTGCGGGCCGCACTCCGGGGAGCCACCGAGGTCCCCGCCCGGACCATGGAGGTGGCGCATCGCGTGTGGCGACTGGCCACCGCCATCACCGAGATCGGGAACCGCAGCGCCCGCTCCGACGCGGAGACCGCGACCGGGATGGCGCGCGCCGCCCTGACGGGAGCGTGGAGCAACGTGCGGCTGAACCTCGAGGGTCTCAGTGCCGACCCGGACTTCGTGGAGGCGACCACGCGCCGGCTGCTCCCCCTGCTGGAGGAGACGACGGCCGCCGTCTGAGGCTGGTCGCCCGCCCTACGGCGCCGGGGCCTCCCGCCGGCGCTGGGCCGCCTTCTTGGCGCGGTCCGCGCAGGGGCTGACCGAGCACCAGCGCCGGTGCCCGGGACGAGAGCGGTCCACGAAGGGCATGTCGCAGCCGGCCGCGGCACACAGGCGGACCCGGTCGCGCAGCGGGCCCGCCAGCAGCAGCACGGCGTCCTCCGCCACCAGCGCGAGCCATCCCTGGGTCGCGCGCCTGCCGGTCCAGTCCCAGGTGGCGCCATCGGGCCCGAGTTGCGGGCGCGGGGAGCGGCGGCGGGCGGCGCGATTGATGACGCTGATATCGGCGCGATCGGGGGGCGCGCCGCCGGCGACGGCGCCCAGGACCCGCCGGATCGCGGTGCGCAGCTCCACGGCGGCGGCCAGCGCAGCGGCGTCGGCGCGCCGACGCCGCTGGCCCAACCCGACCAGGCCCAGCCACGCGCTCAGATCCTCCGGAGAGGCCAGCCGCTCCAGCGTCACTGGCCCCTCGCGGCGGCCGGTCGCGAGCAGCGCCAGGGCCCGGTCGCCCAGCTCATGCCGGGCTCGTTCGCGGGTCTCTGGCACCTGCCCAGCCACTCGCACGAGTCTAACGGGGTGGATGGCACCTGTATAACTGGTGCCGAGATCGGAGGTCCGCGGTCGCCCGCTCCGCCCGCGCGCTTGGGCGGGACGGCCCGGGCCGGGACGATCGTGGGCTGACGTCTCCGGCTCGCCGGGGCCGGCCGTAGAATGGCACTCAGGATCGCACGGGGTGGGGGTTCCCCGATCGGTTCGGGCGCCCCCGGGGTCGTCGGAGGGTTTCCCGCCATGGCCGGAGTCGAGCCGGAGCGTCTGCGCAACGTCGTCATCCTGGGGCACAGCCACGACGGCAAGACCACATTGGCCGAGGCTCTCGCCTTCTGCGGGGGGGTGATCTCGCGGCTGGGCTCCACCGACCAGGGCACGACTCTGCTCGATTTCGAGCCCGAGGAGCAGCGCCGCCACATCTCGGTCACGCTGGCGATCGCGGGGGTGGAGTGGCAGGGCCACCGGGTCACGCTGATCGACACCCCCGGGTTCCAGGATCTGGAGGGAGAGGTCCGGTCGGGCCTCAGCGTCGCCGATGGGGCGATCGTCTGCGTCGGGTCGACCGGGGGCACCGACCTCCCGGTCGGAGCGCACACGGCATGGGAGCTGCTGGCCGAGCGCGGCCTGCCGCGGCTGGTCGTGGTCACCAAGCTGGACAAAGAGCACAGCGACTTTGCCGTCACGTTGGCGGCCCTGCGCCGGCAGCTCACACCGCGTCCGGTTGCGATCCAGCTCCCGATCGGGCGTGAGCATGCGTTCCAGGGGGTGGTCGACCTGATCACCGAGCGCGCCCAGCTCTTCGACGAGCGGGGCGGGTCGCGCGCGGCGGACCCGCCCGGCAGCCTGGGCGCCGAGGTGGCGCGACTGCGTCAGGAGCTGATCGAGGCGGTGGCGGAGACCGACGACCGGCTGCTGGAGCGCTACCTGGAGGGGATCGAGCCCGACCCGCCCGAGCTGCTCGCGGCGCTCCGGGCGGCCACCCGGGCGGGCCAGGTGGCCCCGGTGCTTGCCGCCGCGCCGGCGCGGGCCTTCGGCGCCGCCCTGGTGTTGGACCAGGTGGTCGCCAGCCTGCCGCCGCCGGGGGACGGCGACCCGGGCCATCCCGCGAGCTGCTTCGTCTTCAAGACCACCGCCGACCCCTTTGGCAAGATCTCCTACTTCAAGGTGCTGGACGGCACCCTGCGGCCGGACGTCCACCTCCACAATGCCCGCTCGGGCCAGGAGGAGCGCCTGTCCCGCCCCAGCCGGCCTCGGGGCAAGTCGCAGGAGGCGGCCGATCTGCTGGCGGTCGGGGAGATCGGCTCCGCCACCAAGCTGGCCCACACCGTCACCGGCGACGTGCTCGGCCCGCGCGAGGGTCGAGCACGCGCTCCCGCCCTGGTGTTCCCGCCGACCTCCTACACGATGGCGATCCGGCCGCGGGCCAAGGGGGACGAGGAGAAGATCAACGCCGGGCTGGCCCGTCTCTGCGAGGAGGACCCCACCCTCACGCTCGAGCGGCACCCGACCACCCACGAGACGCTGCTGCACGGGCTCGGCGACGTCCACCTGGACGTCACCCTCGAGAAGCTGAAGCGCAAGTACCAGGTGGACGCGGTGCTCGCCGTCCCCCAGGTGCCGTACCAGGAGACGATCCGCGGTCGGGCGCGCCAGCAGCACCGCTACAAGAAGCAGTCGGGGGGAGCGGGCCTCTTCGGCGACTGCACCATCGAGATCGAGCCGGTGCCCCGCGGTGGCGGCTTCCAGTGGGAGGACAAGATCTTTGGCGGCGCCATCCCCCACCAGTTCCGGCCTTCCGTCGAGAAGGGCGTCCGCCAGACGCTGGACCAGGGCGTCCTCGCCGGCTACCCGCTGGTCGACGTCTTGGTCCGCCTGGTGGACGGGTCGACCCACCCGGTCGACGGCAAGGACATCGCCTTCCAGCTGGCCGGGGCGATGGCGATGCGGGAGGCGGTGACCAAGGCCGGCGCCTACCTGCTAGAGCCGATCATGGACGTCACCGTGACGGTGCCCGCGGCGGTGATGGGGGACGTCATCGGCCACCTCAACAGCCGCCGCGGACGGATCGGGGGAATGACGCCCGCGGGCGAGGGCCTGGAGCAGGTGTCCGCGCAGGTTCCCCTGGTGGAGATGTACCGCTTCCCGATCGAGCTGCGCGCCATGACCCAGGGACGGGGGCGGTACACGATGAGCTTCGGCCGCTACGAGGAGGTCCCGGCGCCGGTCGCCCAGCCCCTCATCGACGCCCGCCGCGAAGTGCTCCACGCGCGCGAAGCGCAGAGCACCTGATCCCACGCGTGGGGACGGGTGACCGCAGAGGGCCCCAACGATCAGCGATCGACAGATCCAGGCGCCGGCGCTGCGGCCAGGCCCGTCACCCAGTGCGCGCCTTCACCCCTGTCGGGCCGCGACCAACGCCCCGGGCGCGAAGACCGTTCGGCGCGGCGGGGTCGGGGGTGAGGGGCGCGGCACGGTTCCGACACTCCGCGCCGGCGGCGGCCACGCCCGAGACCGTCCGCGGCCCGGGCCACGGGCGGATCGGGCGATCCGGAACCCAACGGTTCGGCGCATTCCCGGCGCGGACCGGCGGCGCCGACGCCCCGCCCGGTCGAGATCCCGCCCCGCCGTGCCCGCGAGCGGCCGGCGTGTGGCCCCCGAAGCACCCGACGGGACAGGCGAGGCGGATGCGAACGGTGTCGTCGAGGACGCCAATCCGGGCTCCGGGCTTGGCTCAGGGCACCGCCCCGGGCGTGTCGGCCCCCAGGCTGTCCTGCCGTTTGGACGCGCGGGGCTGGAGTCAGCGCAAGCTCGAGGCGACAGGACGGAGCAGCGGTCGGATCGGTGGGGAAAGGGCCGAGGGCGACTGGGTCGGGGCTCGGATCCATGGTCCGGGACGAGTGCCGTTGGCGGGGGCCGGCTGGCGTAGGTCGGCCTGCCGACGACGGCCCAGATCTCCACCTGCCTCCCTCATACGGCCCAGCGACGACGGCGTCGACGAACGTCTGCGGATCCGAGTGGCGGCTCGCGACACGGTGCCAGGAGCGGTGGTCGAGACCGTGCTCATGATCGTCCTGCCGGGCAGCCTCTGGGCCCGGGCAGAGCGGACCGGTGAGCGCGCTGCCCGCGTCATGCTGGGCGGGCTCCGGACGGTTTGCGTCACCCACCCCAGCGTGCCCGCCCGCCCGGCCGTGCCTGCGCCAGGGCGGGTTCCCGCAGGTGGAGATCCTGTCCCGTACCGTGACCGCCGTTCGAGGGGAGCGGCGGGCGGAGTGTGAACCCGGGGGGTTCCCAGCAGAGGCGGCGCTCCCAGGTGGCCTGTTCGCGCGCGCAGATGCCACCATCGCCGTGGGGCTGGACCCGACCAGTCGAATGACCTGGTCCCACCCCAGCGAGCCTCGAAGCCGGACTGAGCCCGCCCGCCGCCCGCCCCCACCCGCGGCGCCCTTGCGGCCGTCAGCTCCAGGTGATCCGCACGTCCCGCCGCCACCCGGCCAGCAGGCGCGCATCGCCCCCACCCGCAAGTCGCTCCGGGCCGAGCCGATTCCACAAAGCCCGGGAGAGATCGCCGGCGGGGCCCGCCACGGTGCAGTCCGCCGGACCGGATCCCCGCGACACCGTCAGCTGTCCCCGCGCCCCGATCTCGACACGCCAGGCGCGCGCCGCGTCGGTGGCGCGGAGCGCGAGCACCCGCCCGGAGTGTCCCCGGATCCGGCCGGACCGGCCCGCGAATCCGATCACCAGCTCATCTACCCCATCGGCGGCGAAGCTGGCGGAGACCGTGGGGAGCGCGCCGGCGGCGATCTGGGCGTCGACCCGGTGCACGCTGGTCTCATGCGCCTGCCGTCGTGCCCAGAACTGAAGTGGGGACGCAGCCTCGACGAAGGTCCAGCAGCGCAGGTCCGCGGGCGCGGCCCGCAGGGTCGCGATCAGCTCGCGGTGCCCCGCCGCGACCCAGGAGAGCAGACCACCGTCGGGGACCTCCGCGTGCAGGACCTCAGCCTCGGACGCCGGGTCCACCCGGGCGGCGAGTGAGGCGCCGAGGCAGCGCGCCGCCCAGCGGTGGACGTAGCCCACGTGGCGCAGCAGATGGCGTACCTGCCACCCGGGACAGGTGGGCACCTCGTGGGCGAGCGCCAGCCCCGCTGCCGCTTCGACCAGGGCGATGCCCTCCGCCTCCAGGGCGTCGCCGTGCTCGGCCGGGGTCATGCCAGCTTGGGTCTACGGTGCGCCACGGGTCCGGCCCGGTCCCCGTGGATTCTGCGATCCTGGCCTCGTGAGCCAACCTTCGGCACCGCCGCGGTGGGGGTGATCCGCGCCCTGGTCCTCGACTTCGACGGGATCGTGGTCGACAGCGAGACGACCCACATCGCGGTGTGGCGCGAGGCGTTTCGCCAGCACGGCTGCGATTTCACGGTGGCGGAGTGGAGCACCTGCCTCGGCACCCAGGGGGGCTTCGACCCCGCCCGGGAGCTCCGTCAGCGCAGCGCCGTCCCGGTTGACCCCGGCACTGAGGCCCGGGTGCACCACCGCTACCAGGCCATGGTTCGAGGGCGCGGCCTGATGCCCGGGGTCACCGACTGGCTCGACCACGCCCGCGAGGCCGGTCTGGGCACCGCGATCGCCTCCAGCTCCCGGGCCGACTGGGTCCTGCCCTGGCTCGACGAGTTCGACCTCCGCCGCCGGCTCGGGCACGTCGTCTGCTTCGACGGGTCGGTGCCCGCCAAGCCCGAGCCCGACCTCTACCTCGCCGCCTGCCGGGCGCTGGGGGCGCGGCCGCACCAGGCGATCGCGGTGGAGGATTCCCCCAACGGAGTGGCCGCCGCGGTCGACGCCGGGCTCTTCTGCGTCGCGGTGACCCACGTCGCGACCGACCCCTCGGCGTCTGACCGGGCTGATCTGGTGCTGCCGAGCCTCGCGGCGATGTCGCTGGTGGACGTGATCGAGATCGCGGCCGCCCGCCCCGCCCCGGATCGGGAGGTCCGCGCGATCCGGCCGTGACCGGGACGCCCGGGCCCGCTCGCCCCGCACGTCGGTGCCCAGGGGCTCAGCCCGGGGCGGAGGGCGCCAGCGGCTCTGCGGGGATGGGATCGAGGTAGCCGGCCAGCGCCAGTCCCGCGACCGTCTTGGCGTCGCGCAGGTCACCGGCGGCCTGCAGCTGGGCCAGCTCCCGGCGCGTGAAAGGTCTGGCCTGAAGCAGCTCGTCGGGGTCGGGATGGGCGTCGTCCACGGCGCTGAGGCCGGTCGCGCGGAAGAGGTGGAGGAGCTCGGTGCTGTACCCGGGCGCGAGAAAGATCGCGCCCAGGCCGGCCCAGACGGCAGCGGCGCGCCCGGTCTCCTCGGCCAGCTCGCGCCGCGCGGTCCCCTCTGGGGTCTCGTTCGGTTCGCGGGTCCCCGCCGGCAGCTCCCAGAGCATCGTTCCCGCCGCATGCCGGAACTGCCGGACCAAGACCACCGCGCCGGCGGCGTCCACCGCCACCACCGCGACCCCACCGGGATGGTGGAGCACCTCGCGGGTCGAGGTCTGGCCGTTGGCCAGCCTCACCGAGTCGACGGTGAGGGAGACGATCCGGCCACGGAAGCGCTCGTCGCGACCCAGCAGGTGCTCGGGACCGAGCTCAGATGGCACCCGTCGAGGATAGTCTCCCGTGCCCGCTCACCCGAGCGGGCTGGCCGCCGCCCGTCACCATCCCCACCGGGGAGCCGGCGCCGCCCCGCGGCCGGGGGATCCCAGCGCATCCCGCGGAGGCGGTCAGGTGCCGGCTGGCCCCGCCGGCTGCGTCCCGGCCCGCTCTGACCGTGGGGCAACCTGGTCCGATGGGACAGGGGACGGCTCCGGTGCATGTGGTCCTGGGTGCCCGGATGTGGCGGGACCGGGCGGGAGCGGCGGGCCGCCAGGGGGGAGGGGGAGAGCTCGTCATCGACGATCCGGCCGCCCCCGCCTCAGCCAGCGAAGGTGCTCGTGCGCCCCGAGCAGGTCCAGCCGTCGCCGGAGCACAGGGTTCTCGCGGGACTGGCTGAGGTGGCAGGCGATCGCCGCCTGCTGGCGGGTCCGATCGACCTCGATCCCGATGTCCAGCTCACGGTCCGGCCGCCCGACGAAGCTGGTCCCGAGTTCCGAGTTGAGCTGCGTGGCCACGGCTTCGGGCAGGGCCCAGGCGAGCACCGGCAACCGATGCCGGTCCGCGGCCGTCACGGCCGCGGCCGTGGCCCGGCGATGGTCGAGGTGGCCGCTGACACCGCCCTCGTCGAACACGATCAGCGCCGCGGCGTCCGCCACCGCCCCGTCCACCACGTCGGCCAGCTCGGCGACGGGCACGTCCTCCAGGTGGCCGTCCGGGTAGGCGAGCAGCTGGACGTGATCGATGCCGAGGACGTTGGCCGCGGCCTGAAGCTCGGCGGCGCGGACCTGGGCGAGCGGCTGGCCGGCGGCGGGGCCGAGGGTGGAGGCTTCCCCGTGGGTCAAGCACAACACCCGGATCCGGGTTCCGCGCTCAGCCAGGGCGGCGAGCACCGCCCCGAGGCCGAAGGACTCGTCGTCAGGATGGGCGCAGACCGCCAGGACCGCGGTGATTGGCGGCAACCCGCTGGTCGGAGGCGGGATGCTCACCCCTCACCACCCGGGCGCGGTGGGCGTCGACCAGCTCGGGCGGGCATTCCAGAGGTGCACGGTACACCCGCTCGATCGCCCGCTTGGCCCAGAGCCAGTGCCGCCTGTCCCGAAGCGGGGATCTGGTCACGGGGCGAGCGGATGGGGTCGATCTCGACCTGCGCCCCGACTCCCGAGGTCCCAGATGCACTGCGCCTCCAGCGCGTGAATCGGGGTGGCCCGATCGCCGCCCCGGGTGCGGCCGGCGCCAACGCTCGCCGCGATCCTTGCCAGCGGCTCGGTCATGGGGCCGGGAGTGAGGTGGGTGGCCGGACCCACGGTCGCTCCCCGGCGGCCAGGGCGACCGCCACCTCGACCGCATAGCCATCGGCACCCACTGGATCCCGGCAGCGCTCGTCCCGGGCGATGCATCCGCTTGGGTTGACCCGCCCGATCGTGGTGGTGACCGGGTCTGCCCCGGCGAGCAGGGGGATCCGCAACGAGTGTCGCGTCTCGATATCCCCGCTCCCCCGCGGCCGCTGTCCGGGGGCGAATGTCGCAGCCGTCCACCTCCCCCTGGAACCGACGGGCGTGGCGCCGCCGCCCACTCCGAGGTGCCCCCAGCCGGGTGCGGAGGTCCCGACCGTGACCGGCACGCGGTGCCAGGATCACCGGCGACCGAGCAGGCGGTCGATCTCGCGGGCGACCTCACAGGCGGGACCCTGGCCCCTCGCTCCCGGCGCGCCGGCGACCACCATGGACCCGGGCCGGTGGAGCAAACGGCCCAGGGCACGGGGCAGCTCGTCAGCCTCGGGGCGACGTCCGGGAGTGACCGGGGCGGTCCAGGGGGTCAAGGCCGGGTCCGGCTTGGTTCGCAGCCGCGATGGCCGGTCGCGATCACCACGACGTCCCATGAATGCTCCCACGTATCTGTGCATCAGGTGCCGCTCGGGCGCGGTGGCGGCCACGGCCGCGTGCGCACAGCCCGGCCGGCGTCGAGCGAGGGGGCCGGTCGAGTGAGATGGCGGCTATCCGGCGACGCCCGATCGCCAGCCACGGCGCGCACCTGTGGGAACGGGGGGACCAGCCGGCTGCGGGCCCGCTCGCGGCGGGCTCGAAGGCGGCGTAGCCGGGCAGGGACGAATCACCTGCCGGGAACCCGTGACCGCGTCCCGCGGGAGGCCACGTCCTGAGTGCCCGGTACCACGTTGTGCCTCCGACCGCCTCGGGGCCGACACCGACCGGCTACCCGTCCGAACAGGTGCCGCGATGGGAGCGGCGAACCGGAACCCCCGTCACGTCGGCCGCAGCGGCCCTCCCGGGATGGCCCGGCGACCTACGCCGTCGCGCCGGTCCTCCAGGCTTGGCGGGGCGGGACCGCGATGCGGTCGCCGAGCACCATCCCTCGCCGGCGGGCCGAGGGGGAGGCCGAGTACCAGGAGCGGAGAACCCGGTCCCTGTCGGCGCGCCGCCTCGAGCTGTGCGGGGACGGGTTCTCCCTCGCGCCCGAGCCAGAGACGGAGCGGACCGCCGTCGGGGTCCTCCTCGGGGGTCAGGCCGACCGGCGCCCGGGGCTGAGGGCCACGCGCCGGCGGGCCCCCGCGAGAGCGCGGACGTGTGGGCGGAGGGGGTGCGCGACCGCCGCGGTCGCGGCGGGTGAGGGTCGGGCACGGGGTCCGGTGGGGGGTGCTGACTGCCGCCTATCCCCCGCCCCGCGACCAGCGTCACGGGAGGCGGGAGCAGCGCGGTCGGAGCGGTAGACCACCGATCCTTGAGCCCAGCGCCCGTCCCGGCGGCGGCGTGCCTGGCGCGCGACGGGAATGACTGCGTCGCGCCGTCTAGGAGGTGCCCGAGGAGCACGGCCGACGCGTGCCGCCCCCAACCCGGTCGAGTCCGTCGGCGCCGCTGTCCGCCTCAGCCCCCCGCCGCCCAGCGCCTCCCTGGGCGCGAGACCGTCCGCTACCTGTTCGTGGCGCTCATCACCCGGCGCCGCAGGACCGGGCCCACTCGCGACGGCTTCGGCCCTCTGTCGCTGCGTCTGTTCGGCCACCAGTTCGCCGACGGCAGACGCGAGCTCGCGTCCCCGGCCTCCACCGAGGGTGCGGCCGAGCTCAGCCGTTGCTCGTCCCGGGGAGGGTGTCCCCAGGTCGGGCCACGAGGTCCTGCGCAGTACAGCCCGTGCCAAGCGGGCACGCCATGCCCGTGGGAGTTGGTGGACCTTTGGGTCGCGGGGGACTGCCCTCACCGCCTTGGCCGTTCCCGGCCGCTCGACGCCCCCGATCCGCCGCACTCCCGCGGCATTCGCGGCGGTCACGCCCCGCCCCGGGCGCGATCCTTGCTACACTCCAGCCGTCTTCACGGCCAGCATTTCCCGCCTGTGAGAGCTGTATCCCCACGAACCAGCCCACCCGGTGGCCCCGCGACGCCGGGTGGTCGATTGGGGCGTACGGCCTCAAGCTTGGGGGCGTCGCGCGCAGCGATCCCTGTGCCACCATCTGCCCTCAGCACCGGACGCTGAAGGGATGAGTGAGGTCGGGGCGAGTCTGGGGAGGAGTCCAATGTGGCACCCCTTCGCCAACATGGCTGCTGTCAGCGGCCACGAGATCACGATCGTGCGCGGGCACGGCTGCATGGTCTACGACGCTGCGGGACGCGGGTATCTCGATGCGATCGCGAGTCTTTGGTACTGCAACGTCGGGCACGGGCGCACCGAGCTGGCCCAGGAGGCGGCCCGACAGATGGGGACCCTCGCGAGCTTTCACACCTTCGAGCGGTACAGCAATCCGCCAGCCGAGCAGCTCTGCGAGCGCCTTGCTGCGCTGGCTCCGATGTCGAGCTCCCGGGTCTTCCTCACCGCGGGCGGCGGATCGGATGCTGTCGATACTGCTGCCAAACTGGCCCGCGCCTACTGGTCGGCGGTGGGGCGACCGGCGAAGCAGCGCATTCTGGCTCGCTCCTACGCCTACCATGGCATGAACGCCTACGGCACCTCGCTGGGAGGCATTCCCGGGAACTTGGACGCCTACGGCCCCCTGGTGACGGAGGTGGGGACGGTCGCGTGGGATGATCCCGCCGCGCTGGCAGATGCGATTGACGCCACCGGCGCCGACCGCGTCGCCGCCTTTTTCTGTGAGCCGGTGGTCGGCGCGGGTGGCGTCCTCCTCCCCCCGGCGGGTTATCTGGATGCCGTCCAAGCGATCTGTCACGACCGTGACGTGCTCTTCGTGGTCGATGAGGTGATTACCGGGTTTGGTCGACTCGGAGCCTGGTTCGGGGCGGAGCGGCTGGGTTTGCAGCCAGACCTGCTGGTGTGCGCGAAGGGGCTGACATCGGGGTACATGCCGCTGGGAGCGGTGCTGGTGTCCGCCACGGTCGCCGCCCCGTTCTGGGAGGCGGGGACCGAACGCATCTTCCGCCACGGGTACACCTACTCAGGCCATCCCACCGCGTGCGCCGTCGC
>DATKRN010000003.1:0-4242 GCA_035532155.1 Verrucomicrobiia bacterium | reverse complement strand
TGATGGTCGGCGGGGTCGCGATGGTCGCAACGACGATGATTTCGGGGGTCGCCGTGAGCGACGCCGGGCTGATGCTGACGCCGGTGGCTGAGCCTTCCGCGTAGCTGCGGCCCCCGCCACCACCACCGCCTGCGCCGGTCCCAAACGCGCAGCTGCCGGAGGTGCCCCCCTCACCGCCTCCCGCGCCGCCGATCCAGCCGCCGCCGCCGCCGCCGCCGTCGGCGTTGTAGCCGCCGTTGGTGTCCTCTCCGGCTCCACCGATGGCACCGGTATTGTTCGCGCCTGCGCCACCGCAGTTCGTGCTGCCCCCGCCGCCACTCGTGCCACTCGCCTGGCCGCTGAAGCCGCCAACCTGGCCGCTGGCGCCGTTCCCGCTGTCGCTGCCCCCGCCGCCGTTCCCGCCCAGGGCCAGGCTGCCGTCTCCGGCGTTCCCGCCGGCGCCGCCTACGTTGCCGCCCGATGACGCGCCTTCTCCTCCCCCACCCCCGCCGCCAGCGACGAGGAGGCGTGGGTCGGTTGTGGTGTTGAGGGTGTCCGTGCAGCTCGTGTTGCTGACCGAACAGGTCTGGACGTCGGAGGCTCCGCCGCCCCCGGCCGCGAAGTCGGAGCCCCCGCCGCCGCCGGACGAGACGGAGGATGTCCTCCCCGAGTTGTTCGGGGCGCCTACTTCAAGGTAGAGGGTGGAGACACCGGACGGAGGCGTGATGGTCGCCTGGAGGTCAGCCCCGGCGCCGGGGGCGCCCGGCGCCGTGCCACCGCTCTGCATCGTGCTCCCAGCTGAGCCGATCAGACTGATCTGGAGCGAGGTGGTGTTGGCGGGGATGGCGTAGGCGGTCTCGCCTGTGGTCGTGTCGGTCGTGGTCTGGGTCGACGCCTGGACGACCAGAGGAGAGAGGGCGGCGCCGAGCCCGACGAGCGGGATGGCGCCGAGCAGAAGGCGAGCGAGCAGGCGAGAGGGGCGAGGACTCGTATTCACGCCCCCACAATATCAGGCGCTCACCGTAGGGCCAGTAACCCGCGTGACAGTTTGGCGATAGCCCCGTGATCTACCTACGGCGGAAACCGGCATCGTCGTAGCGATCCACCCTCCTGCCTTGCCTCCCACCCTGCCGACGCCGGTCGTCGCGTCCGCGGCGATATCGGAAAGCCAGGACTGTCGACGCCAGGAACCGCCGTCTACTCCGCCGCGCCCGAGGACTCAGGGGAGCCCGTCTTCGACCCACCAGTCGATCAGAACGGTCCGGCGGCCTGCACACATCTCGCAATGCCAGCGGAGCAGCCGACGCCAAGACCGGCACTGCGGGCAGCGTGCCCACGTCAGGGTGCCCATGTGGCCCTCAATGCCCACCGGTCCGGCAGTCGCAGCTGGTGGGGGCCCTGGGCACTCACCTCGGGCTCGATCATCTCGGTCCGAGCTTCGCTGGCGAGCACCCGGCGGATGGCTCGGAACAGGACGACGGCCCAGAGCAGCCACAGCGCCCACAGGGCAAGATCTGCCCAGCGCACCAGGATCAGGTTCGAGGGAGGAAAGGCCAGAGGCGGACGCCAGCTCGGCACCCCGACCAAGTGTGCCAGGCCCATCCCTGATGCCGCCGCTCGCACCGTCGCTGCCCAGCGTCCCATGTCGTGAGCATCACACCGATGCGCCGACAATGGGCGCCCAATGGCGTTGCGCCGATGGTGGTCTCGCGGGAGGTGCCAGTCCGCGGGTGGTTCGGGGCTAGGTCAGCCGTTGGGCTCTCTTTGCGCCGGCCCGTTCATCGTTGTCCCGTGCAGCCGGGCCAGCTCGTTGTCGGTAAGCGGAGCGGTCACGCGCTGACGGCGTGGCTCCCTCTCCCCCATCCGCGCGCGCTGCGCGGCCTGGAGTTCGAGCAGGAACACCTTTTGCGTCTCAGTCAGTCCCGTGTCCTGGGGCATCCGGGCAAGCAGCGCGAGGAGCCCATCGGTGTCGATCGCATCCCGTGGTTTGTCTGCCATTATGTCTGCCATGCACATCGTCCCACGAGATGCCGTGTCGCGGATGCCTGCGCGGGCATCGTCACATCAGTGTGTGGGCCCGGCGCCGACAACGCACCGCCAGTCGCCACCGGCTCAGCGCAGACGCAGCACGAGCAGGGCGATCGCGCCGCCGATCACATACAACGCCAGCATCGCCCGCTGCGCTCGTCCGTAGGCCGCCCAGATGGCGTGCCGATAGCCGCCTCGGTCAGTCATGGACCAGCCCTGGGCTGGCGACACCACGTCCCCGTGCGGCAAATGGCTGCTCGACCTCGGGCACGGAGCGCTGGACGGCAGGGCCGGACGCCAGAAGCGGTTCGATCGCGTTCACCCGGCGCAGGTCCAGGCGGGCTGCGATCCGCGCTGGGGTGGCGCCCGAGTGCACTGCCGATGTGCGGGCGCGACGACCGATCGTGTTGCTCACCATACCTCCGATGTAGTGAGCCGTCCATCGTCGCTTTCATAAGAGCACACCCAGGCAGTGGGGCCTGGGTGTACGCGACACGTGGTGTCGCCGGGCGGCTCGTTCCTGCGAGCCGATGCTTGACTTCTCTCCCTGGCAGGTTACGCCGTCCTCGTCCCCGCTGTCAGCGAGGCCTCAGCTGGCGTTTCCACAACTTCTGAGATTAGCTCCCCCGCGCCATGCGACGGCACCGTCCGGCCGGTCGGCGGGGGCCTGGAGGGTTGCCCCACACCTCCCCAGCCGCCTACCCTTGACCGATTCCCACCCTCGTCAAACGAGACCCGCGTGAGAGTGACCTTCATTCTGAGCCGACGGCTCGTCGCAGGCGTCGCAGCCTCGGTGGCCCTAGGAAGTGGAGCCTATGCCGTCTCGGCAGCAGTCCATCCAGAGACCACGATCAGCACCGCCCCGGTCATCACCGCCTGCTGGAACGCGCCGTCCCGGCAGCTCACCGTGGTGAATACGACCGTCGCGGCCCAGTGCCCAACGGGGACCGTCATCCGATTCCCATCAGAAGCCGCGTTGACCGCTGCCCTGAAGGCCATCCACGGGGAGACGGGTCCTCAGGGCCCCGCTGGACCCGCTGGCCCGCAGGGACCGGAAGGCCGATCGGGCACTGGGCCCGCCGGGCCGGCTGGACCGGCGGGAGCGGTGGGACCGGAGGGGCCGCCTGGGCCGACCTCTGGTGGCGTGAGTCAGGTAGTTCCCTTCCTCTTCCTGCCGCCCACGTCCCCCGGTTTTCAGGTTGCCTCTGTGAGTCTTTCGCCTACCTTTGCCGGAACACTCATGGCCACCGCAACGGTCAGCTTCGGGAACGGATCGCCCTCCGTCCCGAGCGCACCCGTCGCATGTTCTCTGAACCTCGATGGCACCGTTATCGCCGAATCGCAGGGTGAGACCTCATCCGCCGTGCCCTACGACGCGGTCCTAAATCTCACGGGTGGTCACACCGGCCTTACCGCCGGGTCACACACCGTCACCCTCAACTGCTGGTCCTCCGATCTTGTGTCCATATCGATCATCTATCCCGGAACGCTGGACGCCTGGGTTATCGCTAGCTGAAGGGACGGAGGGGAGGGATGGGATGATCTGTCCCTCCCCTCCAAACAGGCGACGAGGGCCGAGGAGTCACCGGAGTCGTGGTCGGCCGCGACGCGCTGTCGCGCCCGACTCCTCGCCACTACCCAGGGGACCTGGGCTCGACCTCGGCCGACCCTGCCGATGGGGTACCCTTCCCGCGCTCTCACTTGGTCAATCTCGACGAGCGGGACCGGTCAGGTTCGGCGAACGCCATCACATGGCCGAAGTGGGTGTCGCTCACCACGCAGACGGGCCAGCCCGCGGTCAGCGGGTCCACGATGCGGCCGGGGGCGCCGCGAGGGAGCGCGAGCATGGTCCTACCACCTTACTTCCAGCGCCGGCTATCGTCCCACGCCGGCGTGGTGGTTGGCGGCCAGGGCTGGTGCCGCTGCTCCGGTCGGCGCAGGATACGAGCAGCTGCGCCCAGGGACTCGGGAGGGCGCCAACCTGCTCACTCCGCGCCCCACTCCAGCCCTTTCACCCCTCGAATCGACGACTGGACCGTCCACTCACCGCACACCGATTCTGGCTCGAGGCGGACGATGCGGACGATGCGGACAGTCCATCGGTCTACTCTCTATGTGCCGTCCTCTGCGCCTCCTTCTCCCTCTATTCTTCCTCAGTTCAACAGAAGAGAGAAATAGAAAAGAGATCACATTTGCGTCCGCACCGTCCGCACCGTCCGCATTTTGGGCCCGTGA
>DATKRN010000002.1:0-145406 GCA_035532155.1 Verrucomicrobiia bacterium | reverse complement strand
ATCCGCCGTGCGCGCAGGAGATTTGAGGAGAGCCGACCTCAGTACGAGAGGACCGGGTTGGACGGACCGCTAGTGCACCGGTTGTTCTGCCAAGAGCACCGCCGGGTAGCCATGTCCGGAAGGGATAAGCGCTGAAAGCATATAAGTGCGAAGCCCACTCCAAGATTAGATCTCCCACCGGGTTAACCGGGTAAGACCCCAGGAAGACCACCTGGTTGATAGGCCGCAGGTGTAAGGGCAGCAATGCCTTGAGCTGAGCGGTACTAATCGGTCGAGGGCTTGACCACTCTCTGCCACATTGCTCGGGGGCGAGCCGCATCCCGGCCGGCCCCGGTCATCGGACGAACGACTTCGCGCATCCGGTTGCCCGATGGCCTGCGCCCCTGCGGCGGTGGCCGGCAGCCACACGTTTAACGAAAGAGATCCGGTGACGATAGCGGCGGGGAGACACCTGTTCCCATCCCGAACACAGCAGTTAAGCCCGCCAGCGCCGATGGTACTGCCTTGGCAACGGGGTGGGAGAGTAGGTCATCGCCGGGTCTCTTTTTCGCGTCTCGGGCCTCCGCGGCTGGGGCTAGGCCGATGCGGGTGGCTCCCACCGAGGCTCGCGCCGGGCCGGCTCGCGAGCTCCTGTCAATAGGTTGTGTAAATTCCTCCAGGCGAGGGGCGAGGGGATCAGGCGGCGGCTTCCTCCTTTGAAGGTTGGGCGAGTTGGAGTCGGCCGTCCACAAAGCGGTGACCGGCCAAGAGCAGGTCTAGCTGGTTGGGGGCGTTGATCGCGCCCAGTTGGTGCTGAGTCGGACGGCCAGCTTGAACACCAGGTAGAGGACGTTGTCGCGGACCCGCATGGGCTTGGCGGCGTCGGTGCGGAGCCGCCCCCTGAACCGGCCTGGGTTGGACGGAGACGCCAAGCCCTTGCTCTTCGCGGCACCGGTTGGTCGCGACTGAGCCCAGTATGCCCGATCACAGCGCCGATGCGGATCCCTATTTTGCCTGTGTTGCAGGCCTTGAGATCGGCAGTGCCCGCTCGGGCCAGACCGCGCCGGTTCGTTCGCTGTAGCGGAGCCACGGGTAACGCTTGGGGGGCTGCCTGCGGGGTGATCTCGAGCGACTGGGCGAGCTCGGGCTCACCGGAGAAGGTCCACATGGCAACTGGCTCATCGCAGTGGCGACAGAGGCCACCGGCCCCGATGCGACGGCAGACCCGGTTGCAGGCGTCGCACCGGCGGACACCGAGATAGCGGAACTGACAGCCCGAGCCCTCGTAGACCGTGGCCTCGGGCCGGACAGCGACCAGGCCCGCTTGTTCTCAACTGGGACCGCGTGGCGAGCCCGGTAGCGGGCCTGGCGGCAGGCGTCGGCGTGGAACCGGCGGCGTTCCGAGGAGGGACAGGACGTGCCGCACCACGCGCAGATGGCGATCCCGTATCGTAACCGCTGGGAGGTGGCGGTAGTGCTCGACCTGGCCGGTCGGTCTGGATCTCTCATGCCGCACCGAGCTGAGACCGGTGGCGATGCTCGGCCTCGGCCTCGGCACGAGTCCGGTCGTCGAGCTCTGAATGCAGCCTCTCCTCGTTGAACCCCGACGCCCAGCCGCAGGTGGTGATCTCCAGGTCGTCGAGCCCCTTCCACGGGCCGCCGTTGGCCGCCGGTGCAGCTGGGTTGCGGGGCAGCTCGGTCTTGAACAGCCCCATGACCGATTCCGCCATCGCGTTGTCGTAGCGGTCGCCGACGGTGCCGATGGAAGGGGCCGCCCCAACGTCACAGAGGCGTACGGTGTAGGCGATCGCGGTGTACGGGCTCCCGGCGCGTCGGTGTGGCACACGAGCCCGTCGAGGGTGGTGCTCCGGCGGGTCCACGCCGCCATGGTGAGCGCATCGATCACGAGGGTGTCGGTCATGGAGCGGGCGGCCTTCCAGCCGACGAGGCGCCGGGAGAATACGTCGATGACGAAGGCGACGTAGACGATCCCCGACCACGTCGAGCAGTACGTGAAGTCCGCCACCCACAGGGCATCGGGCCGCGCCGCGGTGAAGTCCCGCTTCACGAGATCGGGGGCCCGGAGGGGGGATGCGTCGGACTTGGTGGAGAAGCGCGTCATCGCCCGGCTCCCCCCCCCCCCAGGTCCTAGACGGCCATGAGCCGGGCCACCTGGTCCCGGCCCGCGTCGATGCCCGCCCGCCGGGCCGCCTTCCAGAGCTTGCGCCGTCCGGAGACCGAGTAGTTGTGGACCCACAACGCCAGCAGCAGCGGCGCCCGGGCGGCGTCACGCACCGCCCCGGGCCGAGGGTGGGTGGGCTTTGGCGTCGGAGTAGGTGGAAGGGGCGACTGCGAACTGCTCGCAGATCGGCTCGACTCCCCATCGACGCCCACCGGACGTGGTGTCCCGGTGGGCGTCGATGAAGGCGACTACTTCGTGCCTCGGCGGTCGAGCCCGCCCCGAAGAAACTCGCTGCCGCCTGCAGGCTGTCGGTGGCTCGGTGGAGCTCCTTGTTCTCCTTGCGGAGCGCGACGAGCTCGTCGTGCTCGGCCGTCGTCGAGCCGGGGTGGCGTTCAGCGTCGACCTCGGTCTGCTTGACCCAGGTTCGGAGGGACTCCGTCCCCACGCCGAGCTGGCGGGCGACCCGGGAGATCACCCCTGGTCGGCCGGATCCTCGAGTCGGAGCTCGCGGACCATGCGGACAGCCGCTCCCTCAACTCCCGTGGATACCGCGTCGATGACGGTCGCTTCTTGTCCATGACTCCATCCTCGCTTCCTAGGTATGAAGCCTCCAGGAAACCCAGGCCGGTTCACACCTCGGCTGCTAGCGCGGCTTGGAGCAGGCGCTGGGCGCCGGCGCGCACGAGCTGCTCAAGCACGTCATCGGGGGCGGGCACGGGAGCGGTCGGGGGCCGAACCTCATACCTGGCAGACACGGCGTGGCCTCCAGGGCGGCTCGTTGCTGCGAGCCGACGGTTGGTTGTTCTCCTTGGCAGGCCACGCCGTCCTTATCCCCGCTGTCCGCGGGGCCTCAGCTGGCGTTTCCACAACTTCCAAGACTAGCTCCCGGACACTGGCCGAGAGGCTACGGCTGGGGCGCTCCGGGTGGGGCCAAATACCTCTGCCGTTTCACCCCAAAGTGGGGCCAGATACTCTGCCGAACCCACTCCCCAACCGCTCCAGACTCCTGCCGGCTAGGCACCTCGACGAACGTGCCGAACCGGATCCTTGCATCTGTCGAGGGACTGGACAATGTGGCCCCTAGCCAGCCTGGATTCCTGACCATGTGACTCGCTCGGGACAGCGCCGGCGGGGCAGCTTGTCCCTTGACACAGTCGGAGAGAGCGCTAAGCTCGCTGGAGGCGTCCGCTAAGCGGAGGAAATCCGATGCCCCACCTACGGCTCAGAGCATGGCGCACGACCCTGATGGGAGCCGCTGTGGCCAGTCTGCTGCTGAGCGGCTGCGGGCAAGCGACCCAGCCCTTGGCAAGGACGGCATCTAGAGGCACAGTCACCTTCGCCGGAGATCCGGGAGAGCCGCCGAACTTTATCTTCCCACTGTACCCGGGAACAGCGTGGAACATCGGCGACGCCATATGGTTCAACTACCTTATGTGGAAGCCACTCTACCTATGGGGCAAGAGCGGGAACCCCGTCTTCAATCGCCAGCGCAGCCTCGCCTACGCGCCGGCCTTCAGCACAGACAAGGCCGGGGAAACAGTGGCCACCATCACGCTCAAGCCGTGGCGGTGGTCTGACGGCCGACCCCTCACGACCCGTGACATCCAGTTCTGGATGGACCTCCTTGATGCGAACAAGGTGA
This sequence comes from Verrucomicrobiia bacterium, assembly GCA_035532155.1. Classification (GTDB taxonomy): domain Bacteria; phylum Chloroflexota; class Dormibacteria; order Aeolococcales; family Bog-877; genus DAHUZL01. The sequence goes on along the minus strand of DATKRN010000002.1, from coordinate 141,603 downwards.
ACTGGGGCCCCTACGTTCCCGGCAAGTTTCCCGACAATGTCAAGAAGATTCAGTACCTTTCGACTCGGACGTTCGCCATCACCTTCAACGCCCGGTACAGCACCCAATGGCTGCTGGGCAACGAACTCAGCCAGATCACCCCCATCCCACAACATGCGTGGGACAAAGAGTCCGGCACGAGCCCGGTAGGAAACTACGACCGCACGCCAGCCGGAGCCAAGCGCGTCTTCGCCTACTTGATCAGTCAGGCCAAAACGCTCACCACCTACGCCACCAACCCCCTCTGGAGAGTCGTGGATGGCGCCTGGGAGATCAGCGCATATAGCCCCACCACCAACTATGTATCCTTCGCGCCCAACTCTAAGTACTCAGGGACCACTAAGCCTACGCTGAAGCGCGTCATCGAAGTGCCATTCACCAGCGACACAGCGGAGTTCAATGCCCTCGAGTCCGGCCAGCTCACCTACGGCTATGTCCCATTCAACGACCTCAATACGATCCCGGCTCTGAAGGCCAAGGGCTACAAGATTATCGTCTGGCCTCAGGACACCTGGGGGGGCGTCCTCTTCAACTACGCTCCCCACGATCCCCAGACGCCCGTCCTTGACCAGCTATACGTGCGCGCGGCGATGACCCACCTTGTCAACATGCGAGCCATCCTGCACGTCTTTGAACACGGCTTTGGTGGATACGCTTCTGGTCCTGTCCCTAATCCGACAGGCAACACGCCTGGGGTGACTTCCTACGAACGCCACGACCCGTATCCCTACAACATCGCAGCCGCCAAGAAACTGCTTGCCACGCATGGATGGAAGGTCAATCCAAATGGCGTGAGCCGTTGCCAGAGGGCGGGGACCGGGGCTCACGACTGCGGCATAGGGATTCGCAAGGGCACCCCCCTGTCCTTCACACTCCTCAGTAGCGCTCAGAGCACGCTCACCTCCGGCATCACGCAAATGCTGAAGTCTAACTTCGGACTTCTTGGGATCGACCTCACCCTCAAGCTAGTGACTGCCACCGCGGCCCAGGCCGAAGGAACAGCATGCATCAACACCAAGACATGCAGCTGGCAACTCAGCTTGGACATCGAGACGTGGCCAGAAGGGTGGACTGACTGGTATCCCACCGGCGGCGAGCCATTCGGGTGCCATGCCAATGAGAATTTTCTCAACTGGTGCAACCCGACGTCGCAGCGGCTGATCAACGCCACCCACGTCAACTCAAGCCCGAGCGCGCTTGCGGCTTACGAGAACTACATGGCCAAAGAGCAGCCACTGATCTTCCTGCCTATGCCTGTATTCCGTGTTTCAGCAGTGAAGCGGTCCCTCATGGGGGTCACGCCTCAGGATCCGTACCTCCCGATCTATCCCAATGACTGGCACTATGCGGGGTAGGCGCCTTCCGCACCGGGGGGGCGCATCCGACTGAGATGGTCTACGGCGCGTGAAGGAGTGCTGTGGACATTATCTCTAAGCTTGAAGGAGTGTAATGGACATCAACTCAAAAGGATGGAGTGCTGTCGCTGGAGTCTGCGTTGCCACGCTGCTTGGTGCTTGCGGCCCGATGGTCGCAAGCCATCACCGCACGCCTGCATATTCCGGCGTGGCCACCTTCGCCATGCCACCGGGCGAGGTGCCCAGCTACATTCTGCCGTTCAACTTGCCGACGTCGAATCAAGTGAGCTACCTCCAGATGGAGCCCCTCCTGTTCCTGCCGCTCTACTGGTTCGGCAACGACGGGCGACCCGGGATCAACTACGCGCTAAGCATCGGGCGACCACCGGTCTTCTCAAACGGCGGGCGGACGGTTACAATCCAGATGCGGCATTATCTGTGGTCGGACGGCCGGCCCGTGACCAATCGCGACGTCGAGTTCTGGATGAATCTCCTCTATGCCAACAAGGTGGACTGGACTGGGTATGTCCCAGGCAACATCCCGGATGATCTCGCGAGTATGAGCTTTCCCCGCTCCAAGCCCTACGAGTTCAGTCTCACCTTCAAACGGGCCTACGGGGCGGGATGGCTTCTCTACAATGAGCTAAGTCAAATCGAGCCAATCCCCCAGCACGCATGGGACAGAACTCGCTCGACCGGCTCCGCTGGGGACTATGCCGCGACACGCGCCGGCGCACGCGCCGTGTACAAGTATCTCAACGGACAGTCCCTCGATCTAGTGACCTACGCCACCAACCCGCTCTGGAAGGTGGTTGACGGCCCGTGGCACTTGGCTAGTTACAGTCCGAGCACTGGCTATGCGTCCTACACTCCCAATCGCCTATTCAGTGGACCCGACAGGCCTCATATCGCTAGGTTTGACGAAGTCCCATTCTCTAGTGACACAGCCGAGTTCGACGCTCTGAGGGCGGGCGAACTAGACTACGGCTATCTTCCGTCGCAAGACCTTTCCCTACAGAAGTACTTCACGTCTCGCGGATACCACATCGAGCACTGGATTGAATGGGGATTCAACGCCTTTTCGCTGAACTACACCAATCCCGAGGTCGGTGGCATTTTCCGCCAACTATATATTCGGCAGGCCATGCAACACCTCATCAACCAGGCCGCGATTGACCGAGACATCTATCACGGAAGCTCCTATCCGACGTACGGCCCCGTTCCACTGGAGCCAGCCAGTCCGTACCTGGCATCCGGTGCAAGGCAAAATCCGTACCCGTACAGCCTCGGCGACGCGACTCACCTCCTCAGGGAGCATGGTTGGACCATCCGACACAATGGAGTGGACACGTGCCAGAGAGCGGGCACCACCGCCAAAGACTGCGGGGCCGGGGTTGCACACGGAGCTCGTCTGGACTTCGCCATGCAGTACGCGACGGGTTCCAGCGCCTTTCTCGCCGAGGTGGAGGCGATGAAGTCGTCGTGGTCATCGGCGGGGATCCAAGTCAGCCTTGCCGGAGTCCCACCGGAGACACTCGTTTCAGAGGCCACTCCATGCGACGCCCATACCGGATCCGGATGTCGGTGGCAGATCGCCGACTCCGGATCTCCAGGGTCGACGGCCACCTACTCACCACAGTACCTCCCGACGATGGCTCTCTGGATAGAATCGGGAGGAGCGCTCAACTTTGGTGGATACAGCAATGGCAAGCTCGACTCCAAGCTGCGGAGCTTGAGCCTCGACTCCACGGTGGCGGCCTTTCGTCGGTACGACCTCTACGTTTCCAAGGAGCTGCCACTTCTCTGGCAGCCCAACTATGACTATCAAGTCTCGGTGATCAAGGACAATCTACACGGCGCGATCCCGCAGGATCCAAATGTGAACATCTATCCCCAGAAGTGGAGCCTGGCCCGATGAAGGACCAGGCACTCGACTCTGATTCCAGCTGCCATGCAAGCAGCGTCAAGCATCCATCGCCACTCCACGGTCAGACGACACCTCCGGACGGCTCGGATGAAGCGACATGCGCCTAGACGTATCCCACGAGCCTCCCGGGGAAGTCGAGTGCGACGTCCTAGTCGTGCCCCTTCTCGCCGATGAGCCGCTGTCACCTATGGCCGCACTGGTGGACAGTGCCCTTGACAGCACTATTCGGGATATGATTGAGCGGCGAGAGATCACGGCGGAGCTCGGAGAACGCCGAACGCTCGCCACCCTGGGAAGGCTTGAAAGTAGCAGGATTATGCTCGTCGGACTGGGATCCCGGCGGCAGTTGGACGCATATCGACTGCGCAACGCGTTCGAAGGCGTCGGCTCAGACGTGCGCCTTTGGGCCAGATCCATGGCGGTGATTGCCGAGCATGGTGCAGCACCCCAAGCTCTCGGAGGTGCGTGGCAGGACGGTGGAATGGACGCATCCACGGCCATTGTAACGGGGATCGGCCTATCCCAGTTCACCGCTGGCGAGCTGCAGCAGGGGGCGTCAGTGGCCGGACCGATTGAACGACTGATCCTGCTAGGGATCGGCGAAGCCGCGGCGCGCAGCAGTGCCCTGGTTGAAGCTGTGGCCATGGCGGCCGCCACGAACTATGCCCGGACGCTACAGTGGCGTCCCGCCAACCGACTGACACCGCGCGATCTCGCGAGCGAAGCCGTGGCACTGGCGCAGACCAATGGGCTCGAGAGCGACGTACTCGAGCGAGATCGTCTGGAGGCGTTGGGAATGGGCGCGCTCCTCGGTGTGGCACAGGGATCCGCCGAGCCGCCCAACGTCGTGGTTATCCGATACGGAGGCCGGCGACGTGCCGGACCGATCCTCGCCCTAGTTGGGAAGGGCATTACGTTTGACTCAGGGGGTATATCCCTCAAGTCGACCAAGGACATGAGGGGGATGAAGGCCGACATGAGCGGCGCGGCCGCCGTGATCGCCGCCATGGGCCTCATTGCTAGCCGTCAGCCTGCGATGCCTGTCATCGGCGTCGTGCCCCTGACCGAGAATATGCCGGGAGGGCGAGCGCTCAAGCCCGGGGATGTGGTGACTTCGATGAGTGGGAAAACCATCGAAGTCACCAACACCGATGCAGAAGGACGGTTGGTTCTCGCTGACGCACTGTGGTATGCGACGTCCTTGGGCGCCACGCATATAGTTGACGTGGCCACGTTGACAGACGCGGTGGGGCACGCCCTCGGCCACACGGCGACTGCGGCCTTTTCGAATGATCGCGGGTTCCTCTCACGCCTCTATCGGGCCTCCGCACTCGCTGCCGAGCGCGTCTGGGAACTGCCGATTCATTGCGAGTATGACGTAGTGCTGAGGAGCACGGTGGCGGACCTCCAGAACCTTTCAGACTTGCCTGAGGCGGGTGCGATGGCAGGCGCCATCTTCTTGCAGCAATTCACGGCCGGAAGACCCTGGATCCACCTTGACATCGGATCGTCGGCCATTAATGACAGGCACGAGCTAGGCCAAGTGGTGCCCCTGGGGCCGACCGGAGTGATGACGCGTACATTCGCACACCTTCCAAGCTTCTTTGACGAATGAGCCACCAAGCCGCAAGGACCTTTACAGTGTGCCGACTCTCATCCGCTATGGACTCGTCGACCCTTCCCGGGCACCTCACGCATCACTGTGGATGCCATGAGCACCTTTGACCCACAGACGCTGCGCCGAATGTTTCCCGCCCTCGATAGGGTGGTGAACGGCAGCCCTGCCATCTTTCTTGATGGTCCTGGCGGTACCCAAGTACCAGAGTGCGTCATCGAGGCGGTCTCGGAGTACTACCGACACTTCAACAGTAACACCGACGGAGCTTTCCAGACCAGCCAGGTGACCGATGGCCTGATCGCGAAGGGGCGCTCCGCAATGGCGGCTCTGGTCAATGCGCCGAGCCCGGGACATATCAAGTTCGCCGCCAGCATGACGGCACATACCTTCGCCATCAGTCGGTCTATCGGTGCCACGCTTGGTCCGCAGGACGAGATCGTGGTGACTGCCCTCGACCACGAAGCGAACGTGACGCCATGGCACCTGCTCACCGAGCGAGGGGTGCGTGTGGTGACGGTAGACATCGATCCCGAACAGTGCACTCTGGACATGGCGGACTTCGAGCGCAAGCTCAGCTCTCGCACACGCGTGGTCGCGGTTGGAGTCGCGTCGAACGCCGTAGGGACGATAAACGACGTCGCCGGCATCTGTGCGCGCGCGCATGCGGTCGGCGCCATCGCCTATGTGGACGCTGTGCACTACGTCCCGCACGGACCGATCGATGTCCAGGCTATGGAGTGCGATGCACTAGTGTGTTCAGCGTACAAATTTTTTGGACCACATATTGGCGTCCTCTGGATCCAGGACGAGCTAGTAGCGCGGCTGCCTCCGTACAAGGTGCGGCCCGCTGTCGACCCGGTGGAGCTGGGCACCATGAACCATGAAGGGATCGTGGGGGCGACGGCAGCCATTGGCTATCTCGAAAGCATCGGCACGACTGGCTTGTCGCAACCTGGGGAGCTTCAGGGTGAGTCGAGGACGCATCGGCTGCGCGTCGCCATGGAAGCCATTCGTGCCTACGAGGCCACGCTGTGCAAGCGGCTCTTGGAAGGCCTGGCTAAGATTCCCCGTGTTAAGGTGTGGGGCATCGCCGATCCTGCCCGAGTGGCGGAGCGGACCCCAACGGTCGCCATAACCGTGGCTGGACTTGCGCCGAGGGTTGTTGCGGAGAAGTTGGGACGCGAGGGCATCTTCGTTTGGGATGGGGATTTCTACGCGCGAGCTTTGATCGAACGACTAGGCCTCGGGGAGTCCGGCGGGGTTGTTCGACTCGGCCTCGTCCATTACAACACGGCTGAGGAGGTCGATAGGACGGTCGCGACGCTTTGCCGGCTAGCAGACCGTGGCTGACCTTGCGAAGTCGTCCGCCGTGAGAAGGGCGGCGGAAGCGCGGGAGAGATCGCGCACGCCACGAGTGGCACTCGTCACCGGTGGCACGTCGGGGATTGGCTTAGCCACTGCTCGGCGTCTGGGCGGAGATGGGTTCGCAGTTGCGATCACCGGACGCGATCTGGAGCGCGGACAGGGTGCGGAGAGGGAACTGCGCCGGGTCGGAGTCGAGGCGCGGTTTGTCGCGGCGGATGCCCGGGACTCGGTGGCGGCCGCGTCGGTGGTGCGCGAGATCGAGAGCGCCTGGGGACGGCTCGACGTCTTGGTTGCCAGTGCTGGAGTGGGGGTGGTGGCTCGAGTCATCGATACACCTGGGCAGCTCGTGCAGGAGATGCTGGCGACCAACGTCATCGGGGCGCTTGTGCAGGTGCAGGCATGTCGCGCGCTGCTGGGACGCAGCCGGCCATCAGCCGTAGTTCTCGTGTCCTCCGATTCTGGAATCCGCGGGGACGTGCCTTTGGGCGCGTACTCGGTGACTAAGGCAGCGGTGAACATGTTAGGCCGAATGCTGGCACTGGACCTCGTGGAAGAGGGAGTGCGTGTCAATGTGGTGTGTCCTGGCGACACGATCCCAGGTATGCGACACATGGGCACGCTCGCAGATCCCGAGAGCAGCAGTTCAGATCCTTCGCGGTGGACGGCGACACCGATGGGGCGATACGCGGACGCGGATGAGGTAGCCGCTGTGATCGGATTCCTGTCTCAGTCCCAATCAAGCTACGTGAATGGGGCGGTTCTTCTGGTTGACGGTGGCGCCAGCGCCGGGATGCGCTGAGCGGCTTGGGAAGGCTTCCTCAGAAGCCCCCCGGAGCTGGCGGATGATTAGACACTGCGGGCCTCGGCGGCATGGTGCTCAGCTCCCCAGTGTGGCCCGTGGTAGTGGGCCTCGTGCTAGCGGATGTGCCAGGCCGCCTGGGCTCGTTCGGCCCGCTCCGGGGAGGCGGTCCCGGTCGACCTGCGGGGTGATCGGTAGCTGGACGTTGGCCGCGGGGTGCGGGTCCGATCGCCGCTGGTCATCGCCCTGGAGGCGAGCGGGATCGGCGTGACTCTCCCGCGAGTGGGCGCCCCGTGGCGCTGTTCCGGTTCCTGCCGTCCGCCATGCACAGTGGCATCGCCCGGCGCCTGGTCCCCGGGCTGGTGCAGCGTTCCGGCTTCTGCGGCGACGGCTCGGCCCAGGGCCAGCTGCGGCCGCCCAGTCCGGAGGCGGGGCCGGCTGGCCGCGACCGCGCCGCCCGGGGCGGACGTGATTACCCGAGGCGGGCTGCCGACGACGAGGGCGCCCGGGCAGGCGGTGAGGGGGGACGGGTGGGCGCCAGGCCCCAATTGCCGATCTGCCCGTCCGGTGGGCGTCCGCCGCGAGGGTATTGGTGGCGGGAAGGGCTAGCGCGGATCGGCCGGAGAGCGCTCGCATTCGCGCTACCCGCCTCGAGGCCGGCGGTGGCCATTCCATCGGGGCGGGGTCGGCGTCGGGTGGAGGCCCTCTGGAGGGCGTGCGACGCGTCGCCGGCGCGCACGAGCCGGGTCACTCGGCTCTGGGGAGAGGAGGGCGGGTCGGCCTCTGGGCGGCGGCGCCCTCCCGAGCGGGCCGCCGGCCCGGACGGCCCCACCCGCCCTGCTGGAGCCGGATGGGGCGGCGCGGCGGTCCAGCCCGTGGGACCGCCGCGCGCCCGCGCCGTCCCCATTCGCGCTGGGGTGCGCGAGGCGAGGGCACGCTGCCGGCCCTGGCGGAGCCTGTCGGGCTTCGCTAAGATGAGCGACCGCGCCGAGGTGGTGAAACTGGCAGACACGCTGCTTTGAGGGGGCAGTGAGCGCAAGCTCGTCCGGGTTCAAATCCCGGTCTCGGCACCAGTGTCGTGGGGCATGGCGGCACGCGCGGGGGGAGCGGGGCGACCGCGGGACGGGCGGGCTGACGGCGGCCTTGGAGTCGGAGAGGGACCTGGGCCGTCCCCACGTATTTCCGATGGGTCCGCGGTCCGCTGCAGGGTGGGCGGCGGCCGGACTCACAGCGGGGCCGTGCCGCAGCCGGGGCCTCACCCGGGCGAGAGCCGTCCTCTGCCAGGGAGAGATCCTCGGCTCTCCCCCGCGCAACCCCGCCGCGCGCGGGCGAACCCCGCCGGAGATCCGGGGTGCGCCCGCTGAGCGAAGGCCATCCCTCGCGCCCGGCGGCAGCGACCGGCACCGATCAGGGCGCTGCGGCGGCGGAGACGGTGAACAGCCAGACGCCGTGGACCCGGTCCGGTCGCTGCTGGAGCAGGGCCGACAGGAAGGACCGCGTCACAGCCTCGCCGGGGCCGGGGCCGACCGCGACCGCGCGCACCCGCCAGACCCGCAGCTGGGCCAGCAGCGCCGGTCGCGTGCGTGGGGTGACCGCGACGGGGGTGCCCGCCTGGGTGCGCCAGAGATCGGTGCGCAAGGGTGTCGACCCCGCGTACGAGACGATCAGCCCGGGGCGCGTGCCGGCATGCAGCAGGCACCCGGTCGGGGTGGTGTAGGCGAAGCCGCTGGCCGCCTGCCAGAGCAGGCCGGTGCAGCCGTCGGCGTTGGGAATCGGGGTGGTGAGCAGGGTGCCGCCGGCGGCGACCCGGTGCACCAACGCCGTGCGGAAGAACGCGGGCACCACGGCCCCGCTGGTCAGCTCGCCGCCCGCGGGGACCAGGCTGAGGGCGACCGCTCCCACCAACACCGCCGAGCGGGCCCGGGCGGCGCCGCCCGGCCGTTCGGCGAGGCGGTCGATCCCGAGCGCGACCAGGGTCGCGACCGCCAGCCACGTCACCGCCATCAGCCGGCTGGGCAGCGCCTTGCTGACCAGCGGGAGCCGGGCGAAGACCGACCAGGGGAGCGGAATTCCGGTCGCCCGCCCGTCCACGTGGAGGTGGCTCCCGAGCGCGAGGACCGTGACTGCCGCTGCCAGCGCGGCGAACAGTCTCACCCGGGGGTCGCGCCGGCCAGCGAGCACGACCCAGCCCAAAAAGACCAGCAGCGGGACACCGAGGTACACCACCCGGTCGAAGGGGTAGCCGGTGAAGTGCTGGGTGATCGCGACCAGGAATGGCGGGGCGGCGGCCTGAAGCTCGGTCGGCATCACCACCGCGAAGAGATCGGCCACGTTCACCGCCGGAGGCTCGACGACGCCCATGACGAGGCGGTGGGGTCCAAGGAACTGCACCGCGAGCGGGGCGCCCGCGATCACCAGCGCCACCGGCAGGGCCACGGCCAGCGCGGCGGCGACGCGGGGCAGCAGCGCCCGGGCCGCGTGTCGGTGGGTCGCCGCCAGAGCGAGCAAGGTTCCAGCTGAGACGAGGGCGCAGGTCGTGACCAGTTCCTCGGAGGTCAGCATCTCCAGCCCGATCCATACGCCCATCCCGATACCGAGGAGCCAGGCCGGGGGGCGCCGGGTCCGCACCAGGCTGTCGAGCAGCAGCAGCAGGACGGGGATCGGCCACAGGGTCACCCACAGCAGGTGCCCGGAATCCGCCTCCGCCAGGATGAACGGGGAGAAGCCGAAGATCGCGCCGCCGGCCCACGCCGACGCCGGGTGGCGGACGTATCGCCGCAGAGCCAGACCGGCAACCCAGCCCGAGGCGGCCAGACCCACCGTCATCGCGACGTTGTAGGCGACCACCGGTCCCAAGGTCAGCGTGATCGGCGCCAGCAGCAGGGAGATTGCCAGGATGGAGTTGTTCCACATGAGGTTGATCGTGTGGGGCGCGGTCGTCAGATGGGTGAGGAGCTGGAGGTGGCCGGTCGCGAGCCCATGGGCGAAGAAGGCGAGGAACCAGACCTTGGCCGACGGGTTGGAGCCGGCGCCGACCAACTCGGTGCCCGGATGGGACCACACCGAGGAGGTGAGGGCGACGCTCCCCACCAGGTAGGCCAGTGGCGGCGCCAGCATGCGCACCCACCGGTTTCGGGCGGCTCGGGCGGACCGCGCCCACGGCCCGGTCATCTCCCGGCCTGCCCAGCTCGTCGCGCGCAACCCCTCCACAGTTGCTATCAGACCGGATCAGTGCCCGCGCGCGGGCCAGGGTCACCGGATCGTGACCGATCCGCGGGCTATGGCCGCCGGGTCGAGTCCGCCGCCTCGCCCTCGTAGCATGACGGGGTGTCCCGGATGCCGCGCCCCGTCCGCGCTCCCCCCCACGCCCCGCTTGCGATCGGAGACAACAGTCGGACCCGCGGCCTGGCCCCGGGCCAAGTCGTGCCCCAGGGAGTCGGGGACAGCCGGCGGGAGCCTGCCCGGGCCGGACCCGGGGCCGGCCCGGTCGGTCACGCCAGGGCCCGGCCGCCCGAGATGGGCTAACCCCGATGGACCCCTCCGCGGCGTCCTCGCGGCGCCACGTCGTGGTGGTTGGGGCTGGGATCACCGGGCTGGCCGCCGCCCACCGGCTGGGCGAGGCCGATGGGCGGGCGGCCGTCCGGGTCACCGTGCTGGAGGCCACCGATCGGATCGGCGGGAAGATCGAGACCGGTCGCTGCGGCGAGTGGACGGTGGAGCTCGGACCCGACGGCTTCCTGGCCCGCGACCCCGACGCGACCGAGCTGTGCCGCGCGGTCGGGCTGGGCGACCTGCTGGTTCCGGCTCAGTCCGGCCGGGCCGGACTTTGGTCACGCGGCCGGATCCGCTGGCTCCCCACCGGCCTCGTGCTCGGCGTGCCCGTCCGGGTCGGCCCGCTCCGCCGGGCCCGAGTGCTCTCGCCACTGGGGCTGGCGCGGGTCTGGCTGGAGCCGCTGGTACCCCCCCGCCCGGTCGGGCGGGACGATCCGCTGGGCCCGATCCTGCGGCGCCGCCTGGGCCGCCAGGCGTTCGATCGGCTGGTGGATCCCCTGCTGAGTGGGATCTACGCCGGGTCCGCCGAGGGAATGTCCCTCGGCGCCGTCGCCCCGCGCCTGCTGGACGCGCTCCAGGAGGGCGGCAGCCTGCGTCGGGGGCTGCGCCGGCAAGCCCTCTTGGACCGCTCGCCGGGGGGCGCCGGGGCGGGGGCCCCGACCTTCCTCACCGTTGCCGGTGGCCTCAGCCAGCTGGTGGACCGGCTGGCTGGGGAGCTCGCCCACAACGGCCTGCGGAGCCGGTCGCCCGCCACTGCGATCCACCCATCGCCGGGGGGGGGCTGGGTGGTCGTCACCGGTGCCGGGACGGTGGAGCCGGCCGACGCTGTCATCATCGCGACTCCGGCGGCGGCGGCGGCGGCTCTGCTCGCACCCGTCAATCCCGCCGCCGCCGCCTGTCTGGCCGACATCCCCTATGCATCGGTCGCCACCGTGACCCTGGCCTATCCCGCCAGCGCCCTGCCGAGACTGCCCGAGGCGAGCGGATTCCTGGTGCCCCGTGGCGAGGGTCGGCGGGTCACCGCCTGCACTTTCCTGGGCAGCAAGTGGCCGCATTTGGACGCCGACGACGTCCGCCTCGTCCGTGCCTCGGTGGGTCGCCACGGAGACCGTCGGGCGCTGGACCTCTCCGATGCCCAGCTGGCGGCCGAGGTGCACCTCGAGCTCCGCCGCGCGCTCGGGGTGGGGGCCGCGCCCCACGCGATCACCGTGCGGCGCTGGCGGGATGCGCTGCCGCAGTACCGTGCCGGCCATCTCGGCCGAATGGACGCTCTCGAGCTCGCTCTGGGTGCCACTCCCGGCCTCCACCTCGCCGGGGCGGCCCTGCGTGGCGTGGGCCTGCCGGCGTGCATCCGCCAGGGGCGCGCCGCCGCCGACCGCGCGGTCGCTGCCACCCCGGGGCGGCCCACGGTTTCGGGTAGGATAGGCTGATCTGGACTGCCGCGGGCGGAGCCGCGCCCGACCACAGGAGGCTGCACCCCGCCGATGGCCGCGCCCAAGCGCAAGGCACAGACGAGGGCCGCCGCGCGGCAGGGCATGCGACCGGCCCGCGGGACTGGATCAGGCTCGCACGGCCCGGTGCAGCGGCGGCCGGCATCGCGGGGACGCGGCTGGCGCCCGCCCGGGATGGTGCTGGGAATCTCCGGCGGGGTGGTGGCGATCGTCGTGCTGATCGTGATCCTCGGGATCTCCTCCACCAGCGGTGCCTTCGCCGCGCCGCTGCTGCCCGCTCCGGCGTCCTTGGTGCACACGGTCACGAGCGTGCCGACGTCGGCGTTCGATGCGGTGGGACGCGGCAATGCCGCGGTGCCGCCCACCAAGATCACCGGGGCGGAGATGCGCCACGACGGCAAGCCCGAGATGCTGTTCATCGGCGCGGAATACTGCCCCTACTGCGCGCTCGCGCGCTGGGGACTGGTGGCGGCGCTCAGCCGGTTCGGTCACTTCCGCAACCTGCACACCATCCGCTCCAGCAGCGTCGACGTCTTCCCTAACACCGCCACCTTCAGCTTCTTCGGTGCGCACTACACCAGTCGCTACCTCAGCTTCGTGCCGGTAGAGCACCAGACCAACATCCCCGGCAGTGGCATCTATGCCTCCGGCACGCTGCTGCAGGGGCTGACGGCGCAGCAGAATCGGCTCTGGTCGCGCTATGGCGGGGGCGGCTACCCCTTCATCGACGTGGGGGGACGCTACGCTCAGGGTCCGGTGGTTCCCGACAACCTAGTCGCCGACATCAACGGCCGCAGCTGGGATGCGATCGCCGCCGACCTGGGCCGGCCCAGCACCGGAGCGGCCAAGGACATCCTGGGAGAGGCGAACCTGTACACCGCCGAGATCTGCAAGCTGACTGGTGAGCGGCCGGCCGCCGTCTGCCGCTCCTCGGGGGTGGCGGCCGCCTCGACCGGGCTCTGATGAGCGACCGCGGGCGGGGGGCCGAGCCCGCGGCGGGCGCAGCGGGGGTGGGTGGGGCACTCTGGCTCGCGGGACTGGCGCTGATCGGGTTCGGCCTGGCCGCCTACCTGACCTCGGTCCACTACGCCGCGGTCCCGCTCGCCTGCCCGTCGACCGGCGTCATCAACTGTCAGCTGGTGACCACCAGCAGCTACTCCGTGATCCCCGGTACCAGCGTCCCCATCACCGTCCCGGGAATGCTCTACTTCCTGCTCAGCCTGGGGCTGGCGATTCAGCAGCTGCGAGAGCCGGAGCGGGCGGGCTGGCGCCAGCTGCATGCTGCCTGGGCAGGCCTGGGCACGCTCACGGTGTTCTATCTGGTCTTCGTCGAGATGGTCAAGCTCCACGAGATCTGCCTGTGGTGCACGGGGGTCCACCTGGTGATCCTGGCGACCCTCATCACCACGGTCTGGCGAGTGGCGGCCGACCGCACCGGCCCCGCCGGCGACACACTCTCGTCAGCCGCGAGCTGATGGACGGGCGCGCGGGCGGCCTGATCCGAGGGCGAGCACCGCGAGCAGGACCACCAGCGGCGCGCTCTGCGGGTCGGTGCTGAGCCCGGTGAAGACGCCTCCCATCGCCTGACCGATCACCCAGAAGGCGAGGCTGGCGGCGGTCCCGACCGCCAGCCCGGTCCCGCGCCATCGCCGGCTCCAGACCGCCGCCGCGATCGCGAGTTCGATGAGTGCGAGACCGACCGAGAGGCTGGTGGCATGAGCGTAGGCGAACCGGGCCAGCCCGTAGTCGACGGTGGCGAGCGCGCCCGGCTGGTCCTGCGCCGCGGACTGCAGGTTGTAGGCGAGCACTCCCGCGGCCGGGTGGACAAGGGGCAGGTGGAGGGCCGCGCCCAGCCCCCACAGGCAGCTCCACACCACCCGGGCCGCGGCGGCGGGATGGGCCCCGGCCGGCTCCGCCCCGTCCGGAGCCGGGGCGCTCCCTCCGGCCGAGCGCCACAGCAGTCCGGAGACGGCCGCATACAGCAGGGCCGCCCCCGGGGCCCCGAACTCCAGCAGCGCAGTTCCGGTCGCCATCCCGCCCAGGCCCTCGGCGACGACCCAGACGCACAGGGCCCACCCCGCCGACACCGCCAGCGCCGCCCGGCGGGTGCGCCGCACCCAGAGCCCGAGGGCGATCAGGGCCTGGAGGGTCGCGACCCCCCAGTTGAGCGCGAGCAGGTGCGGGCTCAGCCAGGCCGCCAGCGGCACCAGCAGGTGGGCGACCATCTGCGGCTGGTACATCAGCGCGTTGGCGTAGAGGATCGTCGCGGGGAAGAGGCGCGTGAACATCAGCGGCTGGAGTTGCAGCCCGGCATCCATCAGCCAGAGCAGGGCGAGGCTCCCGCACACGACCGTGTCCCGGTCGGCTCGACGGGTCGGCATCTGCCAGCGGGCGCGGTGGAGGGACGCCCCCGGGGGGCGGCCGGGATGCGCCCGGGCCACCCCGGCCGCCGTCCGCCTCACGTCGTGGCGTCGCCGACGACGTCGCTGCCGTCGGGAGGCAGCAGGCGCCAGAGGTAGTAGCCGGCGACCCCCACCATCAGCAGGTTGTCGAACCCGAACATGAGCAACCCGCCCAGCCGCTGGTCGGCGAGCGGGCTGAGGCCCAGGCGGATGGACCGATCGAGATAGAACGAATAGACGGGGTGGGCGACCAGCGCGAGCGAGAGCCCCACCACCACCGAGGGCAGGGCGCCGGCGGTGAGGTAGGCGACCTCGCCCAGCGCGCCGAGGTTCCAGGGCTCGCCCTCGCGGTGGATCACGACCGCCCACCAGAAGCAGAGGCCGACCGCGATGAAGCTGAGGTGTTGGGCGATGTGCACCGGATCGTGGGTCAGCGCGTAGTCGAAGAAGACGGGGATGTGCCAGCCGATCAGTACCACGAAGTACAAGGTGGCGGCGACCAGGGGATGCACCAGGACGCGGACCCCGTTGCCCACCGGCCCGCGCAGGATCGCGTCGACGGTGGCGTCCGGCAGCCCTCGGATCAGCAAGGGCGGCGCCACCATCGCCAGGATCAGGTGCTGCGCCATGTGCACGCTGAAGAGGGCGGTGTCCCCCACCTGGTCGATCGCCGACTCCAGCGCGATCAGCAGCACCAGCACGCCGGCCGTCCACGCGAGCCCGCGCCGGTCGCGTCGCGCCCCGGGCAGGAACGGGTAGGCGGCGAGCGCCAGGGCGCATCCGACCCAGACCGAGGGGTCGGTTCCCCAGTGACCGGCCCACGCCACCCAGCTCACCCGCCCAGTGTGCCCGATCCCGGGGCGCGCCGACCGCTCGCGGCCCGGTTCGGCCGAGCGCCGCGAGCCCCTCGGATCCGTGCGGGGCCGGCCGGCGCCGAGCCCGGCATCGGCGCGGAAGATGAGCCCGATCGCGCCTGGTCGCGCGAGCGGCACTCGGCGACGTCGCGCCGGGCTGCGCAGGGATGGCCGGGCGGGTGTCACAGGCGACCGGCCGCCGCCTGTGACCGGCGGGAGGGGCGTCGCCTGCGCCGCCGCCCCCGCCGATCGCGGTCGCGCATGACGACCCGGGTGAGCCCGCCCTCGCGCGCCCCAACGTCATCACGAGGAGGCCCGTCGGCATGCGCGCCCGGCGGTGGACTGTGACCCCGCCGGCCGCGCGCGCTGGGACGGTGCCCTCACCACCTGGGCGGGTCCGGTCCGCTCCCAACACCCGGGGGCAGCAGCGCGCGCTCGGCCCGGCCAGTCCGCCTCGCCGGAGGCCGGCGGGGCCGTGCCGGCGCGCCCCGCGCCGGGCGCCCGCATCCGCCGGGCCGAACCGCAGGCCCATCCCCTCCGACCCCGGCGCCCGTCGTCGGCCGGGCGCCCCGGGCCCGATGCCCGCGGGCGGGCGGCGTCCCGGACCAGCCTGGCGCCGCCGATCTCCGGCTCGCCCAGCCCGGTGGCGGTGGCCGGGCCAAGAGGCCGCGCCCCAACTTCGTCCGCCTGCCCGGCGGGGGCAAGAGTGGCGCGACGCCCCCCCACGCTCGTCTGGGGTCGTCAGCCGAGGGGACCTCCGAGTGCCTGCGGCGATCCGATCAGACCGGGAGGCTGACCCATGCTCTTAGCGTCGGCGACGACTCGAGCGGATCCGGCTCCCCCTGCCTGCCGTCGTCCCCGGCCCCACTGGCACGCTGGCGGTGGCAGAGGGGGGCACGGCCTCGCCGTTCCCCGCGCGAAGCGGCGTCCTTGGGGGCGCCGGCGCGGCGGCATCGCTCCACGGTTGGCCACCGGGCACGCCCGCCCCACCCGCCGCGGGTGGCCGGGTGGAGTCGGCCCAGGGCCGCCCCGGGACCGCAGAATGAGCCGATGCTGGGGCCGGTGGCGGGGGAGGAGATGGAGGACGCTGTCCGCACGCTCTTGCGCGGGATGGGGGAGGACCCCGAGCGCCCCGGGCTGCTCGCGACCCCCCACCGCGTCGCCACCAGCTTGGCCTTCCTCACCCAGGGCTACCAGGTCGACGTAGACGCTCTGCTTCGCGACGCCGTCTTCCGCGACGCCTACGACGAGATGGTGGTGGTGCGCGACATCGCTCTGCACAGCCTGTGCGAGCATCATCTCCTGCCCTTTCATGGGGTGGCGCACGTCGCCTACCTGCCCGCCGGACGGCTGGTCGGGCTCAGCAAGCTGGTGCGGATCGTCGAGGCGTTCGCGCGCCGGCTCCAGGTCCAGGAGCGCCTCACCACCCAGGTCGCCGAGGCGATCGAGCACCACCTCGCCCCGCGCGGGGTGGGAGTGGTGGTCGAGGCGTTCCATCTCTGCATCAGCATGCGGGGGGTGGAGAAGCCCGGCAGCCGCACTGTCACCAGCTGCATGCGGGGGACCTTTCGCAGCGACCCGCGCACCCGAGCGGAGCTGCTCCAGCTGCTCAGGCCCGGTGGCTGATCTCGGGGGTCGGGGGGGGACCCCCTCCCCCGACCCCCGCCCCGCTCTGGCCACCCTCGAGGAAGCCGAGCTCACGGCGCTGCTGGCGGAGGCGGGCGCCCCCGCCTGGCGCGGCGATCAGCTGCGGGCGGCCGCCTTCCGCCAGGGTGCCCCCGACCTGGCCGCGGTTCGGACGCTGCCGGAGGGACTGAGACGGGAGCTGGACCGGCGGCTGCGCTTCCAGACGCTCGCCCACCGCGCCCACCAGGTCGCCGACCGCGGGCTGACCGTCAAGCTCCTGCTCACGGTCGCGCCCGGCGCCAGCGTGGAGACGGTGGCGATGACCTATCCCGCCCAGCCGGGCCGGCGCGCGCGTCGGACCGTGTGCGTCAGCACCCAGGTGGGGTGCGCCATCGGCTGTGCCTTCTGCGCCACCGGCCAGCTTGGCCTGATCCGCCAGCTCGATGCGGCCGAGATCGTGGACCAGGTTCGCTGGGCTACCTGGCTCTGGCACCAGCAGGGGGAGCCACCCCCCACCCATGTGGTCTTCATGGGGATGGGCGAACCGCTGCAGAACCTCGATGCCACCGTGGGCGCGGTGCGGGCACTTGTCCGCCTGGGGATCTCGGCCCGCCGAATCGTGGTCTCGACCAGCGGCGTGGTCCCGGCGATCGATCGACTCGGAGCCGCCGGCCTGGGAGTCACCCTGGCGCTCTCCCTGCACGCCACCCGTGACTCCCTGCGGGATCGGCTGGTGCCCCTCAACCGGCGCTGGCCGATCGCGGCGTGCCTGGAGGCAGCCACCCGCTACGCCGCCCAGAGCGGACGCCGCCTGACCCTGGAGTACGTCCTGATCGCCGGGGTCAACGACGGCGACGATGACGCCCGCTCGCTCCGCCAGGTGGCCGCAGCGGCGCGCGCCCACGTGAACCTCATCCCCATGAACCAGATTCCCAACAGCCCCTGGCGAGGCCCCTCCCCGGCGGCGGCGCGGGCCTTCGCGGCCCGGGTGGGGGCGCGGGCGACCCTGCGATTCTCGCGGGGAGACCGCGCCCAGGCGGCGTGCGGCCAGCTCCGCGCCGAGCTCGAGCCGCCGCTCGCCCGGCTCGAGCGCCTGCGCGCCCGCCGCCCCGAGGGCTGAGTCCCCAGCCTGTGCTACGCTCCCTTGGTCTTCGGGGCAGGGTGCAACACCCGACCGGCGGTGACAGCCCGCGAGCCCTCCGGTGGCCTCCGCCGCCGGCGAGCAGGATCCGGTGGAATTCCGGGGCCGACAGTGAGAGGGGCCCGGCGCGGCCGACCCTCAAGTCTGGATGGGAGAGGACCGGTGCACGGGCCGCGGGTCCGGCCGACGCCCGCTCTCTGCCGCGTCGACGCCGCACCCCCATGATCGAGACCGCCCTCCCGCCCCACCCCGCCCCCGAGGACCCGATGGCCGAGGCGCTCCGCCTCGCCCGGCTCGGTGACCATCGCACCAGCCCCAACCCGATGGTGGGGGCGGTGGTGGTGGCGGGCGGCCGGCTGGTCGGGTCCGGCTACCACGAGCGCTGGGGAGCCGCACACGCTGAGGTGCGGGCGCTGACGGACGCCGGGGAGCTGGCCCGCGGCTCCACCCTGCACGTGACCCTGGAGCCCTGCTCGCACCACGGGCAGACCGGCCCCTGCGTCGAGCGGATCCTGGCCGCCGGCGTGGCGCGCGTGGAGGTCGCGACCCTCGATCCCAACCCTGTGGTCAACGGGCGCGGGGTCAGCGCCCTGCGCCGGGCCGGCGTGGCGGTCCGGGTGGGATGCCATGCGGAGGAGGCCCGCGAGCTGATCTCCGCCTTCGCCGTCTGGGTCACCACCGGCCGGCCCCAGGTGACCTTGAAGTTCGCCATGTCCCTGGACGGCAAGCTGGCCACCACCGGGGGCGAGTCGCGCTGGATCACCGGGCCCGAGAGCCGTCGGCGGGCCCACCTCCTCCGCCACCAGCACGACGCCGTCCTGGTGGGATCCGGCACCGTGCTCGCCGATGACCCCGAGCTGTCGACCCGACTGGAGCGGCCCGCGCGCCAGCCGTGGCGGGTGGTGGCGGACGGCCGGTTGCGCACCCCGGCCTCGGCCAAGGTGCTCCGCGGCGGGGGCCGGCCCACGCTGGTCGCCACCTCAGCGGATGCTCCCCGGGACGCGCGTGCCGCGCTGGAGGCGGCCGGCGCCGAGCTGATCGAGCTCACAGCGATCGACGGCCACCTCGACCTGCGGGAGCTCGCCCGCCACCTGGGCGCGGGCGGCTGCACCAGCTTGCTGGTGGAAGGGGGCAGCACGCTCTTGGGGAGCTGCCTCGCCCAGGGTCTGGTCGACCGGGTCGCGGCGTTCGTGGCGCCGGTGCTGGTCGGCGGCGTGGGCGCCCCCGGCGCGATCGGCGGCGCGGGGGTGGGCCAGTTGGCGGACGCGGTCCGGTTGCGGCGGTTCACAGCCGAGGCGCTCGGCGCCGACCTCCTGCTCAGCGGGGCGATCTGATGTTCAGCGGGATCGTGAGTGGGACCGGGACCGTGGTCGACGGAGTCGACGGCGGGGCCGGCCGGCTGCGCTGGTGTCCGGGACCGCAGGCACCCCAGGGGCTCCGGGTCGGCGACAGCGTCGCCGTCAACGGTTGCTGCCTCACGGTGGCTGGGCTGGACGGGGAGGGGGACGCCGCCAGCGTGGTGGCCGACGTGATGCCCGAGACGCTCCGACGCACCACCTTGGGCCGGCTGCGCCCGGGCGACCGGGTCAACCTCGAGGCGGCGCTCCGCTACCAGGACCCGGTCGGAGGCCACCTGGTCACCGGGCACATCGACGCGACGGGTCGGGTGACCGAGATCCGCCCCGAGGCCAATGCCGTGCGCTGCGCCGTCACCGGGCCGCCGACGGTGCTGCGACTCTGCGTGCCCCAGGGGTCGGTGACCATCGACGGGTGCGCCCTCACCGTGGTGGCGGTCGGCCAGGCCGAGCTGGTGGTGGCGCTGATCCCCCACACCCGCGAGGCGACCATCGCGGGTGGGTACGCGGTTGGCAGCCTGGTGAACCTGGAGGCGGACCTGCTCGCCAAGTACGTGGAGCGACTCTGCCGCCCGGCGGGCGTGGCCGGGGGGGGAGCGCTGTGACGCCGATCGAAGCTGCGCTCGCCGCCTTCGCGTCAGGTCGCTCCGTGATCCTGGTGGACGACGAGGATCGCGAGAACGAGGGTGACCTCGCGATCTGTGCCGAGGACGCGACCCCGGCGGTCGTCAACCTGATGGCGACCCACGCCCGCGGGCTGGTCTGCGTGGCGATGGCGGGCGAGCGCTTGGACCAGCTCGAGCTCCCCCCGATGGTGCCGGAGGCGGCCAACACCTCCAGCTTCGGCACCGCGTTCACGGTGTCGGTCGACGCCGCCGGTCGCGGGGTCACCACCGGGATCAGCGCCCAGGACCGGGCGACCACGATCCGGCTGCTGGCCGACCCCCAAGCCCGGCCCCAGGACTTCACCCGCCCGGGGCACATCTTCCCGCTGCGGGCGCGCCGAGGCGGTGTGCTCGAGCGGGCCGGCCAGACCGAGGCGGCGGTGGATCTCGCCCGCCTGGCCGGGCGACACCCGGCCGCGGTGATCTGCGAGATCGCCAACCCCGACGGCAGCATGGCACGACGCCCTGATCTCGAGCGCTTCAGCGACGCGCACGGCGTTCCCATCCTCGCCATCACCGACCTCATCATCCATCGTCGCCGCACCGAACAACTGGTGGAGCGAGGCGCCACCACCCTGATCCCGACCGAGATGGGCACCTTCGACGCCATCGGCTACCGCGACCGCCTCACCGGCGAGGTGCACCTCGCCCTGGTGCTGGGGGCGCGACCGTTGTCGGAGCCGGTGCTGGTGCGGGTCCACAGCGAATGCCTCACCGGGGACGTCTTCGGCTCGCAGCGCTGCGACTGCCAGGCCCAGCTGCATCAGGCGATGCGGCAGATCGGCGCCGAGGGTCAGGGGGTGATCGTGTACCTGCGCCAGGAGGGCCGCGGGATCGGCCTGATGGACAAGCTGCGGGCGTACCACCTCCAGGACGAGGGATTGGACACGGTCGAGGCGAACCTGCGCCTGGGACTGCCCGCCGACAGCCGCGACTACCAGATCGGCAGCCAGATCCTGGCCGACCTCGGGGTCCGCCGGCTCCGGGTCATGAGCAACAATCCCCGCAAGTACTACGGTCTCCAGGGCCATGGGCTCACCATGGTCGAGCGGGTCCCGATCCTGGTCGAGCCCAACCGTCACAATCGCCGCTACCTGGAGACCAAGCGCGACAAGCTCGGTCACCTCCTGCTGGGCCCGGCGCCGGCGGCCGGCGCGCCGGCGGGTGAGGCCGGCGAAGCGTGAGCGCGAGATGATCGGGAGGGTCTCGGGGATGGAGGAGATCAGCGGCACCACCGACGGCACCGGACTGCGCGTCACGGTGCTGGCGGCGCGCTTCAACGATGTCGTCGTCCGCCCTCTGGTGGCCGGGGCGCTGGCCGCCCTGGAGCGCTGTGGAGTGGAGGCCGTGCGGGTGGTGTGGGTGCCCGGCAGCTTCGAGCTGCCGCTGGCGGCGGAGGCGGTGGCGCTGGCCGGCGGGTGCGATGCTCTGGTGGCGCTCGCCGCGGTGGTTCGCGGCGACACGCCCCACTTCGACTACGTTGCCGGCGAAGCCGCTCGCGGGCTCGCCGGCGTCGCCCAGCGCCACCGGATCCCGATCGGATTCGGGGTGCTCACCACCCTCACCCTGGAGCAGGCGATCGACCGCGCCGGCGGCAAGCAGGGCAACAAGGGGGCCGACGCCGCCCTGGTCGCGGTGGAGATGGCATCCCTGCTGCGCCGGCTCGGGGAGGGCGCCCAGGCGCGGCCGGCGTAACTCCGGTGGGTCAGGCCGACTTGGTGCTGGTGCGCAGGCAGCGGGTGCAGACGCGCATCCGCTGGACCGCTCGACCGCCCGGCGGGATCAGGTGGGCGGCAACCAGGTTGGGCAGGAACCGGCGGGGGGTGTGGACCTTCGAGTGGCTGACGTTCTTGCCCGCCACCGGGCCCTTGCCGCAGATCTCGCACCGTCGCGCCATGCCCTGTCACCTCATGTGGATCGGCGTCGGCCCCGCCCGGCCGCGGCGAACCGCCTGCGCGGGCGGCTCGCGCTCAGGGCCCGCCCCTCGGCGTCCCCGCCGGCCGCGCGCTCCAGGCAGTCTAGCAAGCGGGGTGGCCGCATGACCGCTCCCGGCTGGGATCGGCGGGCGTGCCGCCCCCGTCCTCCCCACGGGGGCCCGGGATGGGCGCGGTCCGACCCGAGCCCGGGCAGTCGAGCCAGCTGCGTGGGCGCCCATGGCTGAGGCGACCATCGACGCCAGCTGGCTGCGGCGGGCCTTCGCCGACGCGCGCACGGGCCTGGCGGCCGAGGCGCTCACGATCAACGACCTCAATGTCTTCCCGGTGCCCGACGGCGACACCGGCAGCAACCTCGTGCGCACCTGGGAGGCCGCCTGCGAGGCGGTCGACGCGCTCCCCCGGGCGGCCGATCTCGCTGAGGTGGGGGGAGCGGCGGCGCAGGGAGCCTTGATGGGGGCGCGGGGAAACTCCGGTGTCATCGTCTCCCAGCTTCTGCGGGGCTTCGCCCAGGAGCTGGGTGGCGACGGCGGCCTCGACCCCGGCCAGCTGGCGGCGGCGCTCACGCGGGCGGCCGAGGTGGCGCGCCAGGCGGTGCTGCAGCCCAAGCCGGGCACGATCCTCACGGTCGCGGACGATGCCGCCGAGGCGGGCCGCGTGGCCGTCACCTCGGGACGGGCCACCCCCCGGACGGTCCTCGCCGCCGCCGCCGCCGAGGCCTGGGCGGCGGTGGAGCGGACCCCCGCCCAGCTCCCGGTGCTGGCCCAGGCGGGGGTGGTCGACGCCGGCGGGTATGGCCTGGCGGTGGTGCTCACGGCGTTCGCCCGTGCCGCCGGAGCCAACGGCGCGCGCCCGCCCCGGATGCCGCCGACGCCATCCCGGGCAGGGCGGATCGGGCCGATGGCGCTCGCCGTGCCGGCCCGGGGCCATGGCTACTGCACCGAGTTCCAGATCGTGGGGGCGAGCGAGGGGGCCGACGGGGTCCGGGCCCGGCTGGCGGCCGCCGCCGACCTGGGTGACTCGGCGCTGGTGGTCGGTGACCCGGGGCGGGTCCACGTTCACGTGCACACCCCGGTGCCGTGGGACCTGCTGGCGGCGGCGGCGCGGGTGGGTGGAATCGAGCGGCTCTCGGTCCAGGACATGACCGCCCAGCACCGGGCGGCGCGCCAGCCGCCGGCGACCCGCCGCGCGGGCGTCGGGGTGGTCGCGGTCGCCCCGGGGCCGGGGTTTCGCGCGATCCTGCTCGACCTCGGCGCCGCCGCCGTGGTCGCGGGCGGACCCCGCATGCATCCCTCGACCGAGGACCTGCTGGAGGCGGTGCGCGCCGTCGATGCCGATGCCGTCGTGCTCCTGCCCAACCATCCCGACGTGCTCCTGGCTGCCCAGCAGGCGGCCAGGCTGGCGGGCGACCGGGTGGCCGTGGTCCCGAGCCGCAACGTTCCCCAGGGGATCGCCGCCCTGCTCGCCCTCGATCCCGCGCGCGATCTCGGAGCCACCTGCAGCCGGATGGGTCGGGCGATCACGCAGGTGGACGTGATCGAGCTCACCACCGCGGTCCGGGATGCCACCCAGGACGGTCACGTGATCCACACCGGTGACGTCCTCGCGCTCGCGGACGGCAGGATCGTCGCGCGGGGCGCCGACCTGGCCGAGGTGGCGCTGGCCGCGCTCGCGCAGCGGGGGGCCGCCCAGCGCGAGCTGATCACGCTCTACCGCGGGGCCGACGGGGCCCCCGACCCCGAGCGGTTGGAGGCGGCGATCCGCCAGCGATTCCCTCACCTCGAGGTGGAGCGGCAGGAGGGCGGTCAGCCGCTCTACCCCTTCGTGATCTCGGCGGAGTAGCGGTGGCGGTCCACGTCGTCACCGACAGCACCGCCGACTTCCCGCAGGGCCGCGTCCCCGCGGCCGTCACGGTGGTCCCGCTGCGGGTTCACGTGGGCGAGCTCGAGCTGCGCGACCGGGTGGACTGCACCGACGACGAGTTCATGGCGCGCCTGTCGGAGAGCCGCACCCTGCCCCGCACCTCGGTGCCCCCGCCGGGGGAGTTCGCCGAGGTCTACCGGACGCTGCTGCGGGCGCCCGGGGACGCGGTGGTGTCGATCCACATCGCCGAGGCCCTGAGCGGCACCTGCCAGTCGGCCCGCACCGCCGCGGGCCTGGTCGACCCCGCCCGCATCCACGTGGTCGACAGCCGGTCCGTCACGATGGGGCTGGGCTTTTTGGTGCTGGACGCGGCCGCGCGGGCGGAGGCGGGCGAGGGTGCGCTCGCGATCGTGGCGGCGCTGCCCCAGTTGCGCGCGCGCACCGGCGTCGTGTGCCTGCTCGACACCCTGCGCCATCTCGAGCGCGGGGGCCGCATCGGCCGGGTCCAGGCGATCGTCGGCACCCTCCTCAGCATCAAGCCGCTGGCCGCGATCGGCCCCGACGGGGTGCTGGAGCCGATCGGCCGCGCCCACAGCCAGGCGCAGGGGCGCGGCCGCCTGGTGGAGGCGCTCGCCGCCCGCGAGCCGATCGTGCGCCTGGGCGTGCTCCACGTCGGCAACCGCCGCGGCGCCGAGGCGGTGCGGGCGGCGGCGGCGCGCCGTCATCCCGAGCTTGAGATCGGGATCGGGCAGGCCAGCTCGGTGATCGCGACCCACGCCGGACCGGGGACGCTCGGGATCTGCTTCGTCGGCGCGCCCGGTGGAGGCTGAGAGCGCCCCCGATCCCGGGCCGGCGGGTCGGGCGGTGTCGGACCTCGAGCCCAGCACCCGTCTGCGCGATGTGGCCGGCATCAGCGAGGGGCACGCGCGCCAGCTCCGCCGGCTCGGCTGCCGCACCGTCGCGGACCTGCTCCGCGCTATCCCGGCCCGCCACGTCGACCAGCGCACCCTGGTGGCGATCGCGGACCTGCGCGCGGGGATGGTGGCGACGGTGCGCGCCGAGGTGGTCCGCCTGCGCCAGCGGCCCGCCCGCGCGCGCAGCCTCACCGTGCTGGAGGGAGCGGTCCGGGATGCCAGCGGCGAGGTCGCGGTGGTCTGGTTCAACCAGCAGTACCTCGCCCGGCGGCTGCTTCCCGGCTCCCCGGTGGTGCTCAACGGCAAGGTGGTGCGGCATCGGGACGGCGGGCTGCAGCTGCGCAACCCCGAAGTCGAGGCGGGGGACGGGTCGGGCCACCACGTGGGGATCCTCCAGCCCATCTACCACAGCACCCAGGGTCTCAGCTCGCGCTGGCTGCGCCAGCAGATCCACCGGCTCCTGCCGGTGGCGGACCGGCTCCGCGACCCGCTCCCGGCCGATCTGCGCGCCGAGGAGAAGCTGATGCCCCTGGCTCAGGCGCTGCGCCAGGCGCACTTCCCCGGGTCAGGGCCGGAGCTGGCGGCGGCCGAGGAGCGGCTCGCCTTCGACCAGGTGTTCTTGGTCCAGCTGGCGGCGCAGCGGGCCCGGATCCGGCGCCAGGCCGCTCCCGGGGTGCGCATCCCCTTCGACCCCGAGGTGGCGCGCACGTTCGTGTCTCACCTCCCCTTCCCGCTCACCCACGATCAGCGGGCGGCGGCGTGGGAGATCCTCCAGGACATGGACCGCCCCGGGCCGATGAGCCGCCTGCTCCAGGGCGACGTGGGCACGGGCAAGACGGTGGTGGCGGCGATGGCGATCCGGATGGCGGTCGCGGCGGGGTTCCAGGCGGTGCTGATGGCGCCCACCGAGCTGCTCGCCCGCCAGCACCTCGCCACCCTCGACCAGCTGCTGGCTCCGTTCGGGATCCTGCCCCGGCTGCTGGTGGGAAGCACCCCGGCCCGGCTCCGCCGGGAGGTGCTGGCCGGGCTCGCGGGCGGCCACGACCCGGTCGTGGTCGGCACCCATGCCCTGCTGGAGGACGCGGTCGGATTCAATCGGCTGGGGCTCGCGGTGGTGGACGAGCAGCACCGGTTCGGGGTCGCCCAGCGACTGCGACTGCGCGAGAAGGCGCATGCGACGCCCGACGTCCTCACCATGACCGCGACCCCGATCCCGCGGTCGCTCCAGCTCACGGTCTGGGGAGATCTCGACTGCAGCCGGATCCGCCAGCGCCCCCCGGGACGCCGGCCGGTGACGACGCGCCTGGTCGAGCCCGGCGCCCGCGCGACGGCCGAGGCCTTCATCCGCCAGCAGGTGCGTCGGGGGCGGCAGGGCTACGTCATCTGCCCACTGATCGACGCCTCCGAGACGGTGGTCGCCCGCTCGGCGACGGTGGAGTACGAGCGGCTCCGCACCGACGTCTTCCCCGAGCTCCACTGCATCCTGCTGCACGGCCGCCTGTCCGCCCGCGAGAAGACCGAGCGGATGGAGCAGTTCGCCGCCGGCGCCGCCGACCTCCTGGTCGCCACCAGCATCGTCGAGGTGGGAGTCGACGTCCCCAACGCCACCGTGATGGCGGTGGAGGGGGCGGGCCGCTTCGGTCTCGCCCAGCTGCATCAGTTCCGCGGGCGGATCGGTCGCGGCCCTGCGGCCAGCTACTGCCTGCTCTTCGTCGACGACGACAGCGACCGGTCCGCGCGGGCGCGGCTGGAGGCGCTGGTCGCCCACGAGAGCGGATTTGAGCTGGCCGAGCTGGACCTCCAGCTGCGCGGGTCCGGAGATGCCTACGGCGTCCGCCAGCACGGGCTTCCCGAGATGCGGGCGGCGGGTCTCAGCGACCTGGTCCTGCTCGAGCGCAGCCGAGCCGCGGCCGCCCGGGTGCTCCAGCGCGACCCCGAGCTCACCGACCCCAGCCTGCGGCAGGCGCTGGCGGAGTACCGGACGGTGTTCGATCTGGATTGAGGCCGGCCGATCCCCCGGGAGCCAGGGCGTCTCAGCGCTGCTGGCCCGCAAAGCACGCGCCCGAGGCCGGGTGGTACAGCGGGGGCTGGCGCCAGGGGTGGTGGCCGGCGGCGTCCAGGCCCGCGTAGTAGGCGAGCAGCCCGCAGTCGGTCTGGTTGCGCTGAGCCCAGACGACGTCGAAGCCGCCGTTGCCATCGAGGGTGGCGGGGAAGGTGCCCTCGCCCGGGTAGGTGACGGTGCAGATGCCGGGTGCCCACTCCGAGCCGGTGGTGGTGGCGATGGCGCCGCCCGCGGCCGCGCACGCGGTGCGATAGGCGGCCGAGACTCGGGGCGCAGCCGGGATCACCGGCGGCGGGGGTCCGGCGCGGGCGGGGGAGGCCGGCGCGGCGCGGGTGGTCGGCCGAGCCGGCGCGGGACGGGCGGCGATCCGCGCCGCCGGCGGCCGCCGGGTGGCACGCCCGGTCGAGCCGACCGGCCCGGGGGGAGCGGTCGCACACGCGGAGAGGACCGCGGCGCCGAGGAGGACGAGGGGAAGATGGCGCGCCCGCATTCGCTGACCGAAGAGTGTAGCCCCCAGCGACCGGGGGGTGGGGCACGCTTGCGAAGATGGAGCCGATGGCGAGGGGGGAGCGGGGTGCGGGCCGGCTGCGGGTGGTGGGGGGCGAGGCCCGCGGCCGGCCGCTGCTCACCCCGCCCGGCCGCAGCCTGCGGCCCACCACCGCGCTGGTGCGCCGGGCCCTCTTCGACATCGTGGGAGCGGGGATCGTGGGCGCCTCGGTGGTGGACGCGTACGCGGGGGTGGGCGGGGTCGGGCTGGAGGCGCTCTCGCGGGGGGCGGCCACGGTCACGTTCGTGGAGCGGGATCGCATGTCGCTGACGTGCCTGCGCAGCAACGTGGACCGGCTCGGCTATGCCGCCCGCGCCACCGTGGTGGCCGCGGCGGTGCGGCCGTGGCTGGCCCGCCATCCGCTCGCCCCGGTCCAGCTGGTCGTCTGCGACCCGCCCTATGCCTCCCAGACCGGTGACGGGGTTGCGCCCGGTTCTGAGGCGGAGCAGGTCCTGGGCGCCATCGCCGACAACCTGGAGCGATGGCCCGGGGTGGGGGCACCGGCCCCGAGCCCGGCGCCGCTGGTGGTGGTGGAGCACCACCGCGGCGTCGAGCTCCCCGCAGCGGTCGGGCCGCTAGCATGCATCCGTGCCGAGCGGTACGGCACCACCATGCTCAGCTTCTATCGGAGGGCCCGTTGACCGCGGCCGTCTACCCGGGCAGCTTCGACCCGGTCCACCGGGGCCACCTCGACGTGATCGAGCGGGCCCGCGCCATCTTCGACCGGGTGGTGGTCGGGGTGCTGGAGAACCCGGCCAAGGCGTATCTGTTCAGCAGCGAGGAGCGCGTCGAGCTGCTCCGCCGCAGCCTGCCGGCCGGCAGCGACGTGCCGGTGCGCTGCTTCAGCGGGCTGGCGGTCCGGTTCGCCGCCTCCGAGGGGGCGAGCGTGATCGTCCGCGGCCTGCGCCAGACCTCCGATCTGGATAGCGAGTTCCAGATGGCGTTGATGAATCGCCGTCTGGAGCCGAGCGTGCACACCGTCTTCCTCACCACCGCGTTCGCCAACGTCTACCTCAGCTCGTCGCTGCTGAAGGAGGTGGTCCAGCTGGGGGGGGCGGTGGAGGAGATGGTGACCCCGGCCGTGGCGACGGCGCTGCGGGCACGGCTGCGGGCTCCGGCGGCGCCCGCCAGCACACCGGGCTGAGGCCCAGCACGAGGAGCGTGATGCCAGACGGCCCCGACTTCCCCGACGATGACCTGGAGCAGGAGCCCGCCTCCGTGATCGACCTGCTCGACCGGATGGAGAGCCTTGTCAACCAGAGTCGGCGCGTGCCGCTCACCCCCAACATCGTCGTCAACGAGGAGGACCTGCTCGACGCCATCGACCACATCCGAGTGGGTCTCCCCGATGAGGTCAAGGAGGCGCGCCTGCTGCTGGAGGAGCGCGAGGCTCGGCTGCGCGAGGCGAGCCAGCAGGCGGAGCAGATCGTCGCCGCCGCCCAGGAGCGCGCCGACCGCCTCACCGACGACCATGAGATCGCCCGCCGGGCCGCGGCCGAGGCCGAGCAGATGGTGTCCGAGGCTCGGGACCGGTCGCGCCGGATGCGGCGGGAGGCCGAGGACTACGTCCGCGACACGATGGAGGAGCTGGACGGCCATCTCGGGCAGGCGCTCGCCACCGTGCGCAAGGGGCTGGACAGCCTGGCCGCCAGCCGTCGCCCTGAGGAGGGGACCGAGGAGGAGGCCCGGGGCGGGCGCCGGCGCCGCCGGGGAGCCCGCTAGGGGGTCTGCTAGACTCCGGGGCGAGATGGCCGTCCCCAAGGAGCGGGTCCCCAAGGCCCGACGCGACCGGCGGCGCGCCCACCTGGCGATCCAGGCGCCGGCGCTAGTGCCGTGCTCGCGCTGTCGCCAGCTGCGGCCGCCGCATACGCTCTGCCGCAACTGCGGGCACTACAACGGGCGCGAGGTGATCGCCACCGCGTGACCGCGGCCAGCCAGGGGGTCGCGCTGGTGTTCCCGGGCCAGGGAGCGCAGGCCCCGGGGATGGGCGCCGAGTGGATCGGTGTCGGCGCCCATCCGGAGCTGATCGCGGCCGCACGGGCGTTCGGCTGCGACCTCGCCCAGCTGGTCGGAGACGCGGACGAGACGACGCTCCGCCGCACCGAGAACGCCCAGCCCGCCCTGTTCTACACCGCGTGGTCGGCGGCGGCCGCGCTGCTGGCGAGCGGGGTCCAGCCCAAGGCGGTCGCGGGCCACAGCCTGGGGGAGTGGGTCGCAGTGGCGGCGGCGGGGGCGCTCGACCCGGTGGCGGCGTTGGAGCTGGTGATCCGCCGCGGCCAGCTGATGGCCGCGGCGCCGGCGGGAGCGATGGCGGCAGTGCTCGGGGCCGGCCGCGCCGCCGTGGACGACGGCTGCCGGGCCGCCGCCGCGGCCGGGGAGATCTGCGTTGTCGCCAATGACAACGCCCCCGGGCAGGCGGTGATCTCCGGCACCCCGCGCGGGGTGGAGATCGCCGCCGGGGCGATCCGCGCCGCCGGCGCGGGCAAGGTGGTGCCGCTGCAGGTGGGCGGGGCCTTCCATTCGCCGCTGATGGCCGCCGCCGCCCAGGCCTTCGCCGAGCGCCTCGAGGGCGCGGCGTTCGGCGATCCCCGCCTTCCCCTCGCCGCCAACGCCACCGGGACCTGCCTGCGCACCGCCGGCGAGCTGCGAGGGGCTCTGACGCTCCAGCTGGACCGTCCGGTGCTGTGGGTGGAGCAGGTGCGGGCGCTGGCGGCGATCGGGGTCGACACCTTCGTCGAATGTGGCCCCGGGGCCACCCTCAGCAACCTGATCCGGCGAATTCTGCCCGATGCCATGGTCCACCGGGCGGGGACGCCGGCCGAGGTCCAGCGGGTGGCGGCGCGCCTCTGAGGCCGGGGCCGGCGCCCGTCCGGGAGGCGCCTACAATGACCCCAACCGTGCCGCGTCCTCCCGACGACCCCTCGGCCCCGGCGCCGCTAAGCGATGTCCCCACCGGGGCGGCGCCGGCCGCTGGACGACCGCCGCGCAGCCCCGGCCTCGCCTCGCGTCTGCGCCGCGCCCTGACGGTGCTGACCGGCGCGGTGCCCGGCGAGGCCGAGCGAGCAGAGGACCCAGCCGGCGCCGCTGGACCGGGCGGGGGTCAGCGTGCCCCCGGGGCCGCCCATTTGGGTACCGTACTCCCCGGCGAGCACCTGTCCGGGCTCCGGAGCCCGTCCGGTGCGGCGGGGTCCCGCCCACCCGCCCGAGACAGCGCCAGCGGCGGCCGCACTCACCCACCACAGAGGGGCTCAGATGGCAGAGGCAACCTGGGAGACGTTCAAGGGGATCGTGGTCGAACAGCTCGGAGTCGAGCCCGACCAGGTGACGCCGGAGGCGAGCTTCGTCGAGGACCTGAACGCCGACTCGCTGGATCTGGTGGAGCTGATCATGGCCTTCGAGGAGTCGTTCGGGATGGAGATCCCGGACGAGGACGCGGAGAAGATCCAGAGCGTCGGGCAGGCGTGGGACTACGTGCGGGAGCGGCTCGACCTGGCCAGCTGAGCCCGACCGCGGCCCGCCCGCCCGCCGCCCTCGCGTCCGACCCGGCCCAGGACGCCGAGCGCCGTCTCGATGAGCTGCAGGAGCGGCTGCGGGTCCGCTTCCGCAACCGCGCCCTGCTGCGCGAGGCCATGACCCATGCCTCGTGGGTGAACGAACGCGGGGAGACGGGCGCCGACAACGAGCGCCTGGAGTACTTGGGGGACGCCGTCCTCGAGCTGGTGGCGGGGGAGTACCTGTTCCGTCGCTTCCCCACCTACGACGAGGGCCAGCTGACCCAGCTGCGCTCCTCGCTGGTCAACACCCAGGCGCTCGCCAAGCTCGGCGAGCAGCTGCAGCTCGGGGAGACCTTGCGGATGGGCCGGGGTGCCGCCAAGACTGGCGCGCGGCGGCTGACCTCGCTGCTCGCGAACGCGTTCGAGGCCCTGATCGGGGCGGCCTTCCTGGACCAGGGCTACCGGGTCGCGGGACGGATCTTCCTGAGTCGCATCGGCGACCTTCGGGACTGGACCGACACCAACTTCAAGGGGCGGCTCCAGGCGCTGGCCCAAGAGCGCTTCGGGAGCGCCCCGGCGTATCGGATCGTCGCCACCGGGGGCCCCGGCCACTCCCGCGAGTACGTCGCCGAGGCCGTCCTCGACCAGGACCGGGTGCTCGGGGTGGGCCGCGGCGGCACCAAGCAGGCGGCTCAGCAGGCCGCCGCGCGCGCGGCCATCGACGCCCTCACCGCTCCTCCGCCGGGACCGCGCCGCCGCCGCCGCCGGGGCTCCCGGACGGCGGGCGGGACGGCCGCCCCGCTGGGCTCCGCGGCCCCTGGCTCCGATCCCTCTGGCCCCGAGCCGGTGGACGGGGGCGCACCCCGACCGGATCCGGCCGGCGGGCCGGCGCTCCGGCCCGCCCTCGCCGAGACCCCAGCCCCCCGACCGGACGCCGGCGAGATCGACCCGGTGAGGCCGCCGGCGGCGGCCGGCCGCCGCCGCCGGCGCTCGCGGACGGCTCCGTCCCCGGCGGCGGACGCGCTCGCCCCGACTGTCGCCCCGGAGCCGCCCGACGGCGAGACGGGGGAGGCCACGGCGACGTCCGAGGCCGTCGGCGAGCCCCGCAAGCGGACCCGTCGCGGCCATCGCGGCGGCCGTCGCCGCTCGGGACGCGCGGGCGCCTCCGATGAGCCGGGGCCGGTGTCCGCGACGCCGCTGCCGTCCGCGGATCGATGAGGCTCTGTCGCCTCACCCTGCACGGGTTCAAGACCTTCGCGGATCGCACCGAGGTGCTGGTGGGCCCGGGGCTGACCGCGGTCGTCGGCCCCAACGGCAGCGGCAAGTCCAACCTGGTCGACGCCATCCGCTGGGTGGTGGGCGAGGCCAGCGCGCGCGACCTGCGCGGGGCCCGGGCAGAGCAGGTCATCTTCGCCGGCGGCCCCGGCCGGGGGCCGGTGGGGATGGCGGAGGTCAGCCTCACCCTGGAGGACGCCGATCAGCGTCTGCCGGTGGAGGGCGCGGAGCTCGCGCTCGCCCGGCGCGTGTACCGGGATGGGGCGAGCGAGTTTCGTCAGAACGGCCGGAGGGTGCGGCTTCGCGACCTGGAGCACCTGCTGCTCGCCACCGGGCTCACCCAGACCGGCTACGCGATCGTCGCCCAGCACGACCTCGATCAGGTGGTGCAGGGGAGTCCCGCCCAGCGCCGGCAGCTGATCGAGGTGGCGGCCGGGGTCCGCTATCAGCAGCAGGTGGTGCAGGAGGCGGCCCAGGCGCTGGCGGCGACCGCCGCCGCGATGGAGGGGGCGGGCGGGCGCCTGGCCGAGATCGAGCCACGGGTGGCCGAGCTGGGGGCCGAGGCAGAGGTGGCGGCGGAGGCGGAGCGGCTTCACACCCGCCTGCGCCAGCTGCGCGGCAGCCTGGAGCGCGAGGCCTGGCTGCGGGCGACGGCTGAGCTCCAGCGGCTGCGCCGGCGTCACGAGGCGGCTGGCGGTCGCCGCCGCGACGCCGAGGCCGCGGTGCGGGACTTTGCCCCCACCTATCGGCAGGGTGTGGCGGCCATCGAGCGGATCCAGGCCGCTCGCCCGATCGCCGAGCGGCAGCTCGGCGAGGCGCGGGTGGAAGAGGAGCGTGCCCGGGGCCGGGGGGAGCGCTGGGAGGATCGCTGCCTGGAGCTGGCGGGGCGGCATGCGCGCGAGCTGCGGGCCGCCGACGCAGCCGATCGCGACCGTCGGGACGCCCTCCAGCTGGCCGACTCCCCGCTCGACCGAACGGCTCTGGACGCCCTCGAGGCCAGTCGCGTCCAGCTCAAAGAGACCGAGGCGGAGGCGGCGGCGCTGGCGGAGCGGTTGGGTCCGCTGGAGGCGGGCCGCCGAGAGGCGGCCGATCGGCTGAGCGCGGCCGCCGGGTGCGCCGACCAGCAGCGGGCGGCGGCGGCCGCGGCCGCCGCGCAGGAGACCGCGGCGGCCGCCGCCTGTGAGGGCCGGCGCCGCGCCGCCGACGAGGCGGCCACCCTTAGGGAGCGGCTGACGAACGGGCTTCCCGCCGTCGAGAGCGAGACCGCGCGCGCCGTGGCCGCCCTCGCCGCGGCGGCCGCGGCGCTGGAGCGGGCGGAGGCCGCCGAGGCGGCGGCCTTGGCCGCGGTCGAGAGCGCGGAGGCGGACCGCCGCCGGGCGCTGGCAGACCAGGAGGGACTCGAGGGCGAGCGCTCTGCCCTCGCCGCCCAGCTTGCGGCCCAGGACCGGGGGCCGATCGCGCGCGCCGCGCGAGCCGGGCAGCTGGCGCTGGTCGCCCTGCTGGAGCATGTGCGCCCGCGGCTGGCGAGCGACGTGGCGGCGGTCGAGGCCGGGCTCGCGGAGGTGGCTGGGGCGTTGGTCGGCGACCCGGACGTGATCGCCCGCGCCGCCGCCGGGGCGGGCGGGGCGGCCGAGCTCCTCTGCTGGGACACGGGCGACCCGCCGCCGGAGCGTGCCGAGCCGGCCGCCGGGTGCCGTCCGTTGGCGGGCGCGCTCGCGCCGGACCCCCTCACCGACGCGGTGGTGGCGCGCCTGTCCGCCGGCGTCGTGCTGGCGGTCGATGCGGAGTCCGCCGCCGCCTGGCTGGCCCGGCACCGCTCCGGGCGGGCGGTGCTGCCCGACGGCACCGTGCTGGGGACGGGCCTGCGCCGAACTCCCGCCCGCGAGCCGGGCCGAATCGAGCACGCGGGCCGGCTGGCGTCGGCCACCGCTCGGGCCGCCGACGCCCGGCTCGCGACCGAGGCGGCCCTGGCGATCGCGGCCCAGGCCCGTCGGGCCCACGCCGAGGCTCGCGCCGCGGTCGACACCTGTCGCGAGGCCCGGGCTGGGGCCGCAGCCAGCGCGGCCGCCCTCGGCCGCAGCCGGGAGGGCGCGCGCCGGGCCGCCCAGGCGGCCGAGCGCGAGCGCCAGCTGACGGCGGACGCGCTGGGGCGGGCGGAGCGGGAGCGCGAGGAGGCTGGGCGCGCCGCCGCCGCCCACCGGCGCGCGGCTGCGGATGCTCTCGCCGAGGCGGAGCGGGCGCGCGGCGCCCTGGCCGAGTCGGAGGCGCAGCTGGCTCGCTACCAGGCGGAGCTCACCGGGGCACGGGAGCGGGCGCACGCGGCGGCGGTGGCAGCGGCGCGGGCCGAGGGGGCGGCGTCGGTGGCGCGGGCGCGCGCGGCGGAGCGGGGGCGCCGGCTGGAGACGGCCGAGGCCGTGCTGGCCACGGCGAGCAGGGCGCTGGACGAGGCGGAGGGCGAGGCTGCCCGCGGCCTGGCCGAGCTGCAGGCCGCCCGGGCCGCCGCGGCGGCGGCGGCCCGGGCGGTGCACGCGGCCGAGGCCGGGCTGCGAGCGGTTGGGGAGACCCTCGCGGACCCCCTCGCCGAGCTCTCGGCGCTGGAGGGTCGCCGGGCCGCCCTGGCCAGCGCGGTCGCCCATGCCGACTCGGAGCTGGGGGAGCTGACGGCCGAGCTGGAGGAGGCTGCCCGTGCGGCCGCGCAGCTGGCCCCCGAGCAGCCGGGAACCGGCGCCGGGGAGGAGATCGAGCCCGAGCGGGCCGCCCGCGAGATCGGCCGCCTGGAGCGCCGCCTGGAGGCGCTCGGTCCGGTCAACGCTCGCGCCGCGACCCAGCTGGAGGAGCTGCTGGCGCGCACCGAGGGACTGCGCCAGGCCCACGCCGACTGCGAGGCGGCCCTCGCCACCTGCACCCGGATCGCGGGCACCCTGCGGGCGCACGCCGAGGTCCAGTTCGAGCGCGCCTTCGCCGCGGTCGCGGAGCGTTTCGCGGTCTACGTCGGCGACCTCTTCGAGGGCGGACGCGGTGATCTGGAGCGGCAGCCCCCCGACCCCGGGCTCGCGGCCCGGGCGCTCCCCCCCGCGCTCGCCCCCCCGGCCGGCGTGCAGCTCTCGGTCGCGCCCCGGGGCAAGCGGGCCTCCCCGCTCGCCCTGCTCTCCGGCGGGGAGCGCGCGCTCACCGCGCTGGCCTTCATCCTGGCGCTCCAGTCGGTGCGGCCCAGCCCGTTTTACGTGTTCGACGAGGTCGACGCCGCCCTCGACGACCACCGCATCGGTCGCTTCGTGGCGCTGCTCGGGCGGCTGTCCGCGGACACCCAGTTCCTGGTGGTCACCCACAATCACGCGACCATGGAGCGCGCCGACGTGCTGCTCGGCGTGACCCTCGCCGGGGACGGGTCGAGCCGGGTCCTGACGGTTGAGCTCGACGACGCCCGAGCGGTCGGGGAGCCCTCCCTCGGCCCGGCCGCCCGGTCGACCGGGGTGCGCCCCGGCCAGGAGGCCGATGGTGGCGGCGCCTGAGCCCGCGGCCGACCTCTCCCCGCGGGGGTGGCTGGGCCGGCTCTCGCGCCGGCTGGAGTCGGCGGGCGGATCCTTCGGGGGCCAGCTGCGAAGCCGGGTGCTCCGCTGGCAGCGGCTGGACGACGAGTTCTTCGACTCGCTGGTGGAGTGCCTGGTGGCGGCGGACGCGGGGGTGGCGCTGGCGGAGCGGGTGGTCGGGGAGCTTCGCCGGCGCACGGTCCGGGCCGGGGCGCAGCGACCCGAGCAGGCGGTGGAGCTGCTCCGCCAGACCCTGCTGGCGACCCTGCTGGGGCGCGACCGCGGGCTGAACCTGGCGGGGGAGCCCGCGGTGGTGGTGGTGGTCGGCGTCAACGGAGTCGGCAAGACCACCACGGTCGCCAAGCTCGCGCACCAGCTGCGATCGCGGGGCGGGGCGCCCCTGGTCGCGGCCGCCGACACCTATCGGGCGGCCGCCAGCGAGCAGCTCCAGACCTGGGCCGACCGGGGCGACTTCCAGCTGGTGGCCCACCGCCAGGGCGCCGACCCCGGCGCGGTGGTCTTCGACAGCCTCGCCGCGGCGCGGGCTCGGGGGTGCTCCCCGGTCCTGGTCGACACCGCCGGGCGGCTGCACACCCGCCAACCGCTGATGGCCGAGCTGGCCAAGATCGTTCGCGTGATCGGGCGCCAGCTTCCCGGGGCGCCCCAGGAGGTGCTGCTCGTCCTCGACGCGACCACGGGCAGCAACGCGCTCGCCCAGGCCCGCAGCTTTCAGCAGGGGGTGGGTGTCACCGGCCTGGTGGTGACCAAGTTGGACGGCAGCGCTCGGGCCGGCTACGTGCTGCGCCTGGAGGAGGAGCTCGACCTGGCCGTCAAGCTGGTCGGGGTCGGCGAGGAGCTCGACGACCTCGGGCCGTTCGAGCCGGCGGCGTACCTGGCAGCGCTCTTCCAGGGCGCGGCCGGTGAGCGGGCGCCGGGGACTGGGGGCGACTGAGCCGCGGCGCGATGGGACCGGGCGACGCGGTAAGGTGTCAAGGCTGTGACCTTGACACCCGATGACCGTGCCCGGCTGCGGCTGGGATGGCAACGTCTCTTTGACGCCTACGGTCCCCTGCTCACCGCCCCCCAGCGGGAGGCGATCCGACTGCATCTCGACGAGGATTGGTCGGTCACCGAGATGGCCCAGGCCCGGCGGGTCTCGCGAGCCGCGGCCCACGACCTGGTCCGCCGCGGGCTGGGCCACCTCGAGTCGGCTGAGGCCAGCCTCGGGCTGGCGGGCCGGCTGGAGCGGCTCGAGGCCGACCGCGACCGGCTCCGCCGGCGGGTGGCCCGGTTGGAGGCGATCCGGGTGGGGGTGACGCCGCGGCCGCGGCGGGCTCGGGATGTTTGACGCGCTCACCGACCGGCTCAGCGAGGCCTTCCGGCGGATCGCCTCGAAGGGCAAGCTCACCCCGACCGACGTCGAAGCGGGACTCC
The DNA here is from genome assembly GCA_035532155.1 of Verrucomicrobiia bacterium. Classification (GTDB taxonomy): domain Bacteria; phylum Chloroflexota; class Dormibacteria; order Aeolococcales; family Bog-877; genus DAHUZL01. The sequence continues at coordinate 104,401 of DATKRN010000002.1, read as the reverse complement.
GGGAGGTTCGCTTGGCCCTGCTCGAGGCCGACGTCCACTTTCGAGTCGCCCGCGAGTTCGTCGACCGGGTCCGCGCGCGCGCGATCGGCCGCGAGGTGCTGGAGAGCCTGACGCCGGGCCAGCAGGTGGTCACGATCGTCCACGACGAGCTGGTGGCCCTGCTGGGGGGCGAGGCCGGCCAGCTCAGCTACCAACCGCGGCCTCCGACTGTGATCATGCTGGTGGGTCTGCAGGGGTCGGGCAAGACCACCACCGCGATCAAGCTGGCGCTGCTCGCCCGCCGCGAGGGCCACCGCCCGCTGGCGGTGGCGGCGGACCTGCACCGACCGGCCGCGATCGAGCAGCTCGACCAGCTCGGCCGCGCCCACGACGTCCCGGTGGTGCGGCCCGCGGCACCGGGATCGGACCGTGTCGCCGCCACCGTCGAGGTCTGCCGGGCGGGCCTGGCGGCGGCGGTCGCGGGCGCCTCCGACCTCGTCATCCTCGACACCGCCGGCAGGCTCCAGCTCGACGAGGCGATGCTGGACGAGCTCGCCCAGGTGCGGGCGGCGGTGGGGGTGCACCAGGTGATCCTGGTGGTGGATGCCATGACCGGTCAGGAGGCGGTGAGCGTCGCCACCACCTTCCGGGACCGGGCCCAGGCGACTGGGGTGGTGCTCACCAAGCTGGACGGTGACGCCCGCGGCGGCGCGGCGCTGTCGATGCGCGCGGCCACCGGACTGCCGATCCTCTATTCCGGGACCGGGGAGCGGCCCCAGGACCTGGAGCGGTTCCACCCCGACCGGATGGCCCGCCGCATCCTCGGCATGGGCGACATCCTGACGCTCGCCGAGCGGGCCCAGGAGGAGGGCGACCGCACCGCCCAGCGGGGGGTCGAGGAGCGGATGCTGGCGGGGCGGCTCACGCTCGACGATTTCGTCGCCCAGCTGCGTCAGCTGCGCCGGATGGGCTCGCTGGAGTCGGTCCTCGGGATGCTCCCCGGTGGCCGCCAGCTGGTGCGGGGCGGGGCCGCCGAGCTGCCGGACGACCGCCAGCTGCGCCGGATGGAGGCGATCGTCCTGTCGATGACGCCACAGGAGCGGCGCCGGCCCGAGATCGTCGACGCCTCGCGCCGCCGTCGGATCGCGACCGGGAGCGGTACCGCTCCCGCCGATGTCAGCCGGCTGCTCCGAGGCTTCGGCCAGCTCCAGGGGATGATGCGTGGCCTGGGCGGTGGGAGCGCCCGCAGCGGGCTCACCCGTCGACTCCTGGGGGGAGTGCCCGGCGGGGTCCCGCCGGGCCTCCGGCGGGGCTGAGCCCGTGCACCACCGGGGACCCCGCCGGCCCGTTCATGTCAACCGACCAGCCGTGAGGAGGACACCGTGTCTGTGAAGATCCGTCTCAAGCGGACGGGGGCGACCAAGCGTCCCTGCTACCGCCTCGTCGTCGCCGACGCCCGCTCGCCGCGGGACGGCCGGTTCATCGAGTCGATCGGGTTCTACGACCCGCTGACGCACCCCAGCACGGTGCGGGTGGACGCGGCCCGCGTCCAGCACTGGCTGGGGATCGGGGCGCGCCCCTCGGACGCGGCCCGCGTCCTGCTGGAGGGCCAGGGCCTGTTGCCCCGCACGGTGCGGCGGAGCGCCCCGGCGCCGGCGGCCGCCCCCGCCGCGCCCGGCCCGGTGACGCAGGAGCCGATCTCCGGGGAACCGGTCTCGGGGGTGGAGCCGGCGGTAGCGCCCGGGCCCGAGGTGGAGCCGGGGGGCGCGCCCGAGCCCGAGGCGGGCTGACCCGATGCCGGACTACGTCGACCTGGTCGGGTACATGGTGCGCGCGCTGGTGGCCCACCCCGACGCGGTGGCGGTGAGCGGGGAGGGGGCGGATCGGCGAGTGCGGCTCGAGGTCCGGGTCGCCCCCGACGACATCGGACTCGTGATCGGTCGGCACGGGCGCCACATCGAGGCGATCCGGTCGGTGGCGCGGTCGGCGGCGCTGCGCCACCAGCAGCAGGTGCAGGTGGAGGTGGCCGAGTGACCGAGCCGAGCCGGCTGCGCGCGGCCTACGTGCGCCGCGCGCATGGGCTCGACGGCACCCTCGCGCTCGAGCTGCTGGGCGGGGACGCCCAGCGCCTGCGGCCCGGCCTGCGGGTGCACACCGCGGTGGGCGCCATGGTGGTGGGCTGGGCGCGGGCGGCGGGGTCGGAGGTGCTCTGCAAACTCGACGGGATCGACGACCGATCCTCCGCCAGCCGGCTCGCGGGGGCGTACCTGGAGGTCGACCGCAGCGAGGCCCGCTCGCTCGCGCCCGGCGAGTACTTCCACTTCCAACTGGTGGGCCTCGCCGTGGTGGACGAGTCCGGGCGGCCGGTGGGCGAGCTGGTCGACGTCGAGATGCTCCCCCAGCACGATATCTACGTGGTGCGCCAGCCGGGGGGGGCGACCACCCTGGTGCCGGCGGTTCGCGACGCCGTCCGCGCGATCGACCTGGGACGGGGCACGATGGTGGTGGCGCTGCCGCCCGTCGACGAGGTCCGCGATGAGAGTTGACGTGGTGACCCTCTTCCCCGAGGTCTTCCCCGGCCCCTTGGGGGTGGGGGTGGTGGGGCGGGCGATCGAGCGGGGCACGCTCGAGGTGCAGGCCCACGACCTGCGGCAGCACGGCCTCGGTGCGCATCGGCAGGTGGACGACGAGCCGTTCGGGGGCGGTCCCGGTATGGTCCTGCGCCCGGAGCCCCTCTTCGCCGCGGTGCGCGCCCTGCGCGCGCTCGCGGGCCTGCCCCCGGGCCACGCGATCCTGCTGGGCGCCCACGGACGCCGCTTCGATGCGGACGGAGCGCGCCGGCTCGCCGGGGAGGCGCGCCTGATCCTGATCTGCGGCCGCTACCAGGGGGTTGACGAGCGTGTTGTTGAGGGGCTGGCCCTCGACGAGCTCTCGATCGGGGACTTCGTCCTGAGCGGGGGAGAGCTGGCGGCGATGGTGGTGGTGGAGGCGGTCGCCCGCCAGCTGGCGGGGACGCTGGGTGCGCCGGAGTCGCTCCAGCAAGAGAGCTTCACCCGCGGCACCGTGGAACATCCCCACTACACTCGACCCGCCGTCTTCGAGGGCTGGCCAGTGCCGGAGGTCCTCCGCGGCGGCGACCACGCCGCGATCGCCCGGTGGCGGCACCGGGCGGCGGCGGCGCGGGCGCGGCGGCTGCGACCCGATCTGCTCGACCCGCCCGCGCCCGCGCCGGCGATGCCCGGTGCCGACCTGATCTCGCCACACGAACCGTCGGCGCTCGTCGCCGCGTCCGGAGGAGCACCATGAACGTGATCGACCTGCTCGAGCGGGAGCAGCTCAAGACCGACCTCCCCGAGCTGAGGCCGGGCGACACCGTGCGCGTCCACGTGCGGGTGGTGGAGGGGACACGGGAGCGCATCCAGGTCTTCGAGGGCGTGATCATCGGCATCGCGGCCGGGAGCAGCCGCCGCACCTTCACGGTGAGGCGGATCACCCACGGCGTCGGAGTTGAGCGCACCTTCCTGGTCCACTCGCCCCGGATCGCCACCATCGAGGTGGTCCGCCACGGCGAGGTCCGGCGCGCCAAGCTCTACTACCTTCGCACCAAGGTGGGCAAGCGGGCCCGCCTGCGCGAGCGGCGCGAGGGGACCGGACGCGCAGCCGTGCCGGCGGCGGCGCCCGCACCCGCCGCCGAGGCCCTCCCCCCGTCGGAGAGCTGAGGGCGGGGTCGGGCGGGTCGGGTGCGTCAGATCGGACGCGGACCTGCGTGGCGGAGTCGTCACCCCGGCGCCATCCTCGTTGCGCGGTTGCGATCAGGGGGCGACCGCCGAAGAGCGGCCGAGCGGCCTAGACTGCAGAGCGATGGTCGAACGTCCCCGGATCCTGTTCATCACCGGCGGGGCGGTCGATGCCGATCCCATCGCCGCCGCCCTGCGGGCCGCCGGCCTCGACCCCGCGCTCCAACCGACGGTGCCCGCGGACCTCGCCTCGGTCGCCGACGTGGCCGGGGTGCTGGTCGCCGACGCCGACCGGGTGGCGACGCTGCCGGAGTTCATCACGGCGCTGAGGCGCTCCGGGTCGTCGCTGCCCATGGTGCTGGTCGCCACCGACCCGCGCGGGCCGGCGGTGGTCGCGGCGCTGACGTCCGGGGCCTCCGAGTGCCTGGCCTCGACCTCACCGACCCGCTCGGTCGCCGAGCATGTCGCCGCCCGTGCCAGCGCCTACCGCGCCGCGACCGCGCCCGCCGCCGCGGCGGTCGAGACGGCGCCGGCTTCGGCTGCGCCGGCCGCGGCCCCCGTCCCCGCGGCCGAGCCGCCGCCAGCGGAGCCGGTGGCGGATGTGGCGGGGGTGGCGGCTCCGAGCGGTGCGGGCACGGGGGGCCCGGAGGCGGGCGAGCCCGGCCGGGCCCTTTGGGTCGTGTGTGGGCCGCGGGGCGGGGTCGGGCGCACGCTGATCGCGGCCAACCTGGCCGTGCTCGCCCAGGAGGGCCGCCGGGTGGCGCTGGTCGACAACGTGCCCCGATTCGGCAGCATCCTGCTCGCCTTCAACCTGCCCCCCCAGACCCCCACCTGGGTCCAGCTGCACGGGGAGGCGCTCAGCGAGGACCTCTTTGACCGCCTGCCCCGCCACCCGAGTGGGGTGACCGTGCTGCCGGCACCGTCGAGCCCCGAGCTCGCCGACGCGGTGGCCCCGGCGGCCGTCAACACCCTGATCCATCACCTGGTGATGGCCAGCGACCTGGTCGTGGTGGACCAGGGCGGCCGGCTCGACAACGGTGGGATCGACCTGATGGAGAGTGCCGATCGCCTGGTCGTGGTGGGAACCCCCGACAACCACGGGGTCTACGCGGTGCGGACCTGGCTCTCGATCTGCGACAAGCTGCGGATCCCGCGGTCGCGCATCACCGTGATGCTGAACTCGGTGCAGCCCTATCATCAGGCGGACCGCGAGCGGGCGGGCCGGGTGCTGGAGCATCCGGTGCACCTGCTCCCGCACGCGGGAATCGACGGGGTGCGCTCCATGTCGGCCGGCGAGCCGCTGGCCTGGAAACAGCCGAAATCGGGCTTCGTGAAGGCGCTGCGGGCGGTCTACCTGGAGATGCTGGCGACCCGCGAGGTCACCGTTGGGGCGGGGGGGCGCACCGCCCCCGTCTGAGGACGCCGGCAGCGCCCCCGTCCCCTCTGGCCGGTGCGGCCGGCGGCGCCTCGACCCCCGCTCCCCGGGCGGCTGGGAGCACCCGCGGGCGGGGCGGCGGGAGCTCGGTCGGGCCAGTCGGGGGGGCCGCGAGGTTTGGGCAGGCCGATCGTGGGGCACACCCAGGGGGCGGCCCCCGATCCCGGCGCGGGGTCGCGGGAGGCGATTGCTAGAATCGCGAGTCGCTCCGCTCCCCCCGCCGCGGGCCGGCTCGAGTGTCCTGCCCGCTCCCTCGCCCCCTGCTCGTGGTAATGGCTGCCTCCAACCTCGTCATCGTCGAGTCGCCCAGCAAGGCGCGCACGCTCGCCAAGTTCCTCGGCCGGGACTACGACGTGCGTGCCTCGATGGGGCACGTCGTGGATCTGCCCAAGTCCAAGCTCGGGATCGACGTGGACCATGACTTCGCGCTCCAGTACGCGGTCATTCCCGGCAAGGAGGCGCAGGTGCGTGAGCTCCGGGCCGCCGCCCGGCGCGCGTCCCGCACCCTGCTCGCCTCCGACCCTGACCGCGAGGGCGAGGCGATCGCCTGGCACATCGCCAAGGAGCTGCAGCTCCGCCAGCCGGAGCGGATCGTCTTCCACGAGGTGACCCGGCCCGCGGTGGAGGCGGCTCTGGCCCAGCCGCGCCCGATCGACCAGCGGCTGGTGGACGCGCAGCAGGCGCGTCGGGTGATCGACCGGCTAGTCGGCTACAAGCTGAGCCCTCTGCTCTGGCGCAAGGTGCGCAAGGGGACCTCGGCGGGACGGGTGCAGTCCGTCGCGGTCCGTCTCGTGTGCGACCGGGAGGAGGAGATCGTCGGCTTCGTCGCGGTGGAATCGTGGACGGTCGACGCCCGGCTCGGCACCGACGACGGCGCCGAGATCCGGGCTCGCTACCACGGCCGCCAACAGGGCGAGGAGATCGTCAAGCACGAGCTGGCGGACGAGGCCAGCGCCCGGGGGGTAGAGGCTGAGGTGGCCGCGACGCCCTTCCGGGTGGCGACGATCGAGCGGCGGGTGACCCGGCGCAATCCGCCCGTCCCCTACATCACGAGCACCCTGCAGCAGGACGCCTCGGCCCAGCTCCGCCTCAGCCCCAAGCGGACGATGCGCCTGGCCCAGGAGCTCTACGAGGGGGTGGACCTCGGGGAGGAGGGTCCGGTCGGCCTGATCACCTACATGCGCACCGACTCCACTAGGGTCAGCGACCTCGCCGCGGGCGAGGCCGGGGCCTTCGTGCGCAGCAGCTACGGGCCGGAGTACGTGGGGCCGGGGGCCGCGGCCAAGCGCTCCAAGAGCCCGGTGGCGGCGCAGGACGCCCACGAGGCGATCCGCCCGACCGCGGTGGAGCGCACGCCCGAGGCGGTGGCGGCGCACCTCACCCCCGACCAGCTCCGGCTCTACCGGCTGATCTGGCAGCGCTTCGTAGCCGGGCGGATGACGGCGGCTCGCTTCGACACCACCCGGGTCGAGATCGCCAGCGGGCTCTGCCGCTTCCGCGCCAACGGGTCGCGGCTCGTGTTCGACGGCTTCCTGCGGGTGCTCCCGCGCGACCCGGAGCGCGACGAGTCGGAGCTGCCCGCGCTCGAGCAGGGCCAGCTGCTGGGACTGCTCGGGACCGAGGCGGAGCAGCACTTCACCCAGCCGCCGCCGCGCTTCACCGAGGCCACCCTGATCCGCGAGCTCGAGGAGCGCGGGATCGGCCGCCCGAGCACCTACGCCCCCACCATCGACACCGTTGAAGCTCGCGGCTACGTCCGGCAGGTCGAGCGCCGGCTCCATCCCACCCCGCTCGGGCAGGCGGTGAACCAGGCGCTGAAGGGCCAGTTCCCCGACATCGTGGACGTCGGCTTCACCGCCGAGATGGAGTCACAGCTGGACGCGATCGAGGGCGGCAGCAGCAGCTGGATCCCGGTGGTGCGGAGCTGGTTCGTTCCCTTCGCCGCCAACTTGGAGCGGGCCGAGTCGGACATGCCCCGGGTCAAGGTGGAGGCGACCCCGGTGGGGGAGCCCTGCCCCCGGTGCGGCGCCGACCTGGTCGTCCGCAGCGGACGGTTCGGCGAGTTCGTCGGCTGCTCCCGCTTCCCCGAGTGCGACTACATTCAGGGCAAGGAGTCGCGCCCCGCCCCCACCCCGACCGGCGAGGCGTGCCCGGACTGCGGCAAGCCCCTGGTGGAGCGCACCGGCCGGCGCGGCCCCTTTGTCGGGTGCTCCGGGTATCCCGCCTGCCGCTACATCCGCCCCCAGAGCGGCGAGGCCGCCGGCACCCGCCCCGCCCCCGAGCCGACCGGCGCGAGCTGTCCCGACTGCGGCAAGCCGCTGGTGCGCCGGCAGGGCCGGTTCGGGCCGTTCGTCAGCTGCGCCGGCTACCCGACGTGCCGCTACCGTCCGCCGCGTGCGGCGGCGGACGCCGGGTCGGGGCCGGCGCCGGCTCCCAAGCCGGGCCGCCCGGTCGCCGGGCGGACCCCGGCCACACGGACCGGCGCCAGGCGCACCGGGGGCCGCAGCCCGGCGGGCGGCAAGGGAGCCGGGGGGCGGCGGACCACCCCCGCCGCATGAGCCGGCGCGCGCGGCCGGGTTGGCTGCTGGCGCTCGCGGGTAGAATCGGGGCCACGTGAGCTCTGTCAGCGGGATGCGTCCCCGCGCCACCACGATCTTGGCGGTGAAGCGTGGCGACCAGGTGGCGCTGGCCGGCGATGGCCAGGTGACGGTCGGCGACGTGGTGATGAAGCACCATGCCAGCAAGGTGCGCTTCCTCTACAACGAGCGGGTGCTGGTGGGCTTCGCGGGAGCGGTCGCCGATGCCTTCGCCCTGTTCGACAAGTTCGAGCGCCATCTGGACCAGCACCAGGGGAATCTGCTCCGGGCCGCGGTGGAGCTGGGCAAGGAGTGGCGCACCGACCGCTACCTGCGCCACCTGGAGGCGATGCTGGTGGTGGCCGATCCGGACCAGATGCTGCTGCTCACCGGCGAGGGCGACATCATCGAACCGGACGACGACATCTGCGCCATCGGCAGCGGCGGGCCCTTCGCCCACGCCGCCGCGCGGGCGCTGCTGCGCCACACCGAGATGGACGCGGCCGAGATCGCCCGCCGGGGGCTGGAGATCGCCGCGTCGCTCTGCATCTACACCAACGACACCATCTCGGTCCACACCCTGTCCCGGCCCGCGCCCGCCGACCCCGCGCCGACCGTCCTGGGAGCGGATGCCGTGGCGGTGGGGGGTGGACCTAAGACCACCCCGGGCGAGGAGGCGGACCATGGGGCCCCAGCTGCGGCCGGCTGAGATCGTCGCCGAACTCGACCGCTACATCATCGGTCAGGCGGCCGGGAAGCGGGCGGTGGCGATCGCGCTGCGCAACCGGCACCGCCGGATGGAGGTGCCGGCCGAGGAGCGTGACGACATCCTGCCCAGCAACATCCTCATGATCGGACCCACCGGTGTCGGCAAGACCGAGGTGGCGCGTCGGCTGGCCCAGATCGCCCAGGCGCCCTTCATCAAGGTCGAGGCCACCAAGTTCACCGAGGTCGGCTACGTCGGACGCGATGTGGAGTCGATCGTGCGCGATCTGCTGGAGCAGACAATCACCGAGGTCCAGGGCCGCCGGGTGAGCGAGGTGGAGGAGGAGGCCAAGCGCCGGGCCGAGGCCCGCATCGTGGACCGGCTGATGGAGGCGGACCAGGCGGACCAGGCGGTCGAGTCGCCCCCCTCGCCGGCCGGCGCCCCGTCCCCGCCCGCGGACCTGCCGGTCGTGGTCGAGGTCGACCCGGCCCCGACCGCGCCGGGGTCGCCCCCGGGACCGGACCGGGCATCCGAGCGGCTCGCCGCGGCGGGCGGCGGAGAGGGCGGGGCCGAGGCGGGACTTCGCCCAGAGAGCCCCCAGCTGGCCCGGCGCCTGCGCACGCGGCGGCGGGTGCTGGCCCGCAAGCTGGCGGCGCGCCAGCTGGAGGACCGGCTGGTGGAGATTGAGGTGGAGGAGAGCTACACGCCCCCGGTGGAGGTCTTCTCGGGCACCGGCTACGAGGAGATCGGCTGGTCGCTGGCCGACTTCTTCAGCCAGATGGCCCCGCCCCGCAAGCGCCTCAAGCGGATGAGCGTCGCCGACGCCCGCCACGTTCTCACCCAGGAGGAGACGGACCGTCTGGTCGACATCGACAGCGTCTATGACGACGCGATCCGCCAGGTCGAGGAGCGGGGGATCGTCTTCATCGACGAGGTCGACAAGATCGCCGGGCCGACCGGCGACGGTCACGGCCCCGATGTCAGCGGCCAGGGGGTCCAGCGTGACCTGCTCCCGGTCATCGAAGGCTCGGCGGTCAGCACCCGCTACGGCACCGTCCGCACCGACCACGTCCTCTTCATCGCCGCCGGCGCCTTCACCATGACCAAGCCCTCCGACCTCATCCCCGAATTCCAGGGACGGTTCCCGATTCGAGTCGAGCTGCAGGCGCTCACGGAGGCGGACCTCCGGCGCATCCTGGTCGAGCCGCGCAACGCCCTCACCCGCCAGTACGCTGCCCTGCTGAGGACCGAGGGGGTGGAGTTGGTCTTCACCGAGGACGGGGTGGCCGAGCTCGCCCAGCAGGCGTTCGAGGTCAACCAGCGCGATGAGAACATCGGCGCCCGTCGCCTCTTCACCGTGATGGAGCGGGTGCTGGAGGACGTCGCGTTCGGGGCCGACGCCTTCACCGACGCGCCGGTGCGGGTGGATCAGGGGTACGTGCGGGCGCGCCTCGGGGACCTGGTCCGCAACGACGACCTCCGGCGCTACGTGCTCTGAGGGTCGGCTCCGGCCCACCCTCGGGCGCTCCGATCTCCCCGAAAGGAGTGAGGGGGGCCGCCATCGGGTAAGATGCGGCCGGCAGTCAAATACGCATGCCCGGATGACGCGGCTCGGGGTCCCCACCCGAGGGGCCGGCCCGCGGCTGAGGCCGGGCAGAGGTCAACCACTCCCAGGGAGGGCGAGCCATGCCCGTCGCCACGCTCACCGAGCTGCTCCAGGCGGGGGTCCACTTCGGTCATCAGACCAGTCGGTGGAACCCCAAGATGCGCCCCTTCCTCTTCGCCGAGCGGGGCGGGATCCACATCATCGATGTGGCCCAGACCGTCGACCGGCTCGATGCCGCCTGCGGCTTCGCCCATGACACCGTGGCCCAGGGGGGCCAGCTGCTCTTCGTGGGGACCAAGAAGCAGGCCCAGGACACCCTGGTGGAGGAGTGCCAGCGCAGCGGCCAGTTCTTCGTCGTCACCCGGTGGTTGGGGGGCATGCTCACCAACTTCGAGGTGATCAAGCGCCAGCTCCGGCGCCTCGCCGACCTTCGCGAGATGCGGGAGCGCGGCGACTTCGGGGCGCTCCCGAAGAAGGAGGCGAGCCGGCTCGAGGACGAGATGGACCGCCTGGAGCGCAACTTCGGCGGCATCGCGGGGATGCGCCGCCTCCCCGCGGCCCTCTTCGTGGTGGACCCCCACAAGGAGCGGCTGGCGGTCACCGAGGCCCGCAAGCTGCGGGTGCCGATCGTCGCGATCACCGACAGCAACTGTGACCCCGATGAGATCGACTGGGTGATCCCCGGCAACGACGACGCGATTCGCAGCGTCCGGCTGATCGTCCAGCGGCTCACCGATGCGTGCGTCGCCGGGCTGGACCAGCGCCGCCAGATCGACGCCGCCCGGGCGGCCGAGCTCCAGTCCCAGCAGCTCGCCCAGGCGGCGGAGGCCGCGGCGGCGGCGGAGGCCCTGGCGGAGGCGGCGGCGGCGGCGGCGGCGGCTCCGCCGGGCCCACCCGCGGCCGCGGCCGACTCCCCCGCCGACGGCCAGGCCACGGGGGCGGATGCCCCGGCGGCCGCGGGGCCACCGGCATGAGCGAGATCCCCTCGGCGCTGGTCAAGCGGCTGCGCGAGATGACCGGCGCCGGGATCATGGACGCCAAGCGCGCGCTGGTTGAGACCGACGGCGATCTCGAGCGGGCCCGCGAGGCGCTGCGTCGCAAGGGGATGGCCGACGCCGGCAGGCGCAGCGGGCGGGTGGTGCGCGAGGGTCTGGTCGACGCCTACATCCACCCCGGTGGCCGGGTCGGGGTCCTCTTGGAGGTGAACTGCGAGACCGACTTCGTGGCCCGCACCGATCGGTTCCGCCAGCTGGTGCACGACCTCGCCCTGCAGATCGCCGCCCACAGCCCGGAGTACCTGCGTCGCGAGGACGTGCCCCCGGCCGAGGTGGAGCGGGAGCAGCGGATCAGTCGCGGACAGGCGGAGGATCAGGGCAAGTCGCCGGCGGTGGCGGAGCGGATGATGACCGGCAAGCTGGACGCCTACTTTGCGCGCGTGTGCCTCATGGATCAGCCCTGGGTTCGCGACGAGGGGAGCCGCCGGCGCCGGGTCGAGGAGGTGATCCGCGAGGTGGCCTCCACCTTGGGCGAGCACGTCGACGTCTCCCGCTTCACCCGCTACACCCTGGGCGAGGGGCCCGCGGGCGCCCCGGAGCTGCCGGGTGCCTGAAGAGGCCGCCGCGGTGGTCGCCGGGCGCCCGGTCGACGCCCGCCGCGGTGCGCCCGCGTACCGGCGGGTCGTGCTCAAGCTCTCGGGCGAGGCCCTCATGGGCGACCGCCCGTTCGGGATCGCGCCCCCGGTGCTGGGCAAGGTGGCCGCGGAGGTCGATCGGGCGCATCAGGTGGGCACCGAGCTGGCGATCGTCGTCGGCGGCGGCAACATCTTCCGCGGGCTGGCGGCGGCGGAGCAGGGTCTCAGCCGGGTCACCGGCGACTACATGGGCATGCTGGCGACGGTCATCAACGCGCTCGCCCTGCGCGATGCGCTCCAAGCCCAGGGCCTGGAGACGCGGGTGCAATCGGCGATCGAGATGCACCAGGTGGCGGAGCCGTTCATCCGCGGCCGCGCCATTCGCCATCTGGAGAAGGGACGGGTGGTGATCTTCAGCGCGGGGTCCGGCAACCCCTACTTCACCACCGACACCGCCGCCGCCCTGCGCGCCGCCGAGATCGGGGCCGACCTGCTGATCAAGGCCACCAAAGTCGACGGCATCTACTCGGCCGACCCCGTGCTGGAGCCCGGGGCGACCCGATTCTCCCGGCTCTCGTACCTGGAGGTGCTCAACCGTGGGCTACAGGTGATGGACAACACCGCGATCACCCTCTGCATGGACAACCGGCTGCCGGTGCTGGTGCTGGACCTCTTTTCCGAGGGGAGCATCGAGCGGGCGCTGCGCGGGGAGCCCACCGGCACCCTGGTCGACGACGGGAGCGCCCCCTGGTGATCCCCGACCTGCTGGCCGACTCCACCACCCGGATGGGCAAGAGCGTGGAGTCGCTGCACGGCGTCCTGGCCGCGATCCGCACCGGCCGGGCCACCCCCGGCCTGGTCGACCAGCTCCCGGTCGAGGCCTACGAGACCACCCTGCCGCTGAACCAGCTGGCCAGCATCTCCGCCCCGGAACCGCGCCTGATCGTGATCCAGCCGTTCGACCGCAGCATCATGGCCGCCATCGAGAAGGCGATTCAACGCAGCGAGCTGGGGCTGAACCCCGGCAACGACGGCCATCTGATCCGGGTGCCGATCCCGTCTCTGAACGAGGAGCGGCGGCGCGAGTTCGTGCGGCTGGTGAAGGCCCGCGCCGAGGAGGCCCGGGTCGCGATCCGGAACATCCGGCGCGACGACATGGAGCAGCTGCGCCGGCTGGAGCAGGAGGGCTCCATCTCGGCCGACGAGGCGAGCCGCGCTCACGTCGAGTTGCAGCGCATCACCGACCACTTCGTGGAGCAGGTCGACGAGACCGCCCGCCGCAAGGAAGCCGACCTGATGGAGGTGTGAGCCCGCGGCTCCGTGGCCGATGACCGCTCCGCCCGCCGTGCTGCCCCGCCACATCGGCATCATCATGGACGGCAACGGCCGCTGGGCCCGCCAGCGCGGCCTCCAGCGCACCGATGGCCACCGCGCCGGGATCGAGACCATCCGCCCGGTGATGGAGGCCGCCGACCAGGCCGGTGTCCACCACCTGACCCTCTATGCGTTCTCCACCGAGAACTGGTCCCGCCCCGCCGAGGAGGTGGGCGCGCTGATGCAGCTCTTCGAGCAGACCCTGGAACGGGAGGTCGATGAGCTGCACCGGAGCGGCGTCAGGATCCGGGTGATCGGGCGGCGCTCGGAGCTGTCGGCCAGCCTGGGGGCGATGATCGACACCGCCGAGCGGCTGACCCAGGCGAATCGCGCGGGGGTGCTCTGCGTCGCGATCAACTACGGCGGGCGCGCGGAGATCGTCGACGCGGTGCGCCGCCTGGCGGCGGCGGGCCGCGACCTCACCCGGGTCGACGAGGCCACCTTGGCGGGTGCGCTCTACACCGCCGGACTGCCCGATCCCGATCTCGTGATCCGCACCGCCGGCGAGCTCCGCACCAGCAACTTTTTGCTCTGGCAGGCGGCCTACGCCGAGCTCCACGTCACCCCCACACTCTGGCCCGATTTCGGGGTGCACGACCTCGAGGTGGCGCTCCAGGACTTCGCCGCCCGACGCCGCCGCTTCGGCGGCGTCACCGACTGAGGAGGGCGGGCCGGGGTGACGCTGCTGCGGCGTCTCATCAGCGGCGCCGTGCTCGCTGCCCTGGTGGTGGCCGCGGCGCTGGCCGGCGGCCCGGCCTTCCTCGGGGTGAGCGCGCTGGCCCTGCTGGTCGGGCTCGAGGAATTCCGCCGGCTCGGCGCCCGGATGGGCTGCGAGCCGGCCTGGTGGCTGATGGGACCGCTCGCGGGGCTCCTGCTGCTGCGCGGGGTCATCCCCGGGGGCTCCGCCCTGGAGGTCGGGATCGGGCTGGCCCTCCTGCCCGGACTGCCCCTGCTGCTGCTGCGCTCCCACCGGGAGCGGCCGTTTGTGGCGTTCGCAATGGGGGTGGCGGGAGCGGTGTGGCTGGGCGACGGCTTGGGGTTCTTGGTGCTGCTGCGGCGCGCGCCGCTGCCTCACAGCGAGGCCGGCGGGGTGGTCCTGGCGGTGCTGGCGGTGGCGGTGGTGAGCGACACCGCCGCGTACCTGGTGGGCTCGACGGTGGGGCGCCACCCCTTCTTCCCCAGCATCAGCCCGCACAAGACCGTGGAGGGGGCGGTGGCCGGTCTGGCCGCCGCGGTCGTGTTGATGGCGGTGGTGCTGCCCGGGCTCCGGCCCCAGGTTCCGCTGGCGGCGGCGATCGGATGCGGCCTGCTGGCGGGCGCCGCGTCGCAGGCCGGGGATCTGGTGGAGTCCCAGCTGAAGCGCTCCGCCGGGGTCAAGGACGCGGGCGGCTGGATCCCCGGCCACGGGGGGCTGCTCGACCGCCTCGACAGCGTGGTCCTGGTGGGGCCGGTCGTATACTCGATCCTGAGAGTGCTGCACGCGCTCTGACCGCCGGTGCCCCGGCGGACCATGTCGGCCACCCCTGCGAGCCGCTCCCCCCCCATCCTGGTGCCCACCCGCGTCGTCCTGCTTGGCGCCACCGGCTCGATCGGCCGGCAGGCGCTTGATGTGATCCAGCGCTACCCGCAGGAGTTCGAGCTCGCGGGGGCGGTGGCGGGCAGCCGCGCCGGGGCCCTGGTGGCGGCGGCCGCCGGCTTCGGCCCGGTGCCCCTGGTGGTGGTCCACCCCGACGGCCCGGTGCCGCCCGGGGTCTCGGTCGGCGAGGAGGCGGCGCGGCGGCTCTGCGGGGCGCCGGAGGTCGATGTCGTGCTGGTGGGCGGGGGCGCCGCCGCCGCGCTGGAGCCGACCCTGGCCGCCTGCCGCGCCGGCATCCGCGTCGCCCTGGCGACCAAGGAGGTGCTGGTGATGGCCGGCGAGGTGGTCACCCAGGCCGCCCGCGCCGGGGGAGCGCGGCTGGTACCGGTCGACAGCGAGCACAGCGCGATCTGGCAGTGCCTGCGGGGCGAGGAGCCGGCCAGCGTCGCCCGGCTGGTGCTCACCGCCAGCGGGGGTGCGTTCCGGACCTGGCCCCGGGCCGCCTTGGAGCAGGTCACCGCCCAGGACGCGGTGCGCCACCCCACCTGGCGGATGGGGCCGAAGATCACCGTCGACTGCGCCACGATGATGAACAAGGGGCTGGAGGTGATCGAGGCCCACTTTCTCTTCGACGTCCCCTACCCGCGCATCGACGTGGTGGTGCACCCGGAGAGCCAGGTGCACTCGGCGGTGGAGTTCGTCGACGGGCTGATGCTGGCCCAGCTCGGCCCCGCCGACATGCGGGGGCCGATCGCGCTCGCCCTCACCGGCGGGCGCCGCCTCCCGCAGGTGGTGCCGCCCCTGGCGCTCGCCGCCTGCCCGCCGCTGCACTTCGAGCCGGTGGATCCCGAGCGGTTTCCCGCGCTCGGGATCGCCCGCCGGGCGGGTGAGCGCGGGGGTGCCCACCCCGCCGTGCTCAACGCCGCCAACGAGGCCGCGGTCGCCGCCTTCCTGGCTGGCCGGCTCGGCTTCACCGCCATCGTTCCCATGGTGGAGGGCGTGCTGGCGCGCTTCGAGCCGCCCGCGCGGACCTCGCTGGACACGATCCTGGCGGCGGATCGCTGGGCCCGTCAGGCGGTGCGAGCCCAGCTCCCCGCCGGCCGCGCCGTGGCGGCCGCGCCCCAGCTACCCTGATGTTCACCTGGACCTGGCAGAGCGTCGGCGGGATCGCCCTCATGCTGCTGGCGGTCGTGCTGGTCCACGAGCTGGGCCACTTCGTCACCGCCAAGCGCGCCGGGATCGCGGTGGAGGAGTTCGCGGTCGGGTTCGGTCCTCGCCTGCTGAGTGTCCGGCGCGGGGAGACCCTGTACGCGTTGCGCCTCATCCCCGCCGGGGGGTTCGTGCGGATGGCGGGGATGACCGGGCTCGAGCAGCCTCCCCACGATGGAGGCTCGCGCGCGTTCGTGCGCGCGTCCCTGGCCCGCCGCGCCCTGGTGCTGGTGGCCGGGGGGGCGATGAACCTCATCCTCGCCGGCTGCCTCTTCACGGTGGCGGCGCTGCTGGGGACCCCGGGGCCGGCGGTCGCCCCCGGGGGCGGTCTGGCCACCGCCGGCCTGCGGGGATCGATCTCGATCGTGGCCCTGGACGGACGGCGCGTCGGCAGCGTCGGCCAGCTGCGCGACCGCCTCCAGGCGGACGGCGGCCGCCCGGTGGCGGTCACCGTCCGCCCCTATGGCGGGGGGCCGTCCCGCACCGTCACGGTGCGACCCCAGCTGCACTGGGTGGGGCTGGCGGCGCGTCCGGCGATCCCGCTGGAGGCGCGCATCGTGGCTCTGGACGGCCACCCGGTTCCGGTCGCGCGGTCTGGCGGCCTGGGCCCGCTGCGGCCGGGCCGTCCGATCCGGGTCGGGTGGGTGCTGGGGTCGCGCCGTGGCAGCACCGCGGTCGCGCCCGCCCAGCTCCTGGTCAGCTGGGAGGTCGGCTATCTCCTGCCGATCGGCAACTACATCCTGCCCGCCTTCAGCGGACCGCCGCGCGCGCTGCCGGTGGCGCTCGGGATCGGCTTCCTGGCCGTGCCCCAGGAGATCGCGGGAATCTTCCACGGGCTGGCGACCCTGGTCGCGCCCCACGGGGCGGGCCAGGCGCATCTCACCGGGCCGGTCGGCATCGCCGAGGCCACCTCGGTGGCGACCCAGGTCTCACCGATCGCATACCTCACCCTGGTCGGGGTGATCAGCTTGAACCTCGGGCTCTTCAACCTGCTGCCGGTTCCCTTCCTGGACGGCGGCCGGCTCTTCTTCGTGGGGCTGGAGTGGGTCCGGCGGCGCCGGCTCGACCCGCAGCGCGAGGCGCTGGTCCACATGGTTGGGTTAGCCTTGATCCTGATGCTGGCCTTCTACGCGACCTACGGCGACATCACCAACCTCCACCTGGGGTCCTGAGGATGGCCACGCCGACCGCGCGGGTGGCGCCCACGGTGACGGTGCCGCTTCCGATGCGGGCGGAGGCGGCGGGCGCCGAGGTCCCCGGGGGTCCCCGGCGGCGACGCACGGTGCCGGTGCGGGTCGGGTCGGTGGTGATCGGGGGCGCCGCGCCCGTCAGCGTCCAGACCATGACCAAGACGCCCACCGAGGACGTCGAGGGGACCGTCAACCAGATCGCCCGGGCCGCCGACGCCGGTGCCGACCTGATCCGCGTCACCTGTGACACCCGCGAGGCGGGCCAGAAGCTCACCGAGATCGTGCGGCGCTCGCGGCTGCCGATCGTGGCCGACATCCACTACGACGCTCCCCTGGCGCTGATGGCGATCGACGCCGGGGTCCAGTGCCTGCGCCTCAATCCCGGCAACATCCGCCAGCCGGAGAAGGTCGCGGAGATCGCCCGGCGCTGCCGCGTGGCCGGGATCCCGATCCGGATCGGGGTCAACGCGGGGTCGCTGCCGGATCGGGGCCACCTCGCCCGCGGACGCGGGGACGGGGGGCCGCAGGAGGTGGGGGCTCGGATGGTGGCGGCGGCGATGGGGCACATCCGGATCCTGGAAGCGCTCGACTTCCGCGACATCAAGGTGTCGCTCAAGGCCTCCGACGTCCTCACCAACGTGGCCGCGAACCGCCAGTTCGCCGCCTCCGACCAGCGCTACCCGCTCCATCTCGGGCTCACCGAGGCCGGTCCCACCCGCAGCGGGGCGATCAAGAGCGCGATGGGGATCGGGCTGCTGCTCGCCGAGGGGATCGGGGACACCATCCGGGTCTCTTTGGTGGACGAGCCCGAGGAGGAGGTCCGGGTGGCCCGCCAGATCCTCGCCACCTTGGAGACGCGCCCCAGCGGTCCCAACCTGATCGCCTGCCCCACCTGCGGCCGCCTAGAGATCGACATGATGCCGATGGTGGCGCGGGTGGAGGAGGCGCTCCGCGGGGTGCGCCGCTCCCTCACCGTCTCGGTGATGGGCTGTGTCGTCAACGGACCGGGGGAGGGGATGCACGCCGACATCGGCATCGCCGGGGGCCGCCAGAAGGGGATCCTCTATCGCAAGGGGGTGGTCCTCAAGACCATGCCCGAGGCGGAGCTGGTGGACGCCCTCATCCTCGAGCTCCGGCGGATCGCCGACGAGGACCAACGCCTGCTGGCTGCGGGACGACCGCTGCCCGACGGGATCCCCGAGCCCTGAGCGCCGCCGACCCCACAGCCCGGCGCCGGCGTCCCCGCCCTGGCGGCGCCCGCCCGCGCTCGACCTGCTACCCTCTCGCCCGGGGGTCGGCGGGCGCGCATGGTCGCGGGTGACGCCCGCCCCGTCGAGCGTCCAACGCGCCGCGCGTACGCGGCCGGGCGACCAAGTGAGGAGGCTAAGCGAAGACCCGTGAGCACAGCCAAGACCGTCATCGTGCTGGGAGCGGACGGCTACATCGGGTGGCCCATGGCCATGCACCTGTCGCGGCTCGGCCACAAGGTGGTCGCCGTCGACAACCTGGCGCGGCGCCGCTGGGACGAGGAGGGCGGCACCGAGAGCCTGATCCCGATCGCGACCATGGAGCAGCGGGTGGCCCGCTGGCGGGAGCTGACCGGCCGCACCATCATCGACGAGCGGATCGACCTCTGCGACCACGAGGCGCTCGACGCCTGCATCGCCCGCTGGCGCCCCGAGGCGGTGGTCCATTTCGCGGAGCAGCGGAGCGCGCCGTTCTCGATGATCGATCGCGAGCATGCGGTGCGGACCCAGGTCAACAACATCGTGGGCAACCTCAACTTGCTCTTCTCGCTGCGAGCGCACGTGCCCGAGTGCCATCTGATCAAGCTGGGGTCGATGGGGGAGTACGGCGCCCCCAACATCGACATCGAAGAGGGCTACATCACGATCGAGCACAACGGGCGCAGCGATCGGCTGCCCTACCCCAAGGTGCCGCACAGCTTCTACCACCTCTCGAAGGTGGCCGACAGTCAGAACATCCACTTCGCCAGCCGGATCTGGGGGCTGCGCGCCACCGACCTCAACCAGGGGGTGGTGTATGGGTGCGAGACCGAGGACACCCTGCTCCACCCCGATCTGATCACCCGGCTCGACTACGACTCGATCTGGGGAACCGCCCTCAACCGCTTCTGCGTGCAGGCGGCGACCGGCAATCCCGTCACCGTCTACGGCAAAGGCGGCCAGACTCGGGGCTACCTCGACATTCGCGACACCATGGCCTGCATTACCCTCACCTTGGAGAATCCTCCCGAGGAGGGCGACTGCCGGGTGTTCAACCAGTTCACCGAGCAGTTCTCCTTGAACCAGCTGGCCGACTTGGTCGCGGCGGCCCGCCGCCAGCATGGCCAGGACACCACCATCGTGCACCTGCCCAATCCCCGAGTGGAGCTGGAGGAGCACTACTACAACGCCAAGCACACTCGGCTGCTCGACCTCGGCCTGCAGCCCCACTACCTGGGCGAGACGCTGGTCGACTCGCTGATCCAGCTGGTGGCCCAGCACACCCATCGGGTCGACCCGATCCTGCTGGAGCGTCCCAGCGTCGACTGGCGCACCGGCGGCAACGAGGTCTGGCGCCAGTACGCCGACGAGGGCCGACAGGGGGCCCTGGCGCGCGCGACCGACGCGCTGGTCGGCGCCACCACCTCAGTGGGGGGCGGTGACGGGGCCGGCACCCGCGCCGAGGGCGCCCGGGTCCCGTAGGGCCCGGGGGCCCTCGGGGTCAGCTGGCGGCGGCCGGCTCCGGCACCGGGCTGGAGGCCAAGAACCCTCCGATCCGCTCCAGCGCGTCCTGCAACTGCTCCACCCCCACCGTGTACGCGAGCCGGAGGTGGCCCCGGCCGGCCGGGCCGAAGGCCTCCCCGGCCAGCACCGCGACCCCGGCCTGGTGGAGCAGCCGGTCGGCCAGGGCGCGGCCCTCCCAGCCGGTGCCCTCCACGTTGGGGAAGGCGTAGAAGCTGCCGGCGGGCCGCCGGCAGCGCACCCCCGGGAGCCGCTCCAGTCCCGCCACCAGCAGGTCCCTGCGGCGGCGGAACTCCCGCACCATCTGCTCCACCGCCGCCTCGGCGGCGGGGGAGGTGAGCGCCTCCACCGCCGCCAGCTGGGTGAAGGCGGCGGCGCAGGAGCTGGAGTTGATCAGGAGGACCTCCATCCGCCGGGCGAGCTCCACCGGCATCACCCCATAGCCGAGTCGCCAGCCGCACATCGCGTAGGTCTTGGAGAGCCCGTCGAGGACCACGGTGCGGTCGGCCAGCTCGGGCCGCGACCACAAGGGGGCCGGCTGCGGCTCGAAGGCGATGCGGTGATAGATCTCGTCGCTGACGACAGTGAGGTCGTGGCGGCAGACCAGCTCGGCGACGGCATCGAGGTCGGACGCGGTGCAGACGCCCCCCGTGGGATTGTGGGGGCTGTTCAGGATCAGCATCCGGGTGCGGGGGCCGATCAGGTGGGCCAGCTCCTCGGGGTCGAGCCGGAAGTCGTTCGCCTCCCGCAGCACCAGCGGGCGCGCGACCGCCCCGATGAACTCCACCAGCGATCGGTAGATGGGGTAGCCGGGGTCGGGGATGATCACCTCGTCGCCCGGCTCGATCAGGGCCAACAGGGCGAACGCCAGGATGTTCTTGGAGCCCGGGACCACCACCACCTCGGCCGGGTCCACGCTCCGACCCCCGCGCCGGCCGACCGCCTCCGCGATCGCGGCGCGCACCTCGGGGAGCCCCGCCGCCGGGGTGTAGTGGGTGGCGCCCCCCCGGAGCGCGCGCTCGGCGGCGGCGATGATCGGCTCGGGGGTGGCGAAGTCCGGCTCGCCGATCTCGAGGTGGACCACCGTGCGTCCGTCCTGCTCCAGCCGGCGCGCCCGGGCGAGCACCTCAAAGGCGCTCTCGGTACCGAGCCGGTCCATTCGCCCCGCGAAGCGCATCGTCACCGGCGGGCGCGGGAGGGGCGGACCCCGCCGTCCGTCCCTCCCGCCCTCGGCTCCCGGGGGATCACGCGACGACGGTGACCTGGCCCAGCATCCCGAGGCTCTCGTGGGGGATGCAGAAGTACTTGTACAGCCCCGGGGTGGTGAGCTTCAGGCTGAAGCTCGCCCCCGGCAGCAGGGCGTGGTCCCAGCTGGCGGCGCCGGTCGGCAGCGCCGCATCCGCCGGCACCGCGGCCAGGCTCGACTCGTCGGTGGTGGTGTGGTAGAGGTTGCCCACGTTCTTCCAGGTGATGGTGCCGCCCGCCTTGAGGCAGGCGGTGGCGGGGACGAACCGGGAGGCGTTGGTCGCGTCGATCGTCACCGCGCTGGACGCGGTCGCTGCCGAGCAACCGCTCCCGGTGGCGGGGGGCGCGGTTGCGCCGCCGGTTCCGGCGGGCTGACCGGGGATCGGGCCGCTCCCGCAGGCTGCCAGGACCAGGCCGGCGAGCGGGACGAGGGCAGCGAGCCGGACGGGGGCAGGGAGCCGGGGGCAGCGGACGTGCATCGCGCGAGGACCTCCTGACGGGCGGACGCAAAGGGCGAGGATGACCGCCACCATGCTACTCGGCACCCCGTCCTCGCCTGCGCGCGGTCGCCCCCGGTGACCCCTGCGATCGGGGCCGGGGGGCGGGGGAGGGACTGGAGCCCACCCCCAGGGCATCTCCCACCGCCTGGAGCCGGTGATAGAAGCCGGAGGTGTGGGGCGAGCGGTCGAAGCGCAGACCGGCGAAGTCGAGGTGGTGCACCCACTCATGCAGGAGGGTGTCCAGGAAGGGTCGTGGGCGCAGCACCTGGCGGCGGATCGCGGTCAGGTGGTAGATCCGGATGACGCACCCCCCGGGGGGGTCGCCGGGGCGGCTGAGCCGGCAGCGATAGGTGCCGTAGGTGCGCCGGGTGAGCCGCCCGCCCTCGTCGGTCGCGTGGAGCTGGGGCCGGTCCGCCACCACCAACCGGCAGGGCGGCAGCCGGAAGGCGTCGTTGAGCACGCCGAGCAGCGCCGTCCCCAGGCGCTCCCGCTCCAGCAGCGTCGCCGCCTCCAGCAGGGATCCCGCCAGGCTGGTCGCGGCCGGAGGCGGGGCGACCGGGGGCAGCGGCGCCGACCGGCTGCGCTGGTGGACGGGGTCAGGCCGACGCCAGCGACTTGGGGACGCGGCTCCGGCGCGAGGCGGCGGGGACGAGGCCATCGTCCTCCATCATCGCGGGCGCTGAGCCGCCCGCGGGGTCGAGACGCCTGGACGCGCCGGTCCGCTGGAGCCAGTCGACCAGGGCCCGGGGGGTCAGGCCGGGCGTCCAGAGGAAGCCCTGCCCCAGGGTGCAGCCGACCCGTCGCAGCGCCTCCAGCTGGGGACCGGTCTCCACCCCCTCGGCGATCGCGGTGTAGCCGAGGGAGCGGGCCAGCCCGACCACCGCGCTGACGATCACGCGCCCGTTGGGGCTGCTCTCCAGCCGGCTAACGAAGCTGCGGTCAACCTTGAGGGCGGTGATGGGCAGGTCCTGGAGGTGCGCCAGCGACGAGTACCCGGTGCCGAAGTCGTCCACGGCGATCTCGACTCCGAGCCGGCGCAGCGCCCGCATCCGGTTGGCCGCGGTGGCGTAGTCGGACATGACCGAGCTCTCGGTCACCTCCAGGGTCAAGGCCGAGGGCTCGAGACCACTTTGGGCGAGGGCGCGCCGGACCGCGGCCCCGAGGTCGCCCTGGAGCAGCTGGCGGGCCGAGACGTTGACCGCCACCCGCAGGTGGCTGGTCTCGGTGGGAGCGCCGCACCGCAGCCGCTGGACTGCGGCGCAGGCCTGGGTCAAGGACCACTCCCCGATCGACTGGATCAGCCCGGTGTCCTCGGCCAGCGGGATGAAGCGGGCCGGGTCCACCACCCCCAGCTCGGGGTGGGTCCAGCGCAGCAGCGCCTCCACCATCGGCACCGCCCCGGTGGTCAGGTCGACCAGGGGCTGGAAGACCTGGTGAAGCTGGCCCAGCTCGAGCGCGCGGCGGAGCGCCTGCTCGATCGCGGCCAGCTCCACCACCCGCAGGCGCAAACGCTCGTCGAACACCTCGATCCGGTCTCGGCCGCACTCCTTGGCGCGGTAGAGGGCGATGTCGGCGTCGCGCACCAAATCGTCCGGGAGGGTTCCGCTCCCGCCCACCGCGACTCCGATGCTCGGGGTCACGAGCAGCTCGCGCCCGTCCAGGTCGATCGGCTCGCGCAGCGCCTGCGCCACCTTGGTGGCGACCTGCACGATGGCGCGGGCGTCGGCGAGATCCTCGCAGGCGATCGCGAACTCGTCGCCCCCCAGGCGGGCGACGGTGTCCTCGGGCCGGGTCACCTGGCGCAGCCGCCGGGCCACGGTGCGGAGCAGGACATCGCCCGCCCCGTGGCCGAAGGTGTCGTTGATGGTCTTGAAGCGATCCAGGTCGATGAGGATCATCCCCACCAGGCCGGGATGGCGGTCGAGGCGCCGAACCGCATGGTCGAGCCGGTCCTGGAGCAGCGTGCGGTTGGCCAGCCCGGTGAGGGGATCGTGCACCGCCGCCCGGGCGGCCGCCTGCTCGGCCGACTTGCGGGCGGTGACGTCGTGGTAGTTGGCGACGATGCCCCCGATCGCGGCCTCGTGGCGGAGGTCGGAGAGGGTGAGCTCCAGGGTGCGCCACCGGGAGGCATCCGTGAGCGGCTGGCGCACGTCCGCGAGCCGGACCTCGGCCACCAGGGGATGCCCGGGGTGAGCCACCGCCCGCTCGACCAGCTGCTCCATCTGGGAGCGGTCCTGGGGGTGGATGTGGCGGCGGAGCGCGTCCTCGTCGATCTGCCCGGGATCGATCCCGAAGGCGGCCCGGTAGGTCGGGCTCGCGTAGAGGATCTGCCCCTGCCGGGTGAACACGGCGACCGGGTCGGTGGCGTGCTGGATCAGTCCGCGGAACTGCGCCTCACTGGCCGCCAGCGCCTCGCGCAGCTCGACCGCCCCCAGCGCCTCGCCGATCTCGGCGGCGAGGATCCCGATCGCCTCCACGTCGTCCGGATCGGCGGTCCCGTCGTGGGCGGACCCTCCCACCAGCAGGGCTCCCAGGCGACCGGCGACCCGGATCGGAGCGGCGACCACGGCCCCCGTCGCGGTCGCGACCACCAGCGGGCGGATCTCGTCGTGGAGCCGTTCGGCGAGGGTGGGGGCGGTGGCGACGAGCCAGTCCGCCATCGCAGGGGCGAGGCCCTGGCGGGCGCCGACCCGCCCCAGCCCCCCGTCGCCCAGGTGCCAGATCGCGGCCCAGGGCTGCCCCCAGGCGAGCGGCGCCTCCACCGCGGCGGCCAGGACCGCCTCCGCGCCGGCGCCGAGGCCCCGCGTCGCCACCCCCGCCACGCCGGCCAGCAGGTCGGCCCGGTGGCGGGCGCGCTCGGCCGCCCTTGCGTGTCGATCGGCCATCAGGGCGAGCTCGCGGGCGAGGAAGGCGACCAGGATGTAGGTCGCGACCAGGCTGGCGCAGCGTACCAGCAGGATCGCCCAGGTGATCCCCCAGCCGCTGGCGGCAAGCGCGGCGATGTACCCGCCGCCGGCGAGCAGCAGGAGCGGGACGTGGCTGCGACGCGGGTACACGGCGGCGAAGAAGATCACCGCCAGCAGCGTGTTGACCCACAGCGGCGAGCGTCCGCTGCCGGTGCTGGCCACGGCGGCGTCGGTGAGCCCGAGGCTGATCAGGGTCCAGAGGTAGAGGGCGGGGAGCTGGACCCGCTGCGAGAGCAGGCGGCGGCCGGCCACCGCGACCATCAAGGTGGTCACCAGGCAGGCGGCGATCGCCAGCGCGATCACCTGGGGGACCGCCATCGACAGGTGGCCGGGCACGGCCGCGTACACCGCTGAGGTCGCGAGGACGAGCATCGTCGCCACCGCCCCCACCTGCACGGCGCGGAGGCGGTAGACAGCCAGCTCCTGGTCGCCGCCGGGACCCATTTCACGGCCATCATCGGCGCCGCCGGCGGCGCCGGAGCGGGGGTGACGCCCTCGTCGCAGGACCGCGACTGATCGGGTGGCTTGTGATTGCCGACCCACGAGGGCGTCCCGCGCGCGGATCGGTCTGCGCCGATCCACAGAGGGAGCAGGCGGCGGGGACCCGACGACGGCGCCGCGCCGGGAGCGACGTGGCGCCGTGCCTGGGGGCTGCGCGCTCGGTCCCTCCCGGCCGTCGCGCGCGCAGGGCATCTCTTGGCGCGCGTCGAGGGCACGGGGGACGGGGTGTCCAGCCGCGGGTGGGCCGCGCTGCTGGCCGAGCTGTGGTCGCGGCTCCCGGTCCCCGCTCCTCGGCGACGGCACCTGGGGACGGTGCCGGGAGCGGGGCTCGAACCCGCACGCTCTTGCGAGCCGCGGTTTTTAAGACCGCTGCGTCTGCCGTTCCGCCATCCCGGCCCCGGCGGACCGTCGCGCCGGGCGCAGCGTAGCCGTTCGCGGACCTCGGCGTTGACCGGTGGCGCGCCGTACCCTATGGTCGTGGCGGAGTCGTTCACCGATGGCTGACGCCGACTGTCCCGGCTGCTTGTGTCTCGGGCCTCAGGCGCCCACTCCGGCGGGGAGGGGCGCGTGAGGCTCTCGATGAAGGCCGACTACGGCCTGCGCGCGCTGGTGGACCTCGCCGCCCACTATCCCGGCCCGGCGGTCCCCTGCCACGCGATCGCGGCCCGGCAGGGGATCCCGGCCGCGTTTCTCGATCAGGTCCTGCTCTGCCTGCGCCGGCACCGGCTGGTCACCAGCACCCGGGGGCCCCATGGGGGCCACGTCCTCGCCCGCCCGCCCGCCAGCGTCCTGCTCAGCGAGGCGCTGGCCGCCCTCCAGGGGCCGACCGCCCCGATGGCGTGCTTCACCGAGCCCGAGAGCTGCCAGGGGGCCGGTCGCTGCCGGCTGCGGCTGGTGCTGGATCGGGCGGACTCCGCCGCCCGGGCCGTGCTCGCCGCGACCACCCTCGCCGACCTTTTGGGAGAGGCTGTGGCGGTGCCACTGGCGGCAGGTCCGGCGGCCTGACCGCCCCCGCCGCGACCGGGGTGGCGTGCCGTCGCGGTTTGCATAATGGGTCGCCATGACGGCTGCTCCGCGAGCTGAGATCGGAGTCTTCGGGGGATCCGGCCTCTACCAGCTGCTGGACCAAGCGGAGTCGGTCCGCTGCCCCACCCCCTACGGGGACCCCAGTGACGTCTGCACCCTGGGGGTGCTCGGCGGCCGACGGGTGGCCTTCCTGCCCCGCCACGGGCGGGGTCACACGATCCCCCCGCACCGGATCAACTACCGCGCCAACCTCTGGGCGATGCGGATGCTGGGCGTCCGTCGCATCCTCGCCCCCTGCGCGGTCGGCTCCCTCCAGGCGGCGATCGAGCCGGGAGCCTTCGTCATCCCCGACCAGTTCGTTGACCGGACCCACGGTCGGGCCGACACCTACGCGGACGGCCCCCTGGTCGGGCACATCAGCGCCGCTGACCCGTACTGCCCCGAGCTGCGAGCGGCGGCCGCGGAGGCGGCCCGCGGCGAGGGGGTCACGGTCCATCAGCGCGGCACCCTGGTGGTGATCCAAGGACCCCGATTCAGCTCCCGGGCGGAGTCCCGCTGGTACACCGCCTGCGGGTGGGACGTGGTCGGGATGACGGGGTACCCCGAGCTGATCCTGGCCCGCGAGCTGGGCCTCTGCTACGCGGCGATCGCCCTGGTCACGGACCACGATGCCGGCCTGGAGGGCGCTCCCGAGGTGGCCCCGGTCACCCACGACCATGTCCTGGAGGTCTTCGCCGCCAACATCGCCCGGGTTCGCACCGTGTTGGAGCGAGCGGTCGGCGAGCTGAGCCCCCTGCCCGCCTGTGGCTGCCAGGGGGCCCCCGCCGCGGCGGGCCTGCCGCGGCGGGACGACCCGTGACCCAGGTGACGGCGGCCCCCCGCTACCACCTGGTCGCCGATGACGACCTCTGGCGCCGCAACCGCGTCTGGTTGCTCTACCCTGCTGTGCTGCTGATCGGCTTCGCCATCCTGGGGGTGGTCACGCGTCACGTGGTGGACCCCACCCTGCTGGCGCTGGCGGCGATCCTGATCGTGGCCGGCGGGGTGATCTACTGGCGCCGGACCACCCGCTACGTCACCCTGGTGGCGGACGGTCTGCTGCTGCACGCGGGCTGGCGCCGCTGCGTGCTCGGCTTCGGCGAGCTCCGGCGGGCCCGGACCCAGACGCTGGGGTCGCTCTACGACTCTCCCTCGCGCCGGGGCCACCTGCCGACCACCCTGCGGCGGTACTCCACCCGGCCGGTGCTGGTGGTGCGCGTCGACCAGGACGGGGCGGGCCTCGGCGACGCGGCGCGCGTGCTCGGCCGCCGGATCGTGCTCGAGCGCGACCTGATCCTGCTGGTCGAGGGGGCGGGACGGCTGGAGCAGGCGCTGGCGCCCTCGATCCCCCGTCGCCCCCCGGCCGCCTCCGGGCGCGGCGCCCGGCCTCCCCGCCCCGCCCGTCGGCGGCCGGCATGACCCCGGACCCTCCCGGGGCGGATTCCCGGCGGCTTTCGGAGGGGCGCGCCCCGGCCGGGTCCGAGCCGACGCCCGAGCCCCGGTCCCGCTGGCGCCGGGAGTGGCGCGCGGCGGTGGGACTCGGGGTCGGGTTCTCGGTGGTGGACGCCCTGATGCACTGGCCGGTTCACCCGCTGGTGGCGTTCGTGCTCTTCCTGTCCCCCTGGGCGCTCTCCTTGCTGCTCCGCCGCCACCGCGGGTTGACCGGGGTCGACGGTCTCGACTGCTGGATCGCGGGGGGATTCGTGGCGGTGGCGCTGGTGATCCGGCTGGCCAGCCCGATCTTCCCGGACATCCTGTCCGGCCACTTCAGCCTGAACGGGACGGTGCCCGCCCCCGCCGGCGTGCACCGATCGCCCACCCACGACCTGCTCGGGATCGGTGCCTGGGGCCTGGGCACCCCGGTGGACCCGGCCGCCTGCACCAAGGCGCCAGTGGGGCCGCACGCGGCCGAACGCCACACCTGCGGGTACGTCTTCGACGAGGTGTACTTCGCGATCGACGGCATCGACAACCTCAAGGGGGTTGACTACTTCGACCCCGAGCCGCCGCTCACCAAGCTGGTGATCGCGGGCGGCATCAGCTGGCTCGGGTTCAACCCCTGGGGATGGCGGATCATGCCGGCGATCCTGGGCAGCTTGTTCATCGGCCTCATCTATCTGATGGCCCGCCGGCTCTGGAATCGCGACCGCTGGTTTGCCCTGCTGGCGGCCACCTTCGCCTCGCTCGACGGGCTCGCCTTGGTGGAGTCGCGCACCGCCGTGATCGACATGATCGCGGCGTTCTTCGTGGTGCTGGCCTACTGGTCATTCCTGGTGCACTGGCATGCGCGCACGCCGCGCGCCTGGCGCTGGACGCTCTACCTGACAGCGGTGGCGGCCGGTCTGGGGGTGGCCGCCAAGGCCGACACGATCCCCGCGATCTGCGTGATGGTGATCTGTTTGGTGGGTCGCTGGCTCTGGCCGCGACTGGCCCTGCGCGCCGCCACCTCCGATGGCGGCGCGGTCGCGATTGGGGGTGCCGGGCGCGGGGCCACCCCCTGGGGGGTCCCGCAGGTGGCCCGGGCGGGATGGCACCACGTCGCGGCCGGCGCCATCATCGTGCTGATCTTCTACGTGTCGTTCTTCCGCTACTGGACGATCGCCCACACCGTCTACGTCAACTACGCCGACACCGGCCTCGGCACCGCCGTCTGCACCGGCCTCACCACGCCTGACTCGGTCTGCAAGCTGCCGGTGGCGATGCCGCTGGCGAAGGACCACATCGGTCCGCTGCGCATCTGGCTTCCCACCGGCATCAACCTGGGACAGACGATCACCGACGTCGAGATGAACAGCGTCGCCTCCCTCAGCTATCAGGCCACCCTGACCGCCACCCACCCCTTCGCCTCGCCCTTCTGGAGCTGGCCGATCGACTACCATCCGGTGCTCTTCTACGCGACCTACACCGGTCTGGGCAGCAGCATCGTCGCGGGACAGTCGGTGGCCAACTACGGCTGGGTCAGCGACATGGGCAATCCCATCTTGTGGTGGCTGGGCCTGCTGGGGTTGGCGGCCTGCCTGTATCTGGTGGTCCGCCGCCGGGATCGGGTGGCCGCCTTCATCCTGCTGGGGTACCTGTTCGACTGGCTGCTGATCTGGTCGTGGCCCTCGCGGGTGCTCTTCTTCTACGAGATGATCGGCGCTTTGCCGTTCCTCTGCCTCGGCCTCGCCTACCCACTCGCCCGGCTGCGCCGGTCCTCACTCCAGCTCACCGTGGGCGGCCTGCGCTTCGCGGCCGCATCCGGCAGCGTGGTCACCTGGACGGTGGTGCTGGCGATCTTCGTCGCGTTCATCTATTTCTATCCGCTGTGGACGGGGATGCCGATCTCGGCGTCCGCCTTCGGACAGCACCTCTGGCTGCCCAGCTGGTCCTGAGCGGCGGCGCGGCGTCCTTGGGGCGCGACCGGTCGCGCCGATGCCGGTGACGGCGGTGCTGGACGCCGGCTACTGGCTGCTGACGCTGGTGGCCGGCGCTCTCGCCCTGGGGCTGGTGCCGGTTCCGTGGCGCGGCTCGGAGCGACTCGCCCTCAGCCTGCTCCTCGGGCTCACGCTGAGTACGCTCGCCAGCTACCTGGTGGCGCTGCTGATCGGGGTCTCTGCCCTCAGCGCCCTCGCCGGACCGGTCGTGGTCCTCCTGCTGGCGATCGGCGGGGCGCGGGTGCTCCGGGCCCCGGTGCTCGATCCCTGGCGGGACCTGGCGGCCGCGGCCATGAGCGGGGACCGCCGGGTCGCGGCCGGCACCCTCGGCACCGGGGTGTTTGTGCTGCTGCTGGGGGCCGCCCTCTTCCTGCTGGTCAGTCGGGCGCTGGCGGTCGGCCCGGGGGGCGTGATCACAGCGGGCTACGCGCCGACCTGGTCCGACTGGTCGGTGCACGCCAGCTACGCCGAGAGCTTCTGGCGCGGCCACAACCTGCCCCCCACCGACACCCTGCTCACCGGGACCCCATTGCGCTACCCGTTCATGGCCGATTTCCAGTCGTCCTTGCTGCTAGGGCTGGGGCAGTCGGTGGCAGCCGCGCTGGTGGTGCCGTCCTGGCTGGTCACCTGGGTCGCGGCCACCTTGCTGTGGAGCCTGGCGCGGCGGCTGCTGCGGTCCCGGCTGGCGGCCACGATGGCGCTCCTGCTGATGCTGTTCGGGGGCAACCTCGGGTTCGCGCGCCTCTATCCCGACACCTGTCATCAGCTCACGCCGGCGGTTGCGGGGAGCGCCGCGACGCTGGCGCAGGGATCGTGTCACGGGGCCGCTCTGGCGGCGCCCGCCACGGTGGTGGCGGTCGCTGTCGACCTGCCCAGCACCCTGACCCACCTGCCCCGCCTCTACGACGGCGAGCCGGGCACCCCGGCCCCGCTGGCGAACCTGCAATGGTGGGAGCCCCTGTTGGTGCTCTGGCTTCCCCAGCGCGATTTTGACTACGGGATGGCCCTGCTGGCAGCGGTCGCCCTCGCCGGTTTCGTGGCCCTCACCGAGAGGCGGCCCCGGCTCGCGGTGGCGACCGGCCTGGTGGCCGGTGTCCTGCCGCTCTTCAACCCCTTCGGCTGGATCGCCGCCGCCGCCCTCGCGCTCGGGTGGGTCGCGCTCTATCGGCGCCGGGAGGCGGTGTGGCTGCTGCTCCCGCTGCTGGTGGTGGGGCTGCCGCGCGAGCTCTACGACGCCCTTGGACCCCACGGGCAACTCGACAACCCGGTGGGAGCGAACCTGTTCCCGGTATTGCAACTGGGCTGGATGGCCAGTCCGGGAGGCCCCTGCAGCGCCGCGCAGGTCCATGCGGGCGCGCTCTGCTCGGGCCTCTACCTCGCCGGGGCGGGTCCGGCCGCTGTTCTGCGGTACCTCGCCACCACCCTGGCGGCGCCCTCCTTCTGGAACGATCTGGTCGGCTTCTGGTTCGTCAACACCGGACTCTTCCTCCCGCTCTGCCTGCTGGCCGCCCTACTCGCCTGGCGCAGTCGCGGGCGGGCGCTCCGGCTGCCCGGCGCGCCCCCGCCCGGGGTGGTCCGGTTCTGCGCCCCCGCCTTCCTGCTCTTCCTGCTCGCCAACGTCGCCATCCTCCAGCCCTGGTCCTGGGATGACACCAAGCTGCTCGCGCCCTGGTACGTGCTCGCCGCGATCCCGGTCGCGGGGCTGCTCCGTCCCCTGCTCCGGCGCGGCTGGTCGGCGCTGCTGGCGGCGGTCGTGCTGGGGACGCTGGTCGCCAGCGGGGTCCTGGCGGTGGCCCGGTCGGTCCCCGGCGAGGGTCCTGCCGCCCAGGGGACGACCCCGGCGGTGAGCGTACCCTGGGCTGGACCCACTGAGCAAAAGGTGGCCCAGGTGGTGCGCCGGCTGACGCCGCCCGGGGCCGTCTTCCTCACCGAGGGGCAGCCCAACGACCCGGTCGCGACCCTGGCCGGGCGCCAGCTGGTGCTGGCCTACGACGGCTGGCTGTGGAGCTACGGAATCCCGCTGCGGTCCACCTACGAGGCGGTGACGCGGATGTTTGCCGGATGCCCGGTCGGGGTGCGCCGGTGCGCCGCGACCCGGCTGATGCGCGCCCACCACGTCGCCTACGTCGAGCTGGAGCCGGGCGACTACAACAACCTCGCCGTCAACACCGCCTGGTTCCGTGCGATGCACTTCCCGGTGCTGGTGGACGTGGGCGGCTACGTCATCTACGAGGTGGGCCGGGGGTGAGCGAGGGCGGCTGAGCCGGGACGCCGGATCGGGGAGTCGTCCCCGGATCGGGGAGTCGTCGATCCAGCCGCCCACGGTGGTCGCCCCGCAAAGGACCGCGAGAGCCGGGACCGAGCGGACGCCGATGGGACTGGCTGGGCTGCCGCGCGGGTTCCCCGTCCGGCGCAGCCTCCGCCGGGTGGTCGCCGCCCGGGTGCCCTGGAGCGAGGGCCGTCGCCTCATCCCATAGAGCTCGTGAGCGGGCCCGGCCTCAGCCCGGTCGGCGCCCGGCGAGAGTTGGGGGACCGTGGCCTCGCTGCGTTCGGCTCCGGGCCGCCCGGTGCCCGCTCTCCCGCCTCGACACCGCTGACCGGGGGCCAGGGGTCCGTCCGGGTTTCCGGCCGCCGCTGCACCGGCACGGCCTTGTGATGCCCCGGCTGAGGTGGCTGCGAGGCGGACCGAGGGGGTGACCGAGGTGCTCGTGACCCCGCCGGCTACCCGCTCCCCGCCGCCGCCAGCAGGCCGCCGACGGAAAGCGGGGCCGTCCTCTGCGCCGGCGTCGGCGCCCCCCTCCCGCCAGCGAGGCCGGGCCTTCCGGGTCTTTTCCGCCCGGCCGTCCTCGGGAGGCCGCCCCAGCAGCCCCCCACCGGGCCCCCACCCAGCGCTGGCGCGGCCGCCGTCCGGGTTGCCAGACTGGACGGATGCCAGGGCCGCCTCTCGTCTTCTGCCTGGTGGCGATGGAGGGCCCCGACCCGTACAGCCAGGCGGGCGGCCTCGGGGTGCGGGTGGCGGGGCTGGGCCAGGCCCTCGCTCACGCCGGCTTCCCCACCCACCTCGTCTTCTGCGGCGATCCCGATCGGCCCGAGCGCGAGCGCCACGGCCACCTCACCCTCTGGCGGGTCGCCCAGACGCTTTCGGAGGGCCATCGCGGCGGGGTGTACGACGGCGAGCTCCGCAAGGTCGCTTTCTTGGACGCCACCCTCCCCGAGCGGCTGGTCGACGACGTGCTCGCGCCGGCGGTGGCGGCGGGGCGCACGCCGGTGGCGATCTTCGAGGAGTGGCAGGCCGCCACCTGGGCGCGCCGGACCTCCGACCTGCTCCATGCCGACGGCATCCGCCACCGCGCCGTGGTGCTGTGGAACGCGAACAACCAGTACGGCCTCGACCGCCTCGACTGGCCCACCTTGAGCTTTGTCAGCGGGATCACCACCGTGAGCCGCTTCATGAAGCAGCTGCTCGGGGGGCGGTTCGGCGTCGACGCGGTGGTAATCCCCAATGGGGTGCCCGACGAGGCCTTTCACCGGGTCGCCCCGGGGGACGTCGCCCGCCTCCAGGCCGCCGCCGCGCCCCGCGCGCTGCTGGCCAAGATCGGGCGGTTCGACCCCGACAAGCGCTGGCTCCAGGCGATCCGGGCGGTGGCTCAGCTGCGGGCGCGGGGCCGGGCGGTCCGGCTGGTGCTGCGCGGCGGAGTGGAGCCGCACGGGGAGGTCGTGCTGGGCACCGCGCGCGCCCTTGGCCTGCGGGTGGCGGAGTGGCGCGCCCCGCTCCCCGACGCGACCGCCCTGGCACACGCGCTGCGGGCGACCGCCGACTCCGATGTGCTCGACCTGCGCACCTTCCTACCGGCCTCCCTGCTGCCCACCGTGTATGCGGCCGCCACCGCCGTGCTCGCGAACTCCGGATTCGAGCCGTTCGGGCTGGTCGGCCTGGAGACGATGGCGGCGGGAGGGGTCGCGGTAGTGGGGGCGACCGGCGAGGACTACGCCCGCCACCTGCACAACAGCCTCGTGATCGAGACCGATGCCGCGGCCGAGCTCGCTCTGGGTGTCGAGGCGCTGCTCGCCGACCCCGCTCGCGCCGCCCTGCTGCGCCGGTCCGCCCGCGCCACCGCGCGCACCTACCGCTGGCCCCTGGTTCTCTCTGACGATCTGCTTCCTCGGCTGCCGACGCTGGCGGCGCGCCAGGGGGCCCTCTGGCCGCGCGACGGCCGCCCTTGACCGACCCGCACCTCCCCGACCCACTCTTGCTCTCGCCCGGGCCCGCCCCGCCGTCCGCTCCCTGGGGCGTCGCCCGGGATCCCGGGTTGCCCGGGTCGGTCTTCGAGCCGGGGTCGGGCGCGGTTGACTCGAGTCCGCGGCCCCGGTACGGTGGATCAGGTGGAGTCAGCTGCCGGGGACATGCGGCGGGTCCGCATCGTGACGGTGGGTCCCTACGGGAACAACGTCTACATCCTGTCGGGGGATCAGGACGGCGACGCGATCCTGATCGACGCCGCCGACGAGCCCGATCGGATCGTCGAGCTCCTCGCGGGGCTGCGGCTGCGGGCCGTCATCACCACCCACGGGCATGCCGACCACTGGCAGGCGCTCGCCCGGGTTCGCGCCGCCCATCCCGACAGCGCCAGTCGGATC
Organism: Verrucomicrobiia bacterium; assembly: GCA_035532155.1. Taxonomy (GTDB): domain Bacteria; phylum Chloroflexota; class Dormibacteria; order Aeolococcales; family Bog-877; genus DAHUZL01. The sequence continues at coordinate 70,305 of DATKRN010000002.1, read as the reverse complement.
CATCCCGCCGATCGCGAGATGCTGCCGGCTCCGGGTCCCGACCCCCTCGCCGACGGGGAGCGGATCGCGGTCGGGCCCTGGGCGCTGCGGGTGCTGCACACCCCAGGTCACACCCCCGGGAGCGTGTGCCTAGTCGCGCCCGGGCACCTCTTCAGCGGAGACACGCTCTTCCCGGGGGGGCCGGGGGCGACCCGCCCCCCGCTGGGTGACTTCGCCGCCATCATCGCAAGCATCCGCGACCGGCTCTTCTGCCTGCCGGACGACACTGTGGTCCACCCGGGGCACGGCCCCGCGACCACCATCGGCTCCGAGCGCCCCCAGCTGGAGGAGTGGGTCGCCCGGGGCTGGTGAGCTGAGGGGCCGAGGATCCCGGCCTCCGCCGCCGCAGGGCGCGCTCGTCCCTGGGCGTCGGGCCGGAAGATCTCCCGCACCGGGCCGGGGCCGGGCGCGATCCTCGCGGGCGATGGCGTCCGCCGCCCGACGGGGAGCTGGGGGACCGGGTCGCCCCGGCGCGGGCGGCGGTCACCCGATTCGGGCTGCCGTCAGGGCCATCGGAGCGGGGCCGGCGTTGCCGCGGAGACGGCACCACCAGTCCGGCTCCGCCCGCGCGCGCCCCGACCTCAGTCCCAGGTCACCAGCCAGGTCTCGATCAGGCCGACCAGAAGGTACCCGGCCACTGCCAGCCCCATGATGGTGGCCGCGGCGGCGAACAGCATCGGTGCGTCGTACTGGCTGCGCGCGACCATCATGAGGTAGCCCAGCCCCGAGCTGGAGGCGACGAACTCGGCGACGATGGCGCCGGTCATCGACAGGGTCAGCCCCATCCGAACCCCGGCGAGGATCGTGGGCAGGGCCAGGGGGACCTGGACGTGAACCAGCGTCGCCAGCCGGCCCGCCCCCTGGGTGGCCGCCGCCTCCAGCAGGGTGCGGTCGACCGTCCGCAGGCCGACCGCGGTGTTGACCAGGATCGGGAAGAAGACGATCACGGCGCAGATGATGGTGGTGGAGGGGAGCCCGAGGCCGAACCACACCACCAGAATCGGGGCGAGCGCCAGCACCGGCAGCGCCTGTGTGGCGGCGACGTACGGGGACAGCAGGCTGGCGAGGACGCCGGACCGCGAGAGGGGAAGGGCCAGCAGGCAGGCCACCCCGAAGGCGAGGGCGAATCCCAGCAGAGCCTCGCTGAGCGTGGTCAGGGCGCTCTGTCCGAGCAGGCCGTCGCCGGCCAGCCGCCACCATTCGCGGGCGACCGCCAGCGGCGCCGGCAGGTCGTAGCCGGGGAGCACGTGCCCGCGCACCGCCAGCTCCCACACGCCGATCCCGGCGAGCACGGCGGTGGCGCTGACGCCGAGCGAGCCGGCGACGCCCCGGGCGGCTCGGGGGAGGGGCGGCGCCGGTCGGCTGGCCCCGCCATCGAGCCGGCGCATCTGGGTGAGCGTGTCCCCACCGCGTAGTGCCCCGACCGGCGGCCGCCAACCCCGCCGCCACGCGCCCTGCTTCATGGTGCCTCCGGGCGGGGGCGGTCGCCGCTAACCCCGGCTTGGTCGACGAGGGCGTTGGTGAAGAGGCGGGACGCGGTCGGAACGGAGGAGATCGCCCCGATCTGATGCAGGAACCGGATCGTGGTGTGCCAGCCGGCCGGGTCGGACCAGCCCAACGGGTGGGCCGTCGGGGGCTGCTGGAACTCCAGGCGCGCGCTCAGCACCCGGCGGGTGATCGCGATCTCCCTCGCTCCCACCACCGTGGGCAGGTGGCGCAGGCAGATCCGAAACGCCGCACCCGGGTGCGCTAGGGTGTAGGCGAGGCCCCGCAGGCTGGCCGTGACGAATCGGAGCACGGTCGCCCGGTGAGAGGAGAGCTCGGCGCGCCCGGTGACGACGCCGGTGGATGTCAGCTGCAGGTATCGAGCTACCGGTAGCACGTAGGTTGGGTAGCCGAGCGCCGCCGCCTGCACCGGCTCGTTGTCGATATACGTCATCGCTACCTGCACCCGACGGCTGACCAGGGCCTCCACCTCAGTGAACCCGAGCGCGACCACGGTCACGTCCCGCGGCGTGAGGCCGCCCGCCCGCAGCAGCGCATCGAGGCCGAAGTCGGTCGAGCTGCCGGGCAGGGAGATCCCCACGGTGAGACCCTTCAGCTGCCGCGGCGAGGTGAGGGGGACCCCGTTCCGCCGCAGCGCGATGGCTCCGATCGGATAGCGCTGGTACTGCGCCATGACGTAGGTGATGCGGGCGCCGGCGGCGGCCGCCACCACGGCGCTGTCCCCGCCGGTGACCGCGAAGGTGTAGCGGCCGGTGCCGACGTCGAGCAGGAGGTTGGGGTCGCGCGCGTAATTCATCGTGACCCGCAGGCGCGCCGCGCGGTAGTAGCCGAGGGCCTGGGCGACGTAGTAGGGGGCGAACTCCACATCCGGCTGGAACCCGGTGGCGACCACCACCGCCGTGAGATGCGGGTGGGCGGCGGGCGGAGCACACCCCGAGCCCGCGATCGGCACCAGCCCGACTGCCGTGACCAGCAGCGCACCCCACCCGCCTGGCTTCCTCACCTCTGCTCCGTGATGTCCCGACGGCGGCCCCGCCGACCGGGGCGTGCCTGTGTCATCAGGGCGGCGGACCCCTGCATCGTGTCGGGCGTCGCCATCCGGTGTCAAGGCGTGGAGCAACGGGCCGAGCTGGCCGCGGCCACGCAGCCGCGAGGGGGCGGCGCTCCCGCGTGGCGACCCGTGCCGGGCCCTGCTTGTGCGGATCCCGGCGGCCGGCACGTCACCGATCGGGTCGGCTGGCGGGCACCCCCGGCCCGGGCCCAGCTGGGCGGGATCGTCCCCCAGCTGGCGGGCGGGGACTCCGGCGTCGGCGGCCGTCCGCGACGACGGTCCCGGTCATGCTGCGACCGCCGAGGCCACCCGGACCGGATCCGCTGGTGCCGGCGACACGGGCGGGCTGGGCAGCAGGACATTGCGGGGCGGGCCCTGTCGTGACCGCCGACCCGCAGCTGATCCGGGGCCCTATACTCCTGCGAACACGGTCCAGTTGCGGGTGCCCCGTCAGCAATCGATTGCCAGGAGACGATGCGTGGCGATTCGGCTCGCGCAGGTGGCCGCTCGGGCCGGCGTCTCCACCGCCACCGCCTCCCGGGTCCTCAATCAGGTTCCGTCCGTCGACGCGAGCCTGGCGGAGAGGGTGCTCGCGGCCGCCGCCGATCTCCGCTATGAGCGGAACCGGGTGGCCCGCAATCTGCGCCTGCAGCGAACCGACATGATCGGGGTGCTGATCTCGGACATCCAGAACCCGCACTTCTCCGAGCTCGTCTACGGGATCGAGCGAGCCGCCTTCGCGGCGGGGTTCGGGGTTCTGCTCTGCAACACCGACGAGCAGCCGGAGAGGCAGCGCCTGTACCTGCGCACCCTGGCTCAGGAGCAGGTCGCGGGCCTCATCCTGTCGGCTACCGCCGACTCCGGCGACCTGATCTCCGAGATCATGGCGGCGGGCACCCCGGTGGTGGCGGTCGACCGCGAGGTGGCGGCGCCGGGCGCCGACGCCGTGGTCGCCGACAACGCGGCCGCGGCCACGCTTGCGGCCACCCGGCTGATCCAGGCCGGCCATCAGCGGGTGGCGCTGATCGCCGGTCCGCTGGCGGTGGCGACCGCGGCCGAGCGCCACGCCGGCTATCTCGCGGCGATGCACGCGAGCCGGTTGCCGCCGATCGTGGAGGGGGCGGACTTCCGCGCGGCCGGGGGCCGGGAGGCGATGCGCCGGATTCTGGGACGGCGGCCGCGGCCGACCGCGGTGATCGTCTCCAACAATCTCATGGCCACCGGCGCCCTGGAGGAGATCGCCCGCCAGTCGGTGGCGGTTCCCCAACAGATCGCCCTCATCAGCTTCGACGACCCGTGCTGGGCCGCCCTGGTCGCGCCCCCCCTGACCGTGCTCGCCCAGCCGGTCGCCGCGATGGCGGTCCGCGCCGTCTCCCTGCTCGCCTCCCGCATCGGGGGCGAGCGGGGCCAGCCCCTCCTCGAGAGGTTCGAGTTCGAGCTGAGGGTCCGCCGTTCGTGCGGAACCGCTGCGTGATCGGGAGCTGAGCGGTGGCTCGCATCGGCATCCTCACCCTGGGAGACGGTCGGCCCGATGTGATGACGCACCTCACCGCGCATGCGGAGGGGGAACTCGGGCGCCTCGTCACCTGGCTCGCGGGTCAGGGGCACGAGCTGCGGTCGGGACGGTCGGTGATCACCTCCAACACGCTCGCCACCACCGAGGCGCGGCACATCGCCGCCTTCAACCCGGACGTGGTCATCCTCCAGTACCCGATCTGGGCCTTTCCCCACTTCTCCGTGCTCGCCGCCGCCGCCCTGCCGGTGCCGCTGATCCTGCTGGGGGCGCTGGACGGCCGCCAGCCGGGAATGGTGGGGATGCTCGCGGCCGGGGGGGCGCTCGACCAGATCGGCCGGGTCCATCTGCGTGCCTGGGGCGATGTCGCGGATCCGTCCTTGGCCGCGCGGCTCGGGGAGGAGATCGCGGCGGCGGTGGCGGTGTCGCGCGTGCGCGGCTCCACCTTCGGCCGGGTGGGGGGACGCCCGATGGGGATGTACACCGCGGTCGCGAGCGCCGAGGTCTGGATGCGCGATTTCGGGATCGACGTCGAGGAGATCGATCAGGGTGAGCTGGTGCGCTGTGCCCAGGAAGTGGACCCGGCCCGGGTCACCCAGGCGCGCCGGTGGCTCGAGGCCCACGCCGCCCAGGTGGCCTACGACGGGCGGGCGCTCACCCCCGAGCTGCTGGAGCGCCAGATCCGGTCCTACTACGCGATGCGGGGGCTGATCGACGAGTGGCACCTCGACTTCTCCGGCATCAAAGCGCAGCCCGAGCTCACCACCCATTACGCCACCATGGACATCGCCGAGGCCTTCCTCAACGACCCGTACGACTGGGACGGCCCCAAGTCGACCCATGTCTGCGCCACCGAGTCGGACATGGACGGGGCGCTCACGATGCAGGTCCTGAAACTGATCACGGGGCTGCCGGTGCTCTTCGCCGACGTCCGCCACTACCACGCAGAGCTCGGCGTCTGGGACCTGTGCAACTCCGGTCAGCACGCCACCTGGTATGCCGAGCGTAGCAGTGACCCGCTGGTCAACCTCGCCAGCACCCACCTGCTCCCCGAGGTCTTCTTCTTCCCGGCTGGGGGAGCCGCCGTGCACCACGTCGCCGCTCCCGGGGATTGCACCTTCGCGCGGCTCAGCCGACTCGGCGGGCGCTACCGCCTGCAGGTGGTCACCGGTGCCATCGAGCGCTATGACGACGCCACCAATCAGCGCCTGATGCAGGCCACCACATATGCCTGGCCGCACGCCTTCGCCCGCCTCGACGTGGACGCCGCCGGCTTCCTGGAGCGCTTCGGCGCCAACCATATCCATGCGGTTCCCGGCGATCGCCGTCCCTCCCTGCGGGCCTACGCCCACCTCCTCGGCATCGACTATGTGGATCTGGCCAGCCCGCGCTGATGGGGCTGCTGCTCGGGGTCGACATCGGGTCCAGCAGCTCCAAGGCGGTCCTGGCCAGCGGTGACGGCGAGGTGCTGGCCACCGCGGAGCGTGCCCACGCGGTCGAGCGTCCCGCCCCGGGATGGGCGGAGCACGATGCGGACGGGACCTGGTGGGGGGACACCAAGCGCCTCTGCCACGATCTCGGGCTCGGGCCGCGCCACCGGGTCGCGGCGGTCTGCGTCAGCGGCATCGGGCCCTGCCTGCTGCTGGCGGACTCCGCCGGCCGCCCGCTCCGCCCCGCGATCCTGTACGGGATCGACACGCGCGCGGTCGCCCAGATCCGGGCCCTCGGTCGCCGGCTGGGGTCGCGGCGCATCCTGGAGGTGTGCGGCTCGCCGCTGACCAGCCAGGCGGTGGGCCCCAAGCTGGCCTGGGTGCAGCAGCATGAACCCGACGTCTGGGCCCGCTCCCGGCGCTTCTACATGGCCTCCTCCTATGTGGTCCACCGGCTCTGTGGCGCCTACGTGCTGGATCATCACTCCGCCAGCCAGTGCGTCCCGATGTATGACCTTGGCCGGCTGACCTGGCACCACCCCTGGGCGCAGCGCCTCGCCGGGTCGGTGCGGTTGCCCCGGCTGGTGTGGCCGGCCGAGCAGGTGGGCACGGTCAGCGCCGCGGCCGAGCGGTCCACCGGGATCACCCGCGGCGCGGCGGTCTGCGCCGGCACCATCGACGCCTGGGCCGAGTCCGTGTCGGTCGGGGTGCGCGAGCCCGGGGACACCTGCCTCATGTATGGATCGACCACCTTCCTGGTCCAGCAGGTTGGAGCGCCGCGGCCGGACCCCAGGCTGTGGACCACGGTGGGGGTGCGGCCCGGCACCCTGACGCTGGCGGCCGGGATGGCCACCACCGGCTCGGTGACCGAGTGGCTGCGGCAGCTGATGGGCTCGCCACCCTGGCCCGCGCTGTATGCGGAGGCGGAGCGCGTGCCGCCGGGGTCGCTGGGACTGGTGACGCTGCCCTACTTCGCCGGTGAGCGGACCCCGATCTTCGATGGCGACGCCCGCGGACTCATCATCGGGCTGTCGCTGGAGCACGGCCGCGGGGCGCTGTTTCGTTCTCTGCTCGAGGGGGTGGCCTTCGGGGTGCGGCACAACCTCGAGGTGATGGGGGAGGTGAGCGGCCTGGTCCCGCGCCTGCTCGCGACCGGCGGGGGCGCCCGCAACCGCCCCTGGCTCCAGATCGTCAGTGACGTCACCGGGCTGCCGCAGCGCGCTCCGGGCGCGGTCACCAGCGCCGCCCACGGGGACATGCTGCTGGCCCGATCGCTGCTGCCGTCGGCGGGGCCGGCGGCCGTGCCGGAGCCGGAGGGCGAGCTGATCCGGCCCGACCCGACCGCGGCCGCCGCCTATGCGGACGGCTACGATGTCTACCGACGGCTCTATCCGCGCACCCGGGGCCTGATGCATCGGACCGCCGCGCTCCAGCGCCGGGCCGGGACGGCGTCGGTGGGGGTCCTTGGATGAGGGGCTGGGCGCGCCGGCCCGGCCTCGGCCTCCATCCGGCGGGGTGCCATCATCTGCTTTGCATTTGCACCGATCCCGATCACCCTCAGAACCTGGAGGTACCCGTGACACACCTACATGCGATCCGGCGCCGGAGATGGCTCGGTCTCGGCGGCAGCCTGGTCGCCGTCCTGCTGGTCGGCTCGGCGGCGGCGGCGGCGGCCCCGGCCGCGGGACGCGTCGACCGGGGCGCCACGGTCACCTACGCCCAGTCGGTGGGCAATCCCCCCAACTACATCCTCCCGCTCACCCCGGGCAATGAGTACGGGTCGGGCAACCTCGCCTACTTCCAGCCGCTGCTGTGGCGTCCGCTCTACTGGCTGGGCAACGGCACCCAGCCAGCCATCAACCCCTCCCTCAGCCTGGGCGGGACCCCGCAGGTGAGCAACGGCGGCCGCACCATCACGATCAGCCTCAAGTCCTACCGCTGGTCCGACGGGACTCCGGTGACCAGCCGGGACGTCCAGTTCTTCATCAACATGGCGCGAGCCGGCAAGGCCACCTGGGGCGGCTACGCCAAGGGCGCCTTCCCCGACAACGTGGTGAAGTTCGTCGCCGACGGGCCGCGCCGCTTCAGCCTCACCTTCAACGCGGCCTATTCGCTGGCCTGGCTCGAGAACGACGAGCTCCCCGCGATCACGCCGATGCCGCAGCAGGCCTGGGACCTGACCTCCGCGTCCGGGCCGGTGGGCAACTACGACCTCACCGCCGCCGGCGCCAGCCAGGTCTATCGCTTCCTTAGCAAGCAGTCCCAGACCCTGTCGACCTATGCCACCAATCCGCTCTGGAAGGTGGTGGACGGGCCCTTCCACGTCGATGCCTACAACCCCGGCACCAGCTACATCTCCTTCGTCCCCAACCCCAGCTACAGTGGGCCGGAGAAGCCCCGGATCGGCAAGCTGGTGGAGATGCCCTTCACCAGCACCAGCGCCGAGTTCGACGCGCTGCGCTCGGGAGCGGTCGACTACGGCTACCTGCCCAGCGCGGACGTCAACCAGCGGTCCTACTTCCTGGCCAAGGGCGACAAGGTCGCAGCCTGGCCCAGCTGGGGGATCAACTACGTGGTGATCAACTTCAGCAATCCCACCATGAAGCCGCTGTTCCGACAGCTGTACATCCGGCAGTCGCTCCAGCTGCTGGTCGATCAGCCGCTCATGATCCGGGATATCCTCAAGGGCTACGGCGAGGTGGTGGACGGCCCCATGCCGCTGCAGCCCAAGGGCCCGTATCTGAGTCCGCTGGAAGCCAAGAACCCGTACCCGTACAATCCCGCGCGGGCGGCGGGGCTGCTGCGCCAGCACGGCTGGACGGTGGTGCGCAACGGCACCGACACCTGCGCTCGCCCCGGGACGTCGGCCAGCGAGTGCGGTCCCGGAATCCGGGCCGGGATGCCGCTCAACTTCACGATTGACTACCCCGCCGGGACCGAGATCTACACCCAGGGGATGGAGACCTGGAAGTCCTTCGCCAGCGAGGTGGGCATCACCCTCAACGTGCAGGCGCTGCCCCTGCCCACGATCGGGACCCTCTCGGTGCCGTGCACGCACGGCCCCAGCTGCACCTGGGACATGGTCACCTGGGAGGGCTGGGGATACGGCAGCCCCTATCCCACCGGGGAGGTGACCTTCTCGCCCTACCAGACCGGCGGCTACCACAGCGCCGTCAACGACGCCAACATCATCGCCACCCACCGCAGCAGCAACCCCGACGCCATGTTTCGATACGAGAACTACCTGGCGCTCAACCTGCCGGTGATCTGGTGGTGGAACACGCCCAGCCAGATCTCGGTGATCAATGGCCACCTGCACGGGGTGGTCCAGAACGCGCTGGGATCCTTCAACCCCGAGAACTGGTACATGACCAAGTAGGCGTCCTGTCCCGCGGGGCGGGGAGAGGGCGGACGGCGGGGCCGTCGGACCGCGCTCGGGTTCAGAGCGGCAGCTGCTCCTGCTGGAGTCGGCGCAGGAAGCTCAGCCGATGGTGGCGGCTCACCCCCTTGGCCCGAATCGCGGCCGCGTGCTCGGCGGTGCCATATCCCTTGTTGCGATCCCACCGGTACGCCGGCAGCTCGCGGTGCAGCTCGACCATGATCCGGTCCCGGTGCACCTTGGCGACGATTGACGCCGCCGCGATCGCGGGGATCAGGTCGTCGCCGCCCACGATGGCGGTGTAGGGGCGCGGGGTGTCGAGCCGCAGCCGTCCGTCGCACAGGTAGTGGGGGGCGTCGAGCGCGTGGATCAGCCGCTGGAACGCGACCCGGTTGGCCCAGCCCACCCCGCGGCGATCGATCGCCAGGGTGCCGACCTCCACCACCGCCAGCTGCTCGGCGGCGTGCCGGATGAGAGGCTCCACCTCGAGGCGCTGGGCGACGGTGAGTCGCTTGCTGTCCCGCAGCAGGGGGTGGGCGAAGCCGGGATCCAGCACCACCGCCGCCGCCACCAACGGCCCGGCCCAGGATCCCCGTCCCACCTCGTCAAGCCCGCACGCATGCGGGACCCAGGTTGAGCCGCGCGCACCCGGTCCCGGCGGCGTCACCGCCGGAGTGTACGGCCCGCAACTCACCCCGGCGGCCGGCGGGACCCCGCCCGCGGCGGCGACCGTCTCCCGGGGCGGGCCGGGAGACGGTCGCTCGCCGGGCGCTCCCGCGAACCGTGCCCTCGCCGCTGCCCGTCACTAGCGGGCAGAGCCCCCGGCGGGACTCTGCGGGGTGTGCGAAACCGCCGCCGCCTCCCTCCCCCCCTCGGGTGGACCCGGCGGCGGTGTGGGCCGTCCCCTGGTCGTTCGCCCCCTGGCGCGCGGGCCCGCGCCGGGGAGGCGGGGCGTGGGGAGCGGTCTCAGCGCCGGTCCCCGCTCGGCCACGGTGGTCAGCCGGATGTGGGTGTTCCCGGCCCGGGACCGCCAGGTCGCCTGCGCCCCCCTGATCGAGGCGGTGGTCGCCGTCGGCCCCCATCGCACCGAGCGGCGGGCCGACGCGGATGTCACCTGGCGTCTCCGCCGGCCGGCCGGCGAGAGGGTTCCGGCCGGGGCACACCTGGTCCGCGTCAGCGAGGACTGGACTGCCCCAGCGCTCATCCGCTGGCGCGAGCGGCGGCGTCGGTGCAGGCGCTCGCCCGACTGCTGGATGGCCTGGGGCGACGGGCCCGGGGTCGGCAGCTGCATCGCCGAGGCGGTCCCGGTCACCCTCGCCCTGTCCGCGGCCGGGCCGGCGCTGCTGGGTGCCCGTGACAGCTGGGGCTGTGCCGACCGTCCGGTCGCGGTCCGCCTGGGGCGGCGGCGACCGCCAACGCTCTCCGATCCGCGGGGAGCTCTGGCGCGGGCCGCCCCTCGGGCCGCGGGACTGCCCGCGCCGGGGCCGCTCGGGTAGGGGAGGCCCGCGGTCCCGGCGGCTCTCATGCCGCCGGGACCGCGGACGCTCCCATATCCGCGGCTAGCCGGTCACCCGCACACGGTGCCGACCACCGTCCCCGTGCCGGGGGGCCCGGGATTGGGGGCATAGCCCGGATCGGTCTGGACCACCACGATCTTCGAGATCACTCCGGCGATCGTGGACCCCGTCTGGGTCACTTTGCGGGACACGATCACGGCATGTACTGTGGCAGCGGCCCTGGGGGCGGCGCCGTGCTGTTGCCGGTACGGCTCGACCACATGCCCCCGCAGGCGGGCGGGCTGCTGGGGGTTCCGGCGAACCCCTTGCAGGACCGCGGTGCCGGCCCCTGGCTGGGGACGTTGTCACGGGCCCACTGCGCCCCACAGAAGGTCACGGCCGTCCCCTCACCCGCCTGGCTATCCGCGATCACGAAGGCGCCGCGAGTGAGGAAGGGGGCGGTCCAGTCGACCGTGACGGAGTCGGAGGTGAGCGGCCCCACCGCGGTGGTCACGCTGGCGTCCACGGTGTCGCTGCCCGCCGACGTGCTGCTGTAGCTGAATGACGACGCGCCGCTGGCATCGGTGGTCGACCCGGGCCCGCCCACACCCGGGTTCGGCCCCCAAGTCACTGCGAAGTCGACGGTGGCACCCGGCAGCCGCGTACCGCAGGCGGAGAGGGTCGCGGTGACGGTCGCGGTCAAGTCGACCGGCAGCGTCTGGCTCGCCGGGGCGAGGGTGCGAGTCGCCCCGGACGGGCAGCCCGCGGTCTCGATCGGCGTCCATGGGGTCGACTCGTTGTTGGACGACCCGCTGGGGCACTCGGCCCGGTCGACCCCCCTGTGTTGCGCACCTGGCCGGTGTCGGAGTAGCTCGTCGTGGTGGTCCCCTGGCTGTTGGTCGCGGTGACGGTCACCGTCGGGATCACGTTCGATTGAGTGCAGGTTCTCGCCCACGGGACGCCCCCGGCTCCGATGTCGGAGGTGTCCATCTGTGACGGCCCGGTGATCGTCCCTGGCGTGCACCATTGGGGGCCCCACTCGCCGTCTGGGCGTAGATGGCGCTGCCGCCGAAGGGGACCGTGGCCTGGCTCCAGAGCTGGTAGGTGAATCCGCCGACATCGACCGACACGTTGTCGATCGTGAGTGGAGTCGCCTGCCCGGAGTTGACGATCCGAACAGCGCCTCCGTCATAGGTGCAGTTCGGCACCGTGCCGCACCCCTGGAAGCTGACCCCCGGATCGCCGAGCCAGGGGGTCGGGAAGTTGGACGGGTTCGCGCGCAGGCTGTCGGCATAGACCACGTACACGGTGTACGGCGCCGAACTCGCCGCCACCGTCGGCGAGGTGAGCACGCCGACCCCCCCCGCCAGCGCGCCGGCCCCCACGAGCATGCTGATCGCAGCCAGCCACTCCTGCACTCGCCGCAGCGACATCTCGGCACCTCCTCCCCGTCATCAACGACTGACAGCCCCTGCCCGCTCGCCAGGATTCCTTCCCGTCCCGTGGATCGGGACGGCAGCGTTCCCGTGGCGGCTTGCCTGCGGTGGCTGATCTCCGAGGTGCGAGCGGCCCTCGCGGTCGATCGGTGGCCGACTCGCACGTCTGGCGCCCCAGGTCTGGCCTGTCGAGCGGCCGTCCCACACGGTGTTGTGGTTCAGCGAATCTGACCGCCCCTAACAGTTCAGCGGGTCTGTCCGGCCATCAAGGACAAGGTCGTTGTGAACTCAGCTGAGCCAAGGCGGGTGCTGACTCAGGTGGAGGCAGGGATGCTGGGCCCCGCCCAAGCGGTCGATCGCGGTGGAAGACTCGCCCACCGGGGTGGCGGAGGTTGTGGCGGCGGGACTCTTCGATGTTGCGGTGACTCGCGTCGTGACCGACCTCGTGGCCGCCGACCGCGCCCATCTGGTCCTGCCAACCCTCTGCGCGATGCCGCCGCCGGAGGTGCAGGGGTTGGCCGATGCGCACCGGCGAGCCGATGCGGACGCCCGCCTGGGGGAGACCGTGCCGGTGCGCCAGCCACCGGCACGGCGCGCCAGCGAGCCCGACGACCGCGGCCAGTTAGGGCTCATCCCCCGGGGTCGTCGGTGTCGCCGATGAGCGTGGTGTGATACGCGGCGAGGTCCTCATCCGAGAAGCAGGCGATGGTGCAGACGCGCAGCGGGGTGCCCGGTGACATGAGCGCAACGGTGATGGCTGCGACCGCGATCGGCGCGGCACACTCGACCGAGAAGCCGTACCCGCCGGTGCTGATCGAGGGGGCGGCGACGGTGGCACAGCCCAGCTGGGCCGCGAGCGCGAGCGCCGCCGTCCAGGCGCTGGCCAGCAGCTCCGGCTCACCGCGGCCTCCGCCCTGCCAGGGCGGACCCCCTGCGTGGACGACGTGACGGGCCGGCAGCCGATGGTTCCCCGTGGCCACCGCGCCACCGGTTGGTCAGCCGCTCGGGTAGCGGCGGCGCAGCTCCCGCATCAGCTCGGGCCGCGGCGCTCGATGGATGGCGCCGTCGACCCCTCCGCCGCCCGCGAGCGAACCGGTGGCGGCGTTGACGATGGGGTCGACCGGACGGGTGGTGAGGTCGCCCCGTCACAGGCGGACGACGCCGGCGCCGAGGGCGCGTTCGAGGCTCACAGTGGTGTTCCCGAGTCAGCTCCCGTCGGGCGGCGCGACCCGCTCCCCGGGGAACTGATCGGGGCAGCCGGTGAGGGCCGGCCCCGCCACCGTGCTGGGGTGGCGCAGCCGCCCGGCGCGAGCAGATCCGTCAGCGCCGTGCCGGTGACCATGCGTGGCTTGAGCGGCTCGTCGGGGTCCGGGTGGGCGTGGTTCCCCGCTCCCCGCCCCGTCGCCCGCAACAGATCCCGGAGCTCGGTGCGGGCCCCTGGGTCGAGGAACATCGCCCCGAGCCGCTCCCAGGTGTTGGCCCCGCGGCTCGCCGCCTCGGCCAGCTCCCGCTGCGCGGTCACGCCGGGCTCCCGGGTGCCGGCGGGCAGCTCCCCGAGCATCGCCCCCGCGGCGTAGCGGACCTGCCCGGCCAGGATCACCCTCCCGCAGGCGTCCTCCGTCACGACGGCCACCCGTCCCGGGTGGCGCAGGAGCTCCCGGGTGGCGGTCTGGCCATCGGTGAGGCGCACGGTGTCCAGGCTGAGGTCGATGATCCGAACGCGGACGCGCTCATCCTGGTGGAGGAACTGCTCGGGTCGGACAGGGTCGCCCACCGGCCGAGCCTGGAAGCCGGCCGGACCGCAGTGATCGCTACAGTTGGGGGCGATGTCAGGCTCCGAGCGATCCAGGGAGGCCCCCATGGCTGCGTCGACCCAGGACACCCCCGAGGCCCGTCGCGCGGTGGTGGAGGCGGCCCGCGCGCTGTTCGCCAACGCGGTGATGTCGCATTCCGGCCACGCCAACCTCTCGGCCCGGGTCAGCGGTGAGGCGATGCTCCTCACCGTGGACGGCCAAGTCCGGGATCTCGGGCCCGATCGACTCGCCCTGGTGGGCCTGGATGGGAGGGTGCGGGAGGGGGAGCTCGACCCGACCAACGTCGAGATCATCACGATGCACTCTGAGGTCTACCGGTCCCGGCCCGAGGTCGGGGGGATTATCCACACCCACTCCCCGCATCTGCTGGCCTTCGCCGTCGCCAACCGGCCGCTGCCGTGCCGCTACGAGGCACTGCTGCGCTTCGGCCAGGCGGCCGACGTGCCGGTCGTCGCTTGGGCACCCAGAGGGTCGGAGCGCTCGGTCAGCGGGATTGTCGACCGCATCCGCGAACACCCTGCCACTCAGGCGGTCCTGCTCGGCAACCACGGGGTGCTGGTGTTCGGAGCCGGCCCTCGTCAGGCCGCGTCGCTGCTCACGGCGCTGGAGGAGGCCGCCGAGGCGGAGCTTGCGGCCGCCGGGCTGGGAGGGTCGGTGCACTTTCCGGAAGGCGCCTTGGAGAACGTGCGGGCGTCGATGGCTCGCGCGCGATCGTGACGAGCCCGCCCTCGACGGTCGAGGGCCCTGCGGTCGCGGAGTCCACCGAGAGCCGACCCGGGCCGGGGATGGCCGTCCAGGCCTGGCTCGGGTTCCGCCTCAGCCGCGTCGCGCGCACCCTGGGAAGGGCCTGGGCGGAGGAGCTGGTGCGCCTCCACCTCTCGCCGCCTTAGGCGGCCGTGTTGCGGGGGATCCTCGGCGAGCCGGGCTGCGCCCTTCGCGCGCTGGCCCGGACCCTGGGCGTCGACCCGATGAACGTGAAGCGGTGGGTCGACGAGCTCGAGCGCCGAGGCCTGGTCCAGAGCGGGCAGCGCCCGGGCGACCGCCGGCCCCGGACGCTCACCGGTGCCGGCCGGACCCTCGCCGCGGAGGTGGGCCGGCTGGTCATTGCCCAGCCGGCCAGGCTCACCGGTCCGCTCAGCCCCGACGAGCGCACCGGCATCGAGCTCGGCCTGGCCCGGCTGGAGTCCCAGGTCGGCATCGGGGCTGGCCCCCTGGCGCAGGCCGGGAGCCGATCCCTTCCGCCCGCGCCGCGGAGCCAGCCCGGGCCACCCCCGTCGATCCGACGGGCCGGCCGGTTCCAGGCCCGAGAGGGACGAGCGTGAGCGACGCTCCGTCCCGGCGGACCCCGAGCTGCCCGGGGCACCGGGTGGCCGTTCGGCGTGGGACCACCGGTTGACCGAGCACCCCTGGCCCGCGGAGCCCGACCCCACCGTGGACGAGCCGGTCGCCCGCTGGCATCTGAGAGGGCCCTCGACGTCGCCTGCGGGACCCAGCGCTATGCCGTCTGGCTCGCTCGCCGGGGCCGGGAGGTGACCGACATCGACGACTCCGGCGTCGCCCGCGCCCAGGCCCGGCCGCGTGCCGGCGGTGCCGGCGTCTCCATCCCGACCGTTCCCGCCGACCTTCGAGACCACGAGCTGTCCGTGGGCCGCCTGGACCTGGTCGTGGCCGCCCACTTCCACCTCCAAGATCGCGAGCGTCAGGGGCACGTCGATCGGGCGGCCGCGGCGCCGCGCTCCGCGCGACATCTCGTCGTCGGCCATCACCGCGACTCGCTCGGCCGGGCGAGGTCACCCGACCCGCAGCGGCTCACCACCGCGGCGCTGCTCTCAGCCAGGTTCCTCCGGCTGACGGGGGAACGACCGCGACGCTGCGAGCGACCGAGCGAGTCCGGGGAGGAGCCCCTGGTCGACCTCGTCGTCTGGGCCGATCGCCCCTGATGCGAGCTCGCCGCCGGTCCCGCTCCGCCGGCCCTCGCAGCAGCGGCCGCGGGGGGATGTTCGCCGCCTTCGAGGTCGTGCCCTTCCGCTGGCTGTGGGCCGGGGCGCTGAGCGGGAATTCCGGGCGCTTCGCGGTGATCCTGGTGGCCGGTTGGGAGGCGTACCGGCTCGGGCACCACTCCTCGCTGTGGCCGGGGCTCGTGAGCATGCTCCTGCTGGTCCCGTCGATGTTCTTCGGCCTGGTCGCGGGCGGGGTCGCCGATCGCCGCAATCGGGCCCGGATGGCCGCCGCCGGCCAGCTTGTCAACGCTGCCAGCTGCGCAGTCGCCGCCGTGCTCACCCTCGTCGGGCAGCTCGACCTCGTCAATCTGCTGGTCCTCACGGCGGTGGTCGGGATCGGCAATTCGATCCAGGGGCCGGCGTGGCAGGCGATCGTCCCCGAACTGGTCGGTCGAGAGCGCCTGCTCAACGCGAGCATGAGCGCCCGCATCGCCCAGCAGGGCGCCGAGCTCACCGGTCCCGCCATCGGGACCGCGGTGCTGACCACGGCCGGTCCCGCCGCGGCGTTCGCGGCGTGCACCTGCTTCTACGTGGCGGGGCTCTCCATGTTCTGGCGGATCCGCCACGCGGTCAGCACCCCTGACCTCGCCGGCCCGCGCCAGGGCATCCTGGCGCCGATCGCGCAGGGGCTGTCCTACGTGCGGCGCCGGGCACCGCTCACGACCCTGCTGGTCTGGGTCGGGCTGCACTGCAGCCTCACCATGGCGAGCATCGGCATCCTCCCCGCGGTGGCGACCGCGAACCTGGGGGGCGACGCCGGAGCCTACGGCCTGCTGCTCACCGGCTTCGGGCTCGGCTCTGTGCTCGGGCCGCTGGTCATGATGCGGCTGGGTGGCCGCACCTCCGCCGTGCCGATCCCTCTGCTCTCCGGGATCCTCAGCGGCCTGCCACTGGTCAGCCTCGGGCTGGTCCGCGACATGGGCGTGGATCTGGCATCGGCCGCCAGTGCCGGCGCAGCCCAGGCGGTGTTCATGGCGGGGATCTACTCGGCCAACCAAAGCGTGTCGGTCGACTCGATGCGCGGACGCGTCGCCAGCGTCCAACTCTCGCTCACCACCGGAGCGATGGGTCTCGCCAGCATCGGCTGGGGTGCGCTGGTGGCGCTGCTGGCGCCCGGGATCGTGCTCGCGCTGCCGGGGGCAACGTTCGTGCTCTGCTGCGTCCCGTTCGCGCTCCGACGCGGGGGCCTCAGCGTCGCCATCGAGGCGAACCGCTGGCCCGCACCCGCCGCCCTCCCACCGATCGCCGACCGGCCTCCCGACCGGCACCCCCCTCGTCGATGGCGGCCGGCCAAGCGGGCCGGGAGCGGGCGCAGCGTTTGACAGCCGGCTCTCCCGTGCCGGCGAGACTTATCCCTGCCGCTGCCGCCGGTGGCCCCGCGCTGACCCGCCGTCGTGGCATCGAGCCGTGCCCGTGGAGCGGGTGCGCCGGTGGGTGAGCCGGGCCCACCCACCGGCGGTGGGCCGAGGTCGGCGACCTTCCCCGCCGGACTCATCCTGTTGGCGCGCCCGGCGCTCAGCAGGACGGGTCCACCCCCACGGTCACCATCCCTCGCCCGGTCCTAGTGTCCCGCGGGCGGAAGCCGCCGACCACCGTCACCCGGTGGTCGGCGGCGGCGGTGAGGCTGCCGCTGGACGGTCGCCGCCCGACTCCGCCGCCCCTTGCTCCGCGATGTACGCCAGCGCCTGGCCGACTGGGGTCCGCAAGCCGAGGTGGTGGTGGCCCCCATCCGCTCGGCCCAGCGGCTCGCCTCCTCGAGCTCCACCCGCTGCCCCCCCCACCCGCCCACCGTCGCTCGCCGCCTCGGCCCGGTCGGCCCCACGCGGTCCCTCCCCGTCAGTACCCCGCACCCCCAGCGAAGAAGCCAGCCTCTCGCCCCTCAGTTCAGCTCGCCCGACCATGACGTCGTCCTGCCCCTCCAGGTCGACCCCGGCGGAGGAGGGGCTGCCGCGTCCCCGAGGAGCGGACCGGCCCGCTCCCCGGCCCGGCGGGCGCGCCGGCTCTCGCCGACGTGTCCCGCTCATCCCCCGTCCCGTGCGCGTGGGACTCTGCCAGCAGAACCCTGCGGCCGGGGCCGTTCCTATACTCAGCCGTCGTGGTCGCCCCTGTTCCCGATCCCGGCCGGCGCCGGGAGCTGGCCGAGCGGGTCGAGCGGGCGCGGGCGGGTGGCCCTGAGCGCCATCGCCGCCGCCTCGCCGAGCAGGGCAAGCTGGCGGTGAGGGAGCGGCTCCGCCGTCTCCTCGACGACGGCGGCCCGTGGCTGGAGGACGGCCTGCTGGGCAACACCCTGGCCGGCGACGAGCTCGCCGCCGACGGGGTCGTGACCGGGATCGGGGAGATCGAGGGCCGCCGCGTCTGCGTCATGGCCAACGATCCCACCGTCAAGGCCGGGTCCTGGGGATCGCGCACGGTGGAGAAGATCCTGCGGATCCAGGAGACGGCCGAGCGGCTCCAGCTGCCGCTGTGCTACCTGGTCGACTCCGCCGGAGCCCGGATCACCGACCAGGTCGAGATGTTCCCCGGTCGCCGGCACGCGGGGCGCATCTTCCACAACCAGGTGCGGCTCTCGGGCCAGGTGCCCCAGGCGTGCGTCCTCTTCGGTCCCTCGGCCGCCGGGGGTGCCTACATCCCCGCCTTCTGCGATGTCTGCTTCATGGTCGACGGCCAGGCCTCGATGGCGCTCGGCTCGCCCCGGATGGCCGAGGAGGTGACCGGCGAGCGGGTGACGCTGGAGGAGATGGGAGGCGCGCGCATGCACTGCACCGTCTCCGGCTGCGGCGACCGGCTCTGCCCCGACGAAGACGACGCGATCGCGGCGCTGCGCAGCTACCTCGCGTATCTTCCCGCCAGCTGGCGGGAGCCGTGCCCGGCGGCCGAGCCCCGGCCCCCGGCACGGGCGGGGTTCGCCGACCTCATCCCCGAGCGCGCCGCCCAAGGCTACGACGTTCACCCGGTGCTGGAGGCGCTCTGCGACCAGGGGTCATTCTTTGAGCTCAAGGCCCTCTACGCTCGCGAGCTGGTCACCGGGTTGGGTCGGATCGAGGGCCGGGCGGTCGGCATCGTCGCCTCGCAGCCCTCGGTCAAAGGCGGCGTGCTGTTCGTCGACTCCGCCGACAAGGCGAGCCGGTTCATCAGCCTCTGCGACGCGTTCAACCTCCCGCTCCTGTTCCTCGCCGACGTCCCCGGCTTCATGATCGGGTCACAGGTGGAGCGTCAGGGGATCATCCGCCACGGGGCCAAGATGATCGCTCAGCTGAGCTCCGCCACCGTGCCTCGCTGGTGCGTCGTGCTGCGCAAGGCATACGGGGCCGGGCTCTACGCCATGAGCGGGCCCGGCTTCGAGCCCGAGGCGACCCTGGCACTGCCCACCGCCCAGATCGCCGTGATGGGGCCGGAGGCGGCCATCAACGCCGTCTACGCCAACCGACTCGCCGAGCTGGACGGGGAGCGGCGGGGAGCGGAGGTGGCCCGGCTGCGGGCGGAGTACGCTGCCGACATCGATCTCTTCCGGCTCGCCTCCGACCTCGTCGTCGACGCGGTGGTCGACCCCGACCAGCTTCGTCGCGAGCTGGGCCAGCGGCTCGCCGCCGCCGCCCACCATCGGCGCCCGCCGGTGGCCCGCCACCGCCCGGTGTACCCGGTGTGACCGCTCCCGCGGGCGTCCCCGACTGGAGCACCCCCGCCGGCCAGGGTGGCCCCTCGGCCCTGCTGCTGATCCCGGGGCCGACCCCGCTCGCCCCCGAGGTGCTGGCGGCGCTGGCGCGGCCACCCCAGAGCCACACCGCTCCCGCCACCGCGATGGCGGTGCGAGCCGTCCAGCTGGGGGTGCAGGCGGCAGTGGGCGCCGGCCCTGACACGGTGGTGCATGTGCTCCCCGGCTCGGGCACGCTGGCGCTGGAGTCGGCGCTGGTCAACCTGGTCGAGCCCGGTGACCGCGTCGTCTGCTGCGTCCACGGGTACTTCGGCGATCGCTTCCAGATGGTGGCGGAGCGGCTGGGGGCGCGGGTCACCCGGCTGGAGGCGCCCTGGGGCGAGGCGGTGGACGCCGACCGGGTGGCGGCGGCCCTGCGCGCCGGCCCGGTGCGGGCGGTGACCGTGACCCACGTCGACACCTCGACCGCGGTCGCGGCCCGGCTGGAGGAGGTCGCCCAGGTCCTGCGCGGTCGGGACACGCTCTTTGTGGTTGACGCGGTGGCGTCGGCGGGGGGCATGCCGGTCGAGATGGCCCGGCTGGGCATCGACGTCGTCGCCACCAGCTCGCAGAAGGCGCTGGCGATGCCGGCGGGCCTGGCGCTGGTGGCCGTCGGCCCGCGCGCCCAGGCGCGCCGGTCGGCCCGCGAGCGGGTACCGACCCTCTATCTGGATTGGGCCGAGTGGGCCGGGGTGATGGCGGAGCCCTCGCGCTACTTCGCCACCCATGCCGTCAACCTGGTGGTGGCGGGAGCGGCCGCGTGCCGGCGTGCCGAGGCCGAGGGGTGGGAGCCGCGCTTCGCTCGCCACCGGAGGGTGGCGGCGGCGGCGCGCGCCGGTCTGGCCGCGCTGGGCCTCCCCCCCGCCGCGGCCGCCGGCGCCGAGCTGGCGTCGACCCTCTCCGCCGTGAGGGTGGACCCCGCGGTCTCGGCCGCCGACCTGCGCGCCGCCGTTCAGGCGCAGGGGGTGGTGATCGCGGGCGGCCTGGGGCCCTGGAGCTCCGACACCGTGCGGGTCGGCCACATGGGGGAGGTGGGGCTCCCCGAGCTCCTGGCCGGACTCGCCGCCATCGAGCGCGGCCTGGCACGGGTGTCCCCGCGGCCGGTGGATGGGGCCGGCGTGGCGGCCGCGCTCCGGCAGGCCGGTTAGGCAGCGCGCGCGCCCGCCCACCGGCGCGGCCGGTCGTCCGCCGGGGCGCGCGAGTCACCCATCGGACGGCCTGGTCCGGCGATATCATCGAGGCGACGGGACATCTCGCCAGGAGATGTGCCGCGGGAGGGTTCGCATGTACGACGCGGTGCTGGCCGAGACGATCACGATCACCGGCGACGGCGGAGACGCCGTCGAGGCCTACCTGGCCCGACCGCTCGACCCCGGGCCGCGAGGCGGGGTGGTCGTGATCCACCACATGCCCGGGTACGACGCCGCCACCAAGGAGATCACGCGTCGGTTCGCGGTGCTCGGCTTCAACGCCTGCTGTCCCAACCTGTATCACCGAGAGGCGCCCGGCGCCAGCCCCGATGACGCCGCTGCGAGCGCGCGCGCCTTGGGGGGCGTGTCCGACGACCGGCTGGTGGGGGACGTCGCCGGGGCCGCCGCCGTCCTCCGGGGGCTGACCAGCGCCAACCGCAAGGTGGGCGTGATCGGCTACTGCTCGGGGGGACGGCAGGCCTTCCTCGCCGGGTGCCGGCTGCCCCTCGACGCCGTCGTCGATTGCTACGGCGCCTTCGTCGCGACCTCCACCCCGCCCGAGGCGCCGTTCAGCCGGCCGGCGGTGATCGGCCTGGCGGCGGGCCTCGCGGGTCCGGTCCTCGGCCTCTTCGGGGCCGAGGATCAGCACCCCTCCCCAGCCGAGACCGCCGAGCTGGAGCGCGTCCTCACCGAGCTGGGCACTCCCCATGAGCTGCACACCTACGAGGGAGCCGGCCACGCCTTCTTCGCGGTCGATCGTCCCAGCTACCGTCCCGAGGCGGCCGGCGACGGCTGGAGCCGGATCGCCGACTGGTTCGGCCGGTATCTGGCGGCGTAGGGGGACGGCGCGTGTGCACCTATTCCACCCAGGTGGTGGCGGTGGAGGGCAGCGGCAAGGGTGCGGCGGGATGGTTCCGTCTGACCAGCGCCAGCGTGTACTTCGACCACCCGGTTCACGCCGCGGCGGATCACACGCTCAACCTCGACTTCGCCAACCGCGCGCTCGGCCCGGCGGCCCGGGTGGCTGTCGAGCTGACGGCCCCGGCCGCGCGCCAGCTGGCCCGAGCGATTCTCGCCGCGCTCCCGGAGCCGGAGCCGGAGCCGGCCGACTAGGCGGCGGTCGGTCCGAGCGGGGCGGCAGGGCCCGCGACCAGCTCGCAGCCGAGCCGCGTTGTGGTTGTGGCACGGCCGCCGCCCCGGGGGCGGCGGCGTCCGCCTAGACTGCGGCGATCGTGTCGAATCGGATCGGGGGAGCGCTGCGGCGCTCGTGGGCGACGGCTCTGCTCCAGCCCGGCGGGCTCCTCCTGGCAGCGATCCTCGTGCTCGCGCTGGCGGCGTTCGTCCAGCCCATGTTCGACCCCGACTTCTGGTGGCAGCTGCGGGTGGGGCTCCACATCGTCGCGCACGGGGTCCCCGAGCACAACTTCTACACGTACACCGCCGCGGGCCACGTCTTCATCACCCAGGAATGGGGAACCGAGGCGCTCTTCGCTGTGCTCTTCCCGCGCGGCGGGATGCTGCCGATCCTGCTCCTCTTTGGGCTCGTGACCTGGGTCGGATTCGTGGTGGGGATCCTCCGTGCCCACCGCCCGGGCATCCCGATGGGCGTGCTCGCCGTGGGCGCCGCGCTCTGGGTGCTCAGCAGCCTGCAGATCTGGGGACCGCGCTCCCAGACCTTCACCTTCACCCTCGCCGCCGTGCTGGTCTGGCTGCTCGACCATCACCGGCGCCGCGGGGGCCGGGTGATCTGGTGGACCGTCCCGCTGATCGCGGCCTGGGGCAACCTCCACGGCGGCTTCATCTTCGGGTTGGGGGTGTTCTTGGTGGTGGTGGGGGGCGAGGCGATCGCCAACCGCCTGCCCCAGGACGGGCCGGTGGTGGTGGTGGCGGCGCGCGTGCCCTGGCCGCGTTGGCGCGCGCGCGCCGCGGCCCTGCTGCTAGCGGCCCTGGCGGCGATGGTCAATCCCAACGGGCCGGCGGTGTACCGGTATCCGCTGGAGCTGCTCTCCAGCCATGTGGCCCAGTCGGTCCTGCAGGAGTGGCAGAGCCCCGACTTCCACAGCCATGCCATGTGGCCGCTTCTGGTCCTGATCGTGACGACGCTGCTGGTCGCGGCGCGGGCCCAGCGCACCGCGCTCACCGACTGGCTGCTGGCCGGGGCCGGGCTCACCCTGGCGCTCTACGCGGTGCGCAACGTCCCCCTCTTCGGCCTGCTGGTGCTGCCGCTGTGGGCCGATGGCGCTGCCGGCTGGGCCGCCGTCCTGCGGCCCCCCCGCATCCGGGCGCCGGCGCCCGCCGCCGCCCGCACCCGGCGCGCCCGCGGGGCCGCCGCGGTGGCGGTGCTCGCTCTGGTGGCGCTGGTCACCGCCGCCCGGATGGTGGTCGCCGTGCGCAGCCCCGAGAATGCGCCCACCGGATCCGCCTATCCCAATCAGATCGCCCGGCTCCTGTGCCACGGACCCCGGGCCCGGGTGCTCGCCCCCTATGGCGCCTCCGGGTGGCTGCTCTACCGGCTCGACCCGCACCAATCCGGGGGACGGGGCTGTACCCCCGACCGGCTGTTCGTGTTCGGCGAGGTCAACGTGATGGGACCGGAGGCGCTGCGCGCCTACCTGACCGCGGTCGCCGGTGGCCCCCGGGCCCTGCGGGTGCTCGCCCGCACCCGGACCACGGTGGTCTGGCAGCCGTCCGGGGCTCCGCTCGCGTGGGAGCTGGCGGGGGACCGGGGCTGGCGGTGCATCCTCGCCGATCCCGCTGGCCTGGTCTACGCGTCGGCGGCCACGGCCGGCCGCTGGCACACTCCCGCCCGGGCCCGGGCGGGCTGCCCCGGCTGAGGGCGCGGGCGACGACGGCGCACAATCGCAGCGACGTGACCTCCTTCCCCAGCCCGGCGGCGAGCGCCGCCGCGAGCGCCCAACCCTTCGTCGTCCTCGCCGCCGGCAGCAGCCGCCGGATGGGTCGGTCCAAGCCCCTGTTGCCGTGGCGCGGGGGAACCTTCCTCCAGCACGTCTGCAGGGCGGCACGGGCCGGGGGCGCGGACCCGATCCTGGTGGTGGCCGCCGATCCCCCGGG
Source organism: Verrucomicrobiia bacterium (assembly GCA_035532155.1). Lineage (GTDB taxonomy): Bacteria > Chloroflexota > Dormibacteria > Aeolococcales > Bog-877 > DAHUZL01. Next base: position 46,688 of record DATKRN010000002.1, on the reverse strand, counting down.
CCTCGCCGCTACCGCCGGCCCGGTGGGCCCGGTGCTCTGGGTCGCCTGTCCCGATGCCGACCGGGGCCAGTCCGCCTCGCTGCGCACGGGTCTGCGCGCGGCGGTGCGGTCGGTGCCCGCGGCCGCTGCCGTGCTGGTGGGACTGGCCGACCAGGTGGGGCTGGAGCCGCGGGCGGTGGAGGCGATCTTGGCGGCAGTGGCGCGCGGGGGCGCTGACGCCTGGGTCGCCGCCTACAGCGACGCTCCCGAGGTTCCCGGGCACCCGGTGGCGCTAGGTCCGGCGGTGTGGCCGGCGGTGCTGGAGCTGGAGGGTGACGCCGGGGCCCGGGCGCTGCTGGCGAGCCTCGGCCACCGGCTTCTGTCGGTCCCGCTCCCGGCCGCCTGGCGGCCCCAGGATTGCGACACGCCCGCCGACTACGCTGCCCTGCTGGCGGCCGAGCCGGTGCCCGGTGCGGTCCCGGCTGGTGGAGGCTGAGCCCGACCCGGCCGCGGGCGGCGGTCACACCCCGGCGGGCGGCGGTGCTTCCCTTCCCATGAGGAGCAGCGTCCTGCCGACCCCGGCCGCGGCCCGGCGCGCCCCGGCGGCCCGCCCGGACCAGGCCTTCGAGCGCCTCTTCCAGGCCGAGTACCCGCGCGTGGTTGCGGTCGCCCAGCGGGTGCTGGGAGAGTGGTCGGCCGCCGAGGATGTCGCCCAGGAGGTCTTCTTGGCGTTCCACCGGCGCCACCCGGGGGGACTCGCTCACGCCGCGGCCTGGCTCCACGTGGGAGCGGTCCACACCGCGCTCAACCGGGTGCGGGCGGAGCAGCGGCGCCTGCGCCGGGAGTCAGCGCACCTCCGCGGCGGCGAGATCGACCTCGGTCGTGACCCCGCGGACGCGGTCGTCGCGGCGGAGACGCGGGGTGAGGTTCGGCGGGCGCTCAGCCGCCTGCCGCGCCGCCGCGCCGCCGTGCTGGCGCTGCGCTACAGCGGGCTCAGCTACGCCGAGGTGGCGGCCGCTCTGGGGGTGCGGGTGGGACAGGTGGGCACCCGGCTGCGGCGGGCGGAGGCGGCATTTCTGCAGGAGGTGACCCGTGGGTCTGTTCCGCCACCCGTCTGAGGGCGCCCTGCGCCAGCTGGCCGACGAGCCCTGGCTGGTTCCCGATCGGATCCACCGCCATGTGGCCGGCTGCGGCGCCTGCGGGGCGGCCGCCCGGGAGGCCGCCGGACAGGCCGGCGCCGTCTGTCTGATGCTCGCGCCACCCGCCGGGTCGATCGGGGCCGAGGCGCTCGCGGCCGCCTGGGAGGGGATCGGCCAGCGTGCGGGTGACCCCGCGGCCGGGGCGCAGTGGGGCCGCCTGTGGCGGGGGCTCGGCTGGGTGGAGGCGCGGCTGCGGCCACGCGGGTGGCGCCGCGCGGGGGCGGTGGCGCTGGCCCTGCTGGCGGGGGCGGCGGCCGTGAGCACCGCGACGGCCGCCGGCTGGGTGGTGATCTGGCGGCCGGCGACGGTGGCCTCGGTCCCCCTCCCGCTCAGCTCGCTGCGGGTGCTCCGCCGGCTCCAGGAGCTGGGTTCGGTGCGGCTTGGCACCGCGACTTCGCCCCGGCCCGCCGCCAGCCTGGCCGCCGCCGAGGCCCAGGCCGAGCTGACCCTGAGGCTGCCGGCGCGGCTGCCGGCGGGCGCCTCGGGGCCGCCCTCGGTGCTCGTGACCCGTGGCGCCACCAGCTCCTTCACCTTCAGCGCGGCGCGCGCGCGCGCCTTCGCTCATCGAGCGGGTCTGGACCTCCCCCCGCTGCCCCCGGGGTTGGACGGCACCCGGTTCTGGGAGACAACCCCCCCCGCGGTGATCGTCACCTACGGAGGCGGCGCCTCCGCGCTGTTGGCGGGCCTGCCGACCCTGGTGGTGGCGGCGATGCGCGCCCCGGTGGTCAGCTCCACCGGCGTCGGAGTCGCCGAGCTGGAGCGGTACCTGCTCCGGGTGCCGCGCCTGCCGGCCACCCTGCGCCGAGCCGTGCGCGCTCTCGGCGACCCCGCGACGACCCTGCCGATCCCGGTGCCGGTGCGGCTCGCCCGAGAGCAGCGCACCAGCGTCAACGGGCGTCCGGCGGTGGTGATCGGCGACCCGAGCGGCCTCATCAGCGTGGTGGTGTGGGAGGCGGGCGGGGTGGTCCGGGCGGTGGGGGGATCGCTGCCCGCCGCCGTGACCCTCCGCCTGGCCCGCGCCGGTGGCTGAGGCCGGGGCCGCCTCCCCGGCGGTTCACACCGTCCAGCTGGCCAAGCGGTACGGTGCCACCGTGGCCCTGGCCGGTCTTTCGATGACCGTGCCCCGCGGGGAGGTCTTCGGATTCCTGGGACCCAACGGGGCTGGCAAGACCACCGCGGTGAAGCTGCTGCTGGGGCTGGCGCGCCCGAGCCGAGGTGAGGCCATGCTGCTCGGGGCGCCGGTGGGTGACCGGCAGGCCCGCCGCCGGGTCGGCTATCTGCCCGAGCTCTTCCGCTACCAGGGATGGCTGCGTGCGGCCGAGGTGCTCGGGCTGCACTGCCGGCTGGCGCGCCTTCCCCGGTCCGGCTGGGGAGATGCCATCCGCGATGCGCTCGCCCTGGTCGGTCTTGCCGAGCGGGGCCAGGACCGCGTCCAGACCTTCTCCAAGGGGATGCAGCAGCGCCTCGGCCTCGGGGTGGCCCTGCTCGGTCGCCCCGCCCTGGTCTTCTTGGACGAGCCGACCTCCGCCCTCGACCCGGTCGGTCGCCACGACGTGCGCACCATCGTCAGCGGGCTGCGGGACCGCGGCACCACCGTGTTCCTCAACTCCCACCTGCTCTCCGAGGTCGAGCAGATCTGCGACCGGGTGGCGGTGGTGGACCATGGCCGGGTGGTGGCCGAGGGCCGGCTCCAGGAGATGCTCGCCGGCGACGTGGTGCGGGTCCGGTGCAGTGACCTGCGGGTCGAGCAGCTCCCCGAGCTCAGCCGGTTCGGCGCCCTCACCCTGCGCGACGGGGTGCTGGTGGCGGAGCGCCTGGCCCAGGACCTCGTCCCCGACCTGGTGGCATCGCTGGTCGGGCTGGGGGCCCGCATCCACCAGGTCGAGCCGGGCCGGCGCTCTCTCGAGGAGCATTTCCTCACCCTGCTGCGCCAGCCGTGAGCGCCACCTGGGTGATCGCGCGGCTGACCGTGCGCGAGCTGGTCCGGCGCCGCCTGGTGCTGGCCCTGGTGCTGCTGACCGCTGTCGTGATCGGCCTGACCGGCTGGGGCTTCGCCCGGGTCCCCGGCCTCCACGACCATGGCCAGCCGCTCACCGCGGGCGAGGCGCGGACGGTGGCCGCCGAGCTCCTGCTGCTGGTGATGTTCATGTTCAGCTTCGTGCTCGCGCTCACCTGCGCCTTCCTGGCCGCGCCGGCGATCGCCCAGGATCTGGAGTCCGGCGTGGCGCTGGCGCTGCTGGCGCGGCCCCTGCGGCGGGCCGAGCTGCTGCTGGGCCGGTGGCTGGGGCTGGTCGCGAGCGCGGTCGTGTACACGGTGCTGGCGTCGACGGCGGAGCTGCTGGTGGTCGCCCTGACGACCGGCTACGTGCCGCGTCAGCCGCTCCAGGCCGAGGCGGCTCTGTGTGTCGAGGGGGTGTGCCTGCTCACCTTGGTGCTCGGCCTCAGCACCCGGCTCGCCACCGTGACCGGCGCCGTGGTGGCGGTGATCGCCTTCGGCGCGACCTGGATGGGAGGGGTCGCCGGCGCCTTCGGGCAGGTGTTCAACAATGCCCCCATCCGCGACGTCGGCACCGTCACCCACCTGCTCCTGCCCACCGACGGCATGTGGCGGGCGGCCACCTTCTCGCTGGAGCCGGCCGTCTTCGCCTCCCAGGCCGCCCAGCATGCGGGTGCGGGAGCGTTCCAGTCGGCGTCCGGCCCCACCGTCGCCTACCTCGCCTGGGTCGCCGCCTGGCTGGTCGTGGTGCTGGCCGCGGCGCTCTGGAGCTTCCAGCGTCGGGAGGCGTAGGCGGGGAGCGGGGCCGTCAGCTCGGGATCGACTGCTCGGGTGTGGCCTCGGGCAGGAGCGCCCTCAGGGCCCGCTTGTCGAACTTGCCGACCCCGGTCGTGGGGATCGCGTCGACGACGAGGAACGCGTCCGGCACCCAGAAGCATGCGACGCGGGGCTCGAGATGGGCACGCAGGTCCCCGGCGCTGAGGGCGGCCGGCCGCCCCGGCCGGAGGACGATGAAGGCCACCGGGCGCTCTCCCCAGCGGGGTGTCGGGGCGTCCGATCACGGCGGCCTCGAGCACTGCCGGGTGGCCCATCAGCAGGCCCTCCAGCGCGACCGAGCTGATCCACTCCCCCCCCCCCGACGTGACCAGGTCCTTGGTGCGGTCGACGGTCTGCATGGAGCCCTCGTCGTCGATGGTGGCGACGTCGCCGCTGCGCAACCAGCCGTCGGGCGCAAACGACGATCGGTCGTCGGAGTTGAGGTAGGCGGCGCAGACCCACGGACCGCGCACCTGCAGCGCGCCCGCGTGCTGGCCGTCGTGCGGGCAGGGTCCGCCGCCAGCGAGGTCGGCGAGGCGGAGCTCGACGCCGGGGGCGGGCAGCCCCTGGGTCGCCCGCACCCGCAGCAGCTGGTCCGGCCCGAGGCGGGCGGTCAGCTGGTGCTTCACCACCGCCACCGTCCCCAGCGGCGAGGTCTCGGTCATCCCCCAGGCCTGCACCATGCGCAGGCCGTGTCGGTCGAACCCTGAGATCAGGGCCGGCGCCGCCGCCGACCCCCCGCAGAGGATCGCGCGCAGCCCGGGCAGCGGATGGGGAGCGTGGTCGAGCACCTGCAGCAGCGCGCTCCAGACGCTGGGCACGCCCGCCGCGATCGTGACCCCCTGCGCCGCCAGCAACGCCAGCAGGTGGGGCGGATCGAGGAAGCGGTCGGGGAGGACGAGCCCGGCGCCGCTCAGCAGGCAGGCATGCGGCTGACCCCAGCTGTTGACGTGGAACAGGGGGCCGACCGGCAGGAGCACGTCGGCGTCGGAGAGTCCCCCCGGGAAGATCGAGGCGGTGCAGGCGGCGAGGGCGTGGAGGTAGGAGGAGCGGTGACGGTACACGACCCCCTTGGGGTCGCCTGTGGTCGCCGAGGTGTGGCAGAGCCCGGCCGCCGGGTGCTCGTCCAGGCTGGGCCACGCGAGGGGGCGGTCCGCTCCCCAACCGCTCCTCGTAATCGACCAGCGGGGGCAGGCGGGCCGCCGGGGGGCCGCCGGTGCCGACGCACACGATCCGCTCCACACTCGGGATCCGCTCCGCCACCGCCGCCAGTGCCGGGAGCAGCGACCGCTGGCAGACGATCACCCGGTCCTGCGCGTCGGCGATCACATGGGCGAGCGGCTCGGGATGACGTCGGAAGTTGAGGGTGTGCAGGACGGACCCCATGCAGGGGACGGCGACGTAGCACTCCAGATGCTCTTGGACATTCCAGGCGAGGGTAACCACCCGATCCCCGGGCTCGACCCCGAGGTCGTGCAGCCCCCGGGCCAGCCGGCGCACCCGAGCGCCCAGTTCGGCGTAGGTGGCGCGGCGGCTGGAGCCGTCCTCGGTCTGGGTCGAGACGCGCTGACGGGGATAGAGGCCGACGCCGCGCTCGACGACGTGCTACAGAGGGAGGGGGATGTCCATCATCAGCCCCTGCATGGCGCTCCTCCCGGGACAGGCCAGCGGCCATCCGTCACGTCGGTCCCATGGGAGTGGGGGAGCGGCGTTCCGGTGCGCCCGATAGGGAAGGCGCGCCGGCGCGGCCGCCCCCGGGCGGGGAGGTGCTCGTCCCGCGAGCCGGTGGGAGGGCGCCCTAGCGAGCGGGACCGGGGGCGGTGAGGCCGCGAGGTCGGAAGTGGCTGTGGGCGCTCCCGGGGTGGGCCTGGTGGGAGTCCTGGCCGTCGCTCCTCACCCCAGCCTGGGAGGCGGGGGCGGCGACAGACTCGAGCCGACCCCCCGGCCACTCTCATGGTTCGATGCGTGGGCCAGGAGCGCGATCCGTCGGTCGTCGTCGTCGCCGCGCGGGGATCGGGGCGGTGCGCGCTCTCGAGCTGGGCCTCCCTGCAGCCGGCTGGCTGGAGGAATCCGGCCCAGTTGGTCACGGCGGAGCGCAGCATCAGCCATCCCGCCCTCCCCCGTCGGTCCTGGCGGGATCCGCGGGGGAGCGTTCCCGAGCGGAGGTCCCTGCGAGGCCGGGTGGAGCCGTCAGCCGGAGCGGGCGTCCTGGCGCCGGGCGCAGGCGGCGGGGCTCGCTCGGGCTCAGTCGCTGATGCTGACGGGGGTGTCAGCGGGGACCACCTCAACCCAGGTGAGCCCGGTCGGCAGCGGGAGCGGGTGCCCGCCGGCCACGGTGTAGAGAATGGGACCGCCGTCCGCCGGGCGGTGCCAGGTGCCCGAGAACTGGAGCCCATCGATGAAGGCCTGGAAGGGCCCCGACGTGTTGAGGTCCCAGTAGATGCTGTGGTTGCCGAGCACGTCCTCGACGTAGTTGGTGTAGTGCCAGGGCGCGGTCAGGACGATGAGGGTGCGAACCGCAATCGGCTGACCGGTGGAGGTGTCGATCTGGGGGGTTCCGTTGAGCCAGCGCTGCCAGGTTCGGCTCACGGGGTTGTAGTGGTAGGCGGGGATGTTGACCGGGGTCTGGTCGATGGTGACCGTGCGGATCGGACCGGGGTGGAGCCGGTCGACGTGCGGAGCCAGGAGCGCGTAGGCGAGGGTCTGGTGCGCCAGCGACGGGAAGCCGGACGCCAGCCCGCCCAGCAGCAGTCGACCCTGGCTGAAGAGGTTGGAGGGAGCGACGTGATTGGCGGTGCGGAAGAAGTCCTGGCCGCAGCAGTCGTCGGTGAGCAGCGGCACGTGCTGGTGGATGAGGTTGGCGTAGGTTCCGTTGGAGGCGCCGCTGAAGACCACCAGCCCCTGGTACATCTGCTCGATCGGGATGTCGATCAGGCGGGCGCTGCGCAGCGGTCCCACGGTGGCGGCGGGACGGATGTGCCAGTACACCGCGGTGAATCGGGTGATGCCCCCCTCGGTCGCGTACTCGTAGACGATGTCGGCCGCCTGCAACCCGGTGTGGGGATCGGAGGTCGGTCCGTTGTCGATCTGGATTGCCAGCGGGGCGTGGGCGACGAAGCCCGGGGTGACCGTTCCCAGGTTGGTCGGCACTGAGGGCAGCACCCGCACCCGCGCGGAGGCGGGTGGGCCGTCGGGCCCGCGCACGACCAGCATCCCGGTGCCGAGCGCGGTACCCAGCACGCTGGTGCCGGTGACGGCGAGCGGGCCGCCGGCCGCCGCCGAGACTCGGACCGGGAACGGCGCCCGCCGCGGGGTGGTGCCATCGGTCAGGGTCTCGCGCACCGTGGCCGTCACCGTCTCGCCGTAGCCGATCGTGCCGGGGACGGTGAGCCGCAAGGCGTGGATGCCGACGCCGGTGACCCGCGCTGAGGCGGTGTGCCCCCGAATCGAGGCCGATACGGTGGCGGTTCCCGGTGCCCGGGCGGCGACCAGTCCCGTGTCGGTGACGCTGACGATGGCCGGGTCACTGCTCCGCCAGCGGGGGTGGGCGGCGCTTCCCGCCAGCCGCGCTCGGAGCGTCACGCGGTGCCCGACCAGCAGTCGCACCGATGGCGGATGCAGGCTCAACCCGCCGGCGGGTCGCCCCAGCAGCAGCAGCGCGGCGACGGCGGCGCCGGCGAGGACCAGCACTCCCGCCGCCGGCACGACGACCCGGCGCCGCCGCCACCCGCGCCCGCCACTCGGGGTCACCACGGCGCCGGCGGGCCCACGCCGGCTATGGGTAGATGCCCCGAACCTGGGTGGCGTCTGCTACCCGTTTGACGGCGAGGCAGTAGGCGCCCATCCTCAAGGTCGTGTCGTGCGCGCGGGCCAGCTCCTCCACCTGGACGTAGGCCCGCTCCATCACCCGCGTCAAGCGCTGGTTGATCTCGCCTTCCTCCCAGAAGAACGACTGGAGGTCCTGCACCCACTCGAAGTACGAGACCGTCACCCCGCCCGCGTTGGCGAGGATGTCCGGCACCACGGTGATGCCCCGCTGCGCGAAGACATCGTCGGCCTCGGGGGTGGTGGGGCCGTTGGCGGCCTCCACCACCAGCCGGGCCCGCACCCGGGCGGCGTTGGCGAGGGTGAGCTGGTTCTCCAGGGCGGCCGGGATCAGGATCGTCACCGGCAGCTCCAGCAGATCGGGGTTGCTGACCGGGCGGGTGTGCGGAAAGGTCGCGAGCCGGTCGCCCCGGTCGCGGTGGGCGAGCAGGGCGGGGACGTCCAGTCCCTCGGGGGCGTAGATGCCGCCACTGACGTCGGAGACGGCGACCACCCGGAATCCCTCGGCGCTGAGGAGCTCGGCGGAGACCGACCCCACGTTGCCAAACCCCTGGATGGCCACGGTCGCCTGGCCGGGGTCGATGCCCTGGCGTCGGCAGGCCGCCAGCGTCACCACCGTGACCCCGCGTCCCGTGGCCGCCGGGCGGCCCTCGGAGCCTCCGATCTCGAGTGGCTTGCCGGTGACCGCGGCCGGGACCGAGTAGCCCCGCTCCATCGAGAGGGTATCCATGATCCAGGCCATCACCTGGGCGTTGGTGTTGACGTCCGGGGCCGGGATGTCACGCTCCGGCCCGATCAGGACGGTGATCTCGCTGGCGAACCGGCGGGTGAGGTGCTCCAGCTCCTGGGAGCTGAGCGTATCGGGGTCGCAGATCACCCCGCCCTTGGCCCCGCCATAGGGGAGTCCGGTGACCGCGCACTTCCAGGTCATCCACATGGCCAGCGCCTTGACCTCGTCCAGGCTCACCTCGGGGTGGTAGCGGATGCCTCCCTTGGCGGGGCCGCGGGTCAGGTTGTGCTGGACCCGGTAGCCGGTGAAGATCCGGATCCGGCCGTCGTCCATGCGGACGGGGAAGTTGACCGTGAACTCCCGGCGGACCTCGCGCAGGACCTGGCGCATGCCCGGGTCCAGATCGAGCAGGGTGGCCGCCTGGTCGAACTGGCGCTGCGCGGTCGTGTAGGGATTCGCCACCGCCCCCGCGGTGGCGCGCGGGAGGGCGAGCTCGGTCATGGGCGTTCCGGCTGGGGGGGGGCGGAGATGAGGGTGCTGCGAACCACGCCGGCGGGTAGGGTAGCCCGCTCCGCGCCGTCCCTGTCAAGCCGCTCTGAGCGTCCGGGCGCTCCCGCGCCGGTCGCGAGCTTGGGGCGGGGGCTCCGCGACGCCGGGCCGAGGACTGGCCGCACCCTGGGGCACCCAAGCCTGCGAGCATAGGGGGATGGACCCCCAGCCGGAGCCGACGGTGGCGCGACTGCCTCAGGCAGGTAGCCCGCTCGACGACCGCGCCATCAACACCCTGCGGTGCCTTGCCATCGATGCCGTCGAGCAGGCGAACTCGGGCCACCCGGGTCTGCCGATGGGGGCCGCACCGATGGCCTACGTGCTCTGGACCCGGATCCTGCGCCACAGCCCTCGCAACCCCGGCTGGCCCGATCGCGACCGCTTCGTGCTCTCGGCCGGCCACGGCTCGATGCTGCTCTACTCCCTGCTCAACCTGACCGGCTATGATCTGCCGCTGGCCGAGCTCCGGCGCTTCCGCCAGTGGGGGTCGCGCACCCCCGGCCACCCCGAGCGCGGGGTGACGGCGGGCGTCGAGGTCACGACCGGGCCCCTCGGCCAGGGCTTCGGCAACGCCGTGGGCATGGCCATCGCCGAACGGGTCCTCGCCCACCGCTTCAATCGTCCGGACCACCCGATCGTCGACCACCGCACCTTCGTTCTCTGTGGGGACGGCGACCTGATGGAGGGGGTGAGCGCGGAGGCGGCCTCGCTGGCGGGCCATCTCGGGCTGGGCCGCCTGATCTGCCTCTACGACGACAACCACGTCTCCTTGGACGGCCCCACCAGCTTGGCCTTCACCGAGTCGGTCCCGATGCGGTTTCGCGCCTACGGCTGGCAGGTCCTCACGGTGGCGGAGGGCGAGACCGATCTGGACGCGATCGATCGAGCCCTCCGGGACGCCCTCGATGAGACCGAGCGGCCCACCTTGATCGCGGTGCGGACTCATATCGGCTACGGGGCCCCCACCAAGCAGGACACCAGCAAGGCTCACGGCAGCCCGCTGGGCCCGGCCGAGGTGCGCGCGGCCAAGCTCGCCTACGGCTTCGACCCCGCCCAGACCTTCGTCGTGCCCCCCGACGTCGCCGAGCTCTTGGGTCGGGCGGTGGCCCGCGGCGCGGAGCTCGAGGCGTCGTGGCAGCGGCGCTTCGACAACTGGGCACAGGCCTTCCCTGATCTCGCCGACGAGTGGGGCCGCGGGGAGGCGGACTCCCCCGACCCGGGCTGGGGGGACAGGCTTCCCAGCTTCGCGCCCGAGGACGGCCCGCTGGCGACTCGCACGGCCGGCGAGCGGGTGCTGCAGGCGGTGGTGCACGAGGTTCCCTGGGTGATCGGGGGCGACGCCGACCTCTCCGAGTCGACCAAGACCGCGATCGCCGGGGGAGGGGACTTCGACGCCCGCACCGGGGCCGGCCGCAACCTGCATTTCGGGGTCCGTGAGCATGCCATGGGGGCCGCCTGCAACGGGATGGCGGCCCACGGCGGTCTGCGCCCCTACAGCGCCACGTTCTTCACCTTCTCCGACTATCAGCGGCCGGCGATTCGGCTGGCCGCGCTGTCCCACCTGCCGGTGATCTTCGTGTACACCCACGACAGCATCGGGCTGGGCGAGGACGGGCCCACCCACCAGCCGGTGGAGCAGCTGGCGGCGCTGCGCGCGATGCCCAACCTCGACGTCTTCCGGCCCGGCGACGCCAACGAGACCGCCGCTGCCTGGCGCTGCGCGGTGGAGCGGCGCGACGGCCCGACCGCGATCGTCTGCTCGCGGCAGGCGCTGCCGGTCTACCGCGAGGCGCGCGGGGACCAGGGGGCGCGGGTGGACCTCGGAGCGTACATTCTCCAGGAGGCGTCGGGAGGGGCACCCCGGTGCGTGCTGCTGGCGACCGGCAGCGAGCTCAGCCTGGCGGTCCGCGCCCGGGAAATCCTGGAGCAGCGCGGGATCCCCACCCGGATGGTGAGCGTCCCCTGCCTCGACCGCCTGGAGCGGATGGGGGGCGTGGACCGCGATCGGCTGCTGCCCCCCGAGGTCCGGTGCCGGGTGGCGGTGGAGGCGGGCGTGAGCGACCCCTGGTACCGCTGGGTCGGTTCGGGCGGCGAGGTGGTCGGCGTCGATCGCTACGGCGCCTCGGCCCCGTATCAGGAGATCTACCAACATTTCGGGCTGACCGCCGACGCGGTGGTGGCGCGTGCCGAGGCGCTGCTGCGTCCCTGAGGAGGGAAGCCGATGACTGAGACCCGACTCCACGCGCTGAGCCGGCTGGGCCAGAGCCCGTGGCTCGACAACCTGAGCCGCGGGCTGCTCACCTCCGGCGATCTCGGGCGCCTGGTGTCCCAGGGAATTGTGGGGGTCACTGACAACCCCACGATCTTTCAGCAGGCGCTGGCCGGCGCCGGCGACGCGTATGACGACCCGATCCGCCGCGCCGCCCAGGGCGGCGCCTCCACCGACGAGATCTACGACCGTCTCATCGTCGACGACGTGGCCGCCGCCTGCGACCTGCTCGCCCCGGTGCATGCCGCGACCGGTGGCGGCGATGGCCATGTCAGCTTGGAGGTCGCGCCCGCCCTCGCCCAGGACACCCAAGCCACCGTCGCGGCCGCGCGGCGCTACTGGGAGGCGGTCGACCGGCCCAACCTGCTGATCAAGATTCCCGCCACCCCCGCCGGGATCCCGGCGATCGAGGCCGCGATCGCCGCCGGGATCAGCGTCAACGTCACCTTGATCTTCGCGGTGGCACGGTACCGCGAGGTGATGGAGGCGTACTGTCGCGGGCTGGAACGCCGCCTCGCCCGCGGTGAGGACGTCGCCCGGCTGCGCTCGGTCGCGAGCTTCTTCGTGAGCCGGGTCGACACCGAGGTGGACCGCCGGCTGGAGGCGCTCGCCGCGGCTGACCCGGAGCACCGTGAGGCGGCCCTCGCCCTGCGCGGACAGGCGGCGATCAGCAACGCCCGGATCGCCTACCAGGCCTTCCTCGAGGTGATGCGCGGGCCCCGGTTCCGGCGCCTGGCGGAGGCCGGCGCGCACGTGCAGCGGCCGCTGTGGGCGAGCACCAGCAGCAAGAACCCCGCCTACCGGGACGTGATGTACGTGGAGGCGCTGATCGGTCCCGACACGGTCGACACGATGCCCCCGGAGACGGTGTCGGCCTTCCTCGACCACGGCGTTGTGCGCGTCAGCGTGACCGACGAGCCGGAGCACGCGGCTGCGGTGGTGGAGCGGCTGGCGGCTCTCGGGATCGCGATGGACGAGGTCACCCAGGTGCTGGAGCAGGAGGGAGTGGCGAAGTTCAGCCGCTCGATGGACGAGCTGCTGGAGGCGCTCGAGGCGAGGCGGGCGGCGCTGGCTCCGAGCGCGCCCGGGTCCGGCGCCGGGGTGGACCCGGTGGCGGCGGCGGCCGCCGAGCTGGGGCGGCGCCAGGCCAGCGCGCGGCTGGCGGCCCAGGACCCCTCCTTGTGGAGCGACGACGCGGAGGTCCGAGCCGCGATCGCGGGGCGGCTCGGGTGGCTCGACGAGCCCGACCGCCAGCTGGCCGACGAGCTGGAGCGGCTCCAGGGCCTGCAGGCGTTCGTGCAGGAGCATCGGTTCACGGATGCGGTGCTGGTGGGGATGGGGGGCAGCAGCCTCTGCCCGGACGTGCTCCGCCGCACCTTCGGGACCCGCACCGGATTCCCCGCCCTCACCGTGCTCGATTCCACCGATCCCGACCAGGTGGAGGCGGTGGCGTCGACCGTCGACCTGCGACGCACCCTGTTGATCGTCTCGTCGAAGAGCGGCACGACTACCGAGACCCTGACCCACCTGGACTTCTTCCACCCGCGGCTGGTGGCTGCGGTGGGAGCGTCCGCGGGCAGCCACTGCATCGCGGTGACGGACCCCGGGACTGAGCTGGAGCGGCGCGCCCGCGAGCTCGGCTTCCATCAGGTGGTCGCCGCCAATCCCGCGATCGGCGGCCGTTACAGCGCCTGCTCCGCCTTCGGGATGGTGCCCGCCGCCGTGATGGGTCTCGACCTGGAGCGGTTGCTGCGAGGCGCCAGCCGGATGGCGGCGGCATGCCGGCGCGCGACCGGCGGGCCGACCCCCGGGGCCGAGCTCGCCGCTCGGCTTGCTGGCGAGGCCAGCCGCGGGCGCGACAAGGTGACGATCATCGCCGACCGGCCGATCGCCAGCCTCGGCAGCTGGATCGAGCAGCTGCTGGCGGAGTCCACCGGCAAGCGGGGGCGGGGGCTGGTGCCGGTCGCGGGGGAGCCGCTCGGGGAACCCGCGGCGTACGGGCCCGACCGGCTGATCATCCACCTCCGGCTGGTGTCGGAGCCGCCCGAGGCCGAGCCGGCCGCCGCGCTCGCCGCCCTGGCCGCGGCGGGCCAGCCGGTGGTGACGATCGACGTGGCGTCGCCCGACGAGCTGGGCGCCGAGTTCGTGCGCTGGGAGGTGGCGACGGCGCTGGCCGGGGCGCTGCTGGCGATCGACCCGTTCGACCAGCCCAACGTGCAGGAGAGCAAGGACAACACCGCGCGGCTGCTGGAGCGGGTGGTCGCGGGTCATCGCCTCCCCGAGCCGCCCTCCGAGCCGGTGGACGGGGAGCTGCGGGTCACCGGAGCCGTGCCCGGAGAGACCCTGGCGGAGGCGGTCGGGCGCTGGCTGGAGGGAGTCGCCCCGCCCTGGTACATCGCGGTGATGGCGTACGCGCCGATGAACCCGGAGGTGGAGGCCGCGCTCCAGGCCGTGCGGCTTGGTCTGCGGGCCGCCACCGGCTGCGCGGTCACCTTGGGCTATGGGCCCCGCTTCCTGCATTCCACCGGCCAGCTGCACAAGGGAGGCCCGGCGACCGCCGCCTTCCTGCAGGTGATCACCCACCATCGGGCCCAGCTGGCGATCCCCGGACGTCCCTACGATTTCGGGACGCTTCAGGCGGCTCAGGCGCTCGGCGACTTCACCGCTCTCCGCGATCGAGGTCGACGGATCCTGCGGGTCCACACGGACGACGCGACGGTGGGGCTGCGGCGGCTGGCAGGGGCGATCCCGGCAATCGAGACCGCTCGCCGCTAGCGGCGGCACAGCGCCGCCCGGTGCGGGCGGCGAGGGAGGCGTGCGATGGAGCCGAGCACAGGCAGCCGACGGCTGCGCGAGCGACCGCCCACGATCGGCCCGCTCGAAGGTCCCCGGGGGATGCGCCCGCGCCGGCTCGCCGGGCTCCCGTTGCCGCTCCCCGGGCCGGTCGCATGGGTGAGGTGAGGGTGCCCACGGCGCCGCGGGCGGGCCCGCGGGTCGTGCGCGCTGACGATCCGTCCGCGCTGGGGACGCTGGCCGCCCGCGCCGTGGCGGATCGCCTCCGCGCCGGGCTGCGGTCCTCTCGGCGGGTGGTGCTCGCGCTCGCCGGCGGCACCACCCCCGCCCCGGTCTACCGTCTCCTCGCGGCCGCGCCCGATATCGCCTTCGACCGCGTGGTCATCTTCCTCGCCGACGAGCGCTGGGCGGAGGCCAGCGCCCCCGAGTCGAACGAGGGGATGGTGCGCCGGGAGCTGCTGGACCGGCTGCCGGTCCCCCCGGCCGCCTTCGTGAGCTGGGCGGTTGGGCTCGACCGAGATCCCGAGGCGGTGGCGGCTGACTTCGCCGATCGACTGGGAGCCGAGGCGCCGGTCGGGCCATCCGGCCTGCCCCAGATCGACGCAACGATCCTCGGGCTGGGACCTGAGGGGCACACCGCGTCGGTGTTCCCCGCCAGCCCGCTGATCGGATCCCCCGCAATCGCCCAGGCGGTGTGGGTCGAGGCCAAGGCGGGCTGGCGACTCTCCTGCACGCCGCGGCTGCTGGCGTCGTCGGGGTGGGTGGCCTTTGTGGTCGCCGGGGCGGACAAGGCGGAGGCGGTTCGCGAGGTGGTCGGCGGACCTCTCGACGAGCAGCGATGGCCGGCCCAGGCGGTGGCGCGCCGGGCCTGCGACTGCACCGTCTTCTGCGACCGGCCGGCGGCCTCGCTGCTGCCCCCGGGCCGGTCGTGACCAAGCTGGCCCCCTCGATTCTGGCGGCCGATCTGGCGCGTCTCGGCGAGGAGGTCAGCGCCTGCGAGCAGGCCGGTGCCGACCGCATCCATATCGACGTGATGGACAACCACTTCGTGCCCAATCTCACGATGGGTCCGCAGACGGTGGCGGCCTGCCGTCGGAGCACGCGGCTGCCCCTCGAGGTCCACCTCATGATCATGGAGCCGGACTCGATCATTCCCGCCTTCATCGACGCCGGAGCCGAGACCGTGACCATCCACGTGGAGGCCAGCCGTCAGCTCCATCGCACGGTGGCGACGGTCCATCGGCTGGGCGCGCGCGCGGGCGCCGCGCTCAACCCGGCGACTCCGCTCAGCTGGCTCGACGAGCTCCTGCCCGACCTCGACCTGGCGCTGGTGATGTCGGTCGACCCGGGCTTCGGGGGCCAGGCGTTTCTGCCGCAGGCCCTGGATCGAGTGCGCCGACTTCGCCGTCGCCTCGACGAGATCGGCAGCGCCTGCGAGGTCGAGGTCGACGGCGGGGTGGACCGCGCCACCGCCGCCGCCTGCGCCGCCGCCGGCGCCGATGTCCTGGTGGCCGGGAGCGCGGTCTTCGGCGTCCCCGGGGGCGCCGCCTGTGGGGTGGCGTGCTTGCTGGAGCTGCTCGGCCGCGGCCAGGCTCGCTGACGCTCCTGGACGCGGCCCCGCCCCTCGCCTACCGGCGTTTTGGTACGGTGGAGCCGCCCCACCCGGTGGCCCTCCCCTAGATCCGAACCGTGCCTCGAAGTTCACTCCCTGCCCCCGAGCATGCCGAGCTTCCGGTCCCCGTCCGCCAGGCCTTCGTGGACGTCGACCGCAAGTGCGGAACCTTCATCTTTCCGCAGCTGCACGAGCTGGGAGCGGGGGAGGTGGTGGAGACGCTGGTGGCGCGGGGAGAGGAGCTCGCCGCGCGGGCCGGCGGGGGCGATCACGAGGGCCTGGTCGCGGCCTATCAGGCTCTGCTCGGATCCGCCCAGCAGGCGCTCCGCGAGGCGCGCTCCCACGAGGTGCAGGCGGGTGCCCTGCGCCAGGTGGAGTCGGCCGCCCGCTCGCGCCTGGACGCGCGCCTCGCCCAGGCGCGGGGTCGGCTCACGCCCGCGCGCTTCTCCCGTCTCCAGAGCGAGCTGGCGGAGCTTGCCGACGGGTCGGTCGGCGCCGACGGTCGGCTGGCCGTGATCGAGCGCACCCTGCACACCACCGACGAGGCTGCGCGCGTGCGCGAGGTGCGCGAGGCCGAGCGCCTGCGCAGCCAGGCCCACCTGGTGGTCCGGCCGCGGCCGCAGGACTCCAGCCGATCGCGGCGGGCGCTGCGCGAGCAGGCGCAGCTGCTCAGCCGGCTGGCGACCGCTGAGCCTCCGCCCCCCCGCGCCAACGGGGCCCGGCCGGTCGACCCGACCCCCGACGGCTGAGCGACCGCAGGCACCTCGCCCTCAGGCCCGCTCGGCCTCCACCTCGTCCATCTCCTCGGCCTCGACCGCCTCCCAATCGGGCTGCCCGAGGAGCCGGCTCACGCGCGTCATCAGCCGACCCTGGGCATCGAGAACGGCGTCCTGCACCCGATCGAGGCTGGGGCGCTGGCTCGCCACCGCCGCGGCCAGCCCGCGGTCCCGCCGCGTGACGGGAGCTTGCCGAAGCTCGTCGGCGATGGCCGGCGGGACCACCCGGCGCTCCCGGATCCGGGCATCCTCGAGGTCGGCGAGGACGCGGTCGAGCAGACCAAGGGCGGCCCGGCACTCGCGCAGTACCCGGGTGCGGGCCCGATCCGCGAGCTCGCGCTCGACGATCTCGCCGCGGGTGCGGGCGAACGCGTCGCTGTCGGTGAAGGTCATCTGGGTCATGGTCACGGTGCGTGGTCCTGAGGCGACCGCCGCGGTCCTCGGCCGCGTCGCGGTCCCGAAGCGGTTCGGGTGGGGCCGACCGGCTCCTCGGCCCGGCCCGCATCGGTCTAACGGTGGCGGGGCCGCCGGCGTTACCCGGGCCGGGAGGTCCCACGGGAACGGTACCCGGGGCGGCTCCCAGCCAATCTCGATCCGGCGGTGAGCCGCCCGAGGGGAGGGTCCCCGCGACGGTCGCGAGCCGACCCCGCCGCTACAATGATCGGGTGGCCGCCACCCGACCCACTCGAGCGGCCCGCACGCCCGGCCGTGGGGGCACTGGGGGAGGGAAGGGGCGGCGGGCGGTGCTTCCCGAGGAGCTCTCGCCCCCTGAATGCCGCCGGCTGTACCGGCAGATGGTCCTGATCCGCCACTTCGAGGAGCACGCGGCCGAGGCCTACGCGCAGGCGAAGGTGGGCGGATTTCTGCACCTCTACATCGGCGAGGAGGCGGTGGCGGTGGGGGCCCTGGCGGCGGCGCGCCCGACCGATCCCCTGCTCACCCACTACCGCGACCACGGCTACGCGCTCGCCCGCGGCTGTGACCCCGTGAGCTGCATGGCGGAGCTCTTCGGCCGCGCCAGCGGCCTCTCGGGTGGCCACGGCGGGTCGATGCATCTCGCCGACCGCTCCCGCCAGTTCTGGGGCGGGCATGCGATCGTCGGCTCCCACATCCCGATCGGGACCGGGATGGCGTACGCCGCCAAGTACCAGCAGCGCGACGATGTCGTGCTGGAGTTCTTCGGGGACGGCGCCACCGGCAACGGGATCTTCCACGAGGGGCTGAACATGGCGGCGCTCTGGAAGGTCCCGGTGGTCTTCATCTGCGAGAACAACCTCTACGGAATGGGCGCCACCCTCGCCGAGGAGTCGCCGGTGAAGGACATGGTGATCCGCGCCGAGGGCTACACCATGCCGGCGCGCCAGTGCGACGGGATGGACCTGCTCTCGGTGTATCAGACGGTGAAGGCGGCCTGCGCCCATGCGCGGGCTGGCCACGGACCCTTCTTCGTTGAGTGCATCACCTACCGCTTTCGGGGCCACTCGATGGCCGATCCCGAGCTCTATCGCGACAAGGAGGAGGTGCGGCGCTGGCGGGCGCTCGACCCCATCCCCCGCTTTGGCCAGCTGCTGATCGCCCACCGGATCTGCACCGAACAGGAGCTCACCGCGATCGGCGAGGAGGTGGAGGCGGAGATGCTGGAGGTGGTCGCCGCCGCCGATGCCGCGCCGCTTCCCGACCCGGCCACCGTGTCCGACCTGATCTACGCCAACCCGATCGACCCCGCCCGGCTCGCGGCCGGCCCCGAGGCCGTGGCGGGACCGATCCGGCCCGCGGTCGCGGTCGCCGGCGAGTGACGATGGCGGAGAGCACCTATCGTGAGGCGGTGCGGAGCGCGCTGCGCGAGGAGATGCTGCGCGACCCGCAGATGATCCTGCTGGGGGAGTCGATCACGGGGTACGGTGGATCGTATGCGGTCACCCGCGGGCTGGTGGACGAGTTCGGTCCCCAGCGCGTGATGGAGACGCCGATCGCGGAGGCCGGGATCGTGGGATTCGCGGTGGGCGCGGCGATGGGGGGGCTGCGGCCGGTGGCGGAGCTGATGACGGTCAACTTCGCGCTGCTCGCGCTCGATCAGATCGTCAACAGCGCCGCCAAGTTCCACTACATGTTCGGAGGCCAGTGGTCGGTGCCGATGGTGGTGCGCACCGTCTCGGGGTTCGGCCAACTCGGCCCCACCCACTCGCAGACGTTCGAGGGCTGGTTCGCCTCGGTGCCGGGGCTGAAGGTGGTGATGCCCTCCACCCCCGCCGATGCCAAAGGCCTGCTGCTGTCGGCGATCCGCGACCCCGACCCCGTCATCTTCATCGAGCACAGCCTGCTGTACAGCACCCGTGGGCCGATGCCCGACGATCCCGCCCAGCTGGTCCCGATCGGTCGGGCCAAGCGGGTGCGGGAGGGGACCGACGTGACCGTGGTGGCGTACTCGCGGATGCTGCTGCAGGCGCTCCAGGCGGCGGAGACGCTGGAGCGGGAGGATGGCTGCAGCTGTGAGGTGATCGACCTGCGCACCCTGCGGCCGGTCGACTATCCGACCGTGGCGGCCTCGGTGCGGCGCACCCATCGGGTGGTGCTGTGCGGCGAGGATTGGCGCTCCGGCGGGTTCGGGGCGGCGCTGCTGGCGGAGCTCCAGGACCTCTGCTTCGATGACCTCGACGCGCCGATCGCGCGGGTGGCGATGCCGGACGTGCCGCTGCCCTACGCGCGCAATCTGGAGCAGGCGCTGGTGCCCTCCAGCGACCAGGTGGTGCAGGCGGTCCGGAGCGTGCTCTGATGGCCTACACGGTGACGATGCCGCAGATGGGCTACGACATGGTCGACGGCACCATCAACCAGTGGCTGCGCCAGGAAGGCGACACGGTCACCCGGGGCGACATCATCGCCTCGATTGCGACCGACAAGACCGACATCGAGATCGAGGCCTACGCCTCGGGGGTGATCCGGCGGATCCTGGTGCCGGCGGGGGGACGGGTTCCCGTGGGGACCGCGATCGCGGTCATCGCCGAGCCGGACGAGCAGCTCGCCGAGCAGGCGCCGGCTCCCGCCGCCTCGCCGCCCGCCGTGGCCGGCTCCGAAGCCGCGCCGGTGTCGTCAGCGCCGGCTCCCGCCGCCCCGCCGCCCGCCGTGGCCGGCTCCGAAGCCGTGCCGGTGCCGTCGGCGCCGGCGGGAGCGAAGCCGCCCCCGGGTGCGCCCGGGATCCCCGGACCCAACGGGTCGCCGCGGTCGAGCGGGCCGGCCGCAGGGTGGGGGCGGGTCCGCGCCAGCCCGCTGGCACGCCGCCGGGCTCGCGAGCTGGGGGTCGACCTGGCCCAGCTGGAGGGGAGCGGACCCGCTGGCCGGGTAACTGCGGACGATGTCGAACGGCTCTCGACGGCGGGGGTCCCCCGGCTCACGGGGTTCGACCGCACCGCCGTGCCGGGCGAACCCGACGACCCCTACCAGGTGGTGCCGCTGACACGCATCCGCGAGGCGACCGCCCGCCGGATGGTGGAGGCGAAGTCGACGATCCCCCATTTCTACCTCACGACCAGTGTCGACATGGGGGCCTGCCTGCGGCTGCGCGGCGAGCTGAATCAGCTGCCCGAGGCGACCGTGCCGCACATCTCGGTGACCGACTTCGTCCTGCGCGCGTTCAGTCTCACCCTGCAGCGCCACGCCGCGCTCAATGCCGGCTGGGTCGGCGGCGAGCTGCGCCGCTACGCCCGCAGCAACATCGCCCTGGCGGTGGCGCTGCCGGAGGGGCTGGTCGCTCCCACCCTGCGCGACTGTGACCAGGTCGCCTTCTCCGAGCTGGCCCGCCGCGCCCATGACCTGGCCGCCCGCGCCCGCGCCAACCGTCTGCGCCCGTCGGAGATGAGCGGGGCGCACGCCGCCCTCAGCAATCTGGGAATGCATCAGATCCTTGACTTCTCCGCGATCATCACCCCGGGCCAGGGCTCCGTCCTCGCCGTGGGCGCCACCCAGCAGACTCCGGTCGTGGTGGAGGGTGCGGTGGCCGCCGGATGGCGGATGTCGCTGACGCTGGCGATCGACCATCGCGTCACCGATGGCGCCCAGGGGGCCGAGGCGCTGGCCCATTGCGGCTGGCTCCTGGAGCACCCCGCGGCGCTCTTGGTCTGAGCGCCGGCCCCGCCCACCCAAAGGCGCGCGGGCGGCCTGGGATCTCCCCCGGGTCGACGGAGACGGCGACCCGGTCCCGGAGGCCCGGGCCCAGGTCGACAGGAGAGGAGCTCGGCGCCTCGTGGGGAAAAACCGAGGCGCCACCCCCCACCCTCGCCCCGCCCCGGGGATGAGCGCGATCGTACCGGGGGACGACGTGGGAGCGGTGCGCGCCCGTCACCCGGCGCTCGCAGGTCCCAAGGCGCGTGGGCGGTGCCACCAGATCGCCCCCGGCTGCTGAGAGCGGAGGCGGCCACCGGGACGCGAGATCGCCTCCCGCCGCGGCCGGTGCGCCGCCATTGGGGGTGGTCAGAGTCCCCGTCAGCCACCGACTCCGCCTCCTCGCGCCCGAGGATCCCCAGCGGGCCGCGGCGCTCGCCGCTGTTCAGGGTGGCGTCCTCGTCCCGGGGGAGCCGTGGGCACGGCGGGAGAGCGCGCCGCCGCCTGCGCCGGGATGCTCGCCCGCCACCTCATGCGGATGGCCGTGGCGGAGGCCGACGGGGCCCGCGCGCGGCCGGATTCCCCTCGCCCCCGGCGATGTCGGTGAGATCACGGGGGACCGCGACCCTCCTCGCCCGCCCGCGCCTTCGCCGCGGGGCCGCGCTCACGGCGGAGCTGGCCGCGGCCGCCGCAGTCGAGTCAGGCGCCGGGGTTGACTGGCGGGTGGGGGCCTTGCGCGTCGGGACCGCCTGGCGCGCAAGGCCCCGGGGGACTAACTCCGAGCGAGCGCGTCCGGGGCGCGCCGGCGGCCTGCGGTGGGCGCGCGGCTGGGCGTCTCAGTCCCCCCAACCCGGCGTCGGGTCATGCCGTCCCTCGGCCGCCACCCAGGTGTCGCGCAGCCTCATGCAGCGGCCATCGGGAGCCAGGCGCACCCGCACACCGCCGATCCGGGTGGTGGTGGTCGCTCCCTGGCGCACGACGGCCCAGTACTCGACCGCGAAGTCGGGTCCGGCCCCGACCGGGCGGCCGAACCAGCACGCCAGGGTGGTCATGTCGCGAAAGCTGCGCTCGGTGTAGGCGCCAGCAGCCTCGTCGGGCCGCAGGGGGTGGCTGCGGCATCGGCCCTCGGGGGTGAAGAGCGCCGCCGCGGCGGCGGCATCCCCCGCCAGCCAGGCCCGCCGGTAGGCCTCGACCCAGGCCGCCATCAGGAGTGCCCCCGGGTCGGGGAGACCGGCGAGGCGCAGGCCCAGCTCGGCGCGATGGCGCCGGTTGAGCCGTAGCAGCACCGGGGTGAGGCGCTCGGTGGCGGCGGCCCCCACCAGCGGCCCCGCGTCGAGGGCGCGCAGGCCGGGGATCCGGGCCACCAGCTGGACCACCAGGGTCGCCGCCTCGCGGTCGTCAGAGGTCACCAGCACATCCTCGGCGAGGGCGTCGGCGGGTCCCAGCAGCTGATGCGCGCTCACGGTGTGGAACGCCGCCACCACGCGGGCTGTGGGGCACAGGTCGCTGAGCTCCTGGGCGGCCGACCCCGCCGGGACCGCGAACGGGACCGGGCCGTGGGGGCCGAAGCTCATCGGGACCGCGGTGGCCACCACGATCCGGTCGCCCAGCTGTGGGGCCAGGCCGGTGGCCAGCGGGGCCTGGGCCGGGTAGGGGACGGCAAGACACACGACCGGGGAGTGGGCGGCCCGCTCGTTCGCGGCGCCGGAGATCGCCTCCGCGGTTGGTCCGGCGAGATCGCGCAGCTCGGCGGCGAGCGCTTCGGCGCGGGTCGCCTCGCGCGATCCCACCACGACCGCGCACCCGGCCCGCGCCCAGCGCAGGGCCAGGCCGCGGCCCAGGGGGCCGGTGCCCCCGAGGATGGCGATCGGGGACGGCAGGGCGGGCGAGATGGTGGGCCTCCAGCGCGGGTGGATCGCGGCCGCGGTCGGCGCTCCCCCGGCAGCAGGATACAGTGGGCGGATGGGACTCCCCGACCGGCCGTCGCGCCGTCTGCGCTGCGGTGAGCGGGTGTCGGTCCGCCTGGAGACGCCGGCGTCCCTGGCGGCCCGCGGGATTCCCATGCCCGAGCTCCCCGCGGAGCTGGGACCGGGCGTGCTGGCCTTGGTCCTCGTGGCCCCGGGTGCAGGCGCCGCCGCCTCCGGCGCCGAGCTTCCCCACCTCGGGCTGGCGATCGCGGGCACGACCCGATCCGGACGCGTGGTGGTGGCGGCGGGACCGGCTCGGGACGGGCGCCAGGTCGGGTGGGTCCACCTTCCGCTCGGCCCCGACGCCTGGGGCCCGATCCGCTCCGGTGTGGCGCTCGAGCTGCGGGTCGAGGCGGGCTCCCTGCCCCTGCCGGTTGGGCTGCCGGCGGCCCTCGCCGCCCGGATCGTCGAGGAGCTGGCCGGCTCCCCGCGAGCCGGCGGGGGGACCCTCGGGTGACGGCGAGTGGGGCAGGAGGGCCGGACTTCGGAGGCCTCCCGTTCGCCGCGCTGGTCGGCCAGGAGCCGATGCGGATGGCTCTGCTGCTCTGTGCGGTCAACCCGGGGCTGGGAGGGGTCCTCATCCGCGGCGAGCGGGGGACCGCCAAGTCGACCGCGGTGCGGGCGCTGGCCCGGCTGCTGCCACCGATCGAGGCGGTCGCGGGCTGTCCCTACCGCTGCCACCCGGCCGAGGGGCCGTGCTGCCCCGACTGCGGCCGGCTCCGCGCCGCCGGCGGCACGCCCCCGGTCGCACGGGTCGCGCCCCGGGTGGTCGAGCTGCCGGTGGGGGCGAGCCTGGACCGGGTCGTGGGCAGCATCGACTTTGAGGGCGCCGTCCGCTCCGGGGTGCGCCGCTACCAGCCCGGGGTCCTGGCCGCCGCCCACCGCCAGGTCCTCTACGTCGACGAGGTCAACCTCCTCGACGACTCGGTGGTGGACGTTCTCCTCGACGCGGCGGTGACGGGGGTCAACATCGTCGAGCGCGAGGGCGTCTCGGTGGTGCATCCGGCCCAGTTCACGTTAGTGGGCACGATGAACCCCGAGGAGGGGGAGCTGCGGCCCCAGCTGCTGGACCGGTTCGGCCTGTGCGTCGACGTCCGGGGACTGCGCGATCTCGCCCTGCGGGTGGCCGTGATCGAGTGTGCCGCCGGCCCCGGGCCGGCCCCGGCCGAGGCGGGCGCCCTGGCGAGGGCCGACCGCCGGCTGGCGGAGACGATCGTCTCCGCCCGGGCGCTGCTCCCCCGGATCGCCATCTCCCCGCAGCTGATGGCCCGGGCCTGCGGTCTGGCCGCCGCCGAGGGGGTCTCGGGGCACCGAGCCGATCTGCTCTTGGTCAAAGCCGCCCGCACCTGGCGGGCGCTGGAGACGGCGACCCGGGGGGGGGTCGGCGGGGACCCCACCTCGGTCACCTCCCACGACCTCGCCCAGGTCGCCGAGCTGGTGCTGGTGCACCGGCGCCGCCTGCCCGAGGGCGGGGCCGCGGCCACCCATCCCGGCACCCAGGCGGAGCGGTCGACCGCGCGGCGCGAGCCCGGCGATCCCACCGGTGCCCCGGCCGCCGATCCGCGCGCGCAGGACGAGGTGGCGGGCGCGGGTGCGCCCGCCGGCGATCAGGCCGAGGCGACGGCGGCTGGGACCGGCTCGCAGGGAGTCGGGGCCGCGGCGGCCGGGGAGGGGGCGGGGGACACGCCCGAGGACCTCGTGCCCGATCCCCTGTTCCGGGTGCGCCGGCTCCAGCTGCCCCGGGAGCGGCGCACCCGGAGGGCGCCGGGGCGCCGCACCCCGGTGCCCTCGGGGAACCGCCGTGGCCGCTATGTGCGGGCGGTGACGGTGGAGCATCCCCAGGACCTCGCCCTCGACGCGACGCTGCGGGCGGCGGCGCCGCACCAGCGCAGCCGGCGGGCGGCCGCGGCGGCCGAGGGGGCATCGGGCCGTCTCCTGCTGCGCCCCCAGGACCTGCGCGAGAAGGTCCGTCAGCGCCGGATCGGCCACTGCATCGTCTTCGTGGTCGACGCCTCCGCGAGCATGGACGCGGAGCAGCGGATGGAGGCCACCAAGGGAGCCGTCCTGGCCCTGCTGCAGGACGCTTACGTGCGCCGCGACCGGGTCGCGCTGGTCGTCTTCTCGGGCCGGACCGCGCGCGTCGTGCTGCGCCCGACCGGGAGCGTCGACCTCGCCGAACGCCAGCTCGCGGGCCTGGGGGTGGGTGGGACCACCCCGCTGACGCACGGCCTGTTGACCGCGCTCCACCTGGTCCAGACCGAGCGTCGCCGCGACCCCGGCGTGCTGCCGCTGCTGGTGCTGATCACCGACGGTCGCGGCAACATCAGCTGCTTCGGGGACGAGCCGCTGGTGGAGGCGCAGCGGGCCGCGCTCCAGATTCAGCGCGAGGGGATCCGCTCGGTGGTGATCGACTCCACCCGCAATCACCGGTCGCTGTCGAGCCCGGGCGTCGCCGCCCCCAGCCCGCTCTTCGCCGGCTACACGTTCAATGCGTGCGCCGACCTCGCGGAGCGGCTCGGGGCGCGCCACTACGGCCTCTACGACCTCTCCGAGGAGAGCATCCTGGGCACGGTCAACCAGGCGCTCCGCCCCTGAGCGACTGCCGCCGGCCGTCGCCCGTGGGAGAGCGGGTGTCTGGGAGAATCACCCGATGAGCGCACGCCAGCCCCTCTACCCCTTCACCGCCCTGGTGGGCCAGGACGCGATGCGGCTGGCCCTGATCCTCAATGCCATCGACCCCAAGATCGGCGGCGTGCTGATCCGGGGCGAGAAGGGGACCGCCAAATCCACCGCGGTGCGGGCGCTGGCCCGGCTGCTGCCCGAGCTTGAGGTGGTCGCCGACTGCCCCTACTCCTGCCCGCCCAGCGGCGACGGACTCTGCGACGCGTGCCGGCGCCGGCTCGCCAGCGGCCCGCTGCCGGTGGTGCGCCGGCGCATGCGAGTGGTGGAGCTCCCCATCAACGCCTCCGAGGACCGCGTCGTCGGCACCATCGACTTGGAGGCGGCGATCCAATCCGGGGCGCGCCGCTTCGAGCCCGGGGTGCTCGCCGAGGCGAATCGCCAGATCCTCTACGTGGACGAGGTCAACCTGCTGGACGACCACCTGGTCGACGTGCTGCTGGACGCTGCCGCGATGGGGGTCAACCTGGTCGAACGAGAGGGGATCTCGGCCTGGCACCCAGCCCGGTTCATCCTGGTGGGCACCATGAATCCTGAGGAGGGCGAGCTCCGTCCCCAGCTGCTTGATCGGTTCGGGCTCTGCGTCGACGTGGCGGGGATCCGGGACGTGGCCGAGCGGGTGGAGATCGTCTCCCGGCGCGAGCAGTTCGAGGCCGACCCCGCGGCGTTCTGTGACGCGTACGCGGAGCGGGAGGCCGGGGAGGCGGAGCGGATCGAGCGGGCGATCGCCCATCTCGGGCGGGTGAGCGTCGACCGGTCGGTGCTGGAGCTGATCGCCCAGCTCGGGATCCAGCTCGAGGTGGACGGCCACCGGGCCGACCTGGTTGCCCGGCGCGCCGTCCAAGCGGTGGCGGCGCTGCGCGGGCTGCCCCGCGCCGGCGTGGCCGAGGTGGTCGCGGTCGCCCCCATGGTGCTGGCCCATCGCGTCCGCAGCGGCCCGGGCCAGCGGCCCCGCGACGTCGTCGCCACCGTGCATCAGCTGGCGGGCGGGGACTGAGCCGCCACGAGCAGCTCACGGCCGGTGCCGAGACGGTGACGGGATGCTGGCGGGCTGGGGAAGCTGGCTGGCCGATGCTAGGGTGGCGCCTGTCGGTGGGCGGCCCGGGACCGTCCTCCCACCTCGGTGGGACCCGGGTCGCTGCCGACGTTTGCGTAGACTCGGACGTCGTGACCGAGGACACTCCGGCTCCGCTCGCCGAGGCCGCCATCGAGCAGCTGGCGCGCCGGGCCGCGGGCGTGCCCCGCCGCACCGCGATCGAGGTCGGGGATCCCGGGTCCGGGTGGCGCGACCAACGCGGCCGGCCCTGGAGCGGTGACGGGTTCGCGGTCCGGCGGGCCCTCGGGGGGATGGAGTATCCCGCCAGCCGGGACCGGGTGGTGGAGACCTGCAAGGAGCACCTGCGCCGCCTCCCGCTCGCGCTGGCGTGGCTGGAACGCCTGCCCGCTGGCGACTACGGCGGTCCGGACGAGGCCTGGATGACCCTTGAGGCGACGCGCCCGTGAGTCCGGAGGCGGCCGCCTCCGAGGTGGGCAGCGATCGCGATGTCCCCCCCCCACCGGAGTCCGGTCGGGGGGGGACCGGCGGCGAGCGCGCCCACGGCCCGGCCTTCCCCCAGGTGCCGACCGCCCCGGAGGAGACCGGCCTGCCGTTCTCGTTCGTCTGTGACCTGATCCTCAAGATCCTCTACTTCGGCGGCAGCATGCTGGGCCGCGACGTGGCGCGGCGCGTCTGCCTTCCCTGGCCGATGGTCGCCGACGTTCTGAAGTTCCTCAGCCAGGAGGGCTACTGTGGCACCACCGGGCTGCGGGGCTCGGTGGCCGCCCACGAGACCTTCGCCGAGGGGCTCCAGTACCTCATCAGCAATGCGGGCCGGGATCGCACGCGCGAGATCCTCGACATCAACCAGTACGCCGGGCCGGCGCCGGTGCCGCTGGATCGCTATGTTGAGCTGGCCCGGGCCCAGGCCAAAGAGTCTCCCCCGATCACGGAGATCTCGCTGCGCGGGGTGTTGCAGGGGCTGGTCGTCCCCGAGTCGGTGCTGGAGCAGCTGGGCCCGGGTCTGATCTCGCGCCAGGCCGTGTTCCTCTACGGCCCTCCGGGCAACGGCAAGAGTTCGATCGCGGGCGCCTGCGCCGCCCTGCTGGGCCACCCGATCTTCGTCCCCCACGCTCTCTACGTCCATGGCGAGGTGATCCGTCTCTTCGACCCCATGCACCATCGCCCGGTGGCGCGGCGCCTCCCCGCCCACGATCCGCGCTGGGTGCTGTGCCACCGGCCGGTGGTCCGTGTCGGCGGCGAGCTGAGCGGGCGCGAGCTCAACTGCGGGTTCGACAAGGA
Organism: Verrucomicrobiia bacterium; assembly: GCA_035532155.1. Taxonomy (GTDB): domain Bacteria; phylum Chloroflexota; class Dormibacteria; order Aeolococcales; family Bog-877; genus DAHUZL01. The sequence continues at coordinate 19,062 of DATKRN010000002.1, read as the reverse complement.
CCTCGGCTTCTACGAGGCCCCCCTGCAGCTCAAGGCCAATGGTGGCCTGTTCCTCATCGACGACTTTGGCCGGCAACCGATCCCCCCGCGCGAACTCCTCAATCGGCTGATCGTCCCGCTCGAGGCGGGCTATGACTTCCTCAACATCGCCCGGGCCGGGACGACGGTGGCGGTTCCCTTCACCGAGATCCTCATCCTCGCCACCAACTTGGATCCCGAGCAGCTGGTGGACGAGGCCTTCCTGCGCCGGGTCCGCTACAAGGTGGGAGTGCCCAATCCGACCGAGGCCCAGTTCAAGGAGATCCTGCGTCGGGTCTGCCGCGACCGCGGGGTGGGCTACGACGACCAGGTGGCCGAGGACTGCCTGGAGCGGCACTACCGAGCCACCGGGCGGAGCCTGCACGGCTGCCATCCCCGTGACCTCGTGGACTACGTGGTGAACAGCGCCCGCTATCGGGGGGAGGAGCCGCTGCTCTCCACCGCGGCCCTCGATCAGGCGGTGCGGGGCTACTTCGCCTCACTGGGCACGCCTGCCTGACCGCGGGCGGGTCGTCCGGAGGGCTGGAGCCGCCCAGGCGGGCGGGACAGACGATGGGGGTGGCCCCGGGTCGGCTCACGGAGGCGGGGGTCGAGGTCGGCGGGCCCGGCGGGTAGGCCCAGCCCGTCGTGCCGCGGCGGTCCCGGGGCCGCGATCCGCCCGAGCCGGCGGGTGGGGGAGGAGGCGCGGGTGAGCCGCGCCAGCGGGCGGAGCCGTTGGTGGCGGGGATGCCCCGACCCGCGGCCGCCTGCGATTCTGGCGCGCCGGCGCGGGCCGCTGGCCGGGCTGAGGAGCGCCGGCCTCAGGGTGATCGGCGCGCGCCCGAGTCGGCGCGGCGGCGGCGGTCGCGCCCCCGCCCCGAGCCAGGCCGCTCCGCTGCCGATCGCCCCGGCTCCCCGCTGGGGTGGTCCCGGGTGATCCCGGCGGCCAGCGGAGGGTACGCCGGTGGGGTGAGTCGGACCGCGACGCGCTCAGGGCGGCGCGGGCAACCCCGAAGCTGGCAGGGGGGCGAGACGGTAGGCGCTGCGCTCGGCGTCGAAGTCGACGACGGCTAGTCCCCGGTCCAGCGCCACTCTCAGCTCGCGCCGGAGGCGGCGGTGGGCCCGCCGCGCGGCGGGTGGGTCGGCGGTGGCCAGCTGGCGCAGGCCGACCGGCACCGCGATCTGCGCTGCCGCGCCGCCGGCGGCGGCCCGGCGGAGCGCCACCAGCTCCGCGGGAGCCGACTCGCCAAGGAACCACTCCACCACCAGCCGATCACTGGGGAGACCTCCGTTGAAGGCGTCGACCCGCGGTCCGTAGTAATCGCGGTGGTATCCGCGGGCGATCCCCCCCAGGCGACGGAGGTTGAAATGGGCGTTGCGCACCTGGACCGGGTCGAAGGTCCACACCATCCGGGTGAGCCCGAGCGCGAGCGCGGCTCGCCGTTGCGCCCGCTTGAGGCGCCGACCGATTCCCAGTCCCTGGGCCGAGGGCACCACCCCGGCCGCGTGGGAGCGGTGGTAATCGACTCCGGCGGCGGTGCGTCCGGTGAATCCGAAGCAGAAGCCGACCGGCTCGGCGCCCCGGGCGGCCAGCAGGATGATCCCGCCGCTATCGCCGATCGCCCGCAGCAGGGAGGCCGGGGCGGCCATGTCCTGGCTCTGCCAGATGCGCGCCTGGAGCTGGCTCACGGCGGTGAGGTCGGCCAGCGCGCGAGCGTGCCGGATCGTGATGGGGGGCATCGCCACGATGGTACCGGCGGCGACCCGGAGGGTCACCCGGGTGGGTCGGGATCGGCCCCGGAGCGGTGGGCCCGGATAATGGCGGGCGATGCCCGCCACTCCCATCGAGCGCGTCCGCAATTTCTCGATCATTGCCCACATCGACCATGGCAAGTCGACGCTGGCCGACCGCCTGCTGGAGCGCACCGGGACGGTGGCGGCGCGGGACATGACCGAGCAGCTGCTGGATACGATGGACCTGGAGCGCGAGCGGGGTATCACCATCAAGGCCCAGGCGGTGCGGATCGTCCACCGGGCCAGCGATGGCCTGACCTACCAGCTGAACCTGATCGACACTCCCGGACACGTTGACTTCGCCTACGAGGTCTCACGCGCGCTGGCGGCGTGCGAGGGGGCGATCCTGGTGGTCGACGCCTCCCAGGGGATCGAGGCGCAGACCCTGGCCAACGTCTACAAGGCTGTCGACTTGGGGCTCGCCCTGGTGCCGGTGGTCAACAAGATTGACCTGCCCGCCGCCGAGCCGGAGCGGGTGGTGGCGGAGATCGAGCGCGTCCTCGGGCTCCCGGCAGGCCAGACCCTGCTCGCCAGCGCCCGCACCGGGGCCGGCATCGACCAGGTGCTGGAGGCGGTGGTGGAGCGGGTGCCGGCGCCGATCGGGGACCGGGCCGCGCCGCTGCAGGCCCTCATCTTCGACAGCAAGTACGACGCCTATCGCGGCGTCATCATCTACGTGCGCCTGATGGCGGGGCGGATCGCGGCCGGGACCCAGATCAAGATGATGGCGGGCGGCGCCAGCTTCACGGTCGACGAGGTTGGCATCTTCCGGCCCCAGATGACCCTGGTGGACGAGCTGGCGGCGGGCGAGGTCGGGTATCTGGTGGCGTCGATCCGTGACGTCCGCGATGCCAAGGTGGGCGACACCGTCACCAACTTGGAGGATCCCGCGGCCGCGCCCCTGCCGGGATACCGGCAGGTGACCCCGATGGTGTGGGCGGGGCTGTACCCGGTCGAGGGCGATGCCTACCCCGACCTGCGGGAGGCGCTGGGACGGTTGCAGCTCAACGACGCCGCCCTCACCTACGAGCCGGAGACCTCGGTCGCGCTCGGCTTCGGCTTCCGCTGCGGATTCCTCGGGCTGCTGCACCTCGACATCGTCCAGGAGCGGCTGGAGCGGGAGTTCACCCTCGACCTCATCACCACCGCGCCGTCGGTGGCCTACCGCGTGACCACCCACGACGGGGCGGAGATACTGGTGGATAATCCTGCCCAGCTCCCCGATGCCAGCCAGATCGATCAGATCTGCGAGCCTCGGGTGGAGGCGGAGCTGCTGATGCCGCGCGACGCCGTGGGGCAGGTGATGGAGCTGTGCCAGGAGCGGCGTGGCGAGATGCTCCACCTGGAGTACCAGGTCGGCGACCGCGCCCTGCTCCGCTATGACCTGCCGCTGGGGGAGATCATCAGCGACTTCTACGACCAGCTCAAGTCGCGGTCGCGAGGGTACGCGTCCTTGGACTATGAGCTGCGCGCGTACCGTCCCGCCGAGCTGGTCAAGCTGGACGTGCTGGTGGCGGGGAGCCGGGTCGATGCGCTCAGCTCGATCACCCACAAGAACCGCGCCCAGCTGCAGGGGCGGCGGCTGGTGGAGCGCCTCAAGACGCTGATCCCGCGGCAGCTGTTCGAGGTGCCGATCCAGGCCGCGGTGGGCGGCCGGATCATCGCGCGGGAGACGGTGCCAGCGCTCCGCAAGGACGTGCTCGCCAAGTGCTACGGCGGCGACATCACGCGCAAGCGCAAGCTGCTGGAGAAGCAGCGCGAGGGCAAGAAGCGGATGAAGCGGGTGGGCAACGTCGAGATCCCCCAGGAGGCCTTCATGGCGGTGCTGCGGCTGGAACAGTCATGATCGCGCCGGGGACCCTCCGGCCCCGGGCGCTCTACCTGCACGTCCCCTTCTGCGAGCGCCTGTGCCCCTACTGCGACTTCGCCGTCCATCTCGGCGGCGCCGGACTGCACCCGCGCTACGTCGACGCCATGGCGCTCGAGCTCGACACCCTCGCGGAAACCGGCGCTGACCCCGCGGGGGCGCCGCTCACCACCGTCTTCATCGGCGGCGGGACCCCGAGCCTGCTCGCGCCCGAGCTGCTGGAGCGTCTGCTGGAGCGGGTGCGAGCCGGCTTTGGGATTGCCCCGGGGGCGGAGGTGACGATCGAGGCGAACCCGTCGGGGATCACCTCCGAGGCGGCCGTGCGCTGGCTGGCGGCCGGGGTGACTCGGGTCAGCCTCGGGGTCCAGAGCCTGGATGACGACGTGCTCCGCCAGCTGGGTCGCAGCCACGATGCGGCCACCGCGGTGGCCGCGGTCGAGCGGCTCCGTCAGGCGGGGGTGCGCCACCTCAGCTGCGATCTGATCTACGCCGTTCCCGGGCGCCCGGCGGCGACCTTCGCGCGCAGCCTGGAGCGCCTGCTCACCCTGAACCCTGAGCACGTCTCCTGCTATGAGCTGACGGTCGAGACCGGGACGCGGCTGCACCGGCAGGTGGTCCGGGGGCTGGTGCGGCCCCCGGCCGCGGCCGCCGCGCTCCGGCAGCACTGGTGGGCGGTCGACCGGCTCGAGGCCGCCGGCCTGGCCCAGTACGAGGTGAGCAACTTCGCGCGCCCGGGGGAGCAGAGCCGCCACAACCGGGTCTACTGGCGCGGAGGCACGTACTGGGGTGTGGGAGCGGGCGCTCACGGCCACCTCGCCGTCCCGCTCGCGCGACGGCTCGGGATGCCGGTCGCGCCGGGCGCGGCGGCGGTCCGCTGCTGGAATCAGCGCTCGACCCCCCGCTACCTTGCCCAGGTCGAGCGCGAGGGCCAGGGCCGTGCCGGCTGGGAGGGGGTGCAAGCCGAGCAGCGCCGGCTGGAGCGATGGCTGCTCGGCCTGCGTCGCCGTGAGGGAGTGCGCCTATCGACCGTCCACGCTCGCGCCGAGGCGCCTCAGCTGGCTGCGGCCCAGCTGGTGACGCTGGATCGGGAGCGGGTGCGCGTCACCCGCCGGGGCGCGGAGGTGCTCGACCAGATCGCGCTGAGGCTGGCCGGCTGAGTCGGCCGCGCGATGCTTCTGCTGGGCTCCGCCGGTCCCCCGGATCGGCAGGGGACGTGAGCTGTGTCCGAGCGCGTGATCCCGGCGGGGGGTCTCCGGCGACCAGCTGGGGGCGGCTGGGTGTCGAGCCGGAGCCTCAGGCGGCGCCGGGGGCCACGTGGAGCCCCAGCAGATGGGGGAGGAGCACCCCCAAAACGAACCCGGTGGCGGCGGCCGCGGCGCCGACCGCGAGCACCTGCAGACCGGAGCGCGCCGGGCTGGTGCTGGTGATGCGTCCCTTGACGATTCCGAGGGCCACCAGCCCGACCGCGGACAGCGCCAGCGAGCTGGCGAAGGCGGCGGCGCCGGTCAGGATCGCGTAGGGGACGATCGGCGGAATCGCTCCCAGCAGGAAGGTGGCACCCATCCGCACGCCGTCGCCGATGGGCGCGTCGGGAAGCTGGCTCGGGATCCCCAGCTCCTTCTCGATGTGAGTCTCCTCCCAGAGGCGCGGGTAGGCGGCCAGCGAGCGGGCCAGCTCCTGAGCCTGAGGGTGGGGCACGCCGGAACGGTGCAGGATGGCCACCATCTCACCGTGCTCCTCCTCGGGCTGAGTGCGGAGCTCCTCCTGCTCCTTGCGGATCGCGGCGGCCTTGAGGTCGCGCTCCGACACGCCCGCGAGGTAGGCGCCGGTCCCCATCGACACCATCCCGGTGAGGGCGACGACCACCCCCGCCAACAGGATGGTGGCGCGCCCGCCCGCGGTGGCGCTCGCGATTCCCGTCACCAGACCGAGAGTGGTGAGCAGCCCGTCCTGGACTCCGAAGACCACCTCGCGGATGCCCGCGCGCCGTGCCAACCGCTCGCGCTCGTCGCCGCGCGCGACCGCGGCGGCCGCGTGCGCGTGCGGTCCCGCGGGTGCCGGTGCAGGGGACCGCGTAGCCTCCATCCTCGCCGGGATCATAGCGGGTCGACCGTTGGGCCATGCTAGACTCCCGCTTAGCACTCACCGGTCACGAGTGCTAAGCGGGAGGTGCGCCAGGATCGATGGATGCCCGCAAGGAGCGGATCCTCCAGGCGGTGGTCGCGGATTACACCGAGACGATGATCCCGGTGGGCTCCCAGACGCTGGCCGCGCGCTACCTCTCTGAGATCAGCCCGGCCACCATCCGCAATGAGCTCGCCGATCTGGTGCTGGACGGGTTCCTGCTCCAGCCGCACACGTCGGCGGGACGGATCCCCAGCGATCGCGGGTACCGATACTTCGTCGACTTCTTGCTGTCAGCCGAGACGGTCGAGCCGCAGGTGCGCAGGAGTGTTCGCCACGCCTTCGAATCGGCGCCGCCGGCGGCGGAGGCGATCCTCGAGGTCGCCGCCGGGGTGATGAGCCGCCTCAGCGAGAATCTCGCCGTGCTCACCGGCCCGGCGGCGGCGGGCAGCCGACTCAAGCACGTCGCCCTGGTCGGGCTGCGCCCGGGCCAGGCGCTGCTGGTGGTGGCGGTCGCGGACAACCTCGTGAGGCAGCGGCTGATCAGCGTTCCCGAGGAGGCGGACCAGGATCGTCTCACCGCGATCGCGTCGTGGATCAATCACCAGGCGTCGGGGCGCACCGCCGACGAGCTGGGGTTGGTGCCGGCCACCGAGGACGAGCCGACCGCGGCGCGGGCGATCCTGGCGGAGGTTGCCGGTGCGCTCCGCACCCTCGACCTGCCGGGCACGGTCGTGGTCCATGACGGGGTCCGCAACCTTGTGAGTCAGCCGGAGTTCGGGGATCCGCATCAGCTGCACGCGGTCCTGACGGTGCTGGAGACCCAAAGGATGGTGGCCGAGCTGCTGGCGCTGGTTCAGCCGCAGGACGGGGTCCAGGCGGTGATCGGCAGCGAGAACGCGGTCGAGGAGCTGCACGGCTGCAGCTTTCTCGTCACCACCTATCGGGTGGGCGACCGCATGCGTGGCACGATTGGTGTGGTGGGGCCGACCCGGCTCCGCTATGGTCGGGTGGTGGCCCGGATGGAGCTGGTCTCCCGGCTGACGGGCGAGATGCTCGACCGCTACGTGGTATGAGCCGGCCCGCTCGGCCCGTCGCCGGGCAGCGACCGCAACCCGGGCGCGGCCAAGCAGCCCCGGTGGCTTGGCCGCAGGAGTGAGGATGGACCGAGATCGACAGCGGCAGCCGGAGGGCGGCGACCCGCTGGCCCCCGAGGGCGGGGATCACGGTGCCGGTGACGGGCGCGTGGCGCAGCTGGAGGCCGAGTTGGCGCAGGCAACCACGGCCCGCGACGAGCGCCAGGCCGCCTACGTTCGCCTGGCCGCCGACCTGGACAACTTCCGCAAGCGCAAGGCGCAGGAGCTGGCGGATGAGCGGCGCTACGGGGGCGCCCCGCTGCTGGTCGCGATCCTGCCGGCGCTCGACAACTTGAGCCGGGCGGTGGAGCACCTCCCCGACGATGGACAGGATCAGCTGGCGGCGGGGCTGCGGCTGACTCTCCGACAGCTGGAGGCGGGACTGGCGGCGGAGGGCATCACCACGATTCCGGCGGTGGGTGAGGCCTTCGATCCCGCTGTCCATGAGGCGGTGGCGACCGAACCGGGCGGGGCGATCGCCCGCGACACCGTCGTCGCGGAGCTGCGACGGGGCTACCGCTACCACGACCGGGTGGTGCGCCCGGCCCAGGTGCGGGTGGCGCGGGCGGGCGAGCCGCTGGAGCCCGCCCCCCCGTCCCCGGGCGACGGGGGCGACACCCCCGGACCCGTCTGAGGCGGCTGTGCCCCAGACCAAGCGCGACTACTACGAGGTCCTGGGGGTGGGCCGGGGCGCGTCGGCCGAGGAGATGAAGCGCGCCTATCGCGGACTCGCGATGCGCTACCACCCCGACCGCAACCCGGGGGATCCCGGCGCGGAGGCTCAGTTCAAGGAGGTGGGCGAGGCCTACGCGGTTCTCTCCGACCCCGATCGTCGCCACCGCTACGACACCTACGGTCACGCCGCCGAGGGCCGGGCGCAGGGGGGCGACTTCGGCTTCCAGGCGGCGTTTGACCTCTTCGACATGTTCTTCGGCGGCGGAGCCCGCCGACCCTCCACCGGGCCGCAGCGCGGGCCCGACCTGCGGATGTCGGTCACCATCACCTTTGAGGAGGCGATCCGGGGGGTCACGCGTCGCCTGGCGGTGACGCGTCCCGCCACCTGTGCGCCCTGCGGCGGCAGCGGCGCCGCGAGCGGAACCAGCCCGACCCGGTGCCCGCAGTGCGGCGGAAGCGGCCAGGTGCGCCAGGTCCGGCAGACGATCCTGGGCCAGATGGTCAACGTTCAGCCCTGCGGCCGGTGCCGCGGCTCGGGCCAGATCGTCGAGTCCCCCTGTCCGAGCTGCCGGGGGCGCGGACTGGTCGACTCCGCCGGCGAGGTCGAGGTGCAGATCCCGGCCGGGGTCGACAGTGAGATGCAGGTTCGCGTCCCCGGCGAGGGGGCGGCCGGCGAGCGCGGCGGCCCGCCCGGCGACCTCTATCTCGCGCTCACCGTCCGTCCCCACCCGGTGCTGCAGCGGCGGGGACTCACGATCCTGTACGAGTGCCCGATCAGCATCGCCCAGGCGGCGCTCGGGGACACCGTCACGGTGCCCACCGTGGACGGACCGCACCCGCTGACGCTGAAGCCGGGCACCCAGTTTGGCGACCAGCTCCGGATCCCGGGGCTGGGGGCGCCCGACCCCAGGACCGGCCGCCGGGGAGACCAGGTGGTGGTCGCCAGCGTGGTGGTGCCGACCCATCTCACCGAGGCACAGCGCACCGGACTGCGCGAGCTCTTCCCCCCCGACGGTCAGCCTCACCCGCTGCGCAAGGGCTTCTTCGGCAACATCAAGGACGCGATCGGGCTCTGACCTCGCCCCGGCCGGGCTAGCCGGCGGGGGCCTCCAGATCCTGGGCGCGGGCCAGCAGGACGGTCGCCGCCACCACCCCGGCCAGGGTGGTTCGCAGGTTTCGCGGGCCGAGCGAGGTGGGTCGGCCTCCGATCTCGACCAGGGCCTGAACCTCATCCAGCTCCAGGCCCCCCTCGGGGCCGATCACCACCGCGGTCGGGCGGGCGGGATCCCAGGTGACACTCGCCAGGGCCTGGCGGCGCTCACCCTCGTGGCAGACGAAGAGCTGGAGTCCCGCCTCGCGCCGTTGGAGTTCGGCGACCGCGTCCCGGACCGGCTGGAGGCCCTCGACCTGGAGCACCCGGTGGCGGCCGGCGAGCTGGGCCGACTCCCGCGCGATCCCGCGCCAGCGCTCCAGGCGATCGGCCGCCGCCGCGGGCGATGGTCGGGTGACCGTGCGCCGGGTCAGAACCGGCCAGACGGCGGTCACGCCCAGCTGGGCCAGCTGCTCGACCACCGCGGCCGTGCCGGTCCCCTTGGGCAGGGCCTGGAGCAGGTGGAGCCGGGTCCGCGGCTCTCGGCGGGCGCGCCGGCTGGCCACGATCACCCCGACCACGCGGCTGGGCTGGAGCTGGAGCAGGCGGACCTCGTGCTCCAGCCCCGGCTCGGCCACGACGGTGATCACCTCACCGGGGACGCAGCGCAGCACCCGGGCGAGGTGCCAGGCGTCACCGCCCCTCAGTTCGACCTCACCGCTGTCGGCGATCTGTGTCGGCGCGACCAGGAAGACGGGCACCGCCGCCAGTCTATCGCGGGTCCCGCCGGGGCCGGTCAGCTGGGGGGCTACGATCCCACAGATGGTCTGGCCCGACGACGGTCCGATGCGCGTCCAGGTGGCGCCGGGCCAGTCAGTGGTCGTCCATGAGATCGGCGCCGGGCCGCCAATCTGCTGCATCCCCGGGCTCGGCGCCGACCACACCGCCTTCGCGCGCAACCTCGGTGACCTGGCCGCTCGACACCGGTGCCTGGTGGTGGACCAGCGGGGGATCGGCGCCAGCGATCCGGTGGAGGGGGCGCTCTCGATGGCGGAGCTGGCGGACGACATGGCTCGCGTCATCGCCGAGCGGGGAGGCGGACGGGCAGATGTCTTCGGGGTCTCGATGGGAGGGATGGTGGCGCAGCACCTGGCCCTGCGCCACCCGCACCGGGTCCGGCGGCTGGTGCTCGGCTGCACCGGACCCGGCGGTCCCCGGGCGGTGCGCGCCGACCCGGAGGTGACCCGCGCCCTGCTGGGCGGCGACGCCCGCGACCCCGTGACCGCGTATCGGCGCGCCTGCCAGGTGATGTACAGCGACAGTTTCCAGCGCGCTCACCCCGAGGTGGTGGAAGCGGCCGTGGCGTGGCGGGCTCAGCACCTGGTGCGGGGACCGACGTTCCGGGCCCAGTGGGCGGCGATCCGGGGCCACGATACAGGTGGGGACCTGGCTCGGATCACCGCTCCGACCCTGGTGCTCCACGGCGACCGCGACCGCGTCATGCCCCCGGGCAACGCCAGCGTGCTCGCCTCCCAGATTCCGGGCGCCCAGCTGACCTGGTTTCCCGGGGCCGGCCACCTCTTCTTCCAGGAGGATCCCCTGGCCACCGACCGGGTGCTGGCCCGCTGGCTGGGCGACCCCGAGGGCCCCGGGGGCTGACCGCGGCGGGTGGCCCGGCCCCCGCCCCGCCGATGGTGGGAGCGTCCCCGCCACGATGCGCGAGCGGAACCCCAAGTCGGCAGGGCCACGGGCCGGCTCGGAATCGCCCCCTTTGCCTGGGACGCGCCTTCCGCGCCCGCGGCTGAACGCACGATCATCCCGCGAGCGGGTGCTGGGCGTGGAAGTGGCGGCCGGCCACCGCGGGTCCGGGCCCGCCGCTGAGCGGGGGGAGGCCGGGAGAGCGGTCGGCCGCGATCCTGGTCGGCCGGCTCCGTCCCGGGGTGCTCCGGGCGGGCTTCCGCAAGGCTGCCGGGGCGATGGCCGCGGCGGACCCCGAGCCACCAGGAGCCGCGGACGCGCTGCTGACCGTCCTCGCGCCGGAGTCGTGCGCCCGGGTCGGGGAGGCTGCCCACCCCACGTCGAGCAGCGGCGCTGGCCTGATCGCCCGGATCGCCAAGCGGAGCCGCGGCGCCAGCACCTCGGGGTGCTGCGGCGGCGCCAGCCCGCCGGCGGCGAGCGCCTCCGGGGCATCGGCGCCGTCCAGGTCAGGGGCGCGGATCTGGCTCCGGCGACGTCGACGGCGCTGTGCCGCGCGGCTTCGGCCTCGAGATCGTCTCGGCCGGGGTGGAGGCGCTCGACCACGCTCGCCCGGGCGCGACCGCCACCACCGCCCGGGCGCGGGCGCGCCGCACCGAAGAGCCGCTGCTCAGCCTCAGCCGGCTGGCGGCGGTCGGGGTGGACCTGGTCGGGACGGTGGCCGCGCTCCTCGAGGAGGTGGGGGCGACGCGCGGGTCGGATCGCGACCTGCTGAGGCAGCGGGGGCGATTGCCCTGGCTCGACAGGAGAGCTCGTCGCTGATCTCAGCCCGCGCTCCGGGTTCGTCCAGCGGGGGGCGCGGGCTCGGGGTGGGGGGAGCGGGGCCCGCGGGGAACCGGTCGATCCCGGCTCTTGGTCCGAGGGGGGAGCGGATACCGAGGATCGAGCGGCGCGGGCTGTGCGTCCTGCCGGCTCCGACTGGCACCCCGGCGGTGCGGGCCGGCCCGCACGGTAGAATCTCCTCCTGCCCATGGCCGGGCGATCCCGGGTCGGCCCCCGCGGCGACCCCGAAGGAGGTGAGGTTCCCCTGTCGGAGGTCAAACTCCGAGACGGCGAGACGTTCGAGAGCGCTCTCCGCCGTTTCAACAAGAAGATCAAGCAGAACGGCATCCTGTCCGAGGTGCGACGCCGCGAGTACTACGAGAAGCCCAGCGTCCGTCGTAAGAAGAAGCTCCTCGCGGCCCGCAAGCGACGCGCCAAGCAGGCCTGAGTCGGGGAGCCCGGAGGGGGAGGGGGTCGTGGTCTGGACCGCTCCCACCGTCTCGGGGTCGGAGCGCGCCCTCGTGAGGCAGGCGGGCCTGCCGGCCCTGCTGGGCGCAAGCCTGGCGTCCCTGCGCCGGCCGGGCTGGCAGATCACCTGCCGCTGCACGGACGACCAGGAGCTGCGTGACCTGAGCCGCCGATTCCTCGGGGAGGACCACCCCACCGACGTGCTCGCCTTCGCGCTGGGGGACCCGGGTAGAGCCCGCCCGGCGGGTGGACAGCGAGCGGTCGCGCCCATGCTGGGAGACCTCGCCATCTCGGTGGAGCGGGCCGCGGCTCAGGCGGAGGCGGCACGGGTCTCGCCCGTGGACGAGCTGCGGATGCTGGCGGTGCACGGGTTGCTGCACCTGTGCGGGCATGATCACGACACCCCTCCGCGAGCGGCGGCGATGACCCGGGCAACCCGAGCGCTGCTCCGTGCCGATGCCTGCCGGCACGGAGCGCAGGCTCCGGCCGTGCCCGAGCTGGTGCCGTCTCCCGCCGGCCCGGCGTGAGGTGGCGACGGCGCGTCCCGGTGCCGGCGGCGGAGGACCGTGAGACCCTGCTTGTCATCGGTTTGGGCAATCCCGGGCCGGACTACGCCCACACCCGGCACAATGCCGGCTACGATGCGGTCGACGCCCTCGCGGGACGGCTCGGGACCCGGGTCGACCGGCGGGAGGGGGCGGCGCGGGTGGGTCGGGCTGACCGGGACGGACGCCGCTGGCTGCTGGCCAAGCCGCTCACCTTCATGAATGAGTCGGGCCGGGCCGGGGTTCAGCTCACGACTGCCGAACGGGTGCCCCCGACGGCCGCCATCGTTATCCACGACGACCTCGACCTTCCCTTCGGCCGCCTTCGCGTCCGCCGCGGAGGTGGGGCAGGCGGACACAATGGGATCCGCTCCCTGCAGGCCGCCTGGCGAACGCCGGAGTTCTTGCGCGTGCGCATCGGCATCGGCCGTCCCCCGCCCGACCAGGACGCCATCGACCATGTCCTGAGCCGCCCCCAGGGAGTCCAGCGCCAGGCCTGGCCGGAGCTGATGGCGCGCGCCGCCGCCGCCGCGCTGGCGATCGTCGAGGTGGGTCTGCCGGCGGCGATGGACCAGTTCAATCAGCGGTCGGGGACCGACCGGGGCGAGGACCGACCCCTGTGACCGCACGCAACCTGCCCGTCGTCGTCCCGGACGCGGTGGTGGCCCCCGAGCAGGCGGCCAGGCTGGAGGGTCCGCCTCTGCACCGTCGGCTGGGGCGGATCGCCGCTCTCGGCGCCGTGACCCGGTGGGGAGCAGGCGAGCGGCCTCCCCTGGCGGTGGCGGGTGTACCCCACGGGGCGGTGGCGCTGGTCGCCTGGTGGTGCGCTCAGGAGCTGGGCGCCACCGTCCTCGCCGTGGTCGCCGACCCCGAGCTGTGTTGGGGCGAGAGCCAACCGTGGCTGGCCGACGGCGACCCGCCCCCCCTGCTCTTCCCGGCCCCCGACACTCTGCCCTTCGACCGGGTGCCGCCCGGCGACGAGGTCCTCCGCTTTCGCTTGCGGACGCTGCTCGCGCTGCGCTCCCCGCGCCCGCAGGTGGTGGTGACGTCGCTGCCGGCCCTGCTGCGACCCACCCTGGCCCCTGCCTGGCTGGCCGAGCACAGTCGCCGAATCGAGCGAGGCAGTGAACTCGAGCTGGACCGCGTGGTGGCCCACCTGCTCGCCCTCGGCTACCGCCGGGAGGCGGTGGTCGCGGCTCCGGGGACGTTCGCCCGGCGCGGGGGGATCCTGGACGTGTTCCCCCTCCTCGACCGGCGCCCCTGGCGCGCCGAGTGGTTCGGGGAGCGGGTGGAGGGACTCTGGCATGTGGATCCCGAGTCGCAGGCATCGGCGGGTCGGATCGAGGCGGTGGAGCTCAGCCCGGCTCGGGAGATCCCGCTGGACCCCCCCAGCCTGGCCCGTGCACGCGGGCGCCTCTCCGGGGCGCCGGCTCCCACCCTGCGTGCTGATGTCGCCGAGCGGTGGGCGCGCGATCTCGCGGCGCTGGGGACAGGTGGCCTCGGGGAGGGCGCGGAGGCGCTGGCGCCGCTGCTGCTGGACCCTGCGGTGACCCTCCTCGACCACCTGCCCGGCACGGCGGTGATCCTGGTCGATGATCGCGCCCGGCTTGGCCGCGGAGCCCGACGCTGGCAGGACGAGGTGGAGGCGATCCGCGCCGGGGAGGTCCACCGTGGCGAGCTTCCCGGAGCGATCCCCGCCGGCCTGGCGGGCCTCGAGGATCTGCTCGCGCACCTCGCCGGCCCGAGCAGCATCGACCTGCGCCGTGAGAGCGGGTCGACGGAACCGGCCGGCGCCGTGCAGGTGGTGGAGTGGACGCCCCACGCGAGCCCGAGCTTCGCCGACGACTTTCAGGCGTTTGCCGAGCACGTCCGCGTGGAGACCCGGTCCGGCTCGGCGGTGCTGGTGGTGAGCCGCCAGGAGGACCGGGTGGTGGAGCTGGCGACCGAAGCGGGGCTCGATCCGTGGGCTGTCGACGGCCTCGACGGGCGGGGCACGCCGCTGCCCGACGGCGCCTTGGTGGTGGCCCCCGGGGAGCTCCGCGGCGGACTTGGCCTGGCCGAAGCCGGGTTGTGGATTCACACCGACCACGACCTGTTCGGAGGCGGCAAGCGGCGGGCCTCGATCCTCACCCGCGGGGCGCGACGGGCGGAGTCCAGCCTGGGCGGACGCGTCCGCTCGGCCAGCAGTGCCCCGGCCGCCGCTCGCGTGTTCCAACTGCAACTCCGCCCCGGAGACCTCGTGGTCCACCGCGACCACGGGATCGCTCGCTTCCTCGCCATGCAGCGCGTGGCGGAGGGGGACGGCGACCACGAGTACATGCAGCTCGAATACGCCGACGGGCATCGCCTCTATGTGCCGGTGGAGCACCTCGACCGGGTGGATCGCTACGTCGGCGGCGACGAGGCTCACCCCCAGCTGAGCCGACTGGGCACCGGGGAGTGGGAGCGCACCCGCCAGCGTGTCCGCCGGCGGGTCGACGCCATTGCCAAGGACCTGGTGGAGCTGTACGCCAGCCGCCTGGAGGTGGTGGGGCATGCCTTCGCCGAGGACAGTCGCTGGCAGGCCGAGCTGGAGGCCGCGTTCCCGTACGAGGAGACCAAGGACCAGCTGCTGGTGCTCTCCGACATCAAGCGCGACATGGAGTCGCCGCGCCCAATGGACCGGCTCCTTTGCGGCGATGTCGGCTTCGGCAAGACTGAGATTGCCCTGCGGGCCGCGTTCAAGGCCGCGCAGGACGGGTTCCAGGTGGCGGTGCTGGTGCCGACCACGGTGCTGGCCCAGCAGCATCACATGACGTTCGCGGAGCGGCTGCGCCCGTTCCCGATTCGGGTTGAGGCGCTCTCGCGCCTGCGCGGGGACGCGGAGACCGGGGAGGTGCTCCGAGGTCTGCGCAGCGGCAGCGTCGACATCGTGATCGGCACGCACCGCCTGCTCCAGGCGGACGTGGCCTTCAAGAACCTCGGCCTTGTCATCCTCGACGAGGAGCAGCGCTTCGGGGTGCGCCAGAAGGAGCGCTTCAAGCAGCTCCGCACGGCGGTGGATGTGCTCTCCCTCAGCGCCACCCCGATCCCGCGCACGCTCCACATGGCCTTGAGCGGGATCCGCGATCTCTCCGTGATCCGCACGCCTCCCGAGGATCGGGTGCCCATCAAGACCTATGTGACCGCGAAGGCGCCGGAGCTGATCCAGGACGTCTGCCGTCGCGAACTGAGCCGCGGTGGGCAGGTCTACTACGTCCACAACCGGGTCCAGACGATCGCGCGCGAGGCGGCGCTGCTGCGCCAGCTCCTCCCCGAGGCGCGGATCGCGATCGCCCACGGCCAGATGCCCGAGGGGGAGCTGGCCCGGGTCATGGTCCAGTTCATCAACGGCGAGGTGGACGTGCTCTGCTGTACCACGATCGTCGAGAGCGGGCTCGACATCGCCAACGTCAACACCATCGTCATCGACGATGCCACCCGGCTCGGCCTGGCCCAGCTCTACCAGCTGCGGGGACGGGTGGGACGGTCTGGCCAGCGCGCCTATGCCTACCTTCTGTACGATCCCGCCCGCGCCCTCAGCGAGCGTGCCGACAAGCGTCTGGACGTGATCGAGGACCTCCAGGATCTGGGCGCGGGGTTCACCCTGGCGCTCCGGGATCTGGAGATCCGCGGCGCGGGCAATGTGCTGGGCGAGGCCCAGCACGGTGAGATTGCGGCGGTTGGGCTGGAGCTGTACAACCACCTGTTGCGTCAGGCGGTGGGCGAGCTCCAGGGCCAGACCCTGGCCGAGTCGCCGGCCCAGGTCGCCGTCCGGCTGCCGCTGGCGGCCCACCTGCCCGCCGATTTCGTGGACGACGAGCGGGTCCGGCTGCGCGCCTACCAGGACCTGGCGGCGGCGGCCAGCGAAGCCGAGCTGGAGCTGGCCGCACGCACCCTGCGCCAGCGCTTCGGCCCCCTGCCTGCTCCCGCCGCGAACCTGCTCACCACCTTGCGCGTGCGCCTGCTGGCCGCGGCCGTCGGGGCCTCAGCGGTCGAGACCGAGGGTGACGACGTCGTGCTCCAGTTCGAGCGCGGGGCGGGGGAGCGGCTGCAGGCCGTCGCCGCCCAGTTCGGCCGTCAGCTGACGGCCGGCCCGTCCCGGCTGCGGCTCCACCGCGGCGCCGCCGGCGGGGCCTGGCCGGAGCGCCTGCTGGAGGTGTTGCGCGAGCTCGGCCGACTGGGTCGTGCGGGGGCCAGGCCGGATGGATGACCAGGCCGCGGCCCGGCTCCGGCAGCTGGTCGAGACGGTGGAGCGCCTGCGGGCGCCCGGCGGATGCCCCTGGGACCGCCTGCAGACCCACGCCACCCTCGCCCCGTTCCTGGAGGAGGAGACCCACGAGGCGGTGGCGGCGATCGAGGCCGGCGACGATGGTGAGCTGGCCGAGGAGCTGGGGGACGTTCTGATCCAGGTCGCGATGCACGCCGTGGTGGCGGCCGAGCGGGGAGCCTTCGGTCTCGGGGAGATTGCGGCCGCCGCCGATGCCAAGATGGTCCGGCGTCATCCGCACGTGTTCGCCGGAGCGTCGGTGGCGGATGTCGCGGGGGTCCTCAGCAGCTGGGAGCGGACCAAGGCGGACGAGCGCGGCGAGCGTGTCGGCCTCCTCGACGGGGTGCCCGCCACGCTTCCCGCCTGTGCCCTGGCGCTCGCGGTTCAGCGTCGGCCCGCCCGGGTCGGGTTGGACCTGGCGCCCAGCCGGGAGGCCGCGCGCGCGGCGGTGGTCGCCGCCCTGGACGCGCTCGACGGCGTGACGGACGACGACGGATCGGACCCGGAGGCAGAGCTGGGCGAGCTCCTCTTCGCCGTGATCGCGCTGGCCCGACAGCTCCGGGTCGACCCCGAGCGCGCCCTGCGCCGGCGCGCGGAGCGGCACCGCCGCCGGGTCGGTCGCGCCGAACAGCTGCTGCGCGAGCGAGGCTCGGCCGCAACCCTGGCGTCACCGGCGGAGTGGGCGCGGGCGTGGGACGATGCCGATGCTGAGGCCCCCGAGCGGGGCGCCGCGCGGGGGCGTTGACGCGGGGCAGGCGGCGTGCCAGGCTGAAGCAGGTGCGGGGGCCGAATCTGGGCGGGGCGATCGGACCGGAGCCGGGCTGGGCGCGACCGGCTGACGGGGTGACGTCCGCCACCCGGGCGGCGCGCCCGAGCGGCTCTCGGTGACCGCTGGGGCCGATCCGCTGGGGGTGCGGGCGCGCCGGGTCCTCGACATTCGGTCCGGTCGGTGGCTCGCCGACGCCGTGGTGGTGGTCGCGGGCGACCGGATCGAGCAGGTGGGCGGTGAGCCCCCGGCCGGAGTGCCGGTGTTCGACCTCGGTGACCGCAGCCTGCTGCCGGGCCTGATCGACACCCACACCCATGTCCTCCTCCAGGGGAACCGCACCCAGGCGGAGTACGCGGATCAGATCCTGCGCGAGGAACCCGCTCATCGCGTGGCCCGGGCGGTTCGCGCGATGGGGATCGGGCTCGAGCATGGGTTCACCAGCATGCGCGACCTGGGCACCGAGGGAGCCGGATATGCCGATGTCGCCCTCCGCGACGCCGTCGCTGAGGGGGTGATCCCGGGCCCTCGGATGTTCGTGGCGGGACCGGCGATCGGCGCCACCGGCAGCTACCCCCTGCTCGGGTACCGCAGCGATTGGGCCGTCCCGGTGGGGGTCGCCGAGTGTGATGGTGTCGAGGGATGCCGGCGCGAGGTCCGGCGTCAGATCGCCCGAGGGGTGGACTGGATCAAGGTCTACGCGACCCAGGGTCGCGGGGTGCACCTCACCGACGATGGCTACATGGAGGCCCCGCCCCCGTGGACCGCAGCCGAGCTCCAGACCATCGTCGACGAGGCGCACGCGCAGGGTGTCCGGGTGGCGGCCCACGCGTCGGCGGTGACCGGCACCGAGATGGCGGTGGCCGCCGGGGTGGACTCGATCGAGCACGGCTTCGCCATCCGTCCCTCCACCGCCCAGCGGATGGCCGCGCGAGGTATCGCGCTGGTGCCCACCCTGCTGGTGACGCGCGCCATACAACGTGCGCGGGTGGCAGAGCGGGGGTCGCTGTGGGAACGGGTGCCGACGATGCACCACCTCTCCCTGCGAACCTGCCGGAACGAGGGAGTGCCCGTCGTCTTCGGCACCGACGCCGGCGGCTTCGACTGGCTGGAGATCAACCAGGCCGACGAACTCGGGATCCTGGTCGAGCTGGGCCTCAGCCCGCTGGAGGCGATCCGCAGCGCCACCCTGGGCGCCGCGGCTCTCCTCGACCGGGCCGGGCGGCTCGGCGAAATCGCTGTCGGAGCGGCCGCGGACCTGGTGGCGTGTCCCGGCGACCCTCTGCGCGACATCGCCGCCCTGACCCGGGTCGACACCGTGGTGCGCGCGGGAGCGGCCGTGCGGATGCCCCCCGACGCATCCCGCCCGCAGCCCGCCACCACGCCTGGCTCAGGCGGCTCGACCGTCCCCGGCTAGACGGACCTCCCCCCCTCGCCGGGATCGGGCCTCCCGGTCGCCCTCGCCGGGGCGCCGCCGCACGAGCCTCATGACGCCGCGCCCGGGCGCCCGACCCCGGGGCCCCGTCGGCAGACCACGAGGGGGGGGCTCGCGGGGGCGCGCACCCGTCCGCGGCCGGGAGCTCCGCGGGCACGACGACGCCCCGGAGTCCTTCACCAAGGAATCGCACTCGGGGGCGATCGTTCCGTCAGCAGAGCGTGACACCGGAGTCGTCGTAACGGGAGGGGGGGCTGGGGGACGGGGGGGAGACGTCGGTGGCTTAGGAGAAACCGCCGGGGTCCTGGGAGTCGCGGGGGGGGGGGGGGGGGGGGGGGG
>DATKRN010000001.1:0-46265 GCA_035532155.1 Verrucomicrobiia bacterium | reverse complement strand
TTGACCGGCGCAGGATGGCCGGCCGCGGATCCCGTCGATTGACTGTCTGGGAGGAAGGCCTTGCGAGTGCGGAAGATCGTTCGACCCCGTTTTACGGCTCGGGGACACAGACTCATCTCTCGTTACCTGACTGTTACAGGGATCGTGTGCTGGTTCGCCGGGCTAGTCCTGGCGGGGTTGCCCGGTGTGGCCTCCGCGGCCAGCGTGGGGACGCCCACCACCGGCACTCTCTACTTCACCACCTTCCAGAACCAGGGAGGCGGGGGCACCACCAACGTCTGGAAGCTCAGCTATGCCTACGACGGTGGCTCCAATCTGACCTTGGGTTCGAACCAGGCGATCGCCACGACCCCCGGTGCCGATGGCCTTCAGTTCTCCACCGGGGGCAGCCTGCTGGTGGGTGGGCAGTCGTCTGGGGATCTCTTCAGTGTCAATCCGTCGGGAGCACCGACCGCCCCGTTCACCACCGCCTGCTCCGTCGCATGCACCACCGGTAACCGGGGCACCGGTCCTGCTCCGTACCACGTCTCGGTTGACCCCTCCGGCTCGGTCGCCTACACCGGGGTTTCGGACGGGTACACCTCCAACGGGGGTGATGGGCTCGTGAGCTTCCCCCTGAGCCCGACCGGCGCGACCGGAAACGGCACGTCCTGGACGCTGCAGGGGACCAATACGGGGGGCAAGGGCGACGCCACTCGCGGCATCGACACCCTCGCCTGGGTCCCGAACGGGGCGGGCGGCTATCAGGTCTTCTACACCACAAGTGGTCCTTCGGGGGCGAGCGGTGACTTCGGGTCCGTCGTGCTGGACAGCACCACCCACACCGCGACTCTCACTCAGGACCTCGCCAACATCGATGCCCACGGGATGACCTACGACCCCTTCACGGGCGACCTCATCGTATTTGGGGCGAACCGAATCACCCAGATCAACCCGAGCGTGCCCACCGCACCGCTATACCCCCCCTGCACGGTAGCCGGGCAGACAGAGTTCGACCAGGGCGCGGTCGATGGTCAGGGCCATCTCCTGATCGCTGACAACAACGGCGACCTCTACTTCGTCGACTACTCGAACACCAAGAATGTGTGTTCCACCTCCGACTTCACCAAGTCCACCTACGTGGCGAGTTCGCTGGACGATGTCGCCCCGATCGTGGGTGCAGGCGCAGCCAAGGTGACGACGAATGAACAGGCCGATCCGACGGGCACGCCCACCGCGAACGGGCTGAGCGTCGTATCTGGCTCGAAGGTATCGGACATCGCCACGGTGAGCGGGTACTACCCGACCGGCACCGTCATCTTCAAGCTCTACAAGGGGATGGGGTGCACCGGCACGCCGTTCTCAGTCTCGAGCGCGGCGCCACTCTCCGGCAATGCCACCACCGCCACGGCGACCTCGCCCCTCGTCACGGTAACCGCCTCGGGGACCTATGAGTGGCAGGTGACCTACTCGGGCGACCACAACAACAGCGGCGGATCCAGTCTGTGTGGGTCCGAGGCGCTCGCCGTCGCGCCGACGCCGACTCCCACCCCGACGCCCACGGCTACCCCGACTCCACCCTGCATCCAAGGCACCTTCCACGCGGGCCGGCTCTCTGCGCACCTTGAGTACGGTCACTGGAGTGTTGACTGCACCAAGCCCTCTTACACACCAGTGGCGGGTCAGGTGAACAAGTGGACGGTGAGTGACGCCGGCTCGATCACGCCAGAGGGCGGCATCAACACCCTGACAGACACGCTCTACGCGGCCTCCACGTTGATCTACAACGCGGGTAGCAACTCGTGCACGCTGCCAACCAATGCGACCCTGCTGCAGACGTTCACCGAGCCGATTCCCGCAGACCAGGGCACCTTCGTCATCCCTTCGGCGACCAGCACCCCGGCGGGGCCCTACACCGTCACGGTGCCGGGACCCGGACCTGAGTACTACGCCTGGGTTGGCCACTGGCAGGACAGCGCGACGTTCTGCGAGCCCTTCACGCTGAACTACACGCCGACGCCGACGCCGACGCCGACGGCCACGCCGACGGCCACGCCGACGGCGACCCCGACGGCCACGCCGACGGCGACCCCGACGGGGTGCTCGACTGACGGGTGCCCGACTCCGACCCCCACCGTCACGCCGTGCCCCTCGGGCGGCTGCGCCACCCCGACTCCGCCGACTCCGCCACCGGGCTGTGGTGCCACCAACTCGTGCGCCACCCCCACGCCGACGGTCACGGTCACGCCACCGGTCTGTCCGGTGACCCAGACGACGTGCACACCGGCGACCCCGACCCCGACCCCGACCGCCACGCCCACGGCGACTCCCACAGCGACGCCCCCAGTGGCGCTGGGTGCGCCCAGCATCACGACTACTCCGAGCCATGGGGGAGCCGTGGGCGTCAAGCTCTCGGACGCCGCCCAGGTCACGGGCGGGGACAATCCCACCGGCACGGTCACCTTCAAGTTATTCGGGCCTAACGACAGCGCCTGCAGTGGACCGGCCCTGATGTCGAATGTGGTGAATCTCAACGCCGGGGCGGCGACCTCAGGCAGCTACGCGACCTCGGCCGCTGGCAGCTACAGCTGGACCGCCCTGTACAGCGGTGATGCCCACAACGGAGACGCTCTCAGCGGATGTGGGTCCGAGGACGTGATCGTGACGGTGGCCAGCGCGGTGAAGGGTGTCACCACGACGCCGACGCCAAAGCCCACGGCCACGCCAACCGCCACCCCAACCGCCGCGCCGATCGCTGCGCCGACTCCCAAGCCGGCGGCGACACCCACCGCCACCCCAAAGGTCAAGCCCACCGGCAAGGTCAAGGCGGCGACCACGCCGACGACCCCGACCACGCCGAACACGGGCGCGGGCCTCTTCGGGCCGCTGGCGCTGTTCCTGCTGGGAGCGGTGCTGCTCGGCCTGGCGGCGGTGGTGCGGCGGCGGCCAACCTTCAGCAGCTGAGCGCGGGGAGCGCTCGATCGGATGGATGGGGGCCCCTGACGGGGCCCCCATCTTTGCGCCGTGGGGGCGGTGCCGGGTGGGGGTGCGCCGCCCCGGCCGGGCCGAAGCCGCGAGCTGGGGCGGGGTGGGCGACCGACCCATCTGCTAGCCTCGCCACATGGTGAGCGGAGGCGGGCCGAAGCCGGGAGCCTCGGGCCGGCCCGGTAGCGGTCCGCGGAGTTCGGGGGGGCGGCCCGGCACCAACTTCCGGTCGACGCGGTTCTGGGGGACGGTGGCGGCGCTGCTGCTCCTCAACCTCTTCATCGCCAACGTGCTGGTGCCCCCGGCGGGGCCCAAGATGGTGACGGTGCCGTACAACGTGTTCTTGGTGCAGGTGCGCTCGGACAACGTCGCCAGCATCACCAGCACCGGGGACACCATCACCGGGGTGTTCCGCCGGGCGGCTGGAGCCAGTCCCCACGCGACCACCACCGCGCGTGACTTCACGACCCAGCTGCCCTCGTTCGCGGGCGGGGGGCTGCTCACGCTGTTGGAGGCGCACCGCGTCACCATCAACGCCAAGCCCACCACCTCGCAGACCTCGCCGATCCTGGACGCCCTCTTCAGCTTCGGGCCGACCCTGCTGCTGGTCCTCGCCTTCGTGTGGATCTCCGGGCGGGCCGCGTCGATGGCGGGCGGCTCCGGGGGCATGTTCGGCCTGGGGCGCAGCCGGGCCCGCCTCTACGACTCCGAGCGACCGGGCACCACCTTCGCCGACGTGGCCGGCATCGAGGAGGCGAAGGAGGAGCTGGAGGAGATCGTCGACTTCCTGCGCGCCCCGCTGCGCTACCAGCGCCTGGGCGGCACGGTGCCGAAGGGGGTGCTGCTGGTGGGCCTGCCCGGCACCGGCAAGACGCTGCTCGCGCGCGCCGTCGCCGGGGAGGCGGGCGTGCCCTTCTTCAGCCTGTCGGCCTCCGAGTTCATCGAGATGATCGTGGGGGTGGGCGCGGCCCGTGTCCGCGATCTCTTCGCCAAGGCCCGCCAGGCGGCGCCCGCGATCATCTTCATCGACGAGCTCGACGCCATCGGCCGGGCTCGCGGCAGCGGAGCCAGCTTGGGGGGCCACGACGAACGCGAGCAGACGCTCAACCAGATCCTCACCGAGATGGACGGATTCGACTCGCGCGAGGGCGTGATCGTACTGGCCGCCACCAACCGTGCCGACGTGCTCGACGCCGCGCTGCTCCGCCCCGGCCGGTTCGACCGGCGGGTGATGGTTCAACCCCCCGACCGGGAGGGGCGCGCGGCGATCCTGCGGATCCACACCCGCACCGTCCCGCTCGCCAGCGACGCCGACCTGGACCAGGTCGCGTCGCAGACCCCCGGTCTGGTGGGCGCCGAGCTGCGCAACCTCGTCAATGAGGCGGCGCTGCTGGCGGCGCGCCGGGACCGCCAGTCGGTGATGATGGTCGACTTCACCGACGCACTGGAGAAGGTCCTGCTGGGGGCGGCGCGGCGGATCGTGCTGTCAGTCGAGGACCGCGAGCGCACCGCCTACCACGAGAGCGGCCACGCCCTGCTGGGCCTGCTCGTGCCCGAGGCCGACCCGGTGCGCAAGGTGTCGATCATCCCCCGAGGGCGCGCCCTCGGGGTCACCGTGCAGAGCCCCGTGGACGACCGCCAGAACTATCCCGAGACCTATCTGCGCGCCCGGATCGTGGGCGCCCTGGGGGGACGGGCGGCGGAGTCCTTGGTCTACGGGGTGGTGACGACCGGCGCCGAGAACGACCTCCTCCAGGTGACCCGGATCGCCCGGGAGATGGTGGTGCGCTGGGGGATGAGCCCGGCGGTCGGCCCGCTCAACCTCACCGACGAGGCCGACCAGCAGCCGATGATGCTCCGCGAGCGGCTCTTCAGTGACGCCACCGCCGAGCTCATCGACAGCGAGGTCAAGCGGATCGTCGAGGGGTGCTTCAGCCAGGCGCTGGAGCTGATCGCGACCAACCGCGACAAGCTGGAGGTCCTGACGCGGGCCCTGCTCCGCAAGGAGTCGCTGATCGAGGCGGAGATCCTCGAGGTGACCGGGCTGCCGGGGAAGTCGCCCCTCGGCGCCACCAGCACCGCAGGGGACCCGGCCACCGCGGCACCGCCGGACGGGCCCGGACCCGCCCCGCCTCCGTCGGACGGATCCCCGCCGCGGCCGGCGCGGATCGGGGCGGCCCGGCCCGCGCATCGACGTCCGGCCACCGACGCGTCGTGAGCCCGCCGGCGGGCCGGGCGCGCAGGCGCCCCGTGACCGCCGGAGCGCAGCAGCACGCCGGTGGACCAGGGTGCAGGGGGCGGAGGCAGCGTCGCCCTCGACGAGGCGGAGATCCAGCCGAGGAGGCGGGTCCCCCAGCGGCCCCCGACACCGACACGGGTCGAGTTCGCGGCAGCGCCCCGCCGACGAGATCCTGGGCCGGGATCTGATCCCGGGGGTGGAGGTGACGGGCTGGGGGGACGGCCCTGGGTGAGCTCGGGGTGCCGGAGGTTGCCGCCGGCCCCAGAACCTGGCCGATGCCCTCGGGTGAGGCGGGCCCCTGGGGAGGACGGCGCGGCCGGCCCGCACCGGGCGCCGCGACGCCAGGGGCGCGTCTGCGCTCCGGGGCGACCATCGGCTCGCGGGCTCCCGGTGGCGGGCGGAGGCGCGGGCACGAGCCGTCCCGGGATCGGATCGCCCGGATGATCCGCAGCCGCTCCGCCTCTTGCGCGCCGGCCCGGGCGACGTCGAGGCCGCCCGGGCGTCCGGCGATGCCGGCCCAGCAGCCCTGCGCTGGTCCGCTCACACACCGTGTCGTCGCCCCCCCGGCTCCTGCGATCGAGCCGCGCGCGTCACCGCCAGCGGCGCGGCGAGAGGGCGGATCGGTGCCGCTCGCTCGGGATCACCGCCCCGGGTCTTGCGCTCCGACCCGCCCGAGACCCCGCGGTCGGGACCCCGGGCGACCGACGATGAGCGGTCGGCGCGGTACTCTCGAACCCCATGGTGCAGGATGGTCGCCGTTTCGAACTGGCTGAAGGGGTGCTGCTGGTCAGCCCGGCCCCCTCTCCGCGGCATCAGCGCTGCGTGGCCGCGCTCACCGCCCGCCTCTACGCGGCCGAGGCCGACGGCGCGGTCGTGCTCCCGGCCCCCTGCGAATGGATGGTGGACGCGGGGACGATCTTCCAGCCCGACGTGCTGGTGGTCCGCCGCGAGGACCTCCACGAGACCGCCATCCGGGGGATCCCCCTGCTGGTCGTCGAGGTTCTGTCGCAGAGCACCCGGCTCACCGACCTTGGCGCCAAGCGGACCGCGTTCGAGACCGCCGGCGTCCCCGCCTACTGGGTGGTGGACCCCGACGTGCCCACCCTCACGGTGCTGCGACTTGAGCAGGGGCGGCTGGTGGAGACCGCGCGGGTGATCGGGAACGAGCCCTACCGCGCGCTCTTCCCGTTCCCGGTCACGATCGTCCCCGCCACCCTGGTGGACGGCGCCTGATCGGCTCTCCGCGCCCCGGGTCGCCCTGAGTACGCTAGTCCGGACGAGCGGACCGGTCCGCGCGCGCCGCCGCGGCCCCCGCCCCCAGCAGACGAGGACGCCCGATGCCGGTCGATCGCACTGATCCGCTGCCGCTGTGGGCGCAGCTCGTGGCCGAGCTGCGGGCGCGTCTCGCCGTGGGCGCCTACGACCAGCGCTTTCCCACCGAGCTGGAGCTCGCCGACCTGTATCAGGTGAGCCGGCACACCGTGCGGGAGGCGATCCGCCGCCTGCGCGACGACGGCCTGGTCAGCTCCCACCGCGGGCGCGGAACCGTGGTCAACCGCACCCGCTTCGACCAGCGTCTGGGCGCCCTCTACAGCCTCTTCCAGGCGGTCGAGGCTCAGGGGGCCGAGCAACGCAGCCGGGTCCGCCGGCTGGAGACGCGGGCGGACCCGGTGGCGGCGCGGCAGCTGGCGCTGGAGCCAGGAGCTCCGCTCCTCTACCTGGAGCGGCTCCGGCTTGCCGACGACATCCCCCTGGCGCTCGACCGTGCCTGGCTGCCCGTCGCCCTGGCCGGCCCGCTGCTCTCCGCGGACTTTCGCCACACCGCTCTCTATGACCAGCTGGCGGTGCGCTGCGGGATCCACCCCGACAGCGGTCGCGAGTCGATTCGCGCGGTGGTGCCGCAGCCGGGGGAAAGGCGCGCCCTGTGGCTGGCGGCGGGGCAGGCCGCCTTCTTGGTGGAGCGCCTCAGCCATGCCGGCGGGCGGCCGGTGGAGTGGCGCAGCACCGTGGTCCGCGGCGACCGCTACAGCTTCGTGGTCGAGTGGCGCCCGGGAACCGGGGCCCGGGTGGCCCTGGGAGCGCGCTGGACCGCTCCCGAGGGCGGCTGAGCGGGCGGTCCCCGCGCTCGCCGCGATCAGAGGAGGTGGGGCAGGCTCCTCGCCAGCATGTAGCCGGCCAGCACCACCAGCAGGACGACGAACCCGGTGGCCAGCCGGCGGGGTCGCACCCGGCCGGCGACCAGGCTGCCGGCGATGCTCCCGATCGCGGCGGTGGCGCTGAAGAGGAGGATCACGGACCAGTCCAGCTGCGCGCCGGCGGCGAGCCGGGTGACCAGCGCGGCGGCGCTGTTGATGGCGATGACGAGCAGCGAGGTGCCCACCGCGACCGGCATGGCGTAGCCCAGAGCCAGCACCAGGGCGGGCACCACGATGAATCCGCCGCCCACCCCGAAGAATCCGGTGATCAGCCCCACGGCGGTGGCGGCCACGCCGATCCGCAGGGCCGACGGTCGCGGCGTCGCCCCCGGGATCCGGTCCGCGGCCAGCGGGTCGGTGCGGCGGGTCCGGCGCAGCATGGCGACCGCGGCGGCCAGCATCAGGCCGGCGAACAAGGCCAGCAGGAGCTGGGGGTCGACCGACCCGCTGAGCTGCGCACCGGCGACGGAGCCGGCCACCCCGATCACCCCGAAGAGGGCTCCGGAGCGGAGCCGGACGCGCCCTGCCCGTGCGTGCACGGCCATGCCCGTGAGAGCGCTGATGCCGACGATGACGAGGGACGCGGCGGTGGCACGGTGAGCGGACTCGCCGATCACGTACACGAGGACGGGCACGGTCAGGATCGAGCCCCCGCCGCCGAGGACTCCCAGGCTGAGGCCGATGAGGAGTCCGAACAGCGCGGCCACAAGCAGCGGGGTCATGGCAACGGGGCGGAGTCCTCGCAGGCGCCGTCCCGCCGGCAGTTGGGGGTCAGCGACCGTCCTCGTCGGGGCCCGTCACGATCGGGTGGCCGGCCTGGGTCCAGGCGGACGTGCCCCCCCGGAGCGAGCATCCGACTCGGCCGAATCGGGCCAGGACGCTGACCGCGTCGAGGCTGCGGTGGCCGCTGGCGCAGATGACGTAGACGGCACGGTCGCTGGGGACCTCGTGGATCCGGGCGGGCAGGTGGCCGAGGGGGATGAGCCGGGCCCCGGGGACGTGGCCGCGGGCGTACTCGTGCGGCTCGCGCACGTCG
Organism: Verrucomicrobiia bacterium; assembly: GCA_035532155.1. Lineage (GTDB taxonomy): Bacteria > Chloroflexota > Dormibacteria > Aeolococcales > Bog-877 > DAHUZL01. The sequence goes on along the minus strand of DATKRN010000001.1, from coordinate 37,831 downwards.
ATGACCGGGGACCCCTGGGCGTGGGCGGCGGCGAAGGTGGCGAGATCGACCTCGGAGTGGGGCATGGCAGCTCCTCCAGGAGGGTGGAAGTCGATGTCGAGTCCGGTTGTCCGTACATTACAGTGTCGGGGCCACGGCGGCCGCGAGGGCGGCCCCCGAGCCGCCGGTCTCGGGCCGGCCGGGTCAGAGGGCAGAACATTTGTTCGTGGCTGCGGTACCCTGGGGCGATGCCGTCGGTCGTCTTCGCTGAGTGCTGGGCCCGCTCCTCGTTCTCCTTCCTGGAGGGGACGAGCCCGCCCGAGGCTCTGGTGCAGCGAGCGGTGACCCTCGGCATGCCGGCGGTGGGGCTGGTTGACCGCAACGGACTCTACGGGGCGGTCCGCTTCGTCCGGGCGGCGGCGGCCGCGGGGGTGGGGGCGCTGGTGGGAGCGGAGCTGGACCTCGCCGGCGGCGGCCGCCTGGTGCTCCTCGCGGCGGACCGCGCCGGCTACCAGCAGCTCAGCCGGCTGGTGAGCCGGGCCCAGCTCGCCGGCGGCAAGGGCAGCCCCCGGTTGGAGCTGGCCGGCCTGGACGCTCCGCTCGCGGCCGCCCAGGGTGGGGGGGCTCCGCCTCCCGGGGCGCGCCGGGAGGCGCCGGCGCGTCCCGGGAGGCGCCTCCCAGCGGTCGATCCGGGCGCCACCCCCCTCGATCCCGAGCGGCGGCGGCCCTCCGACCCCGACGAGCTCGGCCGCTGCCGGGTCGTGGTCGGAGGGCCGCACAGCCCGATCACCGCGGCCCTCCTCCGCGGTGACCGCGAGCGGGCCGACGCCGCCGCGCGCGCGCTCGCCCAGACCTTCGGGGGCCGCGCCCATCTCGCCCTCCAGCACCACCGCCACCCCGGGGACCGCTGGCTCGTCGCCGAGACCGTCGCATGCGCCGCCCGCACCGGGATCGGCCTGCTCGCCACCCAGGCGCCCCGCTACGCCACCTGTGCCGAGGCGCCGATCCTCGACGTGCTCCAGGCGATCCGTCACGGCGTCACCCTCGAGCAGGCGGCGGACCGGGGCTGGCTGCTGCCCAACCACGCCTACGCCATGGAGTCCGGGGCCGAGCTGGCGGAGCGGATCGGCCATCCCGGGGCGCTGGCGGCGGCGGCGCGGATCGGGGAGATGGCGGAGCTGCGGCTCGACTTCGCCCACACCCGCTTCCCCGGCTTCCGGGTCCCCGGCGGCATCGCCCCGGACGCCCATCTCGCGGCCCTCTGCCACGAGCAGCTGCCGGGGCGCTACCGCCCGGTCACGGGCGAGGTCCAGGCCCGGCTCGCCCACGAGCTGCGGGTGATCCGGGCGACCGGGCTTGCCGAGTTCTTCCTCATCGTCCACGACCTCATGCGCTTCGCCCGGGAGCAGGGGATCCCGGCCCAGGGCCGCGGCTCGGCCGCCGACAGCCTGGTCGCCTACCTCCTGGGCATCACCCGGGTGGACCCGATCGCCCACCACCTCCTCTTCGAACGCTTCCTGCACGAGGACATGCGGACGACGCCGGATATCGACATCGACATCTCCACCACCCACAGGGAGCGGGTGATCCGCTACGTCTACGACACCTACGGCGCTGAGCACACCGGGATGGTGTGCACCGTCATCACCTTCCAGCCGCGCCTGGCGATCCGCCAGGTGGGCCGGGCCTTCGATCTTGCCGCCCCGCTGATCGAGCGGCTTGCCCGCTCGGTCGACCGCTGGTTCGACCCCGAGCTGGCGACGGACCTGGCCGCGGTCTCGTCGCTGCTGGCGGGTGGCCCCGGGCCCGCCGGCCCGCCGGCGCAGCAGCGCCGGGCGGAGCTGGAGCAGGTCCTCGCGGTGGCCGGCCTCGCCACGGTGGACACCCGTCAGAGCCGGGCCTGGCAGCAGTTCTTGGCCTGTGTCGCCGCCGTCGTCGGCACCCCTCGGCACCTCTCCATCCATGTCGGCGGGATGCTGGTCACCGGCCTGCCCCTGGTCGATGTCGCCCCGGTGGAGCGGGCGACCATGCCGGGACGGGTCGTGGTCCAGTACGACAAGGACGACGTCGAGGACCTCGGCCTCATCAAGATCGACCTTCTTGGTCTGCGCACCCTGTCGGTGGTGGCGGAGGCGGTGGAGAGCATCGAGGCGGCGACCGGGGAACGGGTCGACCTCGACCAGCTGGCGCTCACCGACCCCGAGGTGTATGCGCTGTGCGCCGCCGCCGACACCGTGGGGGTCTTCCAGATCGAGTCCCGGGCCCAGCTCCAGACGCTGCCCCGGACGCGGCCGACCTCGTTCAACGACCTGGTTGTCGAGGTGGCCCTGATCCGTCCCGGCCCGATCCAGGGGCACGCCGTCCACCCCTACCTGCGTCGGCGCCAGGGCCGAGAGCCGGTGGCGGTGCTGCACCCCCTGCTGGAGCCGATCCTGCGCGACACCCTCGGGGTGATCCTCTACCAGGAGCAGATCCTGGAGATCGCCATGACGGTGGCGGGCTTCTCCGCCGGCGAGGCCGACCGCTTCCGACGCGCCCTGGGTCGCCACCGATCCCGGGCCGAGGTCAGCGCCCTGGAGACCGCCTTCGCCCGCGGCTGCCGCGGGCGGGGGCTGGCGGACTCGGTCATCGCCACCCTCTTCGACTCCATCCGCGGCTTCGCGGAGTTCGGCTTCTGCCGCAGCCACGCGGCCGCCTTCGCCCGCACCGCCTACGAGACCGCCTGGCTCAAGCGCTATCATCCCGCGCCGTTCCTCGCGGCCCTCCTCAACCACCAGCCGATGGGCTTCTACCACCCCTCGGTCCTGGTCGACGACGCCCGGCGGCGCGGGGTGACCGTCCTCCCCGTCGACGTCAACCGGAGCCGGGACCGCTGCCGGGTGGAGTGGACTCGGGCGGCCCAGGGTCGGGTGCTGGCGGTGCGGCTCGGCTTCAACCAGGTGCGGCGGCTGGGCCAGGCCGGGCGCGACCGCCTCGCCGCCGAGCGCGGGCGGGGCGCGTACGCGTCGGCCGCCGATTTCTGGCGGCGGACCCGGCTGCCCCGGCGGCTGATCGAGGACCTGGCCCTGGTGGGTGCGTTCGACAGCTTCGGTGAGCCGCGCCGGGTCGCGCTCTGGCGGCTGCGTGTGGCGGAGGAGCAGCTGGGCGTCACCACCGCCCCGCTGCTGGAGGCGCCCGTCACCACGCCCGAGCTGGCGGACCTCAGCCAGCGGGAGCGCGTTCTGCAGGACTACCGGGTGCAGGCGCTCACGACCGGGCCCCATCTCTGCTCGTTCCTGCGCCCCCAGTTCGAGCGCCTGGGAGCGCTGACGCTGGCGGCTGCCCGGGAGCGGGCGCGGGAGGGGGAGGGGGCGAGGGTGGCGGTCGCCGGACTCGTGATCGCCCGCCAGGCCCCGCACACCGCCCGTGGTGTGCGGTTCTTCACCCTCGCCGATGAGACCGGTCACCTCGACCTCATCCTCCGCCCCGAGGTCTATCGACAGGCGCGCGGCACCGTCAACCACCACCCGCTCCTCTTCGCCAGCGGGCGGGTCGAGCGTGCCGACGGCGTCGTGAACCTCGTGGCGGATGGGATTCGTGCGATCGACGGGCAGGGCGTGGAGGTCCCCCAGCCGCTCTCCCACGACTACTGCTGACAGCGGGCCGCCCCCGCCCCCGCGGGATGGGCCGGGACGGGAGCCGCCCTCGGACCCGATGGGACAAGGCGCCTGAACGTCCCACGCCCGCGACCCCCACTCCCTGCGACCCCCCTGCTGGTCGAGCCGCACCGGGCCGGGAGCGTCCCGTCCGCTTAGACCACTGGGTTCGACCCTGGGGCGGCGCTCGCCGGCCCGGCGGCCGGCTCCCCACCCGGTTGCGGGGTGGGAGCCGGAACGGATGCCCGCCCCCCGACAGGGCCGCTGGGTCCGCTCGATCGGGGGCCGCGCCCTCCCCTGCGAATCCGATGCGCGCGGCGCCCCCGGGAGGGGCCGAGGTCCCCGGCCGCGCTCAGCTCCAAGAGCCCCGGGGTGGACCGCTGCCCGCGTCGCTCCGGGGTGGGGACGATGGGCCGCCGATGGTCATCGTCCGCGCCCCGGGTGGCCACCGCAGAGGGGATCCAACTACCGACCCCGGATCGGCAGGGACCGGGGCTGTCGTCACCGGGTCCTGCTCTCTGCCGTCCCGGCTAGGCGCCCCGCACCGATCGCCGTCGGAGCGCGGCCGCTGCGCTCACGAGGAGGGCTCCCAGCGCCACCACCAGCAGGGGCGCGAGGAGGCCGGCCCCGGTGTTGGGGGGAGCGGGGGTGGTCGGGGGGGGAAGCCCGGGAGCGGCCGTGGGGACGGCGGTCGGGGAGGCCGTCGGGGAGGCTGTGGGGGAGGCTGTGGGAGTGGCGCGCGGGGTCGCCCGGGGAGTGGCCGTGGGGGTCGCCGTGGGGGTCGCCGTGGGCAAGGCGGCCGGCCCGGCGGTGGGCTTGGCAACCGGCTTGGCCGTCGCCGCCGGGGTCGGGGTGGCCGTCGGCGCCGGGGTCGGCTTCGCCGTCGGCGCGGGGGTCGGCTTCGCCGTCGGTGACGCGGTCGGGGTGGCGGTCGGCGATGCGGTCGGGGTGGCGGTCGGCGATGGGGTCGGGGTGGCCGTCGGGGCGGGGCTAAGGCAGGTCGGCGCGGTGATCGTGTTGGCGTCCAGGCTCACCTGGCCGTTGCGTGCCAGCACCCGCCCGTTCACGGTGGCACCCGTCTCCACCGTGGCCGACGTCAGGGCCAGGATGGACCCGGCGAAGGTCGTGCTGGTGCCGAGGGTTGCCGAACTGCCCACCTGCCAGAACACGTTGCAGGCCTGGGCCCCGCCGATCAGGTTGACGGTGCTGCCCGAGGCGGTGATCAGGGTGGATCCCGCCTGGAAGATGAACACCGCGCCGGGGTCACCCCCGGCGTTCAGGGTGACCGTGCCCGTCAGTCCCAATCCGGCGGAGGCCCTGTAGACGCCCGGGGCCAGGGACTGGCCGCCGAGGTCCGCCGACACCGCCGTGGCCGGGGTCCGACCGGCGGCATCGTTGTAGGCGGTGGTCAGATCGGATTGGGCCTGCAACGCCGCGGCATCGGCGACTTCTTGGGCGCCGTGGACCACCCCCGGCGGGAAGCCGGTGACGGCGGTGCCGGGATCCAGGCCCAGGTCCCCAAAGACCAGCGACGGCCCCGTGTTGGTGATCGTGGTCCCGGCCAGCACCGCATAGGACGCGGCCGTCCCCAACGGGACCGCCGGCTGAGAGGATGCGGCGGACCCGGTCAGGGTGGCGACGACCAGACCGGCACCGGCGATCCCCGCTCCCAGCAGCGCCGCGCCCCAACGGCGTCGAGGGTGCGCCGCTGCGGTCGGTGCGATCACTCGAGACCTGTCCATTGCGACGCCTCCGGAAACGAGTCCGAGACGAATGCACAGGGCCTCGGGTCGGACGCGACTCGTAGATCCACCCGCCCGACCTCAGAGTGGGGCCTGCCCCCACCCGTGTCTGTTCGCTGGCGTACCCATCACCCGCCCGGGGCCCCGGCTGCTGCCCCCTAGATGAGCGCCCGCGCCCTCACCCTCAGACCTCCTCCGGTCGGTCGCAGGAGCGAGCTCCTGCCGGGGTCGTCGTCATCCGTCGGCCCCCGAGTCGGGTGCCCCGAGGCGGGGCGCCGAATCCCCGCCCCGGGGTTGCCAGCCCGCCTCCCCCACGGACGCCGGAGAGCGAGCTCGGGAACCGTGGCCGGGTGGGGAGACGCTCGAGGGGACACTGCGGCGCTCGGCTGTTCGCCTCCGGGGTGCCGCGAGCCGGATCGATTGCGGTGGCGGTGGGCTGGAGCCGGGTGCGGCCCTCCGGGCAGCTGCCGCCCAGGTCGCCTGTGCCAGCGCAGCGGTTGACGAAGGAGTGTCTGTGATATATCGTGATGTTGCTAAGAAGGATCGATACACAGGAGGTGATGCCATGGAGGCAGACACCGCGCGTGGCACCGGGCCCGGGGGAGGATGCGGCCCGGCGATGGAGCGGATGGCGATGGCGGCTCGGATGATGGCCGGGGAGTGGGCGCGCGGCGGCGGGCATCGCGGCCGCCCCGGCCGATCCGGAGGGGGGCGACCGGGCGGTGGTCCGTTCGGGAGCGGTGGCCCCTTCGGGGGTGGATTCGGCTGGGGCGGCTTTCGCGGGGGCCCGCGGGCGCGCCGTGGCGACGTGCGCGCGGCGGCCCTGTTGCTGCTGGCCGAGGAACCCCGCAACGGCTACCAGATCATGCAGGCGATCTCGGAGCGGAGCCAGGATCTCTGGCGACCGAGTCCGGGCGCGGTGTATCCGGCGCTGCAGCAGCTGGAGGATGAGGGCCTCATCGCCGCGCGAGACGAGGGGGGCCAGCGACGATTCCACCTGACCGATGCCGGTCGAGCCCATGTCGCGGCTCACCAGGGCGAGATGGGGACCCCCTGGGACGCGGTCGTCGACAGCGTCGACGATGACGTCCATGCGCTCCTCCAGCTGGCCCGCCAGAGTGGGGCGGCCCTGCTCCAGGTGGCCCACTTGGGCACGCCGGCTCAGGTCGGGCGGGCGGCAGAGGTCCTCAAGGAGACCCGGCGGGCCCTCTATCGCATCCTCGCCGAGGACGGCCCGGTGGCGCCGGGGGAGGGCGGCGCGGCGCCGGCGGCAGACCGCTCCTGACCCGCACTGACCGCGGTCACGTGCCCCGCACGTGGGCGCTCGCCGCCCGACCACCGGTCTCGCCCATGGGGCCGGTCGGAATCGGCGGGAGGGCGAGGCGGCCGTGTCGGGTCCGCGCGCGGGGCAGGCGCCTCCCGCGCGCGGACCGTCACCGCCGCGCACCCCGGGGCCGGACGTGGGCGGGCCGCTCCCGGGAGGCGGCGTGGGTGCCACCTGTGACCGGGGATGTGACCCCGTTCCCGAGCCGCCTCTCAGCTGGCCAGCGGTGCCCCGTCCCGCGGGGGCGGGTCCGATCGTGGGAGCCTCCGGCCCGCGCGCCGGTCCGCCGCGATCAGCCTGCTCACCGCTCCGCGGTCGAGCCCCGCCGCGGGCGACCCCGGGCGCTCCCGCAGGGGACGCTCAGCCCCAGCTGGGATCACGGCTGACGCTGAGGAGCCACGATCCCCGGGACTGGCCCCAGCTCTCGGCGATCTCCTCCAGGCCGGGACGACCCGCCCATCCCGGGCGTGCCCGGTCCTGCCCACCCCCGCTCAGAGGTGGTCGTGGAGCAGGGCCACGACGGCGGCGCCATAGCGCGCCAGCTTGTCGGGCCCGACCCCCGGGACGGTCTCGAGGTCGATGAGGGTGGCCGGGGCCCGGAGCGCGATCTCGCTGAGGGTCCGATCGTGAAAGACGAGATAGGCGGGCACGCCGCCCCGCCGGGCGGCCTCCGCCCGCCAGCTCCGCAGGGCCTGGAATCGACTCCGGGCCTCGCCGCTCAAAGGCCCGCCCGCAGGCACCTCGGGGGCGCCTCGGCGCGCGCCGCGCGTGAGCCGGTCGGGCCTCTGCTCGAGCGCGACCGCGGGTGCGGCGCGCCCGCTGAGCACGGCCCGCCCCGCCTCGCTCAGCTTCAAGGTGGGATGCTCGCCGTCCCCGCGGGCGACCAGGTCGCGCGCCACCAATTCGTTGAGGAGGTCGCGGATCCGGTCCACCTCCCAGTCGCTCAAAGCACCGAAGCTCGCGAGCTGAGCCACCCAGGGCTTCGCAGCGCTCCAGGCGTCGGACCGTCCGTGGAGGATGAGCGCCAGCCGGGCCGCGCCCAGGTGGCCGTCGAAACGCGCGACGCAGGCCAGGGCGGCCGCCACCTGGACCGGGTCGATCAGCGCCGTCGGGGCCCCCGCGGGGCGCCGACAGTTGTCGCAGGCGTCGCAGCGGCGGGCCACTCCCTGCTCGCCGAAGTAGTCGGCGATCCGCGCGTGGCGGCAGTCCCGCGAGCCCGCGTACTCGATCACCTGGCGCACGCGCGCGTACGCCTGCTGCTTCAGCTGCGCCTCGGCGTCGAAGTCGACGGGCGGCCCGGTCAGGCGCTCCAGCCCGCCATCCGGAGTCAGGGCGCCGGCGCGCTCCAGCAGCGCCAGCGAGGCTCGGACGGTGGCGGGGCTGACCGCCGGCAGCCGCGATGACCAGTCATCGATCCGCCCGTGCCCGGCGCGCGTCAGCTCCCGATAGACCAGGCGCACGCTGTCGCGCTCCGGATACGCCTGCTCGATGAAGAACGCGTGCAGCTGCCGGTCGGCGTCGCTGTAGAGGAGGGTGCAGGCGGAGGCGGCCCCGTCCCGACCCGCGCGTCCCACCTGCTGGTAGTACTCCTCCAGGCTGCCGGGAAAGCTGTGGTGGATGATGCAGCGAATGTCGGGGAAGTCCACGCCCATGCCGAAGGCGGAGGTCGCGACCACCACCTGGAGCCGGCGGTCGGCGAACGCGTCGTAGACCGCCTGGCGCTGGTCGCCTCCGAGGGCCCCGTGGTACGCGGCGGCGGCGACGCCGCTCGCCGACAAAAGGTCCGTGACCTCCTCGGCGGCGGCCCGCGTGCCGCAGTACACCAGCGTCCGCTGGTCGGGCCCGGGCAGCCGGTCCCGCAGCTGCTCCCGCTTCTCCGCCTTCCCCCGGCACGGCACCACCGACAAGGTGAGGTTGGGGCGCACGAAGCCGGTGACCCGCTCCACCGGGTCGCGCAGCCGCAGGCTGTCGATGATGTCCCGACGCACCCGCGGGGTGGCGGTCGCTGTGAAGGCGCCCACCGGGGGATGGCCGCAGGCGGCCAGCGCGGCGCCCAGCCGGCGGTAGTCGGGACGGAACTCGTGGCCCCAGCTGGAGATGCAGTGCGCCTCGTCGACAACCACCCGGTCCACAGCCAGCTGTGCCAGGGCGTCGAGCATGCCCGGGCTGCCGATCCGCTCGGGAGCGAGGTAGAGGAAGCGGAGCTCGCCGGCCGCCGCCCGCGCCAGCGCGTCGCGGCGCTCGGTGACGTCCATCTGGCCGTGCAGGCAGGCGGCCGCCACCCCGAGGCGGGTAAGCCGCGTGACCTGGTCGACCATCAGGGCGATCAGCGGCGACACCACGATCGACAGGCCCCCTCGGACCAGTCCGGGGATCCAGTAGGCGACGCTCTTGCCGGAGCCGGTGGGGGCGACGTAGAGGACGTCGCTGCCGGACTCGGCGGCGGCCACCACCTCGGCCTGCCCGGTGCGGAAGTCGGCCAGGCCGAAGGTGCCGGTGAGCACGCGGCGGGCCGCCTCTGAGGGCAGCCACCGGGTGGTGGGGGGCGAGCATGGCACCGATGCACGCTAGCAGCTTCCTGGCGGCGGACCGTGGGGACGCCGGCCGGTCTGTACCATGACGGCTGCCGGCTCCCCGTCCCGAGCGGGTCGGGGCCGCCCGACCCAGTATGTCCATGCCGCCGTCCGTGTCCGACCCCGTTTCGACGGCCCCGCAGCTGCGGGTGTCCGACGCCGACCGTGAGCAGGCGGTTGCCGAGCTGCGTCGCCACCACGCCGAGGGCCGGCTCACCCTGGAGGAGCTGGAGGCTCGCGCCGCGACCGCCTACCGCGCCCGGACCACCGGCGAGCTGGCACCGGTGCTGAGCGACCTCCCCGCCCCGGTCCCGCCGCCTCCCCCTCCCCCTGGCCTGTGGCATCGGGCGTGGCGGCTGGGCATCCCGCTGGTGATGGTGGCGGGGGTCGGCATCGACCTTGCGGTGACCCACAACTTCCGCGTCGTGGGCGCATGGCCGATCCTCGGCCTGATCGTGCTTCGCAGCCGCCGCGGCCGCGGCCGCACCTGGTCCCGGCCGGCATCCCCGACTGGGGGCCCCGAGGGCTCCGGCCGGTGGCGCTGACGCCCGACCTCCCCACGAGGTGGGCAGGGGCGTCCCCGTTCCGCTGAGGGCGCGTCGGTCGCGGGAAGGGGTCCGGTCAGCTGGCTGCCCCGCCGTGGCGCGCGCCACCGGGCCCCAGCGTGGTGCCCCATCCTCGGGAGGCCGGGGCGGCGGTGCTCGTGACCGCCCCACCCCGCCGCCCGCCGCCGGGAACCCAGGTGGGCGTCCTCTCGGGCAGACCGGTCCGGGGAGCCGGCGGCCACACCAGCTTGGGAATCGAGTGATGCGCCACCGCTGGCGGCATCGTGCCCGACCGATCCTCGCCGCCGGGATGCTGGCCGCCGCCGCCGGCCCGCTGGCGGGCCCGGCGCTCGCCTGTGGCGCGCTGGTGGCGCCCAACGGCTCGGTGCGCCTGGAACAGACGACCACCTTTGTCGCCTACGCCCACGGCGTCGAGCACTACCTGACCAGCTTCGCCTTCCAGGGGCGGGTGAGCCGGCTCGGCTGGATCGTGCCGCTCCCCGCCGACCCGATCGGGATCCGGGAGGGGGGCGCCTGGACCCTGCAGCGGCTGGAGCAGCAGGTGCATCCCCAGCCGCGCCTGGCAAGACGCCGCCCCGGGGCGGCGACGACCGCGCCCGCGGTGGTGCTCCAGACCGTCCGGGTGGCCGCCCTTGACATCACCGTGATCCGTGGCAGCGGCCCGGCCATCCTCGGCTGGACCCGGGCGAACGGCTTCCGTCTGCCCCGCCAGACCCAGCACCACCTGCTCCGCTACGCGGCCGGCAGCCCGTACTTCCTCGCCGCCCGCTACGATCTGGCCCGCGCCCGGGCCCACCACCTGGCCAAGGGTGATGGAACCCCCCTGCTGCTCACCCTGCGGGTGCCCCATCCCTGGATCCCGCTGGAGGTGCTCGCGATCGATGGCCAGAAGGTGGTGGCCGACCTCTTCCTACTCACGCCGGATCGGCTCTGGAGCCTGCCCGGCGAGGCGGTGGCGACCGGGGTCGGCCGCGAGGTCCCGCAGGCTCGGGGGCTGGTCCTGCGCAGCGAGCAAAAGATGACCGCCCAGCTCCACCACGACCTCGCCCGTGACCGCCACATGGGCTGGGTGGCGCGCCACGGGTGGCTCACCTACCTGACCCTCCGGGCCCCCGGGACGGCCGTCGCCTACGACCTCGGGGTGACCTCGGTCGGCCAGCTGCGCGCAGTCGCGTTCGGCACGCCGGCGGTGGTGGCCGGGAGCGTGCCGGTGGTGGCCCAGGGGCCGGCGGGCGGCCCCGCCCCCTGGCTGGCCGCGGCCGTGGCCGCCGCTCTCATCGTCCTGGTCGTGCGGGGCGGCCGGATCCCCGGAGGTCCGCCCCGCAGGGATCGCCGACCCGGCGATGCCGGCCCCGGCTGAGACCCGGGGTCAGCGCAGCGCGCAGAGAACCGCGCTGTCGTACCAGGCCCACAGCTTCGCCACTCGGGAGAACCCGGCGGCGCGCAGGAGCCGCAGGTGATCATCTTCGGTGCAGCTGTGCCCGTGGGCGTGGCTGGTGGGAGGGAAGCGGCGCTCTCGCTCCGCGTGCAGCGCGGCAAGGGCCGGCTCGGCGGCAATCCCCGCCCACCACGTGGTCCAGTCCTCCGCCCGCGACGGTTCCGCCTCCTGGGTCTGACGCATCCGCTCCGCCAGCGCGTCCAGGCGCGCCTCTCCGAACGCCAAGCGATCGGCATTCAGCAGGATTCCCGCGGGCCGGAGCAGCCGATAGGCCCCGGCGTAGACCTGGCCGAGCTGGTCCGGCTCCAGCCAGTGCAACGCGGTGGAGCTGACCACGGCACCGAACCCATCTCCATCGGCGATGCCCGCCGCTCCCCGCAGTCGGTCGGTCCAGTCCGGCCGGCGCAGGTCGACGTCGACCAGGGCCGTGTCGGGGCGACGGCCGGCCGTCGCCCGGGCGATCGCGAGCAGGACCGGGTCGTGGTCCAGACCCACCAGCCGGGCACCCGGGTGACGCTCGGCCAGGGCCCCAAGGATCCCACCGGGACCGCAGCCCAGCTCCACGATCCGGACCGACGGCTGCCCGGGGGCGAGGCCGCAGGCCTCGGCCAGGACCTCGATGCGGCCGGCGCGGTCGTGCAGGTGCCGTGCCTGCATCCGCTCCCAGCGCCGGAGCCAGCTCTCCCAGTCGACCCCTGGGGTGACGCGGTCGGGATCGTCGCCCATCGCCCCAGGGTGCCACATCGGCGACCGCGCGCGCCCCCCCCGAGGGCGCGTCCGGGACGGGGCGCTGATCACCCGGCAGTCCCTGCGCCGGTGGTGCCGGGCCCCGTTCCAAGACGCCCCCGGGGCCAGTCCCCCTAGCGGCTGGGCAGGCTGCCGGGCTCCCGTTCTGCGCGCAGATGGCCGGGGGCGCCCGCGCCCATCCGCCAGCGGCCGCGGGTGGCGCCGACGGGCGTCGCGATCGCGTCCCATCCGGGCGGCACGATCAGCTCGCGCCGGGCCTCGACCTGGGCCAGCGCGGCCGCCAGGTCGGACCCATCGAAGGGGTGGGGGTCGTCCCGGGTGAGCGCCAGCACGAGATCGCAGCCGCGTCCCCGCGCGACCGGGACCACCAGGACCGAGTGGACATCGATATTGCGTCGACGCTGGGGCCGCGAGGACGGGGCCTCGGTCCAGACGGCGGCGCGCTGGAGCGTCACGACCCGATCCAGCAGCGAGGCGGGCACCGGACCCCCGCCCGTCGGCGCGTGGTCGCGCCCGCCCAGCTCCGCCAGCAGCGGGCCGACCGAGCCGCCTCGCACCAGCAGCAGGGCGCCGTCCCCGGCACGCACGGTCGCGCACAGCTCGTCGAGGGCGGCGCGCGCGAGCTGGGTCGCGATCGCGGCGGGGCCGGGTGAGGGATCGGGGCGGGCCGGCTCCGGACCCCACCGCACCCGCGCGCTGCGACTGCGGCGGTGGACCAAGCGCTGGTTGAGGACCCCGTTCGCGACCATCCCGATCGCCGCCGCCAGCACCCCCACGGCGAGCACGTTCCACCCGGTCGTGAGCAGGGCCGCGAAGGCGCTGAGCTGGAGCAGGCCGGTCAGCACGGCATTGACCGGATAGTGGGTCCAGCTGTGGTCACGGTCGCGGCGCATGTCGGCGAAGGTCAGGCGGCGGTTGGCGACGAAGGTGAGTGCGAGCGAGACCACGAATGCCAGCGCCCACGCCTGCAGCGGGGCCAGCCGCAGGACCTCGGTGCCGAGCGCGAGCGCGGCCAGCAGCACGACCAACCCGGCCAGTCCCACCACGGCGAACTTCCAGCGCCGTGCCGACCCCGGCACGTCGCGCACCAGCGAGCTGAGATGGCGCAGGTACAGCCGCCCCTGCTGCCAGCTCGCCTTGCTCTCGCCGGCGACCCGGGGCGCGAAGCGCAGCGGGACGTCGGTCACCCGCAGGGGAGGGGAGCAGACCAGCAGCTCCAGCAGGATCTTGAACCCGACCGGGCGTAGCTCGACTCCCTGGACCAGGTCCCGGCGGCAGCAGAAGAACCCCGAGAGCGGGTCGGTGCTGGCCCGCGCCTCGGCGAAGAGGGCCCGGGCCACCAGGCCGGCCAGCCGCGACACCAGCCGCCGTCCCGCCCCGTCCAGGCCGCCCCCGCTGCCTCCCGCCACGTACCGGCTGGCGACCGCGATGTCGCTGCCGCCCCGGACGGTGGCCAGCAGCTCGGGAACCAGCTCGGGGGGATGCTGCAGGTCGGCGTCCATCACGCACACGTAGCGACCGCGCGCCAGTCGCAGCCCCTCCACCACCGCGGTGCTGAGCCCGCCGGCGCGGGCGGACGGCGGGCGATGCTGCAGCCGCAGCCCGCTCCCGGCGCGGGCGGCCAGCACCTCGGCGGTGGCGTCGTCACTGTCGTCGACCACCACCAGCTCGTGGCGAACCGACCCCAGGGCCGCCCGCAAGCGGGCCAGCAGCGGGTCCACGTTGGCGGCCTCATTGCGGGTCGGGACCACGACCGAGAGCTCGCACGGCTCCGGGGAGGGGTGGGCAGGGGCGCCCAAGGTGGCCATGTCCCGATGCTAGCCGCCGCCCGGGGCTGCGTCCGGGTTGTCACGGCGCCGTGAGCGGCTCCGCACCGGTTCGTGCCCGATCGCCGCGCCCAGGACCGGTCCCAGCATGGCCGGGTCGACCCGGCCCTCGGCCACCACGCGCGGGCCGACGCGGACCACCGGGATGCGCCAGAGGAAGGTGCGAAGGAGGCCGGGCTCCTGCTCGATGTCGACCCGTCGCGCCTCCAGCCCCAGTCCCCGGGCGGCCGCCACCAGCTCAGGCCAGAGCGCCTCGCAGAGGTGGCAGCCGGGGCGTCCCAGCAGCTCCACCACCGGTGCGCGATCGTCTCCCCGCATCAGGGCGGCCATCGTACCCTGGGTGAGGGTGACGACCGATCCGGTGAGCGCGGCGCCGCTGTCGCGGCGGGAGGGCTGGATGGACCGATTCGACTGCGTGATCCTGGGCGGAGGGAGTGCCGCCGAGGCGGTGTGGGGGGCGCTGGGTGACCGTCGGGTGGCCGTGGTCGAGGCCGCTCGGGTCGGCGGCGAGTGCCCCTACGTCGCCTGCATGCCGAGCAAGGCCCTGCTGCGGTCCGCCCACCTGCGCCGGGCGATCCAGCGCGCCCCCGACCTCGCCAGCTGGGATCGGGTCGCGCCGGACGACCCGGTCGCGACCTGGGCGCGCGCCGTCGAGCGGCGCGACCGCATCGCGGACGCGCGTGACGATCGCGAGGCGGCGCGCCAGCTGGAGGCGAGCGGGGCGACCCTGCTGCGCGGGCAGGGGGTGATCCTCGGGCCCGGGCGCCTGCAGGTGGGCAGCGACACCCTCGAGTGGACCGACCTCGTGGTCGCGACCGGCTCCTGCCCGCTGGTGCCGCCGGTGCCGGGATTGGCTGAGGTGGCCACCTGGACCAGCGACGAGGCTCTGAGTCAGCCGGGTCGACCGGCACAGCTGGTGGTGCTGGGCGGAGGCCCGGTGGGGTGCGAGCTGGCGCAGATCTATGCCAGCTTCGGCGCGCGCGTCACCCTGGTCGAGGCGGCCCCGCGCCTGCTCCCGGCCGAGGAGCCGCCGGCCGGGCGGCTGCTCGCGGCGGCGTTCACCGAGGACGGCGTGGAGGTTCGGGTGGGAACTCGGGTCGAGACCGCCGAGCCTGGCGAGGGCACGGCGCGGCTGCGGTGCGATGACGGCCGGGTGCTGGTGGCCGAGCGCGTCCTGGTCGCGGTCGGGCGTCGGCCGCGGACCGCCGACATCGGCTTGGAGCGCTGCGGGATCGTCCCCGGCCCGCGGGGCATCGCGGTCGATGACGCCTGCCGCGTGCGGGGTCAGGGGCACGTCTATGCCGGGGGCGATGTCACCGGGGTGGCGCCCTTCACCCATACCGCCGCCTACCAGGGGCGGGTGATCGCCGCGGCGCTGCGGGGTGAGATGGTTCGAGCCGACTACCGTGCCATCCCCCGGGTCGTCTACACGGAGCCCACGGTGGCGGCGGTCGGTCTCACCGAAGCCGCCGCCCGGGAGGCCGGGCTCGTGGTCGCGACCGGGGAGGCGGACCTCGCCGAGACCGCGCGGGCCCAGGCGGACGGCGAGCGGCGCGGCTGGCTGAAGCTCGTGGCCGACCGCTCCGCCGAGGTCCTTGTCGGAGCCACCGCGGTCGGGCCGGGGGCCGATGGCTGGATCGGAGAGGCGGCGCTGGCGATCGCGGCCCGGGTCTCGCTCGGCCAGCTGTCCGAGATCGTGCATGCCTTCCCCACCTACTCGCAGGCGTATGAGTCAGCGCTGCGCCGGCTTCGCCAGGGGGCCGGCTGACCGGGCCCGGCCGCCAACCCAAGGCGCGTCGGGGGGGCCATCGGAGGGACCGGGCGGGAGCGGCGCAGGCCGGCGCGGTCAGTCGTCGCGCACCCCCCACTGGGCGAGGCGCTCGAGGTAGGCGGCGATCCAGGCACCCCCGGAGACCCAGGCGGCGCCGCACACGACCACCTCCACGGCGATCCCCAGCACGGTGTCGGTGGCGACCTTCCGGCCGCCGAGGGCCAGGGCTCCGTAGACCGCGAGGCGGACGACGACCAGCGCCACGATCGCGCTGAGCAACCCGAAGCCGACCCGCACCAGGCCCCGTTCGCGCCGGAGGTGGCGGCGGAGCTCGGTCGCGGTCCACTCCCGTCCTGGCCGCGGGACCAGCCCGTGAGAGGGCTCGGGCCCCGCGTGGCGCAGGTGCCACCAGCCCACGGTCAGCAGGACGGCGGCCAGCGCCACCGGGACCAGCGGCGGCCAGGGGGCCCCCAGCCGAAACAGGTTCTGCCACGCGCTGAGGCTCTCGCCTCGCGCGACCCGGTCGCGGTAGGCGACCTCGAGCAGGTAGCTGGTCCAGGCTGCTCCGGTCCCCACCCCTGCCAGCAGCACCGTCGCGATCCAGCGGGCCGTGATCGGCCAGCGGTCCACCCCGAGGAGATGGAGGAGCCCGCGACGCCCGGTCTCCACGGAGCCGGGGGGCTCCGGTACAGGAGTGCTGACCATCGCGGCGCAGTCTACCCACAGGCGACGGGGGTCGCGCCGCACCGGGATGCGAGGATGGGCCGGATGGCTCCCGTCCTCCTGCGCGTCCTCACCTACAACATCCTGCTGGGCGGGCGCGACCGCTGGTCGCCGCTCAGCGAGATGCTCGCGGCCGCCGACGCCGACCTCGTCGCCCTCCAGGAGGTGGACCGGCCGGAGCCGTGCCGGGAGGTGGCCGACGCGCTGGGGTACGAGATGGTGTTCGGGCGCGCCAACATGCCCCGCCACCAGGCGGTGCTGAGCCGCTGGCCTGTCGTCGAGCGCCGCAACCACCGTGACCCCGCCCGCTTCCTGCGCAACTCTTTGGAGCTGACCGTCGCGGTCCCCGCGGGGGCGTCCATCTCCCATCTCAGGCTCCACACCGTCCACCTTCCGGCCGCGTTCCAGCGCCGGGGCCGGGGTGAGGCGGAGCGGGTCCGGGAGCTGCGGGCGGTGCAAGAGCACGCGGCGCGCGCCCCCGCCACCCCCCACCTGATCGTGGGCGACTGCAACGCGCTCGCGCCCGGTGACCCGGTCGCGGCGAGCGCCTTCTTCGAGCGGATCCGCCGACTGCGCCGGTCGGGCGTGCTCGCGGCGGCGGGGGCGACCGCACCGGCGCCGCCGTGGCTGGAGCGGGTCGCCCGCTGGCGCACCGGTCCGAGCGGCCCGGATCCGGACCGCGGCTCCCGCGAGCCGATCTCCGCAGCCCTCCACCCCGGCCTGCCCCGTCTGCCCTGGCTGCTCCACCCGCTGATGGAGTCGATCCCCCGGGGGAGCGGCACCGACCTATTGCTCGGCAGCCTGCTGCCGCGGGACGCGATCCAGGTGCTGCTCGACGCCGGCTATCGCGACTGCCGCCCGGACGCCTCCGGCGGCCAGCCCGCCTTCACCTGTCCCACCTATGAGCCCGCGGTGCGCATCGACTACGTGTTCGCGAGCCCGGAGCTGGCCGGAGCCTTCGAGCACGCGGTGGTGCTGGGCCAGCGGGGCCGCTGGCGCGCGACGGCTCGGGCGGCAAGCGACCACTTCCCGGTGCTGGCCACCTTCCGGCTCGACCGAGCGGGCCGCCCGGGCGACCCCGGCTCCTGACCGGGCCGCCTCGTCCGCTATCCTCGGAGGGCGGTTCCGCGGCGTGTCGTGCGCCGGGCCTGCTCCGTCACTCGGCCAAGGAGGTCTCGATGCGCCCCCTCGATCCGGCTCGGGTCCGTCCCCAGTTCCCCGCGCTGGCGCGGGTGGTCGACGGCCGTCCCGCCGTCTTCCTCGACGGGCCCGGAGGCACCCAGGTCCCGCAGCCGGTGATCGACGCGGTCGCGGCCCACCTGCGCGACGCCACCAGCAACACGGGGGGCGCCTTCGCCACCAGCCGGGCGACCGACCAGGTGATCCGGGATGCGCGGGCGGCGCTGGCCGACCTCCTCCACGCCCCGAGCGCGGCGCAGGTGAGGTTCGGCGCCAACATGACCCAGCTCACCTTTGGATTCAGTCGCTCGGTGGGGGCGACCCTCGGTCCCGGCGACGAGGTGGTGGTCACGACCCTCGACCACGAGGCCAACGTCTCGCCCTGGACGCTGCTCGCCGAGCGCGGCGTCACCGTCCGGCGGCTGGACATTCACCTCGACGACTGCACCCTCGACCTCGACGACCTCGACCGGGTGCTCAACTCCCGGACCCGGCTGGTGGCGGTCGGCTACGCGTCCAATGCGGTGGGGACGGTCAACGACGTGGCCACCATTTGCGCCGGGGCCCGCCGGGTCGGGGCGATCAGCTTCATCGATGCGGTCCACTACGCACCCCACGGATCGATCGACGTGGAGGCGCTCGGCTGCGACGCCCTAGTGTGCTCCCCGTACAAGTTCTTCGGTCCCCACCTGGGCACCCTGTGGGTGCGCGACGAGGTTCTGAGCGGGCTGCCCGCCTTCAAGGTGCGACCGGCGGAGGATCCCCTGGAGCTGGGGACGCTCAACCACGAGGGGCTGGCGGGCGCCGTCGCTGCGGTCGAGTACCTGGCGGCGGTGGGACGCGAGCAGCTGGAGCTCGAGCGCCGCTCCGGCGGGGGGCGCCGCCAGGCGCTGGAGGCCGCGCTGGCCGCGATCGCCGGGCACGAGGCCGCCCTGGTGCGGCGGCTGCTGGAGGGGCTGGCGAGGATCCCCGGGGTGCGCGTCCACGGGATCACCGACCCCGCTCAGCTGCACCACCGGGTCCCCACGGTGGCGATCACGGTCGCGGCCCGGACTCCCCGGGCGGTCGCGGAGGCGCTCGGCTCCCAGGGGATCTTCGTCTGGGACGGTGACTTCTACGCCCAGGCGCTGATCGAGCGGCTCGGCCTGCTGGCGAGTGGCGGGGTGGTCCGTCTCGGCCTGGTCCACTACAACACCGCGGAGGAGGTGGACCGCACCCTCGCGGCCCTGGAGCGGATCGCGGCGGGTCGATGAGCCCCGGGCGCCCGTCTTTGGCCGCTCGCGACCAGGGACGGGCGCCCGGATCGGCCCCGTGGTCGGTGTGACCGGCCCCCCCCCCGCCCTCCGCGAGGAGGCCTGTGGGCAGCCGGCTCTCTTCCCCCGGACGCGGCGCTGACCGGGCGGGGAACGCCCGCGCCCGGCGCGGGCGACTCCCCACCACCAACCTCGCCTGGCGGTCTGTCGCTGAGATAGTGATCTGTCGCAGTGGGGGTGGGATGGTGGCGGCGGCTTTGGCTTTGGAGATGACGGGTGGGCGGCGGGTTAAGCTGGAGGGGCTTGCTCGTTGGCACACCGCGCCGGCTCGGGAGGTGCGCCCGGTCCAGGCGTTGTTGTGGGCCGCCGCCGACGGAACCACTGCGGTGGGGCGCGCCCGAGCCGCGAACCAGGGCTCCCTGATGCGGCCGGTTCGGGCTAGCAAGCCCGATGGCTACCTTCTCGGCTCGTACCGCATCGCCACCGCCCCCGAGCCGAGCTCCCGCCGGCTCACGAGCTTCAAATCGACATGCTTCGATAGGCCCGCGAACAACGTCGGCCCGTGGCCCGCGAGCCTGGGAGTCACCACGAACTCGTACTCATCAATCAATCCCCGCTCCGTCAACGCCAGCGGGAGCTTCACACCTCCCACGATCAGTCCCTTACCCGAATCTCGCTTGAGTTGCTGAACGGCCTCGCCCAGATCCCCGTGCACGAGTTCCGCGTTCCAATCGACCTGCTCCAGGGTGCTCGACACGACGTACTTCTTTGCCGCATTGATCGTCTGGGAGAAGGGTTCCATCCACTCAGGTCTCGCTCCCGTCGGCGCCGGCGGTCGCCACGCTGATTCCATCATTTCGTACGTCACCCGGCCAAAGAGAAGGGCATCGGCCTGGCTGAGGTTCTCGACCGCGTGACGATGCAAGTCTTCGTCCGCGGGGATTGCGCGATGATCGCAGCACCCGTCCAAGGTGACGTTGATGGAATACCGAAGGGGTCGCATTTCGCAAGAGTACCCCCGATGGGGCACCCGGCGGTGGGTCGCTTACCGAGTGATCTGGTGTGGTGTAACTGGGATGGTGGCGCGGCTTTGGCTTGGGGGATGACGGGGGGACAGCGGGCCAAGCTGGAGCGGCTGGCTCGTTCGCACACCGCGCCGGCTCGACAGGTGCGCCCGGCCAAGGCGCTGGCGTGGGCCACCCACTGTGTTTCGAACGCCGAGATCGCTCGGCGGTGCGGGTCCGCGCCGACGTCGGTCCGTCTTGGGCGTAGCCGGATCGCCGCTGAGGCAGCCGCTGCGGTGGAGCGCAACCGGGCGGGGCGCGGCCGCCCGGTTGTGCTCGGCGACGAGGTTGTGGAAGCGATCGTGCAGGACACGTCGCACACGCTGCCCGAGGACGGCACTGCGTGCGGGCCGAGAAGGTCGATGGGGGCCCGGTACGGGATCGGCACGGACACGGTGGCCGGATATCGCAGGCACGGCCGATCCGGCCGGGGACGGTGGAGCCCGTCACACTGTCCTCAGACCCGAGGTCGAGTCGACGCTGCGTGACGTGGTCGGCCCGTACGTGAGCCCGCCGGCTGCCGCAGCGGGGTTCTGCGTCGATGAGTACACCCAGGTCCAGGCTCTGGACCGCACCCAGCCGTCCCTGCCGATGGTGCCGGGGCGGGCGCCTGACAGACCATAGAAGCATCGACGACACGGCAAACGGCACCTTGGACCTGTGCGCCGCGCTGAACTTTGGCTCCGGGGAGGTGCGGCACGCCACCCGCCGCTCCCACACCGGCCGTGACATGCTGGGGTTCTTCCGCCGGATCGGCATGCACGTCGCCCCCGACCTGGAGGTGCAGGTCACCCGGACCCGCCCGTCATGGCTCATCCTGGTCGCGTGCTGGCTCTTCGTGCTCAGCCGCAAAACCTTGGACCGACACCAGCTGCACCGCCGTCGCCGAACTCCAAACCCGGATCGACGGCGGGGTCTCCCACGGGAGCGACCACCCCGAGCCCTTCCTCTGGACCAAACCCGCCGACGGGATCCTCGACAAAGGCGCTCGCGGACACGCCACCCTCGACCGGATCAGCCCATCCGCGACACACCACGACGGCGCTCCCGGCGCCCCCGGCGCGCCGCCGGGACTGCGACTCGCGGCCCCGCGGGTCCCCCCCGACGGGACCGGTGATCGCTTGCCGGCTACTGACCGCGCGGGAGCGCGCGCGTCCGCGACCGGCCGAGGCGGCGCGCCAGCCCGGTGCGGGCCACCCCCACCACCAGCACCGCCGCCGCCACCACCTCGAGCAGCACGGTGACCAGCCCATCCAGGTGCACCTCGTGGCCCACCACCGTGCCCACCAGGGCGCCGACGATGCCGACCAGGACGGTCGCCGGCAGGCCGATCGGCTGCCGGCCGGGCACCAGAAGACGGCCGAGGCCGCCGATCACCAGACCCGAGAGGAGCAGGCCGACGAGGCTCACGAGCGCGAAGCCGGCCAGGGGGAGCCCAACCACCAGCAGCAGGACGAGGGCCACCACCACCAAGATCATGCCCCCAGCATACCCCCAGCCCGTCGGCACCTCCGGCCGGGAGCGGGCGCCCGGGCCGACGGCGGGATCGCCGCCACCCGCTGATAGACTCCAGCCAGTGTCCAGCACCCCGGCCGGCGCCGTCATACCCCGCGCCGGCTACGCCCTCCTGGGCGGATCGGGGACGGATGCCGGCGGGTCGCCGACGGCCGATCCCCGAGTGCGCCGGCTGGGGGCGGTCAGTCCGGACACGCCCTTCGGCCCGGCACCGTCGATGGAGCATCTGCTGCTCACAACCTCGTCCGGGGAGGAGCGTCCCTTCCTCTTCACGCGGCTCCACGCACTCCTGCAGCTGCGCGATCGGCGCCAGACCGTGCTCAGCTTGTTCTGGGCGCTGGAGCGGGCCGGGGTGGGACGGATCGTGGCGGAGTCGGGCGCCGGCAGCATCACCCAGCACTTCCATCCCCGCGACCTCGTCGTTCCCCACGACTTCATCGACCTGACCACTCAGCTCGGCGGTCACCTCAGCCCCGGCGCCGTGCTGGTGATGCGGGAGCCATTCTGCCCCGACATCCGCGAGGCGCTCTGGCAGCGGGCCCGCCGCTTCGCGGCCGAGAAGGCAACCCGGGTCTTCAACCGGGCCGTGTTCGTGGCGGTCGAGGGTCCTCGCTACGAGACCGCGGCGGAGGTGGCGGCGCTCGCCCGCCTCGGCGGCGACGTGATCGGCCAGGCGCTGGCCCCCGAGGTGTACCTCGCCCGCGAGATCGGCGCCTGCTACGGGGTGGTCCAGATGGTCCTCAACTACGCCGAGGGGGTGCGCCCGGAGTGGGACTTCGAGCTGCTCCGGGCGATCGTCCGCGAGGGGGCGGAGGAGCTCGGCCCGGTGGCGCTGGATGCGCTGGAGTCGCTCCCCGCCGAGCCGGGCTGTCGCTGCGCCTCCTACCGCCAGCTCCCGCACGCCATCGAGGCCGCGGTCACCGACACCGCCTGACCGGGATGCCGTGGGGGATGCGGGGCTGACCGGGCGGCCGGGAGAGGGCGTCCCCCCGACCCCCGGGAGCCCGGAGGCCGAGCGTGTCCAGGGAATGTTCGACGCGATCGCTGGCCGCTACGACCTCTTCAACTCCCTCGCCAGCTTCGGCGAGGACCGGCGCTGGCGCCGGCGAGCCGCCCAGCTCGCCCGCGCCCGGCCCGGGGACACCGCCTGCGACGTCTGCACCGGCACCGGGCGGCTGGCTGAGCTCCTGGCCGGTCGGGTCGGCCCCCGCGGTGAGGTGGTGGGGGTGGACTTCGCCGAGGCGATGCTGGATCGCGCCCGCCGCCGCCTCCCCGCCGTCCGCTGGCTGGCCGGGGACGCTCGCGCCCTGCCGCTGGCGACGGCAGCGGCCGACCTGGCCACGATGGCGTTCGGCCTGCGCAACATCGACGACCCGGTCCAGGCGCTGCGCGAGCTGCACCGGGTGGTGCGGCCCGGTGGCCGGGTGGTGGTGCTGGAGTTCAGCCGTCCCGGATCCCAGTGGGTGCGACGCGGCTCGGACTGGTACAACCGCACCGTGCTGGCGGCGGTGGCGCGTCGGCTCGCCCCCGACCCCGCCGCCTATGCCTATCTGGCGGCGTCGATCGCGGCGTTTCCGGAGCCGGCGGTCGTCACCTCCTGGTTCCGGGCCGCTGGATTCCCACGGGTGCGGGTGGTGCGCATGACGCTGGGGGTGGTGGCGCTCCACGTGGCTCGCCGCCCGGCCCAGCCGCCGGGTGCGAGCGGGGCCGGGGATCAGCGGCCGGGTGACCCGGCGCCGCCGGCCCCGGGCTGGGGGTAGTAGCGGGCCACCGTCTCGGCGACGCAGGCGGGCCGAGGCTGGCCCTCCACCTCGATGGTGAGCTGGAAGGTCGCCTGGAGCGCCTCCCCCGCCGGCTCCGTGGCGAGCAGGCGCGCGCGCAGCCGCACCCTGGCCCCGACCGGGACCGGGGAGGGGAAGCGGACCCGGTTGCAGCCGTAGTTGACGCCCATGCCCCGGTCGCGCACCTGGACCAGGTCGGTCAGCAGCACCGAGCTGAGCGCGAGCGTGAGATAGCCGTGGGCGATCGTGCCTCCAAACCGCCCCGCCGCGGCCCGGACCGGGTCGACGTGGATCCACTGGTAATCGCCGGTGGCCCGCGCGAACCGGTCGATCTGAGCCTGGGTCACCTGGTGCCAGCGGCTGACTCCCAACTCGCGCCCGGCGGCGGCACGGAGGTCGGCGAGGCTCGCGATCACGGTGCGCTCCGGCGTGTCAGGGGGACCGGGCCGGGCCGTCGCCCGGCCCGGTCCGTAGGGTACAGTGGCCGAAGGGGGCGGACGCCCGCCGAGGGGCCCGGGCGGCGAGCTGTGGCACGGGAGACGAGGTGATCCGGACCCTGGTGGTCGGCAGCCCCGAGCGGCTTACGGGGCTGGCGCCGTGGATCGGCTATCTGCGCGGCACCGATGCCGCGGACGTGACCAGCACCACCGATGCCGGTCGCCTGCTGCGCCTCGACGACGTCGACGTGGTGGTCGCCAGCACTGGCGGCGGGCCCCTCGCCCCCGAGCAGGAGCGGGCGCTGTGCGCCTTCCTCGAGCAGGGCGGAGGCCTGGTGATCCTCAATGGCACCTCCCAGGCCTGGCGCGACAACCGCACCCTGCTGGGACTGCTCGGGTGCCACGCGGACGGGCGCCTGCCGGAGACCGAGCTGGTCGCCCGCGCGGTGCATCCCGACCACGTCCTGACCCGGCGGCTCGCGATGCCGATCAGCGTCCGCGAGGCGACCGCCGCGTGGCGCGGCCTGGCCGCCGACTGTGAGGTGGTGCTGACCGCGAGCTGGCGCTCGCAGGATCGCCCGCTCGCCTACTGCCGCCCGGTCGGTCGCGGACGCGTCTTCGCCTGCGGCGTCGGCGCCAGTCCTGCCACCGTGGCCCACCCCACCGTCCAGCAGCTGCTCCACCGGGCGCTGCGCTTCGCCGCGGGGGTGGAGGAGCGCGGCATCGTGGGCGTGGGCCTGCTCGGCTGCGGAGCGATCGCGGCGGAGCACGTTGCCCAGATCGCGGCCGTCTCCGGGCTGCGGCTGGCGGCGGTGTGCGACCGCAGCCCGGACCGGCTCGCGGCGGCACTGGCGTCGGCCCCGACTGCGGCCGCGCACTCCCGGGTGGAGGCGCTCTTGGACGACGACTCGGTCGCCTGCGTCGTGGTGTCGACCCCGCCCAACACTCACCACCAGATGGCCGCGGCCGCGCTCGACGCCGGCCGCCACGTGGTGGTGGAGAAGCCCTTCTGTCTCACCCGTGCCGACGCCGACGACCTGGTCGCCCGGGCGGCAGCCCGGGGTCTGGTGCTCACCGTCTTCCAGAATCGACGCTGGGATCCCGACTTCCTGGCGGTTCAGCAGGTGGTGGCGAGTGGGCGGCTCGGCACCATCTTCCACGCCGAGACCTTCGTCGGAGGCCACCAGCACCCCTGTGGATTCTGGCACTCGGACGCCGCCGTCAGCGGGGGCGTGATCTTCGACTGGGGCGCCCACTACCTGGACTGGCTGCTGACCCTGCTGCCGGGACGGGTGCGCCAGGTCAGCGCGTTCGGGCAGAAGCGCTGCTGGCACGACGTCACCAACCATGACCAGCTCCGGCTGGTGATGACCATGGACGACGGGGTCCAGGCCGAGTTCATGCACTCCGATATCGCCGCCGCCCGCAAGCCCAAGTGGTACCTGCTGGGAACTCGGGGCGCGCTGGTGGGCGAGTGGCGCACCCCCGAGCTATGGGAGCGGGACGCGACCGGCGGGCTGGTGCTCGACCGGGTCCTGCCCACCGACCTCCCCTGCGACCTCCACGTGCTCACCCCCGATGGCGGCGGCGGCACCCATGACCAGCGGCTGGCGCTGGCTCAGGGACAGCCCCACGCCTTCTATCGCAACCTCGCCGGCCACCTGCTCGCCGGGGAGCCGCTGGCGGTGGCGCCGGCGAGCGCCCTGCGCACCGTCGCGGTGATGGAGGCCGCGATGCGGTCGGCCGCCGCCGGCGGCGACCCGATCCCCCTCGACGTGTGAGGGCACCGCCGCCGCTCCGCTGGGGTGTCCTGGGAGCCGCCTGGATCGCCGAGCGAGCGGTCCTGCCCGCGATCCGGGCGACCGGGGGGTCGATCGTGGCGCTGGGGAGCCGCGATCCCGTCCGGAGGGCCCGGCTGGGCCGGCGATTCCAGGTGGATCACGTCGTCCCGACCTACCCGGAGGTCCTGGACGATCCCCGGGTGGAAGCCGTCTACATCCCTTTGCCCAACCGCCTCCACGAGCCCTGGACCGTGGCCGCCGCCGCCCGCGGCCTGGCGGTGCTCTGCGAGAAGCCGCTCGCCGACGATCCGCAGGCCGCCCGCCGGATGGTGGCCGCCTGCGCCGCCGCCCAGGTGGTGCTGGCGGAGGCGACGATGTACCGATATCACCCGCGGCTGGAGCGGCTGGAGCGGCTGGTGCGGTCGGGCGCCCTCGGCGAGCTGCGCCACCTCGCGGCCGCCTTCTGCTTCCCGCTCGACCCCGCCCCCAACATCCGCTGGGATCCCGAGCTGGGCGGAGGCGCCCTCCTCGATGTGGGTGGCTACGCGGTCGGGGCGGTGCGCTGGCTGCTGGATGCCGAGCCGGTGCGCGTGGTGGCGGCGGCCGAGTGGCGCCACGGCGTCGACGCCGCCGCGACCGCGGTGCTGGGATTCGCCTCGGGGGCGAGCGCGAGCGTGGCGGTCAGCTTCGTGGCGGCCGAGCACCAGAGGCTGACGCTGGTGGGGACGCGCGCGGTCTGCACCCTGACGCGCCCCTTCACCGCCTGGGTCGGCGAGGCGCTGCCGCTGCAGCTGGAGCGCCAGGGGCGACTGCGACTCCTCCCCGCCCCCGCGGCCGACCCGTACGCCGAGATGGTGCGCGCGTTCACCCGGGCGGTGCGCACCGGCGACCCCGTGCGCACCGCCGGCTCGGATGCGGTCGCCACCTTGGACGTCCTCAGCCGGTGTCGCGCGTCCGCCCTCAGCCCCCGATGACCGCCGCCGTCCTCCCGGGGGACGCCCCGGCGGATCGGACTGTCACCGTGCAGCGGGGGCGGGTCAGCCTGAGGGAGAGGCTGCCGGTGGCCCACGTCCACCCGCGTTGGGGGCGGGCGCACAGAGAGTCGACCCGGGGCGGTCCCAGCCAGGCCGGCCAGGCGAGCTGGAGCGGGGCGGCCCCAGGGGGCACCCCGTCGAGGGTCACCGAGAGCTGGCCGTCGCGGAAGACGACCGACCGCAGGTGCCCCGGGGCGGCTGTGGGATAGGGCTGCGCCAGCACCCGCAGCCAGGACCACGCGACCCTGCCCCCGGCCGCATCCACCGACCAGCTGCCCGCGTCGGCCCACTGCCACCACGCCCACCCGACCCGGGCTCGGTTGGCCAGTCGCAGCTCGGCACGGGCCCAGCTCTCGGCACGGGGCACGGTGCGGGCGATCCCGAGCTCGCCGGTCCAGTAGGCGGCCGGCAACCGGCGTGACTCCCGCAGCCCCTGCGACAGCTCCGCCCACAGCGGAGCGGCGCTCCCGCCGAAGGCGGGCGGAAGCAGGCTGCCGGCGTACAGGTGGAGCGAGTAGACCAGATCGGGGGCGTGCAGGGGACGGATCGCGGTGGGCAGCCCGCCGAAGAGCTCACCCTCGACGATGAAGAGGTGGTTGGGGTCAGCGCGGGCGATCCGTGCGATCCCGCGGGCGTAGAAGGGCCACAGGATCCGGGTCTCGAAGAGCGCCGGCGGGATCGGCAGGGGATGGGGCTCGTTGTAGAGGTCGTAGCCGGCGACGCCGGAGAACGGGCGGAGCCGCCGGGCCACCTGCGCCAGCGCCCCCCAGTAGAGGTTCTGCCAGCCGGGCGTGAGCCAGAACGCCGCCAGGGCGGCGTTGACGGCGGGGGAGAGGTGGCGTCGCCAGGCCGCCCCCAGCCCCGGGAGCTGCAGGTTGGGGACCAGCGGCACCCGCAGCCACCGGGGTGCGCCGATGCCTCCGAAGGCGGGGCCGAAGTCCTCGGTGTGCATGTCGATGACGGTGTAGAGGCGGTGGGCGGCGCAGAGCCGGACCAGCCGCACGATCCGATTGAGGTAGCTGTGGCTGAGCTGCCCGGGCCGGGGCTCCAGCCGCGACCAGGCGATCGGCAGCCGGACCACGTCGAAGCCCTCCGCCTGGATCAGGGCCGCGTCCTGTGCGGTCAGCGCCGAGGGGAGCTGGGCGGGCCGGAGCAGCTCATCATCGTTGAAGCCGCGGAGGAGGACCTCACGGCCGCGCCCGTCGACGATGACCCCTCCCCGGACCGACAACCAGGGGAGGGGGCCGGCCGCCGGGCGCTGCGGTCTCACCCGGACCGCCAGCGCCCCCGCCGGCACCAGCACCAAGATGACCAGGGCGAGCGAGCCGGCGACGATCCCGGTCCAGGCCCGTCCCCCCCCGCTGCGCTGGCGTCCGCGTGGGCCGGGCGCTCGCGGGACCGCACTCCCCATCGCCCCATTGTCGCGGCTCCACCGCGGCCCGTCCCGGTCCCCGCGCCCGCCGCGCGGCCCCATCGGTCGCGAGCGAGCCGGTGGCGGCGCCGAGCGGGAGCGGACGCCGGGGCTGGTCGGGGGTGACCCGGCCGCTCCCCTCCGCCCGATGCGCGCAGGGGCCGGCCGAGCCGGCGCCCCGGTGGGTTTCGCCGTCCGCCCGGCGCGGTACGGTAGGGACGTGGGGGGACCCGGGCGCCGCATCGGTGCGCCGGCTCCGGCAGGATCTGGGAGGTTCCAAGACTTTCATGGCCAAGACCGTCGGGATCGACCTCGGAACCACCAATTCGGTGGTCGCCGTGATGGAGGCGGGGGAGCCCGTCGTGATTGCCAACGCCGAGGGCGGGCGGACCACCCCGTCGGTGGTGGCCTTCACCAAGGCCGGGGAGCGGCTGGTGGGCCAGCTGGCCCGCCGTCAGGCGGCCGTCAACCCCGAGAACACGATCTATTCGATCAAGCGCTTCATGGGGCGCCTGTTCAATGAGGTGACCAGCGAGCGGGCCATTGTCTCCTACCACGTGGTGGCGGGCAAGGAGGGGCGCGCCGAGGTCGAGGTTCAGGGCGCCCGCTACACCCCCGAGGCGATCTCGGCGATGGTGCTGCAGAAGCTGAAGGCCGATGCCGAGACCTACCTCGGCGAGAAGGTGACCGACGCGGTGATCACTGTGCCGGCCTACTTCAACGACGCCCAGCGTCAGGCCACCAAGAACGCGGGCCAGATCGCCGGCCTCAACGTGCTCCGCATCATCAACGAGCCCACCGCGGCCTCGCTCGCGTACGGGCTGGAGAAGAAGGCCAACGAGAAGATCATGGTCTTCGACCTGGGCGGCGGCACCTTCGACGTCTCGGTGCTGGAGGTGGGCGAGGGGGTCTTCGAGGTCAAGTCCACCAACGGGGACACCCACCTCGGCGGCGACGACTACGACCGGCGCATCGTCGACTGGCTGGCGGAGGAGTTCAAGCGCGAGCAGGGGATCGACCTGAAGCAGGATCGGCAGGCGCTGCAGCGGTTGACCGAGGCCGCCGAGAAGGCCAAGGTCGAGCTCTCGCAGCTGCAGGAGACCCAGATCAACCTGCCCTTCATCACCGCCGACCAGAACGGGCCCAAGCACCTCGACCTGCGCCTGGCGCGGGCCAAGTTCGAGCAGCTCACCCAGGACCTCACCGAGCGGTGCCGGACTCCCTTCCTGAGCGCGCTCAAGGACGCCGGGATGAGCGTGGGCGAGCTGGACGAGGTGATCCTGGTGGGCGGATCCACCCGCATGCCGGTGATCCAGGAGCTGGTGAAGGTGCTCGCCGGCGGCAAGGAGCCGCACCGGGGCGTCAACCCTGACGAGGTGGTCGCTGTCGGCGCCGCGATCCAGGCGGGAGTGCTGAAGGGCGAGGTCAAGGACGTCCTCCTGCTCGATGTCACCCCGCTCTCGCTGGGGCTCATGACCGAGGGGGAGGTGAACACCAAGCTGATCGACCGCAACACCACCATCCCGGCCAGCAAGAGCCAGGTCTTCTCGACCGCCGCGGACAACCAGTCGTCGGTGGAGATCGTGGTGCTGCAGGGCGAGCGGCCGCTGGCGCGCGACAACCGCACCCTGGGTCGCTTCATGTTGGACGGGATCCCGCCCGCCCCGCGCGGTGTCCCCCAGGTCGAGGTCACCTTTGACATCGACGCCAACGGCATCCTCAACGTCACCGCCAAGGACCGCGGCACCGGTCGCGAGCAGAAGGTCACCATCACCGGCTCGACCACCCTCCAGAAGGAGGAGGTCGATCGCCTGGTCAAGGAGGCCGAGGCGCACGCCGACGAGGATCGCCGCAAGGCCGACGCGATCGCCGAGCGCAATCGCGCGGACGGACTTGTGTACACCGCCGAGAAGACGCTGCGCGACCACCAGGACAAGATTTCCGCCGAGCTGTCGGCCGACATCACCCAGAAGATGGAGGCCCTGCGGGCGGCGATCAAGTCCGAGGACTCGGCGGCCATGGCGAGCGGCCAGGCGGAGCTCTCGGCCGCGCTCCAGAAGGTGGGCGAGGCGGTGTACCAGGGGACCCGGCCCGGGGCGGACGGCGCCGACGGGGCGGCCGCGCCTGACCCCGACGGCACCGGCAGCGAGGGCGCCGTGGCCCCGGCCGGCGGCGACGATGTCGTCGACGCCGAGTTCAAGGAGGTGTGAGCCCCTCCCCACACGGGCGCAACCGGGGGAGCCCGCCCCGGCCCCACCCACGGGGCCGGGGCGGATCGCTCAGCCACCACGATCGGCATGCTCGCGATGCGCAGGCCGGCACCTCGGCCGTACAACTGAAAGGGAGTCAGCCGGGCGCGACCGCGAGGCGGGACGGTCCCGGGCCGGAGGGCCGCACTGCGGTCCGGTCACGGTCCCCCCAGGGGCAGGGGAATGGTGCCCCCGCTTCCCCGCCGTCCTGACGGATGTCGTGGTCCGACCCCGTCCCGACGCGTGGCCCCCGATCCAGAGGGCCCGGGCGGACGGATGCGACCTCGTCGAGCACGCCCAGGCGGGCACGACGGTCACCGCGGGGGCGCCGCGGAGCCCCGCTGCCCCGCCCGTCGTCCCGAGCCAGCGCTGCGGCTCCCCCGCTCATTGCGGGGCGGCGCGGACCCTGCTCCCGCCGCGGCGGGTGAGCGCCGAGCGCACACGGGCGCAGGATGCCGGCACCGATGGCGCGGCGGCTGACGGGGCTGGCCGGCGCGCGTGGGAGCCTGGCCGCCGCCGCGGGTGATGGCCGGGGGCGCGCACACGCCCGTGGTTCGGTCACCCATCACCGGTGCCGGCCGCCGTGAGCGGGTCTACCGGCAGCGGGGTGCCGTGCTGGTCGGGGTGCGCGTGAGCCACGACCATGATGCGGGCGGCGCATGCCGCCCCGCGACCGGTCCGGCGGTGCCGACCCGAGCCCCGCTCGGGATTTGTCGCGCCGGCGGCGGGGTACACAGTCCCTGTGCGAATCGACCGCTTCACCGAGCGCAGCCAGGAGGCCGTGCGGGTCGCGACCGAGCTGGCGACAGCCGACGGACACCCGCAGGTGGACCCCGAGCATCTGCTGCTCGCCCTCTTGGATCAGGCGGACGGGTTGGTCATCCCCCTGCTCCAGCGGGTGGAGGCGGACCCGGCCGCGATCGCGGCGCGGATTCGCCGCGACCTCAATCAGCGGCCCCGCCAGCAGGGCGCCCAGCCGTCGCCCTCGCGGGAGCTGACCGTCTGTCTGGAGGCGGCCTGGCGCGAGATGGAGCAGCTGCAGGACCAGTACTGTTCCACTGAGCACCTCCTGCTGGCGCTGGCGGATGTGCGCAGCGGTCCGGTGGCGGGTCTGCTGCACGGGGCAGGTGTCACCCGTGACCGGCTGCTGGCCACGCTCGCCAGTCTGCGCCAGGGTCAGCGGGTGACCGATGCCAATCCCGAGTCGAAGCAGCAGGCGTTGGAGCGGTACACCCGCGACCTCACCCAGCTCGCGCGCCAGGGCAAGCTCGACCCTGTCATCGGGCGTGACGATGAGATCCGGCGCACCATGCAGGTGCTGGCGCGCCGTACCAAGAACAACCCCGTCCTGATCGGCGAGCCCGGAGTCGGCAAGACCGCCATCGTGGAGGGGCTGGCGCTGCGGATCGCCCACGGTGACGTGCCCGAGTCGCTCCGCGACCGGGTGGTGGCGGCGCTCGACCTGGGCGCCCTCATCGCCGGCACCAAGTACCGAGGCGAATTCGAGGATCGGCTGAAGGCGCTGCTCAAGGAGGTGGTCGCCTGCGAGGGGCGAGTGGTGCTGTTCATCGATGAGCTGCACACCCTGGTGGGTGCCGGCGCCGCCCAGGGGGCGATGGACGCCAGCAACATGTTGAAGCCGGCCTTGGCGCGGGGCGAGCTGCGTGCCATCGGTGCCACCACCTATGACGAGTACCGCACCTACATCGAGAAGGACCCCGCGCTAGAGCGTCGCTTCCAGCCGGTGATGGTGGGGGAGCCGTCAGTGGAGGACGCGATCAGCATCCTGCGCGGGCTGAAGGAGCGGTACGAGGTGCACCACGGAGTGCGCATCACCGACGGCGCCTTGGTGGCGGCCGCAACCCTCTCCCAGCGCTACATCCCCGACCGGTTCCTGCCCGACAAGGCGATCGACTGCGTCGACGAGGCCGCCGCCCGTCTGCGGATGGAGATTGACTCGATGCCGGTGGAACTGGACACCGCGCAGCGGCAGGTGAGCCGGCTCGAGGTCGAGCGCGAGGCGCTGCGGCGCGAGTCCGACCGGGGTTCGGCCGAGCGCCGGCAGGCGATCGAGCGCGAGCTCGCCGACCTGCGGGCCCGCGCCGACGGGCTGCGCGCCCGCTGGCAGCAGGAGCAGGCGGCGATCGCCGAGATCCGGTCCACCAAGCAGCAGCTGGAGCGCACCGGCTTCGCAGCGGAGCAGGCGGAGCGCGCCGCCGAGTTCGGCAAGGCGGCCGAGCTTCGCTATGGCGCGCTCCCCGAGCTGCGCCAGCGGCTCGACTCCCAGCAGCAGCGGCTGCTGGCGTTGCAGGCCGGGCAGCCGCTGCTGAAGGAGGAGGTCGACGAGGAGGACATCGCCCAGGTGGTGTCCCGCTGGACCAGCGTTCCGGTCAGCCGGATGCTGGAGGGCGAGGTCCGCAAGCTGCTGGAGATGGAGCAGCGGCTGCACGAGCGGGTGGTGGGCCAGGATCAGGCCGTCCGGGTCCTCGCCGACGCCGTCCGCCGGGGACGGGCCGGTCTGGGTGACCCCAACCGTCCCATCGGGTCCTTCATCTTCCTCGGCCCCACCGGGGTCGGCAAGACCGAGCTGGCCCGCTCGCTCGCCCAGTTCCTCTTCGACAGCGAACGCGCGCTGGTGCGGCTCGACATGAGCGAGTACATGGAGAAGCACGCGGTGGCCCGCCTGGTGGGGGCGCCACCCGGCTACGTCGGCCACGACGAGGGCGGCCAGCTGACCGAGGCCGTGCGCCGCCGCCCCTACGCGGTCCTGCTGCTCGATGAGATCGAGAAGGCCCACCCCGACGTCTTCAACATCCTCCTCCAGATCCTGGAGGATGGGCGCCTCACCGACGGCAAGGGCCGCACGGTGGACTTCCGCAACGCGGTCGTGATCATGACCAGCAACCTGGGCAGTCCGCTGATCGCGGCGCTCCCGGCCGACGCCGACGCCCCGGCCGAGGAGGCGGTGCGCGAGCAGGTGTGGGCGGAACTGCACCGGCACTTTCGCCCCGAGTTCCTCAACCGGGTGGATGAGGTTGTGCTCTTCCACCGTCTCAGCGCGGACGAGATCGGTGAGATCGTGGGGATCCAGCTGGCCCAGCTGCAGGCCCGGCTCCGGGCCCGCGGGATCGGCTTGGAGGTCAGCCCGGCGGCGCAAGGGTGGCTCGCCGAGGCGGGCTACGACCCCGCCTTCGGGGCCCGTCCGCTGAAGCGCCTGATCCAGCGGCGCCTCGCCGATCCCCTGGCGACCGCGATCCTGGAGGGGCGCTTCGGAGAGGGGGACACGGTGGCGGTCGAGGCCGACCAGGATCGGCTGGTGCTGCGCGCCGTGCGAGCCCCGGAGGGCACCGGGGGTGGGGACGATGCCCAGCGAGAAGCTGAGCTGGTGGACACAACCGCGGAGCGGGGCTGACCCACCCGGCGCCCGGCTACCAGCTGGCGTCGGAGCGGCCGGCCGCCTCGCGGAGGGCGGCCAGCAGCTGCTCGGGGAACCGGGCCAGACCGGGGGCCGCTCGGATCTGCTCCACCCGGGACCCGACCAGGATCAGCTCGCACTGGTTGTGGACCAGGTGGCCCTTGGGGCTGGGCTGGCCGCTGAAGGCGGCCAGCCCAGCTCCGGCACGCTCGCGCAGCGCTCGGGGGGAGAGCTCCCCGGCACGCACCCGCCAGGGCTCCGGCAGCGTGCGGATCTGCAGCCGGACGGGGACCCGACCGGCCTTGGCGCAGGCCTCGCAGCGGCCGTAGCGCTCCTCGGGGATCTCGGGTCGCTTCAGGCAGACACGGCACATGGGCTGGACCTGAGTCTATCCACCCGGGCGCGGCCCCTGGGACCCGCGCACCCCGGAGGGCTCAACCGGCTCGCGCCAGCCTCTCGCCCGGGCCATCGGGCGCTGGGGACCCGCCGGGGGGTGCCGCGGGCCGGGTCGCCCCGGTTGCGCCGGCGCCGGGATCGGCCGGCGGCACCGCTGGGGCCTCGGTGCCGCGTACCCGGGTGACGCGGGGCGTGCCGGAGAGCTGACGGCTGGGAGCGACACCCGGCGAACCGGGCCGGGTCCTCCGCGCTGCGGGTAGGGGAGCCCCTCCGCGCCCCATCGGGCACCCGGTCCCGCTGCGACGGGTGGCGCGCAGCCGTCGGGTCGACCCCGTTGCGCCGCTCGGTGGGGACGTGCGTCCCGAGGTCAGCTGCCGCGGGGGTGGGCCGCCAGTCGATGGAGGTCGCTGAGGTCGAGACGGCGGCCGGGGAGGGGAGTGGCGGCATCGGGTCGAAGACCATCCAGGATCAGGGCGAGGAAGCGCCGGCGCAGGCCCGGGTCGAGCCGCTGGGTCAGCTCGACGCTGTGGGCGACGCAGGACACCAGCATCACCACGTCCGCGGGGCAGACGTCGGCTCGCAGCTGACCCGCCGCCTGGGCGCGGACGGCGAGGTCGCTCATGGCCCCGAACAGCTCCTCTTTGATCCCGGGCGGGAGGGCGGGCAGGCTGATGCCCTCGGCGACATCCTCGGCGATCGCGCGATTGCGGCCGAGCAGGTCGGCCCCACGGGCGAAGATGCGCCGGAACGCCTCGCCGGGATCGGGGTCCCGGATCGCGGCCCGGGCCGCCGTCAGCAGCGACTCGGTGCGGCGCGCGATCACCGCCTCCACCAGCTGGTGCTTGGTGGGGAAGTGGCGGTAGACGGTGCCCACCCCCACGCCCGCCTCGCGGGCGATGTCGTCGGTGTGCGCCTGCAGCCCCACCGTGGCGAAGATCTGCTCCGCCGCCTCGAGCACCCGCTCGCGATTCCGCCGCGCGTCCGCCCGTGGACGCCGCGCCCCCTGGTCGCTCACCTCTGTCCCCCTTGGCAGCTTGACAAGCGGAGCCGACCCTCCGTATTCTTGACAAGCGGAGCCGCGTCTCCGATTATACCGCCGCCACCTCCACGAGGAGCCATCGCATGACAGACCGCCAGCTCGCTGCCCTGGGCGACCCACAGGCGAACCGGGAGACCGGCAGGATCCGATCGCCGCGTCGCGGATTCGGCCACCCCGCCCTCACCCTGGTCGCCGTCACGTTCGGGCTGGTGATGGTGGTCCTCGACAACACCATCGTCTCGGTGGCGAATCCCACCATCGGCCGCCACTTCAACGCCAGCTTGGGTGAGCTGCAGTGGGTGACCTCGGCGTATCTGCTGGCCCTCGCCGGGGGGCTGATCACGGGGGGGCGGCTGGGCGACCGATTCGGGCGCAAGCGCATCTTCCTGATCGGGACCGCCGGCTTTGCGCTCGCCTCGCTCGCCTGCGGTCTCTCGGGCTCGCTGGCCGAGCTGATAGCCTTCCGCGCCGTCCAGGGCTGCTTCGGCGCCCTCCTTTTCCCCCAGACCCTGGCGATCCTGCGCGCCACCTTCCCGCCCGAGCGGCTGGCGCAGGCGGTGGGGATCTGGGGCGGAGCGTCCGCGATCGCCACCGCCTCGGGCCCGATCATCGGCGGCGCTCTGGTCGAGTCGGTGTCCTGGTCGTCGATCTTCTTCGTCAACGTCCCGGTGGGCATCATCTCCTTGCTCGTCGGCGGGTGGGTCATCCGTGAATCCCGTGACCTCGGCACCGGCCGGTCGATCGACCTGCTGGGGGTGGTCCTGCTCTCCGGCGGGCTCTTCAGCCTGATCTGGGCGCTGATCGACGCCGAGACCGCCGGCTGGGGCAATTCGACCGTCGTCGGCTTCCTGGCCGCGGCGGTCGTCCTGCTCGCCGTCTTCACCGCCTGGCAGCGGGTGGCGCGGACTCCCCTCATTCCGCTCGCGATCTTCCGCTCTAGGCAGTTGAGCGCGGGACTCGCGGTCCTGGTGGCGGCCGTCTTTGCCCTCTTCGGCGTCATCTTCTACCTCACCCTCTACCTCCAGCGGATCCACGGCGACTCCCCGATCACTGCCGGGATCAGCCTGCTTCCGCTCACCGGCGTCCTGATGGTGAGCGCCCCGGTCGGGGGGTGGATCGTGGGCCGGATCGGTCCCCGGCTCCCGCTCACAGTTGGGTTCGTCCTGGTCGCGATCGCTCTCATCGGACTCTCGCGGCTGGAGCCCCACTCCGCGTATCTCGCCATCGGAGCCTGGCTTCCGCTCATCGGCATCGCTTTCGGCGCGGTCCAGACCGGCGGCTCGCAGGCGGTGGTGGGGAGCGCACCCCGCCACCTCGCCGGCGTCGCCGCCGGGCTCCAGGCCACCGCCTTCCAGGTGGGGGGCGTGCTGGGCACGACCGTGCTCGGCACCGTCGTGGCCAGCCGGGTTGCATCGGTCTACCAGCACCAGCTGATCAGGGCCGGGGTACCCGGGGGCCTTGCCCATCGGCTCCAACCCGCCACTGCCACGGTCGCCGAAGGCCTGGCTCCCCGCGTCGCCGGCACCACCGCGGCCGTCTCGCACGCGATCACGGCGGCCTCCCTCACCTCGTTCACCAGCGGACTGCAGCTGGCGCTCGAGATCGGCGCTGCGGTCGCCCTCGCCGCGGCCGCTGGGGCGTTCCTGCTGTTGCGGTCGGGGGGATCGCGCCACCGGAGCATGGAGCAGGTGGGAGACGTCCAACTCGCGGCGTGATCCTGCCCGCTGGCGGCTCACCCCCCCCTGTCCCGCGCATCACAGAGGGGTGGGCGAGCGGGTGCCTGCGGGACGGGTCGCCGGGTCCAGCGCTGGTGGCTGGACCGGAGGCCCTGGGGTCCCCGGCGCCCCACCGCTGGGAGCCGCCCGGCCCTACTCGCCGATCCCGAGTGACGGACCGGTCGGGCACGCCTTAGCAGGCATGCGCTCGCCGTCTGACCGCCTCGACCCCGCGCTCCGCGCGGAGGGGCGGGAGAGCAAAGGCAAGTCCGATGTGGACGGGTGCTCGGGTCGCACGGAAAGCATCGAGGGGACCGGATGACGACGAGGCGGATCGTGCCAACGAGTCGATGGGGCAGCCGATCCGCAGAGCGAGACGGCCGAGCGGACGCGTCCCTGCCCGGGGACTCCCCGCACCCGCCCGAGCCGGCGGAGCCACTGCTCGGGAGGCTGGCGGACGTCCACCTGAGCGGCGGCGGCACGCCCGCCAGCTGGCCGCGGGAGAGACGGGGGCACCCCTCGAGGGCATGCCGGCGGGGCACGGCGTCGGTGTCGTCTGGGATGACCAGCGCGGCAGCCCGGCTGGACCCACGCTGTCGGTCGGGCCGCCCCACGACGCCCTGGCCCCGGCCGAGGTCGTGGCGGCGACGGCCCCGACCTGCTCCGGCTTGGGGCGGTCGCGGCGTGAGCGTCACCCCGTAGGGGGACTCCGACGCGGCTGGCATCCGCTTCAGCATCTCGGGGTCCCGGGGCGGGACCCCTCCCACCCCTCGCGCCGGTGGTCGACCCACGTGGCCATGAGCGCGCCGTGTCAATGGCCGAGTGAAAGTAAGCGGGTGCGGGGGTGGGGGCCGGCAGCGGACGGGGCAGACCCGCGACCGCGAGCCGACAGCTCCGCTGCCGCTGAGGCGGTCGACGCGAGACGAGGGCTGTGCCGCCGCCACGGCCGGGCACGGGCTCACCGTGGCGGGTCCGATCCCGATCGGCCTGTTCCCGCCGACCGCGCTGGCCGCGTCGACGACGCGCGGGGTGGCAGGTTCCCCGAACTGCTGCTGGTCCACCGCCAGCCGATCCCCGACGGCGAGCTCCTCCAGCCGTCGCCGGTGTGGCTCCACCTCGCCAGGGTGAGCCGCATCGACACTGCGGGGTTCATCGCGCTGTCGCGGGTGTCGTTGATAAGTGGCCCTCGACGGGCGAGCCCGGTGGGGCCGGCCTGGCCCCTGCGGTGGCCGCCGTCG